>CAMHSB010000003.1 GCA_946187695.1 uncultured Bacteroidales bacterium
CGTGAAACGCTTTTTTGCACCGGAGTTCGTTTTTACCTTTGGCATTTTGTAATAATAAATAATTAAATTGTTAATAATTCGTCCGATAGGCAGCGCATAATAAGGTAAGCCTTCGGGCGGCTTAATATCTAACTAATAACCAAGCAATAGCTAACGAATAACTAACGTTTGGCAGGGCAATTGCCCGTAATTCTTATTTCTGGCTCTTGGGGCTGACGAACATGATCATTCGTTTGCCCTCGAGGTTCGGTACATTATCTGCCTTACCGTACTCTTCGAGATCTGCGGCAAAGCGCGCGAGCAGCAGTTCGCCCTGCTCTTTGAAGACAATGGAGCGTCCACGGAAGAAGACGTAAGCTTTCACTTTGTTGCCTTCCTTGAGGAACTCCTGCGCATGCTTGAGCTTGAAGTTATAATCGTGATCGTCGGTTTGCGGACCGAAGCGGATCTCTTTCACCTCTTGCTTCTTCTGGTTGGCTTTCGCTTCCTTCTGCTTTTTCTTCTGCGCATAGAGGAACTTCTGGTAGTCAACAATTCGGCACACAGGCGGGTTCGCCGTAGCAGCGATCTCGACCAAGTCGAGGTTCTGTTCATCGGCAATGTGCATCGCCTGTTGGAACGAGTAGATGCCTTGCTCTACATTGTCGCCGATAAGGCGCACTTGAGCGACGCCGCGGATCTTGTCGTTAATACGATGCGGGTCTTCTTTAATAACGCGACCGCCACGCGGTCTGTTGGGAATTGTTGCTATAGTTTTTTCCTCCTAATTTGGGTTAATAATCAAAAAGCGTGCAAAGATACTACATTTTTTTTATATACGCAAGAAATGTATGATTTTTTTCACTTTTTTTTTAATTTATTTGCGCGCGTGAAATATTTTTTGTAATTTTGTGCGCTATTTTGAGATAATGTGTACAATAGCTAACCTTGAAGATAATATCTAAAAACGAAAAGAATATGAAAAAGAGTATTTTTATGTTGGTCGCAATGGCCGCGATGGTAATGGTAAGTTGCAAGGAGACTCCGTACATTAACGCTCCGGGCACGAACAACGAGAACATCCCCGATTCGATCCAGGTGCTTATTCCGGATACGAACGGTATCGAGATCTCCGTGGATAGCGCGATTGCGCTTTGTCGTTCCTTACCGAATGGCGGCGAGACGACGGAGGTGTATAAGATCCGCGGCATGGTTACCGCCAACGCGACCCACCCGTTCGAAGTGCCGGCTAAGAGACGTGATATCAGTTTCACCATCTCGGACAACGGTGGTGTATCCGGTCTGGCTTGTTACTACATGAAGAATGAGAACAACATTCGTTTCCAGAGCGGAAAGCAAGTGCCGTTGGCAGAGAGCCGCGTGACGGTTGTCGGTGTGCTGACCAAATATGTATCCGCGAGCGGTAAGGTGACGCCGGAATTGAAAGACGGTTTCATTGTGAAGATCGATTCGCTGGTATCGTGTGATTTCAAGGGCTGTCCGGAGCCGAAAGCCGGTGAGCTGAGCGTGAACGACGCCATCCTGATCTCGGACAGCGTAGGTGCGGGTAACAAGGCTACCGGTTCGTTCAAGATCCGCGGCGTTGTGATTACGAAGGAGATGCCTACCCCGTCGGATTTGCAGAGCTACGGCAACATGGTGTTCACCATCTCGTCGGACGGCGGTACGTACGCTACCTGCTATCGTCTGAAAGGTAAGAACAACGGTAAGTTCACCGCTTACAAACAGTTGATGATTGGTGATACGGTAGTGGTTAAGGTGGATGAGATCCAGAACTACAACGGTATCTGCGAGCCGGCAAAGGGCTACGTACTGGAGTCCTCGAACCCGAATTTTTAAATTGGAATTTAAATTTAAAGATTAAATAATAAAAATGGCAAGTTTACAAAGAATTAGAAATCATGGCGCGTTGTTGATCGCAATTGTGGGTCTCGCCATGTTAGCGTTTATCCTCGGAGATTTTTTGAACTCCGGTAGCAGTTTCTTCAATCGCAGCCGCGAGAACGTCGGCGTAGTTGAGGGTCAGAAAATTCACTACACGGAGTATGAGGCAGCTAAAGACCAATTAACTGAAGTGTACAAGATTGAGAGTGGTCGTTCGGATTTTGACGAAGACACCTATTCGCAGATTCGCAACCAGGTATGGAACATGTTCGTAATGGACTACACCCTGCGTGCTCAAGCGGAGGAGATCGGTATGGACATCACGGCAGACGAGTTGACGGAACTCTGTGTGGGTAAGAACATTCACCAGATCCTGCGTGGTCGTCGTGCGTTCCAAGACGAGAACGGTCAGTACAGTCGCGAGACGGTGAAGAGCCTGATCTCCGCTATCAACGAAGACGGTGAGGATGCAGCTCAGAACGCCAACCTCCAACAGGCCAAGACCTATTGGATGTATTGGGAGAAAGCCGTTCGTATCAGTTACATGCAAGAGAAATACACCTCTTTGTTCCAGCACCTGATCAAGGCCAACTCACTGGATGCTGAGTTTGCTTTCAACGGTCGTCAGAACGGTGTGAGCGCTGAGTATGTGATGCAGCCGTACTACACGGTAGCAGACAGTCTCGTCAAAGTGAACGAGGGTGACATCAAGGCGCTGTACAAACAGCACAAAGAGCAGTACAAGCAGACCCCGAACCGTGCGATCAAGTATATCGCTTTCGACATCGTTCCGAGCGAAGATGATTTCAAGGCAGCTCAGGAACTCTTGGTTCGTCTGCAGGACGAGTTCAAGACCACGGAGGATGTAAGTCTGGTGGTAAACACCAATTCGGATATCATGTACGACGGTCGCGACTACTCGGAAGAGACCGTACCGGCACAGTTCAAGGAGTTCGCGTTCGCCAAGGATGCTAAAGCCGGCGACTGCACGGACATTCTCTTTGAGAACAACACCTATGCTATGGCACGTATCATGCAAGCAGGTTACTCGCTGCCGGATAGCGTTGAGCTGAAGGCTATTGCCGCCGAGGAAGGTCAGGAAGACCAGGAGCTCGGTTGGTTCAAGGCAGCTGATCTGCCGAAGAACATCGCAGAGCCGGCACTGAAGGGCAAACGTGGTGACAAGTTCAAAGTAGCAATGGGTATGGGCGAGCAGGAGTATGAGATTCTGGAGATCGGCAAACCGACCCCGAAGGTGAAGTTGGCTATCCTGGCGCGTGAGGTCACTCCGTCGAGCAAGACCTACTCTACCATCTATAACAGCGCAAAGCAATTCGTCGTCAACAATAATAACGCCGAGGCACTTGAAGCAGCTGCGCAGGCAGCAGGTATGACCGTTGTTCCGCAGTACAACCTCACGGCAACGACCGACAAGGTAGGCCAGCTCAAGGCCAGCCGTCCGATCATCCGTTGGGCTTTCGAGGCGAAAGAAGGTCAGGTATCTGACGTGTTTGAGTGCGGTCAGCAGTTCGTTGTAGCTGCCCTGACTGAGGTGAACGACGGTGAGTACCGTCCGTTGGAGGCTGTACGTGCAGAGTTGACTTATGAGGCAACGAACAACGCCAAGGCTGCTTATATCATCAAGCAACTGAAAGGTGTGGAGAGCATCGAGGCAGCAGCTGAGATCATGAAGCAACCGGTTCAGCACGTGGAGCGTGTAGCGCTGGGTGACAGCCGTTTCGGTAACGCTGGTATGGAGCCGGCCGTTATCGGTGCCGCTATCGCACAAGGCGAGAACGCATTGAGCGAGCCGATCAAGGGCAACATGGGTGTGTTTGTTGTGAAGACCGGCGCGGCTAACAACCTCGAGGCTGCTTTTGACGCTCAGAGCGAGAAGACGCAGTTGGCAAGTCGCTATGCTTACCTGCCTTACCAGGCAATGCAGTTGTTGGAAGACAAGGCGGACGTGACCGACAACCGCGCTAACTTCCAATAAGGCGCGCGCGTGCGTAATAATATAAGGAATATATCACCTTGGGTATGGGTGCCAACGCTCTATTTAGCGGAGGGTATCCCATACTTTTTGGTTACCAGCATAAGCGTGACGCTGTTTGCACAGTTGGGGGTGCCCAATAGTGAAATGGCTTTATTCACCTCGCTGATTGCTTTTCCGTGGGTAGTCAAACCCCTCTGGAGTCCGTTTGTGGACGTGCTCCGCACGAAACGGTGGTGGGTGCTGACGATGCAGATCCTGATGGCGGTGACGGTAGCTTTATTGGCTTGGCTTGCACCGAAAGGACATTTCACGATCGCGCTGATCTTGTTCACCATTACGGCTTTCTGCTCGGCGACACACGACATCGCGGCAGACGGGTACTACATGATTGCCCTCAACGAGCATGACCAATCGGCGTACGTGGGGTTACGATCGACGTTTTACCGAATTGCCAACATCTTCTGTCAGTCCTTGCTGCTGATGCTGGTGGGATGGTTGCAGAAACGGACCGACATACCGAGTTCTTGGACCTTCGCCTTGCTGCTATGCAGCGGTCTGCTGGCCCTGATGGCACTCTGGCACACATGGCAGATGCCGCGTGTGGAGAGCGTAAAGTTGGAAATGGCGAGCGGACAGATCTGGCGGGAAGTAGGACAGGTGTTCGCGGAGTTTTTCAAGAAACCGGGCATCGTGTTGGCACTCTGTTTTATGCTGATCTACCGGTTGCCGGAGGCGCTATTGCTTAAGTTATGCAACCCCTTCTTCCTGGCAGCACGGGAACAAGGAGGCTTGGGCATCACGGTGGACACGATTGGTGAGATCACGGGAATAGGTGTCATCTTGATGCTTTTGGGCGGAATAGGCGGCGGCATCTGGGCAAGCCGAACGGGACTGAAGAAAGCCATTATCCCGATGGCGCTGTGCCTTACCCTACCCTGCATCGTGTATGTCTATTTCGCGCAATTTCAGCCTACTGCGTTTTGGATCTTGAGTCTGTGCGTTGGTTTGGAGCAATTGGGATACGGTTTGGGTTACACGGCCTGCATGTTGTACATGATCCACGTGGCAGATGGTGCCTATAAGACGGCACACTTCTCGATCTGCACGGCGTTCATGTTCCTCGGGCTGATGTTACCGGGCATGGTAGCCGGATATATCCAAGAGGCGGCGGGATACCTGGGCTTTTTCTGGATCGTGATGGCCTGCTGTGTACCCTCCATAGTAGTTACATATTTGGTTTATAGAAAATTAGAAAAATAGGATATGAATAAACGAATCATTCCGGATGCAATCACAAGCTGCAACCTGTTGTGCGGCAGTATAGCGGTCTTTTTAGCTACGCAAGGTGCTTTTGTATGGGCCTTTGTGTTCATTCTGGCGGGAGCTTTCTTTGATTTCTTCGACGGCTTGAGTGCACGTCTACTGAAAGCTCCGAGCCCATTAGGCGTAGAGTTGGACTCGCTGGCAGACGATATCACCTTCGGTCTGGCGCCGTCGATGATGCTATTCTGTTTCCTGCGTCCGATCCTCGGCTGGTGGGCTGCATTGGCGCTGATCATGGCTGCTTTCTCGGCTTTGCGCTTGGCGAAGTTCAACGTTGATGAGCGTCAGCACGATTCGTTTATCGGTTTGGCTACCCCTGCCAACGCGATCTTCTGGGGCGGCATCTGTTGCATGCCCTTGGCGATGTTAGCGTACGACTGGATGGCTTGGGTACTGATTGGTTTGTCGTTTGTCAGCTGCTGGTTGCTCAACGCCGAGATCCCGTTCTTCAGCTTCAAGGGCTGGGCTAAAGAGAAGACGGTGATCCTCAGTTTCCTGGTGGGTTGCATAGTGATTATCGGTTTTTGTGTAGCCAAGGCAATTATTGCACATCATATTGAATTTGCGCTCTTTAGCGGTACAGGTTGTATCCTTTGGTACGTCACGCTGAACCTGCTATTAGCCTGCGCCACCAAATGTAAAAACTAAAAACACCAATACCATGAAAAAACTTTTCCTGTTTGCAATTGCAAGCCTATTCTCGATGGCACTCTTTGCAGAAGCCATCCCCGCGGGCTACTACGATGCCATTAACGGCACCCAAGACTCCGTGCTCAAATCGACGCTTTACTCCATCATCAAAGGCGGAGAAAGATATTTTTACGGTACGAATGAGTACCATGGTTCATCCAATCCGCCCGAGTGGGAGAAAGGTGATCTGAAGGGCTACGGCACGTGGTATGCTTTCCCGTTAACAGACATGCATCCGGATGGAATCATCTGGGATATGTACTCCAACTGTGTACGTTATTACCCTAATGATAGAGGCGAGTCCGGTTGTTCGCTCAATATCGAGCATTGCTTGCCCAAAAGTTGGTGGGGAACAGGTGCAAAGACGGATACGATCTATCGCGATCTTTATAACCTCAATCCGTCCGATGCCCAAGCCAATTCCAACAAGAGCAATTATGCGCCCGGACATGTAACCCGCGGAGATAAGTTTGACAACGGCTCTTTCCGCATGGATTCCAAAAACAAATCCCAATACAACTATATCTGTTGGGAACCGGCTGCTGAATACCGCGGCGATTTTGCGCGTACCTATTTCTATATGGTGACTGCTTACGAGCAACAAACATGGAGTTCGACTTATAGCGATTATGTGAATAATGATTCCTATCTGCGGTTTACGCCAACCATCGTGCAAGTACTTTTGGACTGGCACCGTGCGGACCCGGTAAGCAACAAAGAGATTTGTCGTGCCGACCAGATATCAACCATACAAGGCAACCGTAATCCGTTTATTGATTATCCGGAATTGGTGGAGTATATATGGGGAAACAAGAAAGGTCAATCCGTGAATTTATCCTCTTTAGCCTGCGCTTTCGAAAGCGGTGTATGTCCGGATCCTATTACTCCGGAACCCGATCCTCAACAATACGACACGCTGATCTATCTGCCGGGCTTGTCCAAAGCGATCGTGAATGATTATTCCAACGGCGACATCAAAGGCTATGCCAGCGACAAGATTCAATCAAACGGAACGCGCTCAATTACGATGGGAGCCAGCACAACGGATGGTTATTTAACCTTCAATCACCTCAATCTGACCGATTCTGCCATTTTGGTCTTCCGGGCATCCGTATACAATACCGCCAACTCCATGCAATTGGATATATACTGCGGCAACACATTAATTCGTTCCATTGCGGAAACAGTTGCTCAAAACACCAGAAATGAGGTTCGGTATCGCACAACTATTCCGGCGGGAACAGACAGTATCACGATTATCTCTGTCGGAGGTGCAACCACCAAACGTGCATGCATGCAAGAGTTGTACATGATCCAACCCAACGGCCAAACGACAGGGATAACTGTGCCCCTTCGTGAAAGCCCGGCCCGCAAGGAATTGCGGGAAGGACGTGTTGTGATTATTCGGAATGCGTCAATTTATACCCCATTAGGTCAGCAGATACGATAGGTGTGTCAAATTTTACACACTTTTCGTGAATATGTGTACGCGCGTGTGAGGAAAAAGTTGTAACTTTGCACCCGATTTAGAACGTACACATTTAACAAAACAACTAATATGAAAAAACAACTATTCAACATCCTCCTCTGCGGTCTGCTGGTAGTTCCTTTCATTGGAGCCAAAGCCGATCAGGTTGAGGAAGGACAGTCCACAGAAGGTACTGATTTCTGGGTAACTTTTTTACAAGCGGATCATCGTGATGACGATGACAAAGACATTATTTTGTCGCTTACTGTTTCTTCCCGTTCGGATTGTGAGGTAACGATTACCAATCCATTTTTCAAAGGGAAAGCGGTAGCAGTGTATGTAGACGGTGTCGCTCTTTCAGGAGCAGTCTTTCCGTTCAATGTTTCTATTGTGGCCAATCAGGCGACAGAGATTCAATTGTATCAAGGTACAGCGCAGTCGACCAACAGTGACAATGAGTTTTGCTATACCCGTCGCTCCGAACAGGTCGACAGTACAGCATTGCACGTCACTTCTACTGCACCCATATCGCTCTTCGCGAGCAATTATAAGGAGGCATCTTTTGATGCAGCCAACGTTTTGCCAAAAACGGCCCTGCAGACGGATTATTTGATTCAGTGCTATACACCTTCTGATCACAAAAATGCTCCGCAAGGTACGCATTTTGCTATCGTAGCAGTAGAGGATGGTACGGAAGTTTCTTATACCTTATCCGCGGAAACGGATTTAAATGCCAAAGGTACGACCGTGAATACCGCGGTGTTAAAAGAGGGACAAGTATGGTATGTGTGGACCGGCGACGGCGAAGGTCACGACTATGATCTGAGTGGTACTTCTGTGACTGCCAACAAGCCGATTGCTGTTTTCCAAGGCAATCCGCACTCCAACTTGCCGTTCTACTCCGATCTGGGTCTCAATGATCCTATTCAACAGCGTGACCACCTCTTCTCGCAAGCTATGCCTATTTCTACTTGGGGCACCACCTTTGCCGTAACGCGTAGTGCTCGTAAACGCGACGTATTGCGTATTATGGCTATTAACGATGGCACGGAGGTAAGGATTAACGGAGTACTTCGTCATACCTTCAATTTCAGTTCCTCGGACCCCAAAGAGAGCAAACAGTATTGGGAGATCCAATTAGGAGACGCCATCACAAACGGTGGTAAAAAAGGCGATGAGACACGTCCTGATGCAGATGTACCGGGTGGCAGTTGCTTTATCGAGACTTCTTGTCCATGCGGTATCCACCTGTTCATCGTTTCGCAGGAATGGGATGGAAAGCGTGGCAGCAACGACGGTGACCCTTCTATGTTGTGGGTGAACCCGATTGAGCAGAAGATCGACCAGATTACTTTCTCTACCTATTCCAGTAAAAATAGCAAAGGATCGAACACCCAGCACTATGTCAATGTAGTTACGGACAGCATCAATGTACGCCCCGTCAACAACATGACGCTGGACAACAATCCTCTCACCGGATGGGAGCCGGTTGTCGGTAGCGATAATAACGGCGACGGCAAATACCGTTACTACTACGTACGTCATGACTTAGGTACAACGGCCAAGAACAGCAAACCGCTGTCGCACACCCTCAAATTGAACAACGCACAAGAGGGTGAAGGCTTTACCGCATATGTTTACGGTTATACCAGCAACGAGAGTTACGGTTACAATGCCGGCGGTGCAACGAAATCGTTGAGTCAATCGATCTATATCAACGGAGAGGAGTTCTCGGACAAAAAAGAAAACAAACTCTGCGGTAAAGATACCGTCAAGTTTGCTTGCAAACCGGACTTCATTCCGGATAGTATCACTTGGCATTTCGGCGACGGAACGCCGGACGTAACGTTGAAACAAGACACATCGACCATCGTTCCGCACTATTACGTCAATGGCGGTATCTACGACGCTTCTTGTACGATCTACCGCAATAGCAGCAATGTCTGCGTAGGTCAGTCGGCGAAGACGGTGATTAATATCCAAGTGAACATCGGTCGTTACACTTTCACCATCGGCCAGGCAGAAATTCCTTGCCCTGAGAAAGATGGCACCCAAAAACCGGGTACGATTCCATATACCAGTACGATCGATTTGACGGGAAATAATGTGAAAGTAGACTTCAACGACGTAGCAAAAGCAGCCGGATTCGGAAAGGGTATGCTGAGCATCAAACCGGATCATTTTGAACTGCAGATTCCGACAGATGCAGAACCGGGCGTAACTTACGGTATTACCATTGATATCACCTCCAACTGCGGCGACACAACGGCGGTATTGCCGTTCCGTCTGCCGGTAGGCAATGATGTGATTGACCAGCGTTACACGAACGTTCTCGGTCTGTTGAAAGATCATCCGCAGATTAAGGGTCTCGCGCTGAGCGATTTCCAATGGTTCCGCACGAGCGACAGTACAGCGCTTCCCGCGCAGACATCGTCGGTACTCAACATGTACGACATCCCGGGCGAAGATTACATGAACGACGAATTCTATATATGCTTCTGGATCAATAAAGGCTTAGCGGATTCGCTGTACAACTGCGCGTGTGCTAAACCGTTCATTGTAGACACCACCAAGCACGGCTTTATCAACAATCCGGACAGTCTTATTATTTCCGCTTCGTACGGATACAAGCACGGCGATAAGGTATTTGTCAACGCCAACTGGGGCGGTAAGACCGACATCGAGTGCTACGCCCAATGGATCACCACAAGCGGTAATATCTACAAGGACTGGAAGTTCCTCTTACCGAACGGCGGATGTCTGATTGATACGCCTACCGAACCGGATCTGTATCTGCTTCGTGTGGTAACGGACAAGAAGACACGTAGTTTCAAGTTTATCATTCAATAACCTTAAATACAGGAGAACACGGATATGAAAAACTTATTTCGAAACATACTGATTGCAAGTGTTGTTCTTAGTTTGAATGCTGCTCCAATAGCCATGTACGCTATGCCGGAACCGGTTCCTGCCGGACAGACGGATAAGCAGAAAGCAGCTGCCAAGAAGAAAAAAGAGCAGGAGAAAGCCAAAGCACAAAAGGCCAAAGAGAAAGAAAAAGCGCAACGCGAGAAACAGAAAGCTGCTGATGCAAAGAAACGCGAGGCAGAAAAGAAGAAAGCCGCTGCTGCTAAGGAGAATGAGAAGAAGCAGGCTGAGCGCGATAAAGCCGCTGCAGAACGTGCTAAAGTAGCAGAGAAGCGTGCCGAAGAGCAAGCGAAGAAAGAGGCGGATGCAAAAGCAAAAGAGGAAAAAGCCATTCGTGACTACGAGAAATACCAGGAGAGTTTGGAGAACCCCAAGACCGAAGTGGTATCGTTCTTCAACATCGGTTTACGTGCCGGTTACTCGGCTTTGATGGATAAGCAAGGCGATCAATGGGCTGCCATTAGTAGCGGTAAGCAACTGGGTAATGATTACGCCTATCGTTCACTTACCGGTGGTGGCGGTGCTGGTTTGGATCTGACCTACAGCCTCGAGTACGGACACTTCCGCTTCGAGACCGGCTTGGACGCTCGTTTCCTCAATTCGACTTCGTCTTACGGCTTCCAGGCTACGCGTATAGACACCAAATACGGAGCACAATACAACTACTTGTTTGACAAGTTAGTCGAACAGCGTAACATGCTTGGTATCGGTATTCCGGTCATGTTCGGTGCACAGTTCAGCCGCTACTATTTCCTGGTTGGTGCCAAAGCGCACTATAATCTGCCATTGGGTTACAGCCAGAAAGGTCAGTATGACATCACCGTTGACGACCCGGCTTTCTTTGATCCGTACGGTATGGGTATCTGGGATCTGAACGGTCAGACCAAACAACCGATGAAGTTCGCTATTCCGGATGTAAGTGCCGCTATTGAATTAGGCCTGGATCTGGATGAGTGGTTGCAGAAACAGCCTGATCCCAAGGCAAAGAAAGCCAAAGTCAAACCGGGTCAGCGTCTGCCGTTCGGTCAGGAGCACATCCACTATCGTGTAGCGCTTTTTGCCGAATATAGCGTGCTCAACAATAACGCTACGCCGAAGGCTGATCCGGTGGAGTTCGATGCAGACAAGGTGGAGGTGGTTAAATCCAACACCCTGCTGGCGCTTAACGGCAACACGGCACTCAACAACCTCTTTGTGGGCGCTAAGTTCGCTATCCAGTTTGAGGTTCCCGGCAAACAGGCTCGTCCCGTTCCGCCGCCTCCCGCATATGCCATTTACAGCGTAGTCGATGCTGAGACGAACCAGCCGCTGGAGAAAGCGTTGATTGAGACCCACGCTACCGAGAGTGGCAAGATCGCTATGCGTGAGAAACAGATCACGCCGAAGGGGCTTCGTCAGAAACATGCATTGGGTAACTTCACCGTAGATGTCAAAGCAGAGAACTACTACCCTGCTACGCAGACATTCGATATCGAGAAAGTAGGTACAACCGAGTATGTCACCATCGCGATGCGTCACCGTCCTGTACTGCGCGTGCGCGTAACTAATAAGGAGACAGGACTCGTTGTTCCGGCGACCGTACGTATTAACAAGAGCGGCGTAGCCGAACCGGCTTACAGCCTTGCTACCGACTCTGTGAGCGGAACCACCCGCCAGATGTTGGAAGAAGGTCCGAACTACCGTCTCTTCATCGCACAGATGGGTTACGACACGGTGGATATCGCTATCGCGAACATCGGCGACAGTCTGAATATCGAGTTGGTTCCTGTTAAGAAAGGTGAGGTCTTCATCGTAAAGAACCTCTTCTTCGCCACCAACAAGACCCGTATCCTGAAGACCTCGGAGGAAGCCCTCAATGACCTCTATATGTATCTGGCGCGCAACCCGCAGGTACGTATTAAGATCATCGGTCACACCGACAATGTAGGTAAAGATGCCGCTAACCAGAAACTGTCCGAAGGACGTGCCAATGCCGTTCGCGACGACTTGATTGAGCGCGGTATAGCAGCCGATCGTATTGAGGCGGAAGGTCGCGGTGAGAGCCAACCGATCGACACCAACGACACCGAAGAAGGACGTCAGAACAATAGACGTGTTGAGATCGAAATTTTGTAAACAACTGATATCTGAGATATGAAAAAGCAACTTAAATCATTATTGCTCATCGTACTGCTAATCGGTTATGCATTGCCCTCATGGGCGCAGTCATCAACCGAAGGTAAAGAGTTCTGGGTAGCATTGACGCTTTCGGCTGCTCCGGCAGAAGGCACTCCTACCCCCTTTATTGCAGTGTCTACTAAGAAAGCAACAACGATTACCATCACCAACCCCAACGATCCCAACTGGGCAGGCGTTACGCGTTCTGTAGGCGCTGACGAGTGGGCTGTTTTTGAGAGTGAGATTCCATTGGCACAGTGGTACCCGACAAACGCCAATTCGATTAATAACATCAAACCGGAAGCGGGAAAAACGCATAACTATGGTTTGAAAGTGGTAACTGATGAGGACGTGTCGGTCTATGCGGCTTTGTGGATGCTGAACTCCTTTGATGCAGCCAATATTCTGCCGCTTCATGTACTCAAAAACGAATATTACACGCAAGATTATCCACCGTACATCAAACCGAGTGACGGAGATGCGTTGGCGATGTTCACCATTCTGGCAACAGAGAACAACACCAAGGTCACGATCACTCCTTCGACTCAAACACAGGATGGCAAGGCGGCAAATGTTCCCTTTACGGTAACGCTTAATGCAGGGCAGACGTATTACGTTATTTCGCAAACCTTGCAAACGTTGTCCGGTTCCCACGTTAACGCGGACAAACCGATTGCCGTATTCCAAGGAGACGTCTTCACCCAGATTCCGGGTGGTAAGTCAGCTCGTGATTGTACGTATGAGCAAGCGATGCCGATTGAGTATTGGGGAACCAATTTCGTCGTAACGCGTTCTAAAGAGAAAGACGCGAATCGTATCCGGGTTACTGCAAGCACGAACGGAACATCACTCAATATTGACGGTTATAATGTGGGTATGATCAATGCCGGTGAAACTTTTGAGTTTGAGATGCGTCTGAATGAACCGACTCAGGCTGACTTGGTGCATAGAGCAGATGTCAACATCACAGCAGATGCAGTATATCTGAATACTTCCTGCCCCGTAGCGGTGTATTCGTACGACGTAAGTAACGCGTATAAATCCACCCCGTCTGAAATGGATAACAGCCGTGGAGACCCGTCTATGGTGTGGATATCCCCGCTGGAGCAACGTATCAACGACATCACCTTTGGTGTCTGCGGTACTACTAAGACCGATAAACACTACATTGATATCGTGTGTCCGACTGCAGCAACAGCCCAAACAACTATTACTCCTGCGCCCGTTGAGACAATCTCTTGGAACACCGTTGATGGTAATACGCAATGGTCTTATGCCCGCGTTCACCTCTCTACGGTGGGCAAAACAGGACGAGGAAATCGCGTGTTTAAACTCCAAAACCCACAGGGATGTATTGCCCACGTCTATGGTAACGGTAATGACGAAAGTTATGCATACTCGGTAGGTTCCGCTGCTGTAGAACAAGGTGTAAAGGTGAATGGTGAGACCTTTACAAACGGCTATCGCAGCGACACCCGATTCTGTATGGGAGACACCTTGCTGTTTGATGCCAAGGTGGGAACCGACGAGATTGCCCGTGTGGATTGGAACTTCGGCGACGGTATCACCGACTACAACTCTACAGCGCAAGTAGAGCACTCCTACACCGTTCCCGGTTGGTACGACGTAGAGGCCGATCTATATGGTCACCAAGTCTGCACCGATGAAGCCGACCAGTTCATCGGTCATGTAAAATTCTCCTTCCGCGTTGTTCGGCAGGATACCGTTTGGGTCGATCCGTCCAAGCATTGTTTGACGCAAGAAGAATGGGCTGACACTATTCGTATCAAGGGACAGAATTACTTAGACAGCCTTGTTAACTTCGGCAGAATGGAGATCCTCAATCCGGACGCGCCCTGTACGGAGCCCATTCAGATCAGTCTGACCACCTACGGTCTGGAGACCAGTCGTTACGCTACCGTCGATGAGTTCGATAGTGCTTACGTGCATGGCAAATGGTATTTCCCGCAGACCTTGCCGGCTGACGGTATCATTTCTTGGTATACGGAATATGCGAATGAGTATGGCTGCCGCCTCTACGACACCTGCTATGTGCATATCAAGACCTGTCTCGATATGGACATTCCTAACTCCGGCGCACATGCATGCCAAGGCGATACGGTTATTCTGCCGTTCAATTATAAGAAAGGCGATATCGCAGAAGCCCATTTCGTCTACGGTAAGACCAACGTAAAGATTGAGCCGAAGAAAAAATCCCTTGACTGGTACTTCGAATTGCCGACCGACAAACTCAAACCGGATTACTACCAAGCAACCATTACGGTACAAGACACCATCTGCAACCGCAAACTGGAATTCCCGATTGAGTTCGCGATATACTACCCGAGTACGATCTTCAAATGCAAGTTCAATAACGTGCTGGCCGTTTATAACAAAGAGAACAACGGCGGATATGAGTTCACCGGTTACCAGTGGCTGCTCGATGGAGCACCGATTCCGGGTGCTACGCAGTCTGTTTACCATTTGGATACAACATTCGTGATCGGCCAGTACTATTCCGTTATCCTGACTCGTTCGGACGGTGTGATCCTACCCTCTTGCGCGCAAATGATTGAGAAAGTAAACAACTACGTTTCTGAATCGAACAAGGCGCCGGCGACCAAGCACCTGATCAACCAGCGGCTCGTCATTCGCAAGGACGAAAAGGATTATAACATTTACGGTCAACGAATGAAATAAATGCGTAAGTTATTCCAACAAAACGCGATCTTTCTTGCTCTAAGCCTGATACTCCTCGGAGTATTGGGCTTAGCGCTTATCTATATCCAGAAGGGAGATTTGCACCTGCTGCTTTGCGATCGTCACACGCCCGCGCGCGATATATTTTATAGGTATTACACGCAGGTAGCGGAGTGGTTCCCGTACGTGCTGTGCGTGTGCCTGCTGCTTTTCAGTCGCATTGGTAACGGTGTCATGGCTTCGTCGGCCATGATCCTGTCGGCCCTCACGACCCAGCTCTTCAAGCATATCATCAATGCCCCGCGACCGGTAACTTGGTTTGCACAGCATTTCCCTGATCTGCAATTGCCGCTCACCGAAGGTGTGCGCATGAACCAGTGGTACTCTTTCCCTTCTGGTCACACAACGAGTTTCTTCGCGCTGGCGTTTGTAGCGTGCATCCTCATAACGGATAAACTTACAGGCGAAGCCGGTCCTACAGCGAAGCGGTCTTACAGCTCCAGCGGTCTTGCAGCGATAGCGGTCCAGCTGCTGCTCTTTGCACTCGCTGCCTTGGGAGGATACAGCCGGATTTACCTCTCCCAACATTTCACCGCTGATGTCTTTGCAGGCATCCTCGTCGGTACGCTCATTACCATCCTCTGTTATGCGGTTTTCTACCGTTATGAGGATAAAAAATGGTATAATTACCGTGTTTTTGCAAAAAAATGAGGGGTAAAGTGCATTTTTTTTCAAAAAAATTTGCACATATCAAAAAAAAGCAGTACTTTTGCACCCGCTTTTGAAAATGAAGCAGATTTGAGGGCGTTTAGCTCAGCTGGTTTAGAGCATCTGCCTTACAAGCAGAGGGTCTGCGGTTCGAATCCGTAAACGCCCACAACCCTATAAGGGTGAGAGAACATCGCAAGATGTTCTTTTTTTGTTATGTGTAGCTGAGTCTATGTTCGCATAAGCGAAAGCTATATATAACAAAAAAGAAAGGCTGACAAGCCTCCCACCATTAATGGGTTGTGCAGAACTCCCCCGAGCAGGGACTGAGGATTGTAAAGAATTTATTCTTTAGAATCCGTAGATTTTTCATTTTTCTCTTGCGTATATCAAAAAAAAGTAGTAATTTTGCGTCGCAAAATTGTTACAATTATGAAAAACAAACTTTTTACTCTTTTGTTTGCCCTTCTGGCAAGTGTAGGATTCGCAAAAGCCGAATTAGTTCAGATCGCCGACACGTACAACATGGCACAAGACTCCGCCTTCACACTCGGAGCGTTTGATGTGGTTTATGTCAATGGGGCGTACTGCTATATCAATGATGCAACCGGATATGGTATGATTTATCAGAACAATTATGGTCTGCAAGCCGGTGACCATGTAGAAGCCGGTATGGAGGGAAAGATAAACATCTATTATGGGTGCTATGAAATCACCCCGCTCACTACGGTAGCGGATCTGACGGTAACTGCTGGTGAGATACCTACACCGATGGAAGCAACGGAAGTTCCTTCAGCGAATAATGTAAATCAGTATGTCGTATATAAGAACGTGTCGTTCGCTACGGACACAGCATTTACAGAAGTAAGAAGAAACACTATTTATGGTTCATGGAACGGTCAACAAATACGGTTCTACAACCAATTCAGGATTGGTGCAACTCTTCAAGCAGACAAACTATACAACATAACGGCATTCAACGGCATATCTAATACAAACATCCGTGTTTATCCGGTCGCAGTGGAAGAAGTCACAGGAGAGGGGCCGTGCACAACACTTTATGGCGTTTGCGGTAACAACCTAACATGGGAATTAACTTGTGATAGTGTATTGACGATTAGCGGTTCCGGAGCTATGTGGGGGGCATTGCCGACTTGGGCTCCGTACAAAGAGCAAATCAAGATAGCCATTCTGCCCGACGGTATTGATTCGATTGCGCCGAAAGCTTTCTACAACTGCACCAACCTCGCAACTATCAACATGCCAAATAGCGTTCGCGCACTCGGCACAAAAGCCTTTGTTGGCTGCGATCGCTTGACGGAACCGGTTTATAATGAACACATCTTTGGCTTTATGCCGAGAAACTATAGCGGTGCCTATTCCGTTCCGGAAGGTATTGTATCCATAGCGGCTTATGCTTTTGCAGAGTGTGTAGATTTGACAGAGATTACCCTTCCGAGCAGTGTCCTACGTCTCGGTGTAAATGCTTTAGGAGCTCCTTTCCTCACCCAAATAACCTGTTACGCAGCCGTTCCTCCCACTTGTAATACCGGTGCGTTCTTGTGTTACTTAGAAGAAATTGGAGTAACTATAGCTGTGAAAACCTCTATCCCTGTATACGTCCCCGCTGAAAGCGTAACGGCATATCAGTCCGCAGACCAATGGCAAGATTTCACCAACATCCTGCCGATAGGAGATGAGCCCGAAACGCCTTGCACCACCCTTTCAGGCACGTGCGGCGAAAACTTGACGTGGGAGTTGACATGCGACAGCGTACTGACCATCAGCGGCACGGGTGCTATGACTGATTTTGCAAACCGCGCAGCTCCTTGGTACGAGAATCGGTTAGCAATACGGACACTGCAGATAGGCAACGAGGTGACGACCATCGGTACCTACGCCTTCACCGGCTGTTCTGAATTGACTTCTATCACACTCGGCGACAACATTACCAGTGTCGGACAACGAGCATTTAGAGATTGTTCCAATATACGAACAGTAACGATCGGCAAGAATGTCGTTGCTTTAGGAAACGGTGTATTCAATAACTGCAATAGAATCGAAGCGGTACAATGGAATGCCATCAATTTCAGACAACAGAAACCGAACCAGGATGAGAACAGTTTCCCGTTCTATGCGTCGCGGAATACCATCACATCCTTTACCTTCGGAGAAGAGGTCGAATACATTCCGGCTTATTTGATGAAGGATTATGCCGCAATTCAACAGATCACTATCCCTGCGAGCGTGACCGAGATCGGTGATTATGCCTTCGCAAATGACAGCTTCGTAACCTATATGCACAGCCCGATCCAGGCCATCACGTGCTACGCTGTAACGCCTCCTACCGTCTATGCAGCTACCTTCATGGGCATCGACAAATCCGCTTGTACGCTGTACGTGCCCTATGCATCGATCGGTCTGTATAGGAACGCATATCAGTGGAGTGAGTTCTTTACGATTCTGCCGATTGAAGAAGAACCGGTAGAGCCGGATCCGACCTATATCAATGTGAATTATCTCGACCAGGCAGGCAATCTGTTTGCGGCTGAATATGTAGCTCTCCATCTGCCGGTAGCCCCGATCATTGAAGGCTTCAGCTTCCTCAAGTGGCAAGTGGTAGCTGGTGATCTGGAGGACGGAATCGTTATCCAAGCTGTCTATTCCGCCAACGAGCCCTCATCGGCACCGGAGGTGTACACCAACCCCGCGAACCAGGCCCAGAAGCTCATCCGTAACGGACATGTCTATATCCTCAAGGACGACAAAGTTTATACAATTCACGGACAAAAAGTAAAATAAGTAGCGCTATATGATTACTTTTATCATTGCATTGATTCTTTTGGTCGTTGGTTTTTTGACCTACGGCGTATTGGTTGAGAAAATTTTCGGCGTAGAGCCGGAGCGTAAGACGCCGGCGATCACTAAGACCGACGGTGTGGATTTTGTGCCGATGGCGCCGTGGCGTATCTTCCTCGTGCAGTTCCTTAATATCGCCGGTCTCGGCCCGATCTTCGGTGCCATCATGGGTATCTTTTACGGCCCAGCGGCATTCCTGTGGATCGTATTCGGTACGATCTTCGCCGGCGGTGTACATGACTACCTCTCCGGTATGCTCTCCATCCGCAAAGGCGGCGCGTCTCTGCCGGATATCGTGGGCGATGAACTCGGAAAGGGCATCAAACTCTTTATGCGCGTGCTCTCGCTCGTGCTACTTATTCTGCTGACGACCACTTTCCTCAGCGGACCGGCTACCCTGCTCCAAGGCCTCGCACCTCTGTCAACTTTCCAATTCGGGCTGTCCACGATTCCTATCGCGTGGGTACTGATCATCTTCGGCTACTACGCGCTTGCAACGGTACTGCCGGTCGATAAACTGATTGGCCGTTTCTACCCTATTTTCGGAGCTATCCTGCTCTTTATGGGTATCGGCATCATGATCGTGATGCTCGGCTGGCATAGTAGCGAAATGCCGGAAGTATTCGACGGACTGCAGAATCGCCAGACCAACGGTCTGCCGCTCTTCCCGATGATGTTCGTAAGTATCGCTTGCGGTGCCATCTCCGGTTTCCACGGCACGCAGAGCCCGATCATGGCGCGGTGCGTGACCAACGAACGTCAAGGTCGCTGGATCTTCTACGGAGCGATGGTGGCTGAAGGTATTCTCGCCTTGATATGGGCGGCCGCAGCAGGCACGTTCTTCGCCGATCCGGAGACGGGTCTTTACGGTATTGACGGCCTGCAGGCTTTTGCGGCGCAACACCACGGAAAGAATATCGCGGCGCTCGTCATTGACCGCGTGAGCCGTTCCTGGTTAGGCACTGTCGGCGGCATCCTCGCTATCATTGGTGTTATTGCTGCACCTATCACGAGTGGCGACACGGCTCTCCGCTCCGCACGACTCATCGTGGCAGATTTCCTCAAATGGGACCAACGTCCTATCTCGAGACGACTCATCATCGCCCTGCCGCTCTTCCTTTGTGTTTTCGGCATGGTTTTCGTGGACTTTAACATTGTTTGGCGTTACTTCGCATGGACGAATCAGACCTTAGCTACGTTCACGCTGTGGGCAGGTACTATCTGGCTCTACAAGAAATCGTCCAATGTCCAATCTCAAATCTCCAATTTCAAGTTCGGTTATCTGATTGCCCTTATTCCGGCATTGTTCATGACGATGGTCTGCAGCAGTTACATCCTCATTGCGCCGGAAGGTCTCCATCTGCCGCTTGAATGGCGTTGGCTCGGCTACCTCATCGCCGCCGTCATTACCCTCACCTGCCTCTGTGGTTTCATCCTCTGGGCAAAGAAATCGCGCTAAAATCAATAAAATAGAGAAATATATTGACATATGAAAAAACTATTAACTATTGTAATTTCCTCCTTAATTACCCTTTTTTTGTATGCCCAAAGTTCAGTGCCTTCGCAATGCGAGGACGTTATGCTGCAAGGATTCTATTGGGATTCCTATCGTGGACGTTCTTCAAACGGAAGTACGCGTTGGGCTACATTATACAAACAGGCTCAAGATATCGGAAGATATTTCGATTTAGTTTGGTTACCGCCCAGCAGTTTGTCAGTAGGTGGCACCGGATATACCCCTCAACAATACTCCAATCAAAATTCCACATGGGGTACGCGTGCCGAATTGGAGCAATTGATCTCCGCCTTTCATAGCAAGGGAACAAAAGTGATAGCCGACGTGGTTATTAACCATATTGTGGGGGAATCTACGTGGTGTGATTTTATGCCGGAAGATTTCGACCGATATGGTTTGTTCCAACCTAACGGATCATATATCTGTAACACCGATGAGATGAATGCTCAGGAGACGATGGAATATGCGGGTGATTGCTGGGGAACAGCGACAGGTGCACAGGACGATGGAGAGAATTACTTTGGCGCTCGTGATTGGGCGCACCAAAATGCTCAAGTGCAAAACATGTTTAAGGCATATTCCCGTTGGTTGATTAATGTGATGCACTATGACGGTTTTCGGTATGATTATGGCTTGGGATACCATACTTACCATATCAATGACTACAATCAGGCTTCTAATCCGTATATCTCTATCACGGAATTTTGGACGGGGGTAGATGAGACAAAATACCGTATCCAGGACGCACAGATGAATACGATGTCGCTGGATTTCCAGACGAAGTACAGTGTGTTCGACGCATTGGCAGGTTGGAACTATCAGACCTTGGCTAATCGCGGTCGGGGTCTGGTTGGTTCTGGTTATTCGAAATATGCGGTAACGTTTATCGACAACCACGACTGGTTCCAACGTAACGATCAAGAATTCGGCGGTATGGGTAACTCGACGAAGCCGGAAATGAAGGCTCGTTTGATGCAGGCACATGCTTGGATGCTCTCCATGCCGGGTGTTCCGTGTGTCTTCTATCCGCACTGGAATAAGTACAAAGTGGAAATCGGCAAAATGATTGATGCGCGGCATAGTGCCGGTATCCACTCTGAAAGTGAGGTAACGGATGAGTATGCGGATAATACTGGCTATCAAGCTGTGGTTCATGGTAAGAATGGTTTGTTGTTTCTCCGTTTGGGTACGAAAGCAAACGGTCAGGGATTTGGAGAAGGCTGGCGGTTGATGGCGAGCGGTTACAACATCAGTCAGTACGGTCCGAATGAGAGTTACGAAATGTGGGTATATTGCACGGATACAACATCTTATATTTATAATGACACCACATACACGCCGGTTATTGAGGATCAATTCTCCATTTCGACAAATTGCGATTCCTTAGGCGGAATGGTAACCGGCAGTGGCACATATTACTATTATGATACTTGCGTTATTGAAGCCATTCCCAATGAGGGCTTCCGCTTTGTACAATGGAGCGACGGCAATACCGACAACCCGCGCCAACTATTTGTTACACAAGATTCTACTTTTACTGCAGAATTTGCAATACCTTGTCAACCTTATTATTCTAACGATACTGTGTATTTATGCGCACTGGATACTATGCCATGGCATGGTCGAATGATCAGGCATAGCGGCAGAAGTGCGGTTACCGAATTAGACGGGCACGGCTATATAGAAACCTATCTGGAGGAAGATACAATGTACGTGGATAGTTATATAACGGAAGGTGGCTGTGATTCTGTATATACACTTTACGTCCACTTCAGCCCGAGATATTATTCCTTTATCGTTGATACGCTCGATTGGAATGAACCGTGCTATCTATGTGAACAATTGACGCATACTTCGCCCGATACCTACGAAGGATATATCGGTCTTATCACTCGGGAAGGATGCGATTCGCTCCAACGTTGGTATATCACCATTGCTCCACGTCCGCAATACACCATCACGCTTGATGTCAATAACACTAAGTTCGGATCGGTAGATGGAGCCGGCACATTCCCGAAGGATACCATCGTGCAAATCTGGGCTACTCCTAACAAGGGCTATCAGTTCAACCGATGGTCCGACGGCAACACCGACAACCCGCGCCAAATAACCGTTATACAAAACGAGACCTACACGGCTATCTTTTTGACAAAAGTATGCTCTTGGGAGGTCGAGAGTAACGACATGGAGATGGGAGCTATTGTTACGAGCTTTAACGAACCGTATTATACGTACGGTACACAGATCACCGTAGAGGCTTCGCCGAACTCCGGTTATAAGTTCGTGAAATGGAACGACGGCAAGAAGTACAACCCCTATCGTTTCAGTCTTTTAGACGACAAGTACTTACTGGCTATCTTCATGGCAGAGGAAGAAGAACAAGACACTACGACGGTCCAGCCTACAACTACGACTGCTACCTTCACATGGCCGTTCGTCGAAGGAGGTTATAGTTATTCGCTCACGATCTATCTGGATGAGGCATGTACCATCGTGCTTTGCACCATTAACTTCGACCAAGACGGACGATTGATCAGCATCGTCTTTAGCAATGGTGCTCCACGTCGTAATATGCAAGAAGATGGATTTACGTATACCGTTTCCGGTCTGGATGCGAATACTACGTACTATTACAAGATGGAAACAAAGGACGAGGATAACAAGCTGATCAATACGGACGAAGGAACGTTCGAGACTACAAATAATGGGACAGGCATCATGAATGTGTCCTCCGACAATCCGCGCGTAACCAAACTCCTCCGCAATGGTCAAATCCTCATCCTCCGCGGGGATAGGACTTATACCCTCACGGGACAAGAGGTGAGATAGCAACGTCCATTTCGTTCAAATGGTATTTGAACACCAGACTCCATCCAAACCAGAGCGGCATTTGATTGTCGCTCGGTTTTATTTTTCACCTGAATTAATATATTTTTGCTTCAAAAATGCTTGTATGAGTGGGCGATTAGTGGGTGATTACTGGGTGATTAGTGGGTTGCTAAGCCGAGATCGCTTTAAGGAAGCGGTGCAGTGTACCCCGTTTTTGAAACACAGAAATGGCATTTTTCTTCAAAAAACTCGAAAGATTTGCACATGTGCGATTTTTTTTGTACCTTTGCAGCCGCAAAGGTTTTGTGTAAAAAACGATGATAAAGAACGCACAATATATTATCTCCAACCCCGACGTAGCGAGTTGTCCGCAGAGTACGCTGCCGGAGTACGCATTCATCGGACGAAGCAATGTGGGTAAGTCCAGTCTGATCAATATGCTCTGCCACAATCCGAAACTGGCAAAGACGAGTCAGAAACCCGGTAAGACGCTGTTGATCAACCATTTTCTGGTTGATGGATCTTGGCACCTCGTTGATCTGCCGGGCTACGGCTATGCGCAAGCGGGACAGAAACAACGTGAGGCGCTGAAGAAGATGATCGAGCGGTATTGCCTGCTGCGGGAACAGTTGGTATGCTTGTTTGTGCTAATCGACTGCCGCCACGAGCCGCAGAAGATAGACCTGGAGTTTATTAACTGGCTCGGAGAGAACGGTGTTCCTTTTGCGATCGTTTTCACAAAAGGCGACAAACTCGGCAAAGTGCGTTTAAAAGAGAACGTGGAGGCGTACAAAGCGCGTCTGCTCGAGGAGTGGGAAGAACTGCCGCCGGTGTTTGTGACCTCGGCAGAGACCAAATTGGGCGGCGAGGAACTGACCGCTTATATCGAGGAAATCAATCAAGATCTTGAGATCTCGAGATCAGGTGATCACGAATGACGAGATTCCGCCACATAGTAGTCCTTCTTCTTTGTTCCCTGCTTTCTGTTCCGGAACTCTACGCGCGCAACGCTCGCGTGTACGGGTACGTCGTGGACCAGAATAACGTGGGTATAGAGTTGGCGAACGTGGTGGTACTCAATGCCGACCGTCCGATCGGCACGGCGACCAACAAAAACGGCTACTACGAGCTGATTCTTGACGAGACGGACACGGTGGTGCTCAACTACTCCATGATCGGTTATACCTCCGTGCAGCAGCGTATTATTGACGTACGCGAGGTGATCAATATCAATGTCCAACTGCTGACCGACGAGCAACTGCTGACCGAGATCGAGGTGCGCGGCATCAAGCATACGCAAGGCACGATGGATCGTATCGATGCAGCCACTACGCGCGTCATGCCGGACGCTACAGGCGGTTCGATCGAAAGCCTGCTGATCACTTTTGCCGGCGTGAGTCAGACCAACGAACTGAGTTCCCAGTACAATGTCCGCGGCGGTTCGTTTGACGAGAACTCCGTATATGTGAACGGCATCGAGGTGCATCGTCCGCTGCTGATACGAAGCGGGCAACAGGAAGGGCTCAGTTTCGTGAACCCCGAGATGGTGGAAAACGTGCAGTTCTCGGCCGGCGGTTTCGGTGCGCAATACGGCGATAAGATGTCCTCGGTGCTGGACATCACGTACAAACGTCCGAACGCTTTTGAGGCCTCTATCAGCGCCAGTCTGCTGGGTGCGCAACTGTATGTCGGTCACGGCGACAGCACCTACAGCCAGATGCATGGACTGCGCTACAAGACCAGCAAATACATGCTCGGCGGTCTCGCTACGGCCGGCAATTACCAACCGACGTACATCGACTACCAGACCTATATCACGTGGAAGGTGGCTCCAAAATGGGGAATGTCATTCCTCGGAAACGTGAGTCAGAACGACTACCGCTTCACGCCGGATTCGTTGAGTGAGTCTTTCGGCGGGCAGCAGGCGAAGAACCTGAGCATCTATTATGAGGGACAGGAGAAAGATCGTTTCCTGACGGCTTTCGCGGCTTTGAGTGCCAAGGGCAAGGTGAGCAACGAAGTGGAGATCGGTTTCGACCTGTCGGGCTTCTACACCAACGAGCGGGAGAACTTCGATATCACCGGTCAGTATGTGCTGTCCAACACTCCTGCGGACGGTTCGACGCCGGGCAACACGCAGACGGAAGTGACCAACCTGAGCGATGAGACGTACGATGTGCTGGGCACGGGTATCTTCCATCAGCACGCACGCAACAACCTCGAAGCGTCTGTGATCACGCTGGCGCATAACGGCACGTGGAAGCACGACAACAACACCCTTATCTGGGGCGTGAGCGGGCAAGCGGAACTGATACGCGACGCCATCAGCGAATGGGAATGGCGCGACTCGGCCGGTTACTCGCTGCCGAACAACGGACACGATATGGAGCTTTATTACGCCATGCACGGCAGCAGCGAAATGCGCACGGCACGATTGCAGGCGTATATCCAGAACGAACATAAATGGAACACGAACTCCGGTCAGTGGATATTGACCGTCGGCGGACGATTGCAGTGGTGGAGTTGGAACAACGAAGTACTTCCCTCCCCTCGCGCCTCTGTGGAATGGAAACCGGGTTGGAAACGCGATTTGTGCTTCCGTCTGGCGACGGGTCTGTACTACCAAGCACCGTTCTATAAGGAGTTGCGCGACACCGTGACCGATGCACTCGGTATCACGCGTATCCGGCTTAACAAAGACCTGCGGGCCCAGCGCTCCTTGCATGTCGTGCTCGGTGGAGACTACTATTTCCGCGCGTGGGGACGGCCGTTCAAGTTGACTGCTGAGGGCTACTACAAATACATCGACCGAATGGAGAGTTACACCGTGGATAACGTACGCGTGCGTTACTCCGGACGCAATGACTCCAAGGGCTATGCCGGCGGACTGGACCTCAAGCTATACGGCGAGTTAGTGCCCGGTGCGGACAGTTGGATCTCGTTCTCGACGATGGTAGCCAGACAGCGGTTTATCGGTTCCGATCTGTGGATCCCGAGTCCGAACGAGCAACGATGGAACTTCTCTATGCTCTTCCAGGACTACATCCCACAGCTGCCGCAGTTGAAGTTCCACCTCAAGATGCAGTTCGCCGAGGGCCAACCCTACTATGCCCCGCGCAACAACCAGGCTTGGGGACGAATGCCGACCTACAAACGTATCGATATCGGCGCCACGTACGCCTTCAATGCCCAAACGGCGAAGTTCATGCGCAAGCCCTCCGCCAAGCACGTCAAACAGTGGGCAATTCAGTTTGAGGTCTTTAACCTCGTAGGCTGGCGAAACGTGAACTCCTATTTCTGGGTAGCCGACGCGTACGGCAATCAATGGGCAAGCCCCAATTATTTAACGGGACGCAGATATAATTTGAAAATAACAGTAGATTTGAGATAATATGACAGAGGAATTAACACCGATGATGAAGCAGTTCCGCGACATCAAGACGCAGTACCCCGACGCGATGCTGCTCTTCCGTTGCGGCGATTTCTACGAAACCTATGCGGAAGATGCCGTGAAGGCTGCTAAGATCCTCAATATCACCCTCACCCACCGCTCCAACGGTGGTAGTTCGGCGGCGCCCGCGCTGGAGATGGCAGGTTTTCCTTTCCATGCCCTTGACACCTACCTGCCGAAACTTGTGCGAGCGGGTCTGCGCGTGGCGATATGCGACCAGTTGGAGGATCCGAAGTTGACGAAGAAACTCGTCAAACGCGGTGTGACCGAACTCGTGACGCCCGGCGTCAGTTATTCCGACACCACCTTGACACAGAAAGAGAACAACTGGGTGGCTTGTCTGCATTTTGACAAACACGTGATCGGTGTGGCATTCCTCGATATCTCTACCGGTGAGTTCCAGGCTGCACAAGGCGACAGCGATTATATCGACAAACTGCTGACCAATTTCGCGCCCAAAGAGGTACTGCACCTGCGCGGACGAAAGGCCGAAATGGAGAACCTGTTCGGCAATAAGTTCTTCACTTTCGAACTCGAAGACTGGATGCTGGTGGAGTCCACCGCCAAGGAGCGACTGCAGAAACTATGGGGCGTAAGCTCGCTCAAAGGCTTCGGACTGGAGAAGATGCCGGCAGGTGTGACGGCAGCAGGCGGTATTCTGATGTACCTCGACATGACCCAGCACCTGCAGACCGGACATATCCAGCACCTGAGCCGTATCGAAGAGGACAAATACGTGTGGCTGGACCGTTTCACGATCCGTAATCTCGAACTGACCCACCGTCAGACTGAAGAAAGCGCGACCCTCTACGATATCATTGACCGCACGATCACCCCGATGGGCGGCCGTCTGCTGCATCGCTGGATGGCATTCCCGCTCAAGGACGTACGCCCGATTCGCAATCGGCAGACCGTAGTGGAACACCTTTTCCGTCACCCCGAAGACCGCGAAACTTTGCAGGACGCATTGCAACAAGTGGGCGATCTGGAACGTATCGTAAGCAAAGTGTCCACCGGCCGTATCGGTCCTCGCGAGATGGTGCAACTCGGTCGGGCCCTCAAAGCCGTAAAACCGGTCAAAGAACTATGCGAGGCTGCGCGGGATAACTCTTACCTCTCGCTCTTGGGCGAACAACTTGACCCCTGCTCCGAAATGCGCATGCGTATCGAGCGGGAGATCGTACCCGACCCGCCTATCGCACAGGGACGACCGAACATCATCGCACGCGGTGTAGATACCGAACTGGACGAACTGCGCGCTATCCAATCGGACGGCAAAGAGTACCTGTTGCAAGTACAGCAACGCGAGATCGAACGCACCGGTATCCAGAGCCTGAAGATCGGTTTCAACAATGTCTTCGGTTACTACCTCGAGGTAAGGAACACATACAAAGACCAAGTGCCGGCCGAGTGGATCCGCAAGCAGACGCTCGTCAATGCGGAGCGCTATATCACGGAGGAGTTGAAGAACTACGAGGAGAAGATCCGCACCGCGGAAGAGCGTATTCAGATCATCGAGAACCGGCTCTATCAGGAGTTGATGCTCGCGCTCTCGGAATGGGTGCCGCAGATCCAGCTGAACGCCAACGTGCTGGCTCAACTCGACTGTCTGCTTTCGTTCGCTACCGTAGCTGCCGAGCACCGCTATGTCTGTCCGGACGTGAACGACAGCCTCGTCATCGACATTCGTCAGGGACGCCATCCCGTGATCGAACAACAACTGCCGCCGGGCGAGCAATACATCGCCAACGACGTACTGCTGGACAATAACGGCCAGCAGATTATCATCATCACCGGACCGAACATGGCCGGTAAATCCGCCCTACTCCGCCAGACCGCCCTCATTGTGCTGCTCGCGCAAATGGGCTCGTTCGTACCCGCAGAGAGTGCGTCGATCGGTGTGGTAGACAAGATCTTCACCCGCGTCGGTGCGAGCGATAATATCTCGCTGGGCGAGTCAACGTTCATGGTGGAAATGAACGAAGCGGCATCGATATTGAATAACCTGAGTGAACGGAGTCTGGTGCTGTTTGACGAACTGGGTCGCGGTACGAGCACGTACGATGGCATAAGTATTGCTTGGGC
Organism: uncultured Bacteroidales bacterium; assembly: GCA_946187695.1. GTDB lineage: Bacteria > Bacteroidota > Bacteroidia > Bacteroidales > Paludibacteraceae > Colicola. The sequence continues at coordinate 28,595 of CAMHSB010000003.1, forward strand.
TATTGTGGAATATATCCACGAGCACCGCGGACATGCCAAGACGCTGTTCGCCACCCACTACCACGAGCTCAACGAGATGGAGAAGACCTTCGAACGGATTCGAAACTACAACGTGTCCGTACGCGAGCTGAACGGCAAAGTGATCTTCCTGCGCAAGCTCGTTCGCGGTGGTTCGGAACATAGCTTCGGTATCCACGTAGCCAAACTCGCCGGCATGCCGAACTCCATTGTGGAGCGCGCCAACCAGATTCTCGCGGATCTCGAACGGGCGGCGAAGAACGGCGATCTTGCCAAACCGACCGATCATATCGGCGAAAGCAGGGAAGGCATGCAACTGAGTTTCTTCCAACTCGACGACCCCGTGCTCGAACAGATACGGGATGAGGTGAAGTCGCTGGACATCAACAACCTCACACCGCTGGAGGCTCTCAATAAACTATCGGAAATCAAACGCCTCGTAGGAGGAAAATAATATGGCAAAATACGAATGGACAAAAGCCCGCATTCTTCGCTGGACATTAGGAGTCTCCGGTTGGATCTTCTGCATGATCCTTCTCTTTGTTGTCGAGCAATACTACCGCTGGGAAGTCTGCAACCTCACCTCCCGTGACGGAGAATCGCACACATACAACATCTACGAAGGTGCCACCATTGATTCTCTCCTGACTCTCATCCGCGAAGATTACGATATCAGCGCGGAAACAGACCTCGACTGGCACATGCGCATCCTGCTCTTCCGCTATCCCGAACCGGGTCACTATACCGTGCCCGCGCAGATCGGTGACCGCGAACTGATTGAGAAATTCAAATACGGACGGCAGACGCCGGTCAATATCACATGGAACCATTTCGTGCGCACCCGCGAGGAGTTGGCAGGCAAAGTGACGACCCACTTGCAGATGGACAGCGTCACCCTACTCCGCCTGCTTGAAGATGATGCCTATTTGGCTCCGTACGGACTGAATAAAGAGACCAGCCGTTGCCTCTTTATCCCCAACACCTATGAGGTCTATTGGAACATCACGCCCGACCAACTCTTCGCCCGCATGCAACGCGAGTTCAATACGTTCTGGAACGACGAACGCCGTGCCAAAGCCGATTCGATCGGCTTGACGCCTATCGAGATTGCTATTGTGGCCTCTATTGTGGAAGGCGAGAGTACCAACAAGCGCGAGCTGCCCCTTATCGCCTCGCTCTACCTCAACCGCGTGCACAAGAACATGCCGTTGCAGGCCTGCCCGACCATTAAATATGCGGTGGGTGATTTTAAGCTCAGACGTATTCTGTACAGCCATTTGGCAGTGGAGTCGCCCTATAATACGTACAAATACCCCGGTCTGCCGCCCGGACCGATCCGCTGTCCGTCGCCCGAGACCATTGATATCGTGCTCAATGCACCGAAAACCGATTATTTGTTCATGTGCGCGAGTCCGGAACTGAATAATACGCATATTTTCTCTTCCTCGTACCGCAATCATGCCGCCGCGGCAAGTCAGTACCGGCACACGATGGATACAATCAACTGGGAGCGCTTCAACGCCCCGCAAGAACCACTACCGACAGATGATCTGGGACAATAACGACGATATCCGGCTCATTGAGTGCGAGAACAAAGCCCGCACCATTCAGCACCACCTCAACGAATGCCGCGAGGAGCGCCGACCGTACGTGTTCATCACCCCGACGATGAACATCAAAACGCTGAACCGACTGCTGGTGCCCGTTTCCATGCTCGAAGAGGAAACCTACAAAGCGGAGATCTGTACGTATCTTGCCCGCAAAACCGGTGCGCATATCATCCTTTTGCAAGCCAATGACTACGGTTCACACGCACGACAGAACGTCAACCGGATTGTCACACATATCAAGGCGGTAGCCGAAAGAACGGGGGAGAAGATCTCGTACGAGGTATGTATTGCCCGCAAAGACAGTTTCGGCCTTATCCGCGAAGCGGCAGAACGCCAACGCGATTTCCGGCATGACCTGCTGATTCTTACCGCGAGCCGCGATTATGGATTAGATGACATTTTGTTCGGTCCACCCGAACGCAAAGCGATTCAACACGCCTTGGTGCCTGTCATGTTGATCAATCCGAGGGAAGACTTATTCTCATTATGCGACTAAAGCCGCGCAAATGCTGCCATTTTGTCAACCGAAGATAGCAATTTTTAGATTTTTAACACTTTTTCTGGAAATTATTTGGTCATATCGTCAAAAAGCAGTACTTTTGCATCGTGTTTTTCATGGTATTAGATTTAAGGTTAAATGAAAAGGTTGGGTTGTCGTGAGACAACCTTCTTTTTTTTGTGCCTGCAAGGGGGATTTCTACGTAAACAAAAAAGACACCTTTCGGCGTCTTTCTGCGGAAGAGGGGGGATTCGAACCCCCGGTACAGTTACCCGTACGACAGTTTAGCAAACTGTTGGTTTCAGCCACTCACCCACCCTTCCGTAAGCTTGACTGAAATAATAAAATCTCAAAAGCGGGTGCAAAGGTACTGCTTTTTTTTGATATACGCAAATTTTTTTGCTATTTTTTTGTAAAAAAAGCGAATTACCCCTTATTGCACGCTCTGCCCAAGTATATTATACGTTTTTCCTTCGTATTCGATGAGCAATTGGCCGTTGCGGAGCACTTTGCGTGTCGGCATATTGGTCGGAACAAGTTCCACGCTTTCTTCAGTAGGTTCTATGCCAACTCCCCACTTGTTGTACAGCCAGTTGATACGCCAGTTGAAACGACTGAGGAACTCACTCTGGCGCTTGGTCATATTGCTATTATCGCAGTAACGGGACGTGCCGCGCCAGCGTTCAGCATCGTTCTTGGCCGCCTGTGTGATCTTCGCCGCGAACTCACCAATCGCTGAACGAGTCGTGCTGCGGTAGTTATGATAGAAGATATACCAGTACTCACGCACTTTCTTGTTGAATTCCGGCCATTGCGCCAACTGCCCCACCCAATGCTGGGAGAAAATGGGATTGTCGTATATCCAGGTATCCTGATGGCGAATGTACGCATTGCCAAAATCCCATACCGGACCGAAGAACCACTTGGCAGTCCGACCGTTACGGTCACGGTCCTTATAGAGGAAACAACTGCCGTGGTAACTCTCGCAGTCCTCCATGATCTCCTGAATCAAATAGAACTTAGCCGCCTCATCGATATCCAGCATGCTCCATAACTGCGCCGCCGAACTGCCGTAGATTGCGTCATTGAGCGTGTGCATCTGCGTCTCTATATAGTTACGCTGCTGCGCGCTGAGTAATTCCGGCTCTTTGGAGGTAATCATGACGCGCTCGCCGTTGGGTTCGTCAAACTCAATATTGCCGTTCTCCTGATAATTGTCGATCTCCACCAGCCAACCGCCCGTCACCGAATCCGTCGCATAATCCTCCTGCTCCGCGATCTTGACGCGATTACCGGCAATACGGACATGCTCGGTCAGGAAATAGAGGCCCCAATACTGACCGTTAAGCACCAGCTCTACCGGCACAAAGCGCGGCGTCCATTTCATGCCGAGTTGTTCGCTGAGCAGGAAACCCACCATATTGCGCATAAAGCCCATATCATCGTCCGCGTGAGCGAGCAGACACCAGTGCTTGTTTTTCGGCATGCCGAGCACCGACTGCTTGGCGTCGAACTTAATCTTATAGGGTTTCTTGTCAAAATCCTTCCAGGTGTAGTTACCGCGTCCTTTGAATTGGCCGATGACAGGTGCTGCCTCCGTTCCGAGTGCCGGATAACCGGTGGTCAAAGGGTCGATATAGAGCGAACCGGTAATATAGGTCTCCTTACTCGTGATGGCGGTGTTGTTGGTAGTGTTGATATAAACGACCGGAAGCGTACCGCTTATTGACGCCGAAGGTTCGACAGTGCTCTGCGACGCTTTCCAAGCGCTCAGACTCATCCAACTGCCCTGCGCCCAGTTATCGCCGGATTCCGGCACAAAGATATCGCCCGCATTCATCTGCACCTCACTCGTCGCCGTGCGATTCATGTTGAGGGTCTTACTGATATATTCCTTGAAATCACTGAACTTCTGCTCGTACGTGCCTTCGTCCAACGCGCCGCCAACAAAGGTGAAACGGTACATATTCTCCACTGTCTGCGGTATCTCCACCTTCCATTTATTGCTGTCCTGCGTCATCGTGACCACATAACTCACCGCAGGCGTCTCACTACCATAGACAAAACGCACCGTACTGTAGTTCGTCCGGCTGTTGTCAAAATAGAGCGTACCCGCAGGTATTGTGAGCGCGAAAGACATTGTCGCGCACAGCAGAAGGAATATGAATGATACGTAACGTCGCATAAAATCACATGTTTGCATTGTAATACTGTGGATTACCCGTTACCTCTTTGCCTAACCATTCCGGACGCTCAAAGGCTTCGTGTTCGCTGCCTAACTCAATCTCTGCCAGGGTGTTGCCTTTCTGCTTGCCGCTATAGAACACATCCACTTCCCAGCAACGCGGCTGCCCTTCAAACGGCGCTGCCGGAATGATATAGCGCGTTTTGCGGATCGTCTCATTTTCGCACAGCAGCATCAGCTCTTTTGCATCTGCCATCTCGATCTCGCGCTCCCATTCGAATTTCGCCAAACCTTCGCGCAGTTTGCCGGACTTAATAGTAAGGAACGCCTGCGCGTCACGTATACGCACGCGAATGGTCTTGCCGGGTTCTTTGCACAAATACCCCTGCTCGATCTCATGCTGCGCAACGGCCTGCGTCTTAAAGGCATCCGATTGGACTAAAAACTTACGTTCTATTTCCGTATTCTTAGGCATATCTTGTAATTTACGCGACAAAGGTACTGCTTTTTTTTGATATACGCAAGATTTAACTGATTTTTGTACAATTATCGCATAGTAAGCGTTCCTAAAGGACTGCCATTTTGTCAGTCTAAGGTGGTTTGGCGCATAGTTTGTAGATTATTGAGTGAGATTTGATTATTAACTAAACGACATATAACTATGAACAACAACAATTCCAACAACGAAAACCTGCAGAAGTTTGCGATTAACCTCTGCGAGCGGGCCCGGGAGGGCAAGTTGGATCCCGTAATCGGAAGAGATGACGAGATCCGGCGTGTATTACAGATTCTGAGTCGTAGAACGAAGAATAACCCTATTTTGATCGGTGAACCGGGTGTCGGTAAGACGGCGATTGCAGAGGGCCTTGCCCATCGTATCGTACGCGGCGATGTGCCGGAGAACCTGAAGAAGAAACAGATCTACTCCCTGGATATGGGTGCGCTGATTGCGGGTGCGAAATACCAGGGCGAGTTCGAGGAGCGTCTAAAAGGTGTTGTGAATGAGGTCGTGGCAGCCGCAGGTGAGATCATCCTCTTTATTGATGAGATCCACACGCTGGTAGGTGCCGGCAAATCGAGCGGTGCTATGGACGCAGCAAACATCTTGAAGCCTGCGCTGGCACGAGGTGACCTGCGGGCTATCGGTGCAACCACGTTGGACGAATACCAGAAGTATTTCGAGACCGATAAAGCGCTGGAAAGACGATTCCAGAAAGTGATGGTCGATGAACCGGACGAGGCCGCGACAATCAGTATTCTGCGTGGTCTGAAAGAGCGTTACGAAACCCACCACAAAGTGCGTATCAAGGATGATGCGATTATTGCCGCCGTGACGTTGAGTGCACGTTATATCACCGACCGTTTCCTACCGGATAAGGCGATTGACCTTGTGGATGAGGCAGCTGCCAAACTGCGTCTGGAGGTGGACTCCAAGCCGGAAGAGATCGATACGCTGGATCGTCAGATCAAGCAGCTCGAGATCGAGCGCGAGGCCATCAAACGCGATAAGGATGATGCCAAGTTGAAAGTGATCGAATCCCAATTAGCGGATTTGAAGAAACAGAGCGACGAACTGAACGCGCGTTGGAATAAGGAGAAGGGCTATGTAGCCACCATCCAGAACGAGAAAGCGCGAATCGAGACGCTGAAGCATCAGGCAGAAGTAGCGGAACGCGAAGGCGATTACGGCAAAGTGGCGGAGATCCGTTACAGCCAGATTCCTGCCGCGGAAGCCAATATCAAGTCTGCACAGGACTCCCTGCACGCCATCAGCAATGAGGCGCTGATCAAAGAGGAAGTGGATGAAGACGATATCGCAGAGGTAGTAGCTCGTTGGACGGGCATTCCGGTAGCAAAGATGATGCAATCGGAGCGCGACAAACTGCTACATTTAGAGGAAGAACTGCACAAGCGGATTATTGGTCAAGACCAAGCCATTGAAGCCGTCAGCGACGCGATACGTAGAAGCCGTGCGGGTCTACAAGACCCCAAACGACCGATCGGCAGTTTCATCTTCTTGGGAACGACCGGTGTCGGTAAGACGGAGTTGGCGAAAGCGCTCGCGGATTACCTGTTCGATGACGAGAACATGATCACGCGTATCGATATGAGTGAGTACCAAGAGAAGTTCAGTGCGACCCGACTCATCGGTGCGCCTCCGGGATACGTAGGTTACGATGAAGGTGGTCAATTGACGGAAGCGATTCGTCGGAAGCCCTACTCTGTCGTACTGTTCGACGAGATCGAGAAAGCCCATCCGGATGTGTTCAACGTACTGCTGCAAGTGCTGGATGACGGTCGTCTGACGGATAACAAAGGGCGCGTGGTGAACTTCAAGAACACCTTGATCATCATGACCTCGAACTTGACGGAAGAGCAGTTGCGGGCAAGCGTACGACCGGAGTTCATCAACCGTATTGATGAGATCATTCACTTCAGCGAACTGAGCGAGAGCGATATCAAAGCCGTAGTGGGTCTTCAAGTAAGCCGCATCCATAAGATGCTGGAGGCACAAGGTATTGACCTGCGCGTCACAGACGATGCAATCGCTTATATCGCGAAAGAAGGCTACGATCCGCAGTTCGGTGCACGGCCCGTTAAACGGGCACTGCAACGGTTGGTTCTCAACGAACTCAGTAAATCCATCATTGCCGGTAAGGTGGATCAGAAAAAACCGGTGATCGTCGAATTGAGAGACGGAGAGTTAAAGTTCAGGAATTAATGAATACAGTAACTTCGGACTCCGCCTGCCAAAGGCATTCCCCCGAAATTACGTTCGCTATAACTAGCGAACGACAATAATATAGTGCAAAACCTCTAACTATACGCAAGCATATTAGATTTTTTGCGCTATATTCTTGCACATTCAATTTTTTTGTAGTAATTTTGCAGCGTTTTTTGAAACGATGCAACGAAACACATACATATTTGTGGCTTTGACAGCGCTGTTAGCGCTGCTTTTCTGCTTGGATGTATGTAGCGGAAGTATGTGGCTGTGGCCGTGGGGAGAGATGAGTGTGATGGAGCAGAATATTCTGCATGCCATTCGTCTGCCTAAGGCGATTACCGCCATTTTAGCAGGTGCAGCCCTATCGGTGTCGGGATTGATTATGCAAACGCTGTTCCGCAATCCCCTGGCGGGACCTTATACGTTGGGTGTGAGTTCCGGCGCCAGTTTAGGAGTTGCGTTTCTCACGATGTGCTCGGCGACGCTGGTACTGATGTTGCCGATTGCGGCGTGTATCGGCGCAACGCTGGTATTGCTGCTGGTGCTGGCGGTAAGCAGGAAGGTGACGAGTAACGTAAGCTTGCTTATCGTGGGTATGATGTTCGGGTCGATTGCAGGTGCGCTCGTGAGTCTGCTGCAGAACTTCGCCAACCCCGACGCGCTAAAACTGTTTATCGTGTGGACACTCGGTTCGCTGAGCAGCGTCGGCTGGAGCGATATGCAGTTAATGGTGCCGATACTACTGGCCGGAGCGGTGTTTGTGCTGCTGAGTCTGAAACCGTTAAACGGTTTGTTGTTGGGTGAGGATTACGCACGCGGTTTGGGCATCAATGTAAGCAGAACGCGCTTGTTTATCGTACTGGCTACAGGACTGCTGGCTGGCGGCGTAACGGCTTTCTGCGGACCGATAGCGTTTATCGGCGTAGCAGTGCCCCATATTGCACGAGGCATCTTCCGCACATCGAACCACCGAGTAACGATCCCGGCGTGCGTGCTGATCGGTGCCTGCCTGCTGCTGGTTTGCGATGTACTATGTTCGCTGTTTATCTACCCGCTGCCGATCAGTACGGTAAGTGCGCTCTTCGGTGCGCCGGTAATTATTTGGATAATACTTAAAAATAAATAATAATGTCTGTACATGTACAAAATAGCCGAATGACGACGGCCAAGTTACGTCAGATGAAGGCGAACGGCGAGAAGATCGCCATGTTAACGAGTTATGATTTCACCTTAGCGAGTCTGGTGGATGAAGCAGGAATAGATATACTCCTGGTAGGCGACAGCGCGAGCAATGTCGTTTGCGGCAACCAAACGACCCTGCCGATCACAGTGGACGAGATGATTTTCCTGACCAAGGGTGTTGTCCGTGCCGCAGAACACGCACTGGTTGTATGCGATATGCCGTTCGGTAGCTATCAGGCAAGTGAGGAGGATGCCGTACGCAATGCGATCAAGATCCTCAAAGAGAGCGGTTGCGATGCGGTTAAGCTCGAAGGCGGCGAAGAGATCCTTCCTGCTATCCGCCATATGATCCAAGCCGGAGTTCCGGTGATGGGTCACTTAGGATTAACCCCGCAAAGCGTGAACCAATTCGGCGGTTACGGGCTGCGTGCCAAAGAAGAAGCCGAAGCAGAGAAACTGCTGCACGATGCAAAACTGCTGGACGACGCCGGATGTTTCTCCATTGTCTTGGAGAAGATCCCTGCTGCGTTGGCAAAAAGAGTAACGGAAGCAGTGTCCTGCCCTGTGATCGGTATCGGAGCCGGTAACGGTTGCGACGGTCAGGTACTCGTGCTGCACGACATGCTCGGACTCAACCAAGGCTTCAAACCGAAATTCCTGCGCCATTTTGCCAAGTTAGCGGATGAGGTTAAGGGAGCCGTTGGCGAATACGTTGCTGCCGTAAAGGACAGCAGTTTTCCGAATGCGGAGGAGAGTTATTAAAAAAAGAGGCTCACGTGAGCCTCTTATTTTTTTATGGGATAAGCTTTTGGATTTCCTCGGCTATCTCGTCCATGTACTTGTTACCGGTTTCGGGGTTGATAGGCAGCGCACCGAAGTCGATCGTGATGAACGGATAGGTACTGTTGGAAGTAACGAGCTTGAGGTCCTTACGACCGTAACGCACTTCCATGATCTCCGAGAACGGAATGATAATACCTTGCGCATAGAGCAGACCGAGTTCGCGATTTGCTAGGACGTTGCGTCCAACGAGTATATCGTGCTGATACCAAGTCTCGTAATTGTCTCCCAGCGCTTCTTTGATGACTGCTTGCGCCTGCGGGTTCAGCGTGATGGCATCGTGTCTCCACTGCTCACGCATTTGCTCGCGCTGGAGAGCGGCTTCACGTACGTGCTCCTCGTTCTCGTTCACATAATCATCAATGGAAGAAAGGTACATTTTTGCACGTGCACGGAGGCCAAAGAGCATCAAGAGGTCGGCAATGATCACAACGCCCGGATAAGCCAGGGTTCCAAAGAAATCTTGCAACATAAAGGGAATAGGCACATATGCCAGCGCCAAAATAAGACTAACGTACAATAAGGCACGGCATTTATTGTGCGAATGGCGAATAGCGTGAATCGTCTGTTCGCGCGTTACCTCACGTACCACTTTGAGTCGCTCACGCGCATCAAACCACTTCCAAACGAGGAAGAGGGAAACCAACACCAGTCCTATAAGGACGAACAATAACGAATAGAGTAAAATTTCCAGTCTCATATGCGTATTGATTTAAAGGTTACACTATGCCTATTTTAAAGACGCTGCAAAGTTACTACATTTTTTTGGAATATGCAAATAAAAAATGATGTTTTTCAACATTTTTACAGGATTTCCGGTAAGACGTGACTCAAACGTAGTAGAATGGTAGCGAGATGCTACCAATTATAACCTACTAATCACCTACTAATAACCTACTAATCACCTACTAATTACATACTAATATCAGGTAGGTGAAAGGACGAGGGAATTAGGAGAGAATTTTGTAGGAAAGGATAAAAAAAAGAAGAATACTAGAAGGATATAAAAAGAGCGGACAGGAAGGTTATAAAAAGAGAGGACGGAAGGATATAAAAAGAGAGGACAGGAAGGTTATAACAAGAGCGGAAGGAAGGATATAAAAAGAGCGGACGGAAGGATATAAAAAGAGCGGACGGAAAACCGCCCGCTCTGGAAATCTAATTAATGTACTAATTAGTTAGCAGGAATGATGATCAGGTTCTTAGCACCAGTCTTACCATTGATAGTAGCCTGGATCTTGTACGTGCCAGCAGCCTCTACAGAAGCGTTGTCACCCGTACCATCTTTACCAAAGTCAAATGCATCGAACTCACCTTGAGCAGCATAGTTCTTTGTACGAACCTTGAAGCCACCGGTAGCATTCAATTGTACATCAGCTTTCTCCCAGACGAAGAGATCACCATCACGGTTCGGCTTACCGATAACCATCTTCTGACCCCAAGACCAAATGTCATCAGCCTCAGAACCATCCTGTACCTCAATAGCGTCACCAACGAGCTCAAGCTCAACCTCGCTGTAGTCTTTGAAAGCAACCTCACCGGTCTTGGTCAACTCATACTTGAAGCTCTCACCGATGTCACCCTTAGCCAAAGCGAAGGTCAGGACAACTTTGTAGAGACCACCCTCTTTAACTGCGATGTTGTTACCACCAGGAACGCCATCAGCACCGATGTTGGTGTTAGCTTTAATCAACTCAGCATCATCAAGATTGAGTTTCCAAGCGTTCAAATTCTTGAACTTGAATTCAGCACCCTCGGTGAACTCAAAGTCAGTCCAAGTGTAAACATAGTTCTTTGCCTCGTTGCAAGCTGCATAGCCCCAACCGTTGGTGCTACCACCAATACCCCAGTCGGTAATCTTAGCCATAACGATTTGCGGGCCACCTACGTTCTTGAGAGCACCATCAACATCGAAATCCAATACGATGTGGTACAAACCGGTCTCTTTAACGGTCATCTCAACATTCTCTGCAAGCGAGCCTTTGTAGCCGTCTACCTCTTGAGCATCCGTCGGAAGTTTACCAAACTTCAGATCAGCACCATAACGAGTCTCTTTGCTACCCTCTTTCTTGATGAACTGGAATTTTTTGCCAGCCTCAAGAACGATGTACTTCTCATACATACCATCGCGCAGTTTGTTCTCATCAGCCTCGTTACGGCCGGGAGCAAATTGGCAGAGTACGTTAAACTCCGGATAACCAGCAGCCTCACCTACAACATAGAAACCATTCTCAACGATTTTGTCATAGTCTGCAGAACCGCCATTAGTACCATTGTCTTTCTTACAAGCAGTGAACAGCATCGAAACCATTGCAATGCTCATTACAAAAATACCAAATTTTTTCATAATGTTTTGTTGTTTTTGTTAATAATGTTAATTGTTTATAAAATTTATACTATTCGTTACTTAACGAATGTTTCTGTATTAATAACCCGGGTTTTGTGTCCAGATAGGATTACCCTTCTCGTCAATGTAGGATTTCTCAAGTACCGAGAAAGGAATCGGGAACCAACGACGCGTAGCGTCTTTGTTCTCTACGTACTGAACGTTCTCAAACTGACCGAAACGGATCAAGTCACGACGACGGCAGCACTCCCAAGCCAACTCACGTCCGCGCTCAGCCAACAGACCACCTGTCAAGCCACCATCCAACGTAGTGAATGCATCTGGATATGCAGCATCGAAATCAGCAGCTCCACCGCTATACGCAAAGGTTCTTTGCTTGATAGCATCGATAGCATCATTTTCAGAACCAGGCATATCATCAGCACCTCCACGCAGCACAGCCTCTTTCTTCATCATTACGAGGTCAGCATACCGGAAGAGGACGAAATCATTCTCGCAATAGGTGTATTTCGCATTCTTATCAATCTCATATTTGTACATACGCGCACCATCATTACGATTTGCGGAATCCAACGAGTTGATAGTAGATACAAGAATTACCGGTACCGGCTGATTCTTCTCATCCTTTACGAGATCGTTCATCGGCGTTGTCTCTCCCTCTTTGCAAACCGGTCCGAGGAACCATCCCCAGTGATGGGTATCATTTGTGCCAAGACCTTCATATCCAGGACCACGAACATCGTGATCATTGTAGATTGCGAGGAAATCTGGACGAGCTACGAAACCATTCCACGGCTGAATCTTCATCTGAACTTTGAAAGCATCCTGGAATACGTAGTGAAGCGTCAACAGATTGATACGCATTTTATTCTTACTACCATATGCGTCACGTTCATTATTCGTCGTACCATCTTCAACAATCGTGAAAATGTTCTCACGGCTACCGCCATTATCGATCAAGAAGTTAGTAAAGAAGTCTTTTTCAATAGAATAAGAATTCGACGCAATGACTTTATTACAGCAGCGAAGAGCATTGGTATAGAAGTCATTCGGAGACGAAATCTTAATACCTACTTCGTTCAACAAAACGCTACCTTTCTTACCACCCTTCGAATCAACCGTACGGGTAGCAGCCATAACGTTCTCCGGTGTACAACCGTAGGACTCTGCATTCAGATAGAGACGAGCAAGGAGCATGTATGCCATACCTTGGGTACAACGACCAAGATAATTAGCACGGTTGGCATCGGTTACCACAGCCATGTTCGGAGCATTCTTCTCCAAGCAGGAAACCAAGTGTGCCCAGGTAACTTCCGGAGCAAGGAGTGTTTCATGACGGCTGGAATAATCCTCCATATACGGAACACGTCCGAACGAATCGAAGAGAAGGAAATAGTAGTACGAGCGAAGTACTTCCAACTCACCCACATACATTGCATACACTTCGGGGCTCATACTTTCTTCACTCATATAGAGTGTTTGCAGCAAGTTGTTACAAAGTACGGCACCGGCAATGGTACAGTTCCAAATATTCTCAAATGCCTTACCATAAGGATTCCATTTGTGTGTATTGAGGTTCTTCCAGTAACCACCATCGTTCCAGTCACCACCCTTACGAACCGGGCAAAGACCTTCATCTGCGGTCAAAAGGTTAACTCCCCAATAGCCCCAGTGATCGTGCATAAACTTCAAATCGGCATATGCTTGACCAACCAGAGAAACAACGTTTTCTTCATTACGAAGCATGTCATCCGTTGTAGGACGGCCGAAACTATCTTCCTCCAGCATCTTCTCACAAGAAGTAAGCAGAGGTAACGCCATCACGCATGCAAGCGCATATATTATAAACTTTTTCATATTCATTTGATTTTTGTCCGATTATTAGAGTAAGTTCAAGTTAACACCAAAGAGGAAATTACCCGTTTTAGGATAGAAGTTATTGCTATCCACACCAGAAGCGTCAAGGCTGGAAGTATTAACCTCCGGATCCAGACCGGAATAGGATGTAATCGTGAAGAGATTATTAACTGTTCCGTAGAGACGCAGCGAACGGATATATTTGTTCTCCTTGAAGCGGAAGGTGTAACCAACCGTGATGTTATCACACTTCAGGTAACTACCGTCTTCCAACCAATAATCCGAGAAGTTTTGATAATCTGCATAAACCGGTTTTCCGTTGTAACCATTCTTAACATCCTTCACAAAGAAGTTATAGTTGGTAGAAACATCGGTACCATCCGGAGTATATTGATAACGCGTTACGTTAAGAATCTTGTTGCCAAGAACACCACGGAAGAAGAGCGTGATATCCAAATCTTTCCAACGGATGGTGTTGTTCCAGCCATAAGTCAAGATAGGTTGAGCACTTCCCAGATAGCGTTTGTCAGCCGTTTGCGGATTCGTTGTCGGAGAACCATACTGATCTTCGTAAACCCACTTACCGGCACTATTCATACCTAAGAATTTATATCCATACCACTCACCGATTGTACCACCTTCTTTCAGCAATTGGGTATAAGACTCACCACCGTTGAACTTATTACCGGAAAGCCAACCCTCAAAAGTCTCTGTATAGTTAAATCCTTGCTCAGGATCAGAGAGTTTCAGAATCTTATTCTGGTTCCAAGCCAAAGTGAGCGTAGAGGTCCACTCCCAATTCTTCGTCTTTACAGGAATACCCGTGAGCGCTAACTCGACACCATAGGATGCCATTTGTCCGGCATTGGCCAACATCGTCGGATACTGATACGGCGGAGTCGGTACGTTATACCACCACAACAAGTCTTTGGTGTGACGATAATATCCTTCCAAGCTACCACCTAAGCGGGAATCAAGGAACATGAAGTCCAAACCAAGGTTGTACTCAAACTTACGCTCCCAACGGAGATCCGGGTTAACGTTCTGGTTCACGGTATACGTATTTACTTGTCCACCACTGAACTCAATTACATCCGATTTCTTCAGCAAAGCAACGGACATAAGGTCAGAACCCAAGTTATTACCGGTAACACCGAAACCGAAACGAAGTTTCATATCGTTACACCAATCCTGGTCACTCATGAAGTCCTCACCCTTGATACGCCAACCAGCGCTGACTGCGGGGAACCAACCCCACTTATTATTCTTTCCGAAACGGCTGGAACCTTCTGCACGAAGAGAAGCCGAGAGGAGGTATTTCTCATTGTAGTTGTAGTTTACACGGACAAAAGCAGCAGCCAGTTTGTTCGAACTACGAGAACTATTCACCGTCAGATCAGATTTATCTGCCGTACCTTCACCAATGCTATAGTACTTGAGATCTTCCATAACAAAGCCTCGGTTAGCAGCTTCCATATTGTCACTCAAATAGTGCTGATAGGAGAAACCAGCCACAGCTACCAAGCTATGTCCGTTCCAACTGTTCGCATAATCAACCGTTGCTTCATACAATTGACGCAACTCTTTGGATTTGCTACGATTTGCCCAATCGCTCCAAGAAGCTGAACCGGTAGAATACAACTTACCTGTGTACTTGTAGTAATGATTATCTCCCTCTTCAATAGCAGCAAATGCATTGACTTTCAAACCTTCAACAGCCTTGATGTTTACCGTTGCCTTGATAGAACCACGGAAGAAATTACCGTCATCATATTCTTCTCTGTTTTTGAGAGCTTCAACGGGGTTATACTGGCCATTCGAAAGACCATCCGTGTAGTATCCATTCGGAGACTTTTTATCATAAACCGGCATCGTTGGGTTCAACTGAGCAGCCATCGTCAAGAAGCCATCATCTGTTTTGTTGTTGCGATAGTGCATATACGAAGCATCGTATTGGAGTTGCAACCAACCGTTAAGTGCCTTTTGGTCAACTGCCATTTTGGCGATAATCTCCTGACGATCATTATTTTTCGCAATACCTTCAGCTCCCTTATAATTAATAGAAGCACGGTATGTGAAATTACGATGCGATCCCGTAACAGCCAGATTGTGGTTATGAACAACTGCTGCAGATCTTGTTATTTCCTTCTGCCAATTAGTCGACTCACCCAGATCCACGCCCGTCATTCTTCCGTTAGTCCAATTCTTAAGGTTGCGGAAATCTTCAGCGTTGGCCATACCATTGGAACTATTGATCCAAGATACATTCACATAACCGGAATACTCAACCTGGGTTTCTGCTTTATCATTAAAGTTGCTACCACGTTTGGTGGTGATCAAGATGACACCATTCGTACCGCGTGTACCGTAGATAGCGGCAGCAGAACCATCCTTGAGGACGTCCATCGTTGCGATTTCATCCGGGGAGATATTGTCAATATTCGTTGTCGGGATACCATCAACAACATACAAAGGCTCATTACCTGTTCCTTGACCAAGCGTCGAGAAACCACGAATCTGAATGTGGTAACCCGTCTTTGTCGGGTCGGCTGTTGTACGGCTGATGTTCAAACCGGCTACCTTACCTTGGATCAATCCAACCGGACTTGATTTTACACCGGCATTGAAGTCCTCCGCCTTCACGGAAGCAACAGAACCGGTTACCTCTTTCTTTTTCTGCGAACCATAACCGATCGCTACGACTTCCTGAAGTACGAGGTTGTCTTCTTTGAGACGAATGACCATGCCCTTCTTCGCAGCAACCGTCTGGGAAGCAAAACCCATGTAGCTGAATTGGAGTTGAGCACCTTCGGGAGCGTTGATCTCGAAGTTACCGTCAAAGTCCGTAATCACACCATTAGTAGTACCGACCTGAAGAATACTGGCACCGATGACCGGTTCGCCTGTACCATCTTCCAACACGGTACCCGTAATCTGCGCCTGCATAGCCACGCTAAACACCAGCATCATGGCCACCAGACTAAGGGAAAGTGTTTTGTTTTTCATAATGATTGTTTATTATTTTTTGTTTGTTAATCTTTTTCTTATCTCGTTATACTCGAACGATTAGGCTACTCCTTTTCCTTAATAGCAAAGACAGAAGCCGCACCGAGGAGGAGAAGCACACCTGCTACTACCAACATACCGGCTTGTACGTGCGCGCATATATATTTAAGGAGTAAACCGCCGCAGAGAGCTGCCACAATTTGCGGAATACAGATCGTACAGTTGAACAGACCGAGGTAGTAACCCATGTTTCCGCCCTTGATAGCGTTCGTCACGATCGTGAACGGCAATGCAAGCATAGCTGCCCAAGCCGCACCGATGAGTGCGTAACTGATCCAGAGGACGTATTGGTTGGTTACGAACCAAATGGAAATAAAACCGATAGCACCAACTACAAGGGAGATCGCATAAGCACCCTTATTGCCGAACCAATGCTCCAGTTTCGGGAGCAAAGCCGCCCAGATGAGCGAGCCTACTGCCTGCACGCAGAACACAACGCCTACCCAACCTCCGGCATCCTGGAAGGCTGCATCAGCGGCAGAAACGCCATCCCAACCGAAGCAGTTGATAGCGATCGCTCCGTTGGAGTACGTCCACATATACATGAATGCCGCCCAGCAGAAGAACTGCACCAGACCAACGGTCCAGAAAGCAGAGGGAGCTTCTTTGAGAAGATCGATAAAGCCTTTCTCATGGTCGTTGGTCGTTTGTCGTTCGTCGTTGGTAATACCGTGGAACTCCGCATATTCCTGCGGGTTCAGCTCTTTCACTGTAGCAAACGTATAGAGCGAGCAGAGAATCAAGATGGCTGCGCCGGCATAGAAGGACCATTTGACCGAATCCGGGATAACGCCTTCAGGAGCCGTATTCGCAATACCGATCCATGTAAAGAAAATCGGGAAGAGGTAACCTACCACCGAACCGGCATTGCAGAGCGCCGATTGGATAGCATAAGCGGTTCCCTTCTGCTCCTCATTCACCATATCGCCCACCATCATCTTGAACGGCTGCATCGCGATATTAATCGAGGTGTCGAGGAACATCAAACTGAAGAGTCCGAACCACATGGCGGCATTGAGTCCAAGGAAAGCGGACTGCGCAAACGTAAAGTCGCCCGCGTTCGGCAAAAGCAACATAACTGCGACTGCGATGAGCGCGCCCACGAGCAGATACGGTTTACGACGACCGAGACGATTCCAGGTCTTGTCCGAATACTTACCTACGAGCGGCTGCACGATCATACCCATCAGCGGCGGGAGAATCCAGAAGAAACTCAGCGTGTGGGGGTCTGCACCCAATGTAGCAAAAATGCGGGAGATATTAGCGCTCTGAAGCGCATAAGCAATCTGAACTCCGAAGAAACCAAAACTCAAATTAAAGAGTTGAGTGAACGATAAATTCCGTTTCTGCATAGTATTTTCCATTAAGCCTAAGATACGATTTTCCAAATCGGCGACAAAATTACTGCTTTTTTATGACATATGCAAGAGTTTTGTGCATTTTTTCGTTTTTTTTCAAAAAAATTCCATAAATTATTGCATATATAAAAATGTTTTTGTATCTTTGTGCCCAAATTGGATTTTTTGTTATGAATATAACACATGAGGATTTAATCAAGGCGTTACAAACCTACTTCGGTTTCGACACGTTCAAGGGCAATCAGGAAGCTATTATCCGCAATGTTATTGACGGAAATGATACCTTTGTATTGATGCCGACGGGTGGAGGTAAGAG
This sequence comes from uncultured Bacteroidales bacterium, assembly GCA_946187695.1. Classification (GTDB taxonomy): domain Bacteria; phylum Bacteroidota; class Bacteroidia; order Bacteroidales; family Paludibacteraceae; genus Colicola. The sequence continues at coordinate 46,601 of CAMHSB010000003.1, forward strand.
TCTTTGCTACCAGTTGCCGTCTCTGATCATGGACGGTGTAGCGATTGTCATTTCGCCGTTGATTGCGTTGATGAAAAACCAAGTAGATGCCATGCGTAACTACTCGGAGGAGGAAGGCGTAGCGCATTTTATTAACTCCAGCTTGAGTCGTGGGGAGATCAATGCGGTGCGGGACGATGTGGTTGCCGGGAAGACAAAACTGTTGTATTTGGCGCCGGAGAGTTTGCAGAAGAATGAGAATGTGGATTTCTTGAAGGGGGTGAAGATCAGTTTCTACGCAGTAGATGAGGCGCATTGTATCTCAGAATGGGGTCATGATTTCCGTCCGGAGTACAGCCAGATCCGGAGCATGGTGCAGCGCATCGGTAAGGCGCCGATCATTGCCTTGACGGCTACTGCGACACCAAAGGTGCAGAAAGATATCCAGAAGAACCTCGGTATGCCGGACGCAACCGTTTTCAAGAGCAGTTTCAACCGGCCGAACCTGTATTACGAAGTTCGCCCGAAAACGGCAGATGTCGATAAAGACCTGGTACGTTTCATTCGCGGCATGGAAGGCAAATCAGGAATCGTGTATTGTCTGGCGCGCAAAGAAGTGGAAGATCTGGCGCAGGTGTTGCAGGTGAACGGAATCACCGCGCGTCCGTACCATGCCGGCATGGATGCCGCTACAAGAACCGCTAATCAGGACGCGTTCCTCATGGAAGAGGTGCAGGTGATTGTCGCTACAATCGCCTTCGGTATGGGAATCGACAAACCGGACGTTCGCTTCGTGGTGCACTACGACATCCCGAAATCGCTCGAAGGCTACTATCAGGAGACCGGCCGTGCGGGACGAGATGGAGGTGAAGGACAATGTATCTGTTTCTACGCGCCGGAAGACATCGAGCGCCTGAGACGTTTCCAGCAAGGCAAGACCCCGAAAGAGATCGGTATCGGCAACCAGTTGTTGTTCGAGACCCAGAGTTATGCGGAGAGTACAATCTGCCGGCGTAAACTGCTGCTGCACTATTTCGGAGAAGAATACACCGAGGATAAATGCGGAAACTGCGACAACTGCCGCAAGACATACAAACAGGTGGATGCGAGCGAGTTGCTGCAATTAGCGCTTGAGACGATCCAACAGATCAACGAGAAGCATAAAGCAGAACATATCGTTGATATCTTGCACGGTAACCAGACGGCCGAAGTAATGAGTTATCACCACGATGAACTCGACAACTTCGGAGCCGCAAGCGATGTGGAAGAGAGTACGCTGCACGCTATCCTGCGTCAGGCGCTGGTAGTGGGCATGCTCAAGAAAGATGTCGATTCTTACGGAGATTTGAAGCTGACCAAAGATGGCACGAAATTTATCCGCAAGCCGGGTAAGTTTGAAGTGCCGATCGAGGTGCAAGACGAGGATGAGGACATGATGGACGGTGTAGGTGCTACTTGCGCTGCCGCCGACGAGGTATTGTTCTCTATTCTGAAAGATATCCGCCGTAAAGTAGCCAAGAAGAACGATGTCCCGCCGTTTGTCATTTTCCAAGACCCGAGTCTGGAGGCGATGGCCACCACCTACCCCATTACGATGGAGGAGCTGATGACCATTCCGGGTGTGGGTGTCGCAAAAGCCAAACGGTACGGCGAAGAGTTCTTGAAGATTATCAAGGAGTATGTGGACGAGAACGAGATTATTCGTCCGGAAGATCTACGCATTCGCACCGTAGCCAAGAAATCTACCCGCAAAAAACAGATTATTCAGGCGATAGACCGTCGCGTGGATCTGGACGATTTGGCGGAGAGCAACGGTATGTCGATGGAGGAGATGATGGACGAGTTGGAAGCCATTGTATTCAGCGGCACGAAGATCAACATCAATTACTTCATCAAAGAGGTGGTGGATCCGGATGAGGAGGCAGAGATATACGATTACTTCAAGAACGCAGACGACGATAATATCAAAAAGGCCATGGAGGAACTGGGCGAGGATTATTACGACGAGATGCACGTACGGTTGGTACGACTCAAGTTCCACTGCGATTTGGGAAATTAGTCGTTAGTCGTTGGTCGTTAGTCGTTGGTATAATATATGCAGAAGGGCGTAGTTGATTTCATAACGCTCGGGTGTTCGAAGAACTTGGTGGATGCAGAGCGGGTTATGCGGCAGTTGGAGGCGGCCGGATGGACGTGTGTACACGATCCGGAGGAGCCGAAAGGGGAAGTGTGCGTAATCAATACCTGCGGATTTATCGGAGATGCCAAGGAAGAAAGCGTGAATATGATCCTGCAAATGGCGGAGCGGAAGAAAAAGGGCAAACTGCGGACGCTGATTGTAATGGGTTGTTTGAGCGAACGGTACCGGGCTGAGTTAGAAGCAGAGTTACCGGAGGTGGATGCCTATTACGGGAAGTTCGATTTTGAGGGGATGGTAGAACAACTCGGGACACCGGGATACCGGAATACCGGGATACCGAAACATTATGAGCGCAAGCTCACTACCCCGGCCCACTACGCCTATCTCAAGATCAGCGAGGGCTGCAACCGGATGTGTTCGTATTGCGCGATTCCGCTGATCACCGGCAGACACACGAGCCGACCGAAAGCAGAGATACTGGAGGAAGTACGATGGCTGGTGAGCCAAGGCATAAAGGAGTTGAATGTAATTGCGCAGGACTTGAGCAGTTACGGTTTGGATTTGGAGAAACGGCACATGCTACCGGAACTGGTGGATGAGATGGCACAGATAGAGGGTGTAGAGTGGATCCGATTACATTATGCCTACCCCACCGATTTTCCGGAACAGCTGCTGGACGTGATGGCGAAGCATCCGAACGTGTGTAAATATCTGGATATTGCCTTGCAACACTGCACGGATCATATGTTAAGCTTGATGCGGCGGCATATAACACGCGCAGAACAAGACGCGCTGATAAAGAAAATCCGGGAACGCGTACCGGGCATTTGTATCCGAACGACCCTGTTAGTGGGGCATCCGGGGGAGACGGAAGAGGATTTTGAGGAGTTGAAAGCCTGGGTGAAAGAGATGCGGTTTGAGCGGATGGGTTGTTTCGCCTACTCGGACGAGGAAGGCACCTACGCCAACAAGCACTACAAAGACGACATCCCGCAGGAAGTGAAAGAGGCGCGTGCATCGGAACTGATGGCTATCCAGCAGGAGATAAGCGGGGAGTTGATGGCCAAATTAGTCGGCACCACCCAACGAGTGATCATCGACCGCATCGAAGGCGAGTACGCAATCGGAAGAACCCAATACGACAGTCCGGAGGTGGATTGCGAGGTGCTGATAGCAGTTACGGCTGACAGAATACCGGTTATGGGCGACTTCGTCAATGTGAAGATCACCAAAGCAGAAGAATTTGATTTATACGGAGAAATCATATAACAATATACCATGCTAACAAAAGACTTTATCGGCTTGATCTCGAACGCTTCGGGGTTGAGCAAAAAAGAAACAGAGCAGTTGCTGACGACGATGAATGCCATCGTACGTGAGAACCTGATGGCAGGTAAAGCCATTCAACTGCAAGGCTTAGGCGCGTTAGAAATCAAGGAACGCAATGAACGCGTGATCGTACATCCCCGCACCGGAGAGCGAACGATTGTTCCGAGTAAAAACCAACTGGTATTCAGACCGGTGGCTAACCTGAAAGACGAACTCAAAAAGATCTAATTATGGAAGAAAAATTGAGTTGGACGGAATTACGCCGTGCGTTAGCAGCACGTGCGGGCGTAAGCGAGAAACAAGCAGGTGCTTTTCTCAATGCAATGCAGGCGCAGTTAGTAGAAGCGCTGAAGAGTGATAAACAAGTGAAGATCAACGGTCTGGGTACGTTTAAGTTACAGGCTGTCGCTCCGCGTAAGAGCGTGAACGTCACAACCGGCGAAGAGATTCTTATCGAGGGCTATAACAAACTGGCCTTCACGCCCGAAGCAGGTGTGAAAGAGCTTATCGAGAGCGGAAAAGCGGAAAGCAGTGAGCCGGCAGCAGCAAGCGTGCCGACCGATCCGATCCAGAAACTCGGGGCACAGGCCGAAGAGATTGTAGATATCCTGGGTGAGCTGGGGCAGAGTCCGGTAGAAGCACCGGAAGAGCCCAAAGCACCGGAAATGCCGGAACCGGAACCCGTATTCATTCCCGAGCCCGAGCCCAAACCGGAACCCGCATTTATTCCCGAACCAAGCTTTGTGCGTGAACCCGAACCGATGCCGGAACCACCGAAGAAAAAGAAGAGCCATTTCCTGCGCGACACCTTGATCTGCTTAGTAATCCTATTGATGCTCCTCGCCGGAGGCTATTTCTTCCTGCGCACTGAGCTGACCACCATCATCATGTCCTTCATCAAACCGGACGAGACCGAGATCGTTGTGCCCGTAGCAGCGGACACGATTGCAGTAGCCATGCCGGAAGAAGAAGTGATCGTAGAAGAACCGATCGAATCGGCATCGGAAGTAGAAGAAGTTGCATCGGAACCCAAACCGGAAAGCAAGCCCAAGGCAAAAGCAAAGAAGAATAATACATTAACGGAGGATCAGATTCTGAAGGAGTTCCTCGAGGCATCCGGCGAGTTGGCGGGTCCGACAGCCGAATACCCGGACTTGATCACCACGGAACCGATGCACCAAGACAGCCGCTTAAGTTGGATGTCGAAGCGTTTTTACGGTACCAAGGCATACTGGCCGTATCTTTACGATGCCAATAAGGACATCATCTCCAACCCGAACGATATCGAGGTAGGTACACCGATTCGTGTTCCGCGGCTCACCGAAGCACAGCGGGATACCACCTCAGCGGAGTTTGCCCGTATCAAACAAGAAGCTGAAGCAGCTTGCATGAAGTAATCCACATAGAAGGAGCAGACACTCACAACCTCAAACATATATCCGTTGATATACCACGTAACCAATTGGTGGTGGTGACGGGCGTGAGTGGTAGCGGCAAGAGTTCGCTGGCTTTCGACACATTGTATGCCGAAGGTCAGCGACGCTATGTGGAGAGCCTCAGTGCGTACGCGCGCCAATTTATGGGGCGCATGCAGAAACCGGAGGTAGAAAAGATAGAAGGCATACCGCCGGCTATTGCGATCCAACAGAAAGTAACCAGCCGTAACCCCCGATCAACGGTGGGGACGGTGACGGAAATATACGACTACCTGAAATTATTGTACGCGCGTGTAGGTCACACCTACTCGCCCGTGAGCGGAGAAGAAGTACGACGCAACACCGTGCGCGATGTGGTGCAGTACATGGAAGCGCAACCGAAAGATACGCGTTTGTACCTGCTCAGCCCGATTGTGCCGCCCGAAGGTCGTACATTACAAGAGCAACTGGCGCTCTGGCAAAGTCAGGGTTTTAGTCGCTTGCTCATTGACGGCGATACCGTACGTTTAGACGAGAACACATGGCAAAAAGCGGAGGGACATGAAACCTATCTGCTTGTAGATCGTATTATGGTTGATCATGAACCGGCAACCAGTAACCGCTTTGCAGACAGCGTCCAAACGGCTTTCTTTGAGGGCAACGGAGAATGTCGCATATGGGTTAACAAGAAAGAGAAAGTCTTCTCCGAACGCTTTGAGGCAGACGGAATACAATTCATAGAGCCCTCCGAGCACCTGTTCGATTTCAACAGTCCGGTAGGCGCATGTCCCGAATGCAAAGGCGTCGGCTCGGTCATGGGTATTGACCCGGATCTGGTAGTACCGGACAAGTCCAAGACCATCTACGAGGGAGCGATTGCCTGTTGGCAAAGCGAGAAAATGAAACCCTGGCAAGACGAGTTGATTTTCAACGCCGCCAAGTTTGATTTCCCGATCCATACTCCGTTCTACGCCCTGACCAATGAACAGAAACAACTGATCTGGCAGGGGAATGACTACTTCCGTGGCTTGCACGCTTTCTTCAAAGAGTTGGAGCGGGAGCAGTACTCCAAACTGCAATACCGCGTCATGTTAGCGCGTTTCAAGGGAAAAACCATTTGTCCGGTCTGCAACGGATTCCACCTACGCAAGGAAGCGGAGTACGTGCTGGTCAACGGCAAGTCCATCCAGCAGTTATGCGCGATGCCTATCTCGGAATTGGACGAGTGGTTTGAGAACTTACAACTGCGAGAGGTGGAGATGCAGACCATTGATATCGTGCTCAAGGAGATACGTGCTCGCTTACAGTTCATGAAAGATGTCGGCTTGAGTTATTTGACGCTCAACCGTCAAAGCAATACCCTTTCCGGCGGTGAGAGTCAGCGTATCAGTTTGGCAAAGTCGCTGGGCAGCAGTCTGGTCGGATCGCTCTACGTATTGGACGAACCGTCTATCGGTCTCCACCCGCGGGACACGGAGCGCCTGATACGCGTACTCAAACAGTTGCGCGATTTAGGCAACACCATCGTGGTCGTCGAGCATGACGAGGATATTATCGCCGCAGCCGATTACATCATTGAGATAGGCCCTGCCGCCGGGCGACATGGTGGAGAAGTGGTGTATCAAGGTCGTCCGCGACCGGAGCTATTCACCTTTGACATCCCCACCCAGCGGCGGCATTGGAACAATTATATCGAGGTCGAGGGAGCGTGTGAAAACAACCTCAAGAACCTCACGGTGCGTTTCCCGCTGCATGTAATGACCTGCGTAACAGGTGTGAGTGGTAGCGGTAAGAGTTCGTTGGTAAGCAAAGTACTCTACCCTGCGCTCAAGAAACATTACGGCGGTGTCTTTGCCGAGCACACGGGTGACTTCGGTCACTTGCACGGTAGTCTGCAACTGATGCGGGATATTGAGTTTGTGGATCAGAACCCGCTTAGTCGCTCCAGCCGCAGCAACCCGGTGACTTACCTCAAAGCCTACGACGAGATACGGCGTCTGTATGCCGAGCAGCCTTTAGCCAAGCAGTTAGGCTATACCCCGGCCCATTTCTCATTCAACACTCCCGGTGGGCGATGCGAGACCTGCCAAGGCGAAGGAACGATCACCATCGAGATGCAGTTCATGGCGGACCTGATTCTGGAGTGTGAACAATGTCACGGACAGCGGTTCAAACAAGATGTACTCGACGTACACTACCGCGGCAAATCGATCTACGACATCCTTTGCATGACGGTGAATCAGGCCGTGGAATTCTTTAGCGAAGACCCGAACTGTGCACATATCGTCAAACGTCTCAAACCGCTGCAAGATGTCGGAATCGGCTATGTGCAATTAGGTCAGAGCAGCAGTACCCTTTCCGGCGGTGAGAGCCAGCGTGTGAAGTTAGCCTCTTTCTTGGCGCAGGAAGACAACACGCCGACGATCTTCGTCTTCGATGAGCCGACTACCGGTCTCCACCATAAGGACATTGAGGTGCTGCTCAAAGCCCTGAACCGGCTCATCAGCAAGGGACATACCGTCATTATCATTGAGCATAATCCTGCCGTCATTCTGGCCGCTGATCATGTGATCGACTTAGGTCCGGAAGGCGGAAAAGAAGGAGGAAATATCGTTTGCTGCGGGACACCGGAAGAGGTGGCGCAATGCAAAGACAGTTATACCGGCAAGTACCTTGCCCAAATCATAGAAAGAAATAAAAAACAAGCATATGAAACGAAGTAGTTTAAAGGAACTGCGTAACTCGGATTTGTTTGCGCGTATTCCGCAGATGAGTTATGTACCGCGTTGGGTCGTGCTGCTCATGGACTTAGTCTTATGTACCCTGGCTTTCTGGCTGAGTGTTTGGATCTGCAACGGATTCTTATTCGAATTGCATCTGGACCAACAGATTGTGCCGATCGGCATCCAGTACTTGATTTTAATGAGTGTACAGATCGTCGCTTTCTGGACCTTCCACACCTATTCGGGTATTCTCCGTTATTCGACCTTCATCGACACGATCAAGGTGCTGCTGTCCAATGCCAGCGCCGGTGTGATCTTGATGCTGTTTAACATGATCATGGACTTTTCCGTAGGCTGGCACCCACTGCTCAATACCGTACTGGCAGTCTATATCCCCACCTCGTTCGTACTGCTATTTGTGTTGCGCGTCACTGTGAAAACGCTGAGCGAGGCTTTGGAGCACGGTAACGGTAGTCCGCGTGTCATGATTTACGGTACCCGAGATGCCGGTATTGCGATTGCCAAGATGCTCCGTACGGCTGGAAATGCGCCTTACCGTCCCGTCGGATTCATCGCCGGCGAAGGGGAGCGCAGCGGCTATGACCTTGCGGGGTTACGTGTCCGTCCGCTCAACGAGAAACTGTTCCTCTGGATGAACCAGCGCGATATACGGCACGTCATTGTATCGCCGATCAAGATGAAGGAACTTAACCCCGCCAAGGATCTGCAGGTGTTCATCGACAACAATATACGTATCCTCACCACGCCTTATTTCACCAAATGGGAGAACATCGACGAACTGGATTCCCAACGTATCGGTCGCGTCGAGGCCATCCGCATTGAGGACCTGTTAGAGCGTCCGGAGATCAACGTGGATACGGATAACGTACGGCAGATAATTCAGAAAAAAGTCGTTCTTGTCAGCGGTGCAGCCGGCAGTATCGGTAGCGAACTCGTTCGTCAAGTGCAGCAGTTTGACCCGCAAGTAACGATTCTGCTGGAGATGGCGGAATCGCCTTTACACGATCTGGTGCTCGAACTGCGCAAGCAATTCCCTCAAGCACGCTTCATTCCGGTGATTGCCGACGTGCGTAACCGCGAACGTATTGAGCAGATCTTCAGCGAGATGCGTCCGGATGTCGTTTACCATGCCGCAGCCTACAAGCACGTGCCGCTCATGGAGAGCTTCCCCAACGAGGCCATCCAAGCGAACGTATCCGGAACGAAGAACATGGCGGATATGTCCGTCAAATACGGAGTACAACGTTTCGTCATGATCTCCACCGACAAGGCGGTGAACCCCACCAACATCATGGGTGCCAGCAAGCGTATCGCGGAGATCTACGTACAATCGCTGTTTAAGAAACTGCATGCCACAAACCCCGATTGCACCAAGTTCATCACCACCCGTTTCGGAAACGTCTTAGGCTCCAACGGCTCTGTGATTCCGTATTTCCGCAAACAGATTGCTGCCGGTGGTCCGATCACCGTCACGCATCCCGATATCATTCGTTACTTCATGACCATCCCGGAGGCCTGCTGCCTCGTCATGGAGGCCAGCACGCTCGGTAACGGCGGTGAGATCTTCGTCTTCGACATGGGTAAACCGGTCAAGATCCTTGATTTGGCACGTAACATGATTCGCCTGGCCGGCTACACACCGGAGAAAGATATCCAAATTCAGTTCACCGGCTTGCGTCCGGGTGAGAAACTGTACGAGGAATTACTCAACCAGAAAGAGACCACCCTGCCCACCACCAACGAGAAGATCATGGTGGCGCGGGTACGCGAGTTCGATTACGACCAGGTAAGCAAACAAGTGGATGATCTGATTGCTATCAGCCGTTCCAGCAAACCGTTTACCACCGTCAAACAAATGAAACAACTGGTACCTGAGTTCATCAGTAACAACTCCGTTTACGAGCAGTTAGATCCGCAATAATGCTCACCGTTGACCACATATCAATGGAGTTCTCGTCCCGCCCGGTGCTGGACGATATAACCTTCCTCATCAACCGCAAAGAGCGTATCGCTTTGGTGGGTAAGAACGGCGCCGGTAAGACCACGCTGCTGCGTCTGATTGCCGGTGAGTACCAGCCCACTTCCGGTCGGATATCCAAGGAAGCAGACATGACCATTGGTTACCTGCCGCAGGTAATGCTCTTCCAAGATGACCGTACCTTGCGCGAAGAAGTCATGACCGTCGCACATGAGGACGAAGCTCGTTTTGTCGCCGAGATGGACCGAACCATCATTGGCTTGGGCTTTGAGCGAAAGGACTTCGAACGCCCCTGCTCGGAGTTCTCCGGCGGCTGGCGAATGCGTATTGAGTTGGCGAAAATCCTCTTGCGCCATCCGGATTTGTTATTGCTCGATGAGCCGACCAACCATCTGGACATCGAGTCCATTCAATGGCTCGAGGACTTCCTCAAGACAAGTCCTTCGGCTGTACTCATGGTCAGCCATGACCGTGCCTTCATCGACAATGTGTGCGGGCGAACGATAGAGATCACCTTAGGGCGAATATATGATTACAATGTTAATTATTCTCGCTTTGTTGCACTACGTAAAGAAAGGCACGAACAACAAGTGAGAGCCTACCAGAATCAACAGAAGATGATTCAAGACACGGAAGAGTTCATAGAACGCTTCCGGTACAAAGCAACCAAGGCCGTACAGGTCCAGAGCCGCATCAAACAACTCGAGAAACTCGAACGTTTGGAGGTGGATTTGGAAGACACCTCGCGGCTCAACCTCCGTTTCCCGCCGGCTCCGAGAAGCGGCGATTACCCGCTCATCGTAGAGGATCTGCGTAAGGATTTTGGCGAACACAACGTCTTCCATGACGTGACTTTCACCATCAAACGCGGCGAAAAAGTAGCCTTCGTCGGCAAAAACGGAGAAGGAAAGACCACGCTCGTCAAGTGTATCATGGGCCAACTCGACTACCTCGGAACACTCAAGATCGGCCATAACGTCAAGATCGGCTACTTCGCACAGAACCAGGCGGCGCTGCTCGATGAGAATCGCACCGTTTTTGAGACCATTGACTACGTGGCTGTAGGCGATATCCGAACCAAGATACGCGATATCCTCGGCGCGTTCATGTTTGGCGGCGAGGCGTCCGAGAAGAAAGTGAAAGTGCTCTCCGGAGGCGAAAGAAGCCGTCTGGCGATGATACGTTTGCTACTCGAGCCCTGCAACCTGCTCATCCTCGATGAGCCGACCAACCACCTGGACATGCAATCCAAGGATGTCCTCAAAGCGGCTTTACAGGACTTCAACGGCACCCTCATCTGCGTCAGCCACGACCGCGATTTCCTCAACGGACTCGTGAACAAGGTCTATGAGTTCGGCGGCGGACACGTCAAAGAACACCTCGGAGGCATCTACGACTTCCTCCGCACAAGACGTCTGTCCAACCTCGATGATCTAAACCGTACCAACTCAGATAAACCAAACCGTACCAACTCAGATAAACCAAACCGTACCAACTTAGATGAAAGAAGCCGTAAAATGCCTTCCAAAACCGACGGTCAACCGACGGTCAAACGACAGTCAAACGACGGTCAAAGCCAAGGTCAGGCTACTGTCGAGCCACTCTCCGGCGCCCAAGACTACGCCGCTCAGAAAGCCGCAGCGGCTGAACGACGCAAGAAAGAAAAGCAGATTGCACAGATAGAGGAAGAGATTGCGGCACTCGAAGCCCAGCAAGCGCAGATAGAGCAACAATTGGCAATCCCTGAAAACCAGACGCAGGAATTGTTCCACAAATACGAATCTATTAAACACCAAATAGAACAACAATTATATGTATGGGAGCTACTAAACGAGGACTAAACGACATTATTGAGTACATCATTACTTGGCTTTGCTACGGTGACGAGGAGGCGGCTAAGCGCGTTGCGTACACCGCAGACGAGAAAGCCTTGGAAGACCATGATGTGATTATCGTGCCTAACGGGTATCTGGGCAATCATATCGCCCTACCGGACATGGGACGTGTGGTGGTGGAACAACCTGCCAAGGACAAAGCCATCATTCGCACTGACATTGTGTACAATACGTTCTTTTTCACATCCCGTGCCGAAGAGACGTTCAATACCCAGCGCGATGCGCACGACCGTTTCTTGGCCGAGTACTCGATCTTAGGGCAGAACAACCGACTCCAGATACCGAGTCTGGATGAGCATGCACGCCTATTGCTTAAATTGCTCAATCTCCCTGTTTCTTCCCCCGGATTCGGTCATATCTACCTTACCCACGACATTGATGCCATCTCCCGTTATCGCTCCTTGCGTGGTGCGTTAGGGGGAATCAAGCGCGGAGAGGCCAAAGCGGTACTGGCCTCGCTACATGACATTCACAATGACCCCATCTACACCTTCCCTTGGATGATGGAACAAGATGCACGCGTACCGAACGCAGAAGTGATCTATTTCGTCAAACGCACCTCCGGCAAGGGGTATGACTACCCGCAGTATCCGTTGTGCGGACGCGATTGGAAACAACTCAAACATATGCTACGGCATAACAATGTCTATCTGGGAGTGCACGGCAGCTATTACTTAGATATCCCCAAGATCCAATACAGCCGCATGTTCCGCACCCATTACTTACGCGGCTCCATCAGTCATCTCAAACGTCTGGCTGCTGCCGGCTATACGGATGATTTCACAATGGCTTTTGCAGATCAAGCTGGTTTCCGACTACAGACCTCCCGTGCCGTTCGGTGGATCAATCCCTATACCTACAAACTGACGGATCTCACCCTTCATCCGCTCATTGTGATGGACAACACGCTCAGTCAAGAGAACTATATGGATCTTACCGAAGATGAGGCGTATTTCCTGTGCGAACAATTGATTGCCAAGGTCAAGATGCATCATGGCGACCTCTGCCTGCTATGGCATAACAGCATCTTCACCGACGAAACCTACCATCGCAGTTTATATCCCAAGTTACTGGCGCTGCTCTCATGAAAATCATCACCGTCATAGGCGCTCGTCCGCAATTTATCAAAGCGGCTGTCATCAGTCACGCTATCCGGCAGATAGCGGCGACCGGTGCGGATATGGAGGAGTACCTCCTTCATACCGGGCAGCACTATGACCCGAACATGAGTGCACTTTTCTTTAGCCAACTCGACCTGCCTGCTCCCAAATGGCACCTTGCCTGCGGCAATGACATTTCTGCCATGAAAAAGGCGATTACGCCTATTCTGGAATCCGAGCAACCGGATATCGTTATCGTGTACGGAGACACCAACTCCACCCTCGCCGGAGCAGAAGCCGCACACGAATTAACTATTCCCGTCGCCCATATCGAAGCCGGACTGCGTAGTTTCAACAACTCGATGCCCGAAGAGAATAACCGTATTCTCACCGACCGTATCGCTACATGGCGATTCTGCCCCACCAGCACAGCGATGACAAATCTCCAAGCGGAAGGGCTGACAGAGCAGAACTACTTGGTCGGGGATGTAATGTACGATGCCGCACTGCTTTTTATGCCAGACGAACAGGAACAACGGGAGTTACTCAAGCGTTATGACCTGCAATCTAAACAGTTTGTTTTGGCCACCATCCACCGTGCTGCCACGGCAGAGAACGTACCGGCATTAACCGCGATTATACAAGCACTCGCACAAATCCCGATGTCGGTTCTCTTACCTTTGCACCCCCATACCGCCAAAACTGTCAACTCGTCACCGGCTCTGCAACAGTTGCTGGCACAAGCTACGAACATCCGCATTATTGAACCGGTCGGTTATCGGGAGATGTTGGCACTCGAACGAAACGCGCGATACATTATTACCGACTCCGGAGGCATGCAGAAGGAGGCCTATTTCCAACGTACTCCTTGCATCACGCTCCGTGAACAAACCGAATGGACGGAGACCGTTCTAGCAGGCTGGAATCATTTAGCCGGCACGGATACCCAAACCATCCTACAAGCACTAAATCAATCCTTTGCGCAACAACCCATTGACGAATATGGCGACGGGCATAGCGCACAACAGATACTACGCATCCTATGTCCAAACGCATTCTGATACTAACCGACAGCATTGCCCCGCCCGCATTCGCGCCCCGCGTGGTCAGCCTTTGTCACTACCTCTGTGACAAGGGTTACACCTGCGATGTGTTTAGCGACCGTGAACAGGGAGTTCTGGCATTCTCGACAGATTTCGGGCATTGGTATCAAACAGCTTATTACCAATCCGGTAACAAGCATTGGCGTTATATGGCAGACAAACTATTCAGTGCACGGGAACGTCATTTTCAGGCATTCATCGAGAAAACAGTGGACGTGGCACAATACGATACTATCTTCTGCAGCACTTGTTACTATTTCCCGCTGCAAACGACCTTTCGTCTGGCAAAGAAATACCATAAACCGTATTGTATTGACTTGCGGGACATTGCCGAACAATGGGGTGCTGTTCCTTATAATACGCATACCGTCTCGCATTTCAAGATCATCAACAGTTGGGTGCACCGGCTTTTCACCGCGCATAATCTTCGCTTGCGAAATCACGTGCTGACAGAAGCCAAGGCAGTCATTACTATTTCTCCTTGGCACCGGGAACTGCTCAGCAGATATAATCCGAATACGCACCTGATTTACAACGGATTTGACGAGATGGAGTTCTACCCCGAAACAATCAAAGAGAGTAAGTTCATCCTCTCCTATAGCGGCAAGATCTATGATCTCGATTTCCGTGATCCGCGACTTCTTTTGGAAGCCTTGCAGCAACTACTCGCCACAAAGCAGATACAGCCATCCGATATTGAGTTGGTTTTCCATATCGACCAAACTTCCATTACGCCGCTAACCGAACTTGTACAAAAGTATCATCTGCAGGACATATGCTCCATTAGCGGGTATATTCCCAAAGACCAATTACTACCACTCTTGCACCGTTCGTCAATACTACTTGTGCTGACCTGCCAAAGTACTCCTGAAGGAGCACACGGCATCATGGGCACCAAATTCTATGAGGCACTTGGTGTTGAGAAACCCGTGCTCTGTGTGCGCAGCGATGAAGAGTGTTTGGCACAGGTGATTGAAGAGACCCACGCAGGTCTCGCAGGAACCAATGTTCAAGAAGTGGCTGACTTTGTGTTGAACCAATACCACGAGTGGCAACGCAACAGCTACACACGCCAAGCGGTGCAAAACAAACAACTTTTTACCCGTCAATATCAATCGAAACAAATAGAAGCCCTCTTATGATCTCTATCATTGTTCCCATATACAATGCCGAGCGCTATTTGAAGACCTGCATCGACAGTCTGATTCATCAGAGTTATGCCGATCTGCAAATCATCTTGGTAGATGACGGAAGCACTGACGGATGTTTGGAGATCGCACAGGAATACGCCCGAAAAGATTCGCGTATTGAAGTCTATCACCAATCCAACGCCGGACAATCGGTTGCACGTAATACGGGTATGCAGCATGCTAAGGGTGAGTTTATTGCTTTTGTCGATGCCGATGACTATATCGCCTCCGATTGGTGCGAGCGCCATCTGAATGCCATAGAGGGTGTCGACTATGTGCAAAGCGGATACAATGAAAATCTTGTTCCACGCAACCGCTATCAGTTCACTTCCCCTTGTATGCGTCTTTATCGCAAGCAACTCATTCAAGATGCCCATTTTACACCATCGATGATCTATGAAGATGTCGTTTGGTCAACCGATTTATGGTTACGAGATACTACTTGTCGGCGTATCCGATATGCCGGCTACCACTACACCGCTAACCCCGAAGGTACCACGTCCCGACGGCATCCAGAAGCTGAGCAACGTCTCTATCAGGCACTCAAAGACCGCTTGCCAGGAGCTTCTCTTAAAGGAAAGATGATTATCCTATACACCCTTATACGTTTGAAACTCCATTTTTTAAAATCATGAAACGATACCTAACGCTTTTGGGCGCTCTGCTGCTCACCATCAGCCTTTTGGCGGCTACCTATTACGCTGCACCGAACGGAAACGGAGACGGTTCCTTCAATAATCCCTGCTCCTTCTCCGCGGGTTTAGGATTACTGCAAAACCCTGGAGATACGCTTTATCTGTTCAGCGGGCAGTACGATTTGTTGACCACCAATATCCAAAACCTTAACGGTACTGCAGCCAACCGTATCGTCATCTCCGGATACGAAGGAATCAATCGTAGCGGGAAGTATGCAGCCATCCTGGATTTCCGCCAAACGGCCTACGGAAAACGCGGACTCCAAGTACAAAACACTTGTACTTATATCCATATCAAAAACCTGACGCTGCGATACTCAGGCAAGAACAACCTGATCAACTATGGCAGTTATAACCTCTTTGAAAACCTCGATATCTATGGTTCTGCAGACACCGGTTGTCAGATGAAAAACGGAGGCAACAACATCATTAAGAATGTGGATAGTCACGATAACTTCGACTACGAGACAATGTCCGGTTCGACCGCTAACTTCGGTGAAAATGCCGATGGCTTTGCCGATAAACAGTTCACCGGCGATGGGAACCACTATATCGGATGTCGTGCATGGAATAACTCCGATGACGGATGGGATTTCTTCCAGCGCGTTAGCTATTCCAATACGATTATCGAGAACTGTGTCTGTTTCACGAATGGTAAGCCCTATTA
Organism: uncultured Bacteroidales bacterium; assembly: GCA_946187695.1. GTDB lineage: Bacteria > Bacteroidota > Bacteroidia > Bacteroidales > Paludibacteraceae > Colicola. The sequence continues at coordinate 62,836 of CAMHSB010000003.1, forward strand.
CGACATGCGTAATCACCCGCGTGCAACCGGCGTGGATAAGTCATGGTTCGACTCCAAAGTAGGGACTACGGTGACCGACCGTTACGGTCAAACCGTCACAATCACGTTAGCCAAATACCCGTGTCAAGGTAACGGTAACGGCTTTAAGATGGGTGGCGGTTATACAGATCATAAGCTTCTTGTCCATCATTGTCTCGCCGTAGGCAACTGCGCCCGCGGTTTTGATCAAAACAACAATGACGGAACGATGTGGCTTTATAACAACTCTGCATATGCCAATGCCTATAACTATGGCTTCACCACCGCGTACGGCGTCAACACTATTCAAAACTGTATTAGTTTCGCTTCGCAGAACAACGATAGTTACAGATCGAAGAATGTCGTAACAATCGATCATAACACATGGAATAACGGCTTCTCTGTTTCGACCGCAGATTTCCGTTCGCTGGACACCACTCTCGTTTTGGTTCCTCGTAACGGTAACGGAGACCTGCCTGATAATGATTTTATGCATCTTACAGAAGGATCAGGACTTATTGATGCCGGCATAGATGTCAATCTCGGATATAACGGGTATGCACCGGATCTCGGATGTTACGAAGCCGCCGGAGAGCACCATGATCCGGAACCGGAAGACACTATCCCTTCCGTTCAGCCCGAAGGCAGTCACGCGATTGCTTATGTCACCCTTCCCGGAGCCGCAGCGGACAAAGCGCTACTCAGACATCTGCGCCTTAACGACTCCTTATGGATTATCGAGACCGATGCCACCGATGCTTCCGTGGATTATAATGCATATGAACTGATTGTTATCAGCCCTACACCCAATTCGTCCGCGGCCGGTTTGGCAACTCTCCGAGATTACCAAAAACCGATGGTGCTGCTCAAACCTTTTCTGCTCAAACCAAACGTTTGGTCATGGGGTTCGGCAATCAATACACAGGATTTAAGTATGGCGGTCTCTCAACCACAGCATCCGCTGTTTCAGGGACTGACCATCACGGATAATCAACTGCAGGTCTTCGCACAATGTAACACCAATGCCGTCACGGCTATCACCGATTGGACGCTTCCCCAAGGAACACCGCAGACGTTGGCTTCACCGGTATCCCAAACAACTGCCTCATCCGTGGCTATTTTACCCTCTAACATCATTATGATCGGCGTGTCCGAATACTCTACCACCTATCTCACGACAGACGGCAAACAACTCATCGAGAACGCTATTCTCTATCAACTGGGAGTAGATATACCCACCCGCTACGAAACAACAAAATCACCCTTCATAAATCAAAAATTCATTCACAATGGAGTGCTCTATATTCAAACAGGCGACGCTGTTTATGACACTTTTGGTCGCCGTACTAACCGTTGATGCGCAAGATGCACAGTATCAGGACATTCACTACACCGTTGATGAGAACCATCTGACGGCAGAGGTTGCGTTGAATCCCAAAGCCGGTGGTGAAATTCTCATTCCTCAGACCATTGTCGTAGGGCAACATTCCTACACTGTCATTGCCATAGGCGATAAAGCGTTCAAGGGGTGCAAGAGTCTCACGAACATCGTGTTGCCTCGCACCATCCAACGGGTGTACCGTTCGGCATTCGACGGCACGGGTATTATGCTCGACAAAACCAATTGGGTTGACGGATGTCTATGGATTGACTCTATACTCATTGCCACGGACAAGACTATTAAGCCGCGATTCATCGTACCCGAAGGAACCCGACTCATTGCTGCTGGTGCGTTCCAAGGTAATAAAGCCATCCAACGTGTCGAACTGCCCACTTGCATCTCACGCATCGACCATGAGACGTTCCGTGACTGCAAGAACCTGCAGAAAGTTGTTATCCCCACCACTATCACTTCCATCGGCGAGGATGCCTTTACCGGTTGCGGAATCTATCTCAATGAGAAGAAATGGAAAAAAGGAGCGTTCATTATTGACGACTGCCTGATTGCCACCAACAACGACCTGCCGGCGAAATATATTTTCAAGAACAAGCTCCCCATCCGCTTGATCGCTGAGCGGGCTTTTGCCAATCGCAAGAACCTCAAATCGGTAACCATTCCTGAAACGGTCACAGCTATCCCGACGGCTGCGTTCTACCAATGCGAGAATCTGACGGACGTCATCATTCCCGCTTCTGTTCGCAGTGTCGGTAACTTTGCTTTTTATAACTGTCCGCTCCTTAAGAACGCCCTTTTGCCACGTGATCTCGAATCACTCGGAGCAGGTGTTTTCTATGGTTGCGTTAACCTCAAGGAGCAGATTCTGAGTGACAAAATAGAAGTACTTGAACGCGCACTGTTCTTCTCTTGTCGTGGTCTTAAAGCCATTACCCTTCCTGCGCATTTAAAGCGCATCGATGCCGGCGTCTTTGCAGGATGTTCCAATATCGAGTCCATCGAACTGCCCCCCACCCTCAATTATTTGGGAGAACAGGCTTTCGCAGGTTGTGCGACATTACGCAAGATCGTTATTCCTGCCGGCATCAATGCACTCCCCAAGCAGGCATTCCAAGGTTGTACGCGTCTTTACCGTATCGACCTGCCGGATGGACTGTATGCCATCGGAGATGAAGCTCTCGACGGTTGCCTGGCACTGGAAAAGATTAACATCCCTATCTCCACATTCCGTATCGGCGTGCGGGCGTTCCGTAACTGCCAACAACTGCGCGGCATCGCACTCGTCAATCATATCCATATGATTGAAGAGGAAGCGTTCATCGAATGTAAGATGCTCGAAGAAGTCCAACTGCCGGCATCTGTCCAACGACTCCAAAGCGGTGCCTTCGCGCATTGCATCAACCTGCAGAAAGTGACACTCAACGCATCTCTCAAGCATATCGAAGACGGGGCCTTTTATAACTGCCGCAGCTTACGCGAGGTACAATGGAACGACAGTCTCAAGACCATCGGAGCGGAAGCATTTATGGATTGCAAATACTTACGGACGCCGGTATTGGCGCCCGCAGTAGAGGTTGGTAAGAATGCGTTTAAAAACTGCCGTTGATCACTTGATCGGCAAGAGGCTGATGAACTGATAATTCACCTGCTCGCCCATATCCATTACCATGTAATACGGATCCGGTTCGGCATCCGTACTTGAGTCTACGGTGATATAATGCACCTTGCCATAGTCCGTTACTTCACGGCTATGGTCATGCCCGCATATATAAAACTTCACACCGGCTTCCGTCAAAACAGATGTCAACTCATAGGTCTCTTCCAATGAGAGATTGGACGTGTGACCTTGCGAGTTGTCCTGTTTAAACAAGTGTGTGTGGGAAAAGACAATCATATGGCGATAACCCGCGCCTTTCTTTTGAGCCAACAACTCCTTCAACCACCTCATCTGATCCGTTCCTAACGTACCTTCCGAAGTATCCAGGCATATGTACAGGTCCAGCAAATCCTTGCCGTTGCGGGTATCGAACCAATAGGTCGAACTGCCATAATATTTTTGCCAGTTATGCCATTGGTTAAAGTAGATATCGTGATTGCCGCAGGTCATAAAAATGGTATCCTTACGATTCGTCATCACGCCCTCCAAATGTAAGATGCTATCTGCATGGGGAAAATAGCCTTGTGCATTAATCAAGTCTCCCAGATACAGGCACATATGCGGCATCGTATCAGCCTTATAGAGGTGAATGAACTTTGCCAATCCGTAATGCGTAGAGTCGATATGACTGTCCGTGCAAACGAAAATACGGTAATTCTTCGGCATCTGTAGGTGCACTACACCCACCGAATCGCTGAAATGACGCGATTCCTTAAAACGTTGCGCAATCTCCGGACTCGTGCCGTTGATCATACCTATCATATCGTAGTTGGGGTTACATGCCACACATGCGAGCCCCAATAATGCCATATAGTATATCTTTTTCATAGTTTAGAACTGATAAGTGAACCCTGCACGCAGGTAAGCTGCGTAAAAAGTAGCGTTCAAGTGAAACATACCCGTTATCTTCATCTGACCGTCCAAGTGTACACGCCAATGATCATCGATATCGTAGCGACCACCTAACAGAAACATAGGTTGCCACATCCGCTCCATCTGCCAATCATCTTTATTACTCAACCCGACAGAGATGTTCCAGTTATTCGTTTGCGGACGGCAGAAAACTTCCAAACGATACAGCAGGTTAAACGGCTCCGCCTGATACTTATCCGTCGAGTGCCAATCATAATCCCAACTGTCCATTACACGGGCAAAACCACCGATCTGCACCGATACATAGTCAAAACGCCACCCCACGGACAAAGCCGCACAATAATCGCTCATCCGATTGCGCATCACAGCTTTACACAACAACTCCGTCTCAGCAAACAACTGTCCTACCGGCAGGTCTATCGTCGGTCGCAACACCACCGCTCCGGTAAATACATTCGCAGACTGGTACTGCATCCGAGCATCAAGTTGTACGTTCTTAACAACCGGCATATGCGCCATTACGTCCACATTCGCCATATGCTCCCAAGTTCGGTTATACGCATACTCTGCCGCGAAGGACACACTATAACGTTCCTCTCCAAAGCCACGTAAGTTATGCCCGCCGTCGATGGAGATATACTCCTTCGCGCCTAACGGCAATGCCAACAGCAGCACACCTAAAAGGAAAAATTTCTTCATATGTAAAATTTTATAATCTAAATTTTGACCACCGTTAATCCCGCACCACCATGATTCACGTCTCCGTCCCCGAAATCCAAAGACACTAATCCGCGTTTACGGCGTTGTCTATTCAAGTTATTCAGGTAATCACGCGTCAACTGTTTCAATGCGCCTGTACCTGTGCCATGCAGAATAGTCACCTCTCCCGCACCTACCATCAAGGCATCGTCCATATATGCAATCAGTTTCTCCAGGGCCTCATCAGCACGATAACCCCTCAAATCCAAGGTGCGCACGAAAGACAAGGTGCGCTGACGAACGATAGAAGCGGTAGAAGAAGGCGCAACAGGAACAGTGTTCTTCAGCACCTTCAGATCTTTAAAGTCTTTAAGCGCCTTCGGTTTCCCTACTTGCTCTTTCATAGCTTCTACCTTGGCGCGTGCCTCTTTGGTCTTTTGTTTATCCGCCTTCGCTTCTTTTATCTCGCGAATAGTGCGTTCAATCGTCGCATTGGATTGCTGTAACAACTCAGCTGCCTCTTGGCGCGCTTGTTCCAAGATCGCTTTCTTCTGCTGTTTGACCCCTGCCAAACGCTCTTCATAGTCGGCTATCTTCGCCTCCAGTGCTTTCTCTTTTTGACGTATCGCCTGACGCTTATTCTCCCAGTACCGCTTGTCTCGCGCGATATCCTGCAGCTGCTTGTCGTAGTCGATATGTTCTTCACCTACCAGTTCCGTTGCGTATTGGATGATGGACTCTCCCAACCCGGTCTGACGAGCTATTTCGATGGCAAACGAACTGCCGGCTTGACCTATCGATAACTGAAACAGCGGACGCATCTGACCGCGGTCATATAGCATCGCACCATTCACCACCCCTTCCGTCTCTTCGGCAAAATGCTTTAGGTTCGTGTAGTGCGTGGTAATAATACCGAAAACCTGCTTCTGCACCAATTCCTTTAATATCGCCTCGGCAATCGCCCCACCTATCAACGGTTCGGTACCCGTTCCCATCTCATCAATAAGAATCAGGCTCCGCTCATCCGCTTGTCTCACGAACGCCCGCATGTTTCGCAGGTGCGATGAATAGGTCGATAACTCATCCTGTATCGATTGTTCGTCTCCGATATCAATCATTAGCTGCTCAAACAAACCGGCCCTACTCTGTTCCGCTACCGGCACTAAGAGCCCGCATTGTAGCATGTATTGCAGCAAAGCCACCGTCTTCAGGCATACCGACTTACCTCCGGCATTAGGACCGGAAATAACAAGCATTCGGTTGGCCGCACGATTAAGTCGTATCGTCAGCGGCACCACGGTCTTGCCTTGCGGCGCATAGTGCAACCATAACACCGGATGACGGGCTTCCGACCATTCCAAAAGCGGCTCATTAATCAACTCCGGACGAATTGCATGCAGCGTTTGCGCCAGACTCACTTTAGCACGCAAAAAATCCACTTCTGCCAACATTCGTTGACTGGCCAGAATCAAATCCGTATTCGGTCGCAGACTATCCGTCACAGCGGTGAGGATTCGTAAGCGTTCACGACGTTCCGCACCTTCCAACTCACGGATATGATTGTTGGCATCCACCACCTGTTGTGGTTCAATATACACCGTCTTACCCGTTGCGGACTCGTCATGCACGATACCGCCAACCTTCCGTTTGAAAGCCGGTGATACCGGAATCACCAATCGCCCTTCACGGAGCGTCGGTGCCGCATCCGCTTCTACAAATCCGTCTGCTTTTGCCTGGCGTAATATAGATGCCAACGTTCGTCCTACCGAACCCTGCAGGTTGGTCATTTCCCTGCGAATACGCGCCAACTCAGGAGAAGCATTATCTGCTAACTTACCATATCGATCTAAGATACGGTCTATCTCTTTGACTAAAGAACTCAGATGATTCGGAACACTCTGGTTATTCAGATTGTTCGGAAGTTCCTTGAGCAATGCGTACTTAGCTTCATCCAGTTCGCTAAAGAACCGCTCCAACTCTACCGCATAGGAAAGTGTCTTACGCAAATCATCCAGTTCGGCTTCGTCCAGAAACAAACCCGCAATACGGATACGCGCAATCCCTTCGCGCATGTCGCGGATATCGCCAAGCGGGAAAGTCAGCATCGGATCGGATTCCGCTGCACGCATCTGATCCGTCAACAGCAACAATCGGCACACCGTGTCGTAGTCCGTCTCCATCTGCATCGCCTCCACCCGCTCACGACCTAAGGTCGAAGTACAACGACGATTCAACTCCTCACGGATAACCGTGAAGTCAATCTTTTGCTCTATGTTATTCGGATAAAACAAGTCAACGAATTAACCCAAAATACGACAATCACGTATCGCCTTGGCGCCTACCGCTTCATTCAACTTACGTACCATCTCAAAGCGGTTCTCAAACAACTGCGTCTTAAGCGCCGCGGAGTTAACGCGCACATACAACATCCCGTCACGCACCTCTACACTTCGCGTGAGACGAGTAACGACATCCCCCATCACTTGTGGCCACACTTCCTCGATCTGTACATCCAGCACAGACTGTTCCAAGCCGCTCTCTCTCAAATAAGAGACCAGCGCATCGGAAATAGATTGTGTCTTAGCGGAAGTCATTCTCCTGCTTCACTTTACGAAGATAGATACGTTGCCGAGTACGGAAAGAACGAATCTGAGGATCCAGTTCATTCAGTTTCTGAATCGCTTCAAGCGATACTCCTTCCTCTTGCGACAACTGCCATACCGACAGTCCTGTATGCGTCCAGACAAAATCTTTATTGCCCACATTCTTCTTGGCAGACAGATAGATACGGTCTCCCGGCATCAACTCACGTCCCAGGGCATCGTTATCTTCGCGCAAATCACGCTCGCGCACGTTCAAACGGAACGCCACGTTCGCGTACGTGTCACCCTCACGCGCAAGCACATAAGCCACACCGTTATAGCGTTTCTTGGGGTGCATAATCAAAAAACTATCGCGCTCCTCTTTGGCCGTCAGTGGCACTACATACTCCGGTTCGGGATCGTTATGGATAACCATAATCGGCTCTGAACGACGAACCACTTCTGCCTTCAAAGGACGCTTTCTCTCCGGCATTGCCTGCGCTGCAGCAGCTCCTGCAACTGCGGCTCCACCGGCTGCGATATGTTCTTTCGACGCGGCAGCCAAGGTATCAAGACGATAATCTTCAATGATCTTGATCAACTTCGGCGCATAGTTCGGATCGGTGGCATAACCGCAGGCTTTCAAACGGTACGCCCAACCCTCATAGTCCGCAATCGCAATCTCAAAACAGGTCGTGTAACGCGGGCGCTGGAGAAACAACGCATGATCCTTAAAAGACTCCGCAGCGTTACCATACTGACGGAAACAATCGCCTTTACGGTCATCATCTTTGTAATACACACCGCCAAACCACTCATTCGTACACTTGATTCCGAAATGGTTGTTTGCATTCACGGCTAACTCACTCTGGCCGGCACCCGATTCTAACAGTGCCTGCGCCATGATAATCGAAGCCGGTATACCATAGTCCTTTTGATTCTCTACCACCGTCGATTTCCATTGGTCAATATACGCCAAATACGCTGTGTTCTGTTTCTGTGCCGCCAGCGTCATCGTAACACCCAATGCGGCGAAAATTATTGCTTTTCTCATATTCTTAAACGTTCTATTTTGCTCAATTCAGGCATCATTTTTCAAAAAAACGCTGCAAAGTTACAAAAAAATTTGCACATATCAAAAAAAAAGTGTAATTTTGCACGCTTTTTTCGTCGAAAGCAGTAATGCTTGAGAAAAAATAGCAATTTATGCTTTTCGCGGATAGGCTTAGATTAAGTTCTCGTCAGAGTACGGGACGCCGCACCGCCCTAATTAAAAATACAGTATTGTACACATGTACGCAATTGTAGAAATGAAAGGCCAGCAGTTTAGAGTAGAAGCTGGCAAAAAACTGTTCATCAATCGAATGAACGAGCTCGAGAAAGGCGCAACCGTTGAATTTGAGAACGTATTGCTCCTGGACAACGAGGGTAAAGTAAAAGTAGGTGCTCCTTATGTAAAAGGTGCGAAAGTAGTTTGCGAAGTGCTCGACAACGAGTGCCGCGGCGACAAAGTGCTTGTTTTCCACAAGAAACGTCGTAAAGGTTATCGCAAACTGAACGGTCACCGTCAGGATCTCACCAACGTAATTGTTAAAGAAATTGTTATTGCTTAAAAAGAAAGGACAACCAGTATGGCTCACAAGAAAGGTGTCGGTAGTTCTAAGAACGGCCGTGAATCAGAAAGCAAACGTCTTGGCGTGAAGATCTTTGGTGGTCAATTCGCAAAGGCAGGTAACATTATCGTACGTCAACGCGGTACCGTTCACAACCCGGGTGAAAACATGGGTATGGGTTCCGACCACACATTGTTCGCTCTCTGCGACGGAATCGTAACGTTCCGCAAGAAACGCGACAACAAATCGTACGTTTCCATTCAACCGGTAGAGGCGTAAATATGTTAACTCTTAAACAAATTTACGACGACAAGGCGAAAGTCATTGCCGGTCTCAACAAGAAGCACTTCTCAGGCGCCCAAGAGGCAATCGACGAAGTGCTTCGTCTTGATGGAGAGCGTAAGTCGGCGCAGCAACTCAAAGATGCGGCAGCTGCTGAAATGAATAAGATCAGCAAGTCGATTGGTATGCTCATGGCGCAAGGTAAGCGTGACGAGGCGGAAGCAGCCAAAGCGCAGACCGGTGCCCTCAAAGCACAAATCGCCGAGTACGACGAGAAAATGGCCGCAGCGGAAGAGGCGCAAACCAAGTTGCTGCTTACCATTCCGAACGTACCCTACGACATTGTGCCCGAAGGCGCATGCGCAGAGGATAATCTCGTGGTTAAATCCAACGTACCCCACCACGGTGGTGACACCGTCGGCACCTGGGTAGGTGAGGTCAACAACGACGAAGCAAAGCTTCCCCACTGGGAGTTGGCAAAGAAGTACAACCTCATTGATTTCGACCTCGGCGTCAAGATCTCGGGTGCAGGTTTCCCCGTTTATATCGGTCAAGGTGCACGTCTCCAACGGGCGCTCATCAATTTCTTCCTCGCGGAAGCCAACAAAGCCGGTTATACGGAGATCATGCCGCCGACCGTAGTCAACGCTGCATCGGGTTACGGAACAGGTCAGTTGCCGGACAAAGAGGGTCAGATGTACCACTGCGAAGTGGATGACCTCTACCTTATCCCGACAGCTGAAGTACCGGTTACAAACCTCTATCGCGACGTCATCATCGACGAGGCACAACTGCCCATCAAGAACTGCGCCTACACAGAGTGTTTCCGTCGCGAGGCGGGTTCGTACGGCAAGGATGTACGCGGTTTGAACCGTCTGCATGAGTTCTCCAAGATCGAGATCGTACGTATCGACACACCCGAACATTCGGACGCTTCGCACAAAGAGATGCTTGAGCACGTAGAAGGTCTGCTCCAGAAACTGGAACTGCCCTATCGTATCCTTCGTCTCTCCGGTGGAGATATGTCGTTTACGGCGGCGCTCTGCTATGACTTTGAGGTGTATTCCGAAGCACAACATCGTTGGTTGGAGGTATCCTCCACGTCTAATTTCGACACCTATCAGGCCAACCGCCTCAAGTGCCGTTACCGCCGTGCAGAGGATAAGAAAGTGCAACTTTGTCACACGCTCAACGGCTCTGCCCTCGCACTCCCGCGTATCGTAGCGGCGCTGCTCGAAAACAACCAATGCGAAGAAGGAATTCGTATTCCGAAAGCATTGCAACCGTTCTTCGGAGACGATATGATCCGTTGATTTACGAGAAAATTTTCAAAAATTTGGCATACACTCTTGTGTATGTCAATTTTTTTTTGTAATTTTGCAGGCAAAATTGAATAAGTACGTTATGACAACGACAATTATTGCAATACTTCTAACTATCGTAGTACTGATTTTCGGTTTTTGGCTGATTCAGTACTCGGGGTTTCGCAACGAGGAAAAGAAACGTCAATGGGAACTGAAACGGGAGAGCCAGAAGAGTATCTCCCCTATCCGCTTGCGTGCCTACGAACGTTTAGCGCTACTGTTGGAGCGTACCAAACCGGAGCATATGCTCATGGAGTTGCGGCAGAACCAACCGGACGCGCTGACTACATGGAGCGTGTTGCAGGTACAGCAGTACTTGCTCCAGACTATCCGTGCGGAGTTTGACCATAACCAGAGTCAGCAAGTCTATGTCTCCGAAGAGGTATGGGACATGATCATCAACGCCCGAGACCAAATGGCTGCTTTCGTCATCGCTATGTCGTCGCAGCTCCCGAAGGATGCTACGGCACAGGTGTATGCCACCACGTTGATGACCGCCTTTAACAGTAATGGAACGACTCCTACCGACAAAGCCCTCGAAGAACTGAAACGTGAAGCGAAAGAGCTTATGTAATATCGTGATGGCTTTGCTGCTAAGCGTAGCGGCATATGCGGAGGACTCCATCATTGTGACGGTGGATACGATGACCATCGATTCGTCCCGGATCGTAATAGACACGGTGATCATGGATACGGTGGTCGAAGATACCCCAAAGCCGACAAAAGAGAAGAAACAAGTGTACGGCGGTACACAGATCAAATTCGACATCCTCTCGCCCATCCTTACGCCGGCGCTCAACAACTGGAACATGCAGCATTATGAGCTGGCGGTAAACGTCCAACTGGCACGGCGGTTCTACCCCACTCTTGAGTTGGGATACGCCGGAGGTAAGACGCATAACGACTCGGTACAGTATAACGGTCAAGGCGGGTTTGCACGAATCGGTTGCGACATCAATCCGCTCAAGAAACATCCCGAGTCCCCCCATGCATTGCTCGTGGGTATCCGTGTCGGAACGGCCATACAGAACAACTGGGAAACAGATTGCTGGGGAGAGATCATCGTAGGATGCCAGGTCAATATCGCGAAAGGCTTCTATATGGGTTGGATGGGCAGACTGAAATTGCTCTTCACCCGTGAGAAAGAAGAGCAAAGTACGCGACCGATATACATCCCCGGATTTGGCGAACGATCCAATGTCGGATGGGGAGCAAACTATTATTTGGGATACAAATTTTAAAAAAATATATTACTATGAACAAGACACAACTTTTGAATCGTGCAGCGGATAACATTCGTATCCTGGCTGCCGCAGCAGTAGAAAAAGCAAAGAGTGGTCACCCTGGTGGAGCCATGGGTGGCGCAGATTTTATCAATGTGCTCTTTAGTGAGTTCCTTGAATATGATCCGGAGAACCCGGGTTGGGAAGCACGTGACCGTTTCTTCCTGGATCCTGGACACATGGCTCCGATGCTCTACGGACAACTCTGCTTAGCCGGTAAATTCACGTTGGAGGATTTAAAGAACCTCCGTCAATGGGGTTCGGTTACACCCGGACACCCCGAGCGCGAGATCGAGCGAATGATTGAGAACACGTCCGGTCCGCTTGGTCAGGGACACACGTTTGCTGTCGGAGCAGCCATCGCTGCGAAATGGTTCAACCAGCGCTATGGCGAGATCCACAACCCGACCATCTATGCGTTCATCTCGGATGGCGGTGTGCAGGAAGAGATCTCGCAGGGCGCAGGTCGCCTGGCAGGGCATCTCGGACTTGACAATTTAGTCATGTTCTATGACTCTAACACTATCCAACTTTCGACGGGTTGCGGTGAAGTAACATCAGAAGATGTAGCAGCAAAATACAAAGCATGGGGATGGTATGTACAAGAAATCCCGGGCAACGACCCCGACGCGATTCGCGAAGCGATCATCAAAGCGAAAGCAGAGAAAGGTCGTCCTTCTATCATCATCGGTCATACGACCATGGGTAAGGGCTGCGTAACGGCAGAAGGTGCTAACTGGGAAGGCAAATGTTCGACCCACGGAGCGCCGCTCAGCAAGGCCGGTGCGTCCTTTGAGAAGACCATCGAGCATCTTGGCGGTAATCCCGAAGACCCGTTCCAGATCTTCCCGGAAGTACAGAAACTGTACGAAGATCGCGCGATTGAGTTGCGTGACCTGTGCAATAAGAAATATGCGCAATACCACGACTGGAAAGAGAAGAACCCGCTCGCTGCCAACGAGTACGAGACCTTCCTATCCGGCGAGACGCCGTGTGTAGACTGGAGTCTGATCGAGCAGAAAGCAGGTGATGCTACGCGTAATGCCAGCGGCAAGGTGCTTGGCTTCTTGGCAGAGAACGTGGGCAATATGATTGTTTCGTCCGCTGACCTCTCGAACTCCGACAAGACCGACGGTTTCCTCAAGAAGACCCATGCCCTCAAGAAAGGTGATTTCTCGGGTCAGTTCTTGCAAGCTGGCGTGTCCGAACTCACGATGGCTTGTGTGATGATCGGAATGGCGCTTCACGGCGGTATCATCCCGGCTTGCGGTACGTTCTTCGTCTTCAGCGATTATATGAAACCCGCGGTACGTATGGCTGCCCTCATGGAGTTACCGGTGAAGTTCATCTGGTCGCACGACGCTTTCCGCGTAGGTGAAGATGGTCCGACCCACGAACCCGTAGAACAAGAAGCACAGATCCGTCTCATGGAGAAACTGCACAACCATAGTGGCAAGCCGTCGATGCTCGTGCTCCGTCCGGCGGACGCTGAGGAGACGACCCTCGCATGGCGTTTAGCGATTGAGAACACCAACACGCCGACGGCGCTCATTCTCAGCCGTCAGGACATCGCTCCGGTTCCGAATGTGAACCTCGAAGGTTTCCGCAAAGGTGCATACATCGTTTCAAAAGACGAGAATCCGCAAGTAGTTATGCTTGCTTCGGGAAGCGAAGTTTCTACCCTGCTCGCAGGAGCCGAACTGCTCCGAGCAGAGGGTATCCGTCTGCAAATCGTCAGCGTACCGTCCGAAGGTCTGTTCCGCGAGCAAGATAAGAAATACCAGGACGAAGTGCTGCCAAAGGGTATCAAGCGTTTCGGTATGACCGCCGGTCTGCCTTGCACGCTCGAAGGACTCGTAGGCGAGAACGGCGCTATCTGGGGTCTGGAGAGTTTCGGTTTCTCGGCACCGTACAAGGTACTCGATGAGAAACTCGGCTTCACGGCACAGAATGTTTACGAGCAAGTAAAAAAACTCTTATAATATAAATGGATTACAATTTTTCTGATATTGAGAGCCGTTGGCAAAAGGCCTGGGACAAGGAAGGCGTTTATACCGTCTCCAATGAGTCCGACAAGCCCCATTACTACGTGCTCGATATGTTCCCCTACCCTTCGGGTGCCGGCTTGCATGTCGGCCACCCATTAGGGTATATCGCAAGTGATATCTATTCGCGTTACAAACGTCTCAAAGGTTTCAACGTCCTTCACCCCATGGGCTTTGACTCCTATGGTCTGCCGGCAGAGCAATATGCCATCCAGACCGGTCAACACCCGGAGAAGACCACCTTCGAGAACATCGACCGTTATATCTCGCAGCTTAAGAAGATCGGTTTCTGCTACGATTGGAACCGTGAGGTGCGCACTTGCGATCCGAAGTTCTATAAATGGACCCAATGGGCATTCATTCAGATGTTCAACTCCTATTTCGATCCCAAAACCCAAAAGGCACAGCCGATCTCTAAACTCATAGCAGAGTTCGAGGCCAACGACCCGAAATGGGCTACGCTCTCCGAGCGCGAGAAACAGGAGCGGCTGATGAACTACCGCATTGCGTACCTCGCAGACACCAAGGTCAACTGGTGTCCGAAACTCGGAACGGTGCTTGCCAACGACGAGGTTTCCGAAGGACTATCCGTCCGCGGCGGTTATCCCGTGGAGCAGCGCGTCATGCGCCAGTGGTGTCTGCGCGTGAGCGCTTATGCCGGACGTCTATTGGAGGGCTTGGATCGCATCGACTGGACAGAATCGCTCAAGGAGACCCAACGCAACTGGATCGGTCGCTCCGAAGGAGCAGAAATGCAGTTCACCGTCAAAGGCCAGGACGCACCGTTCACCATCTTCACCACCCGTGCGGACACGATTTATGGTGTGACATTCATGGTGCTGGCACCGGAGAGCGAGTATGTACAACGGGTGGTTACGCCGGAGCAGAAAGAGGAAGTGGAGGCTTACCTCACCCGCTGCAAGAACCGTACGGAGCGCGAGCGTATCGCCGACCGTCGTGTGACGGGTGTGTTTACGGGTTCGTACGCTATCAACCCGCTCACGCAAGGCGAGATACCTATTTTTATCTCCGACTATGTGCTCGCGGGCTACGGCACAGGTGCTATCATGGCTGTACCGGCGCACGACAGCCGCGACTACGCCTTCGCGAAACATTTCAACCTGCCGATCATTCCGTTGATTGAGGGCGCCGACGTGAGCGAAGAGTCGTTCGACGCGAAGGAAGGTAAGATGATCAACTCGGGTTTCCTGAACGGCATGGAGGTCAAAGAGGCTATTCAAGCCATGAAGGAATATATCACGAACACCGGTATCGGTCGCGTGAAAGTCAATTACCGTCTGCGCGACGCTATCTTCAGTCGCCAGCGTTACTGGGGCGAACCGTTCCCTGTTTATTATAAAGACGGCATGCCTTATACGCTGCCCGAAGAGTGTCTGCCGCTCGAACTGCCGGAAGTTTCGGACTTCAAGCCCACCGAGACCGGCGAACCACCGTTGGGAAATGCCGCTATTTGGGCATGGGACGAGAAGAACAGGAAAGTAGTGGAGAAAGCCCTGATTGACAACAAGACCGTCTTCCCCTTGGAACTCTGCACGATGCCGGGCTTCGCAGGCTCGTCGGCGTACTACCTGCGTTACATGGACCCGCACAACGACAAAGCGCTGGTCGATAAGGACGTGAACGCTTACTGGCGGCAGGTGGACCTCTATCTCGGTGGTTCCGAGCACGCCACGGGACACCTGATTTACAGCCGTTTCTGGAACAAGTTCCTCTACGACCTCGGCTATATCTGCGAGGACGAACCGTTCAAGAAGTTGATAAACCAAGGTATGATCCAGGGCCGCTCGAATTTCGTGTATCGCTATATCGGCGAAGGTGCGACGGGCAACCTCTATATCTCGTACAACCTCATCGAGAACCCCGAATACAAGGGCAAAGTGCAACCGATTCACGTAAACGTGAATATCGTCAACAACGACGTGTTGGACATCAACGCGTTCCGTGCATGGATGCCGGAGTTCAAGAACGCCGAGTTCGTCTTTGCGGACGGCACGTCGTCCGAACTGACGGGCTACACCGCCGGCGCAAAGCAGTATATCTGCGGCTGGGCGGTAGAGAAGATGTCGAAGTCGATGTTCAATGTGGTCAATCCCGATGACGTGATTGCCAAGTTCGGCGCCGACACGCTGCGTCTGTATGAGATGTTCCTTGGCCCGCTGGAGATGTCCAAACCATGGGACACGAACGGCATTGATGGCGTGCATCGTTTCCTCCGCCGCTTGTGGAACATGTACGAGACGATCACCGACGAAGAACCGACAAAAGAAGAACTCAAGAGTCTGCACAAGCTCATTAAGAAGATCACGTGGGACATCGAGAACTTTTCGTTCAATACTTCCATCCCTGCCTTCATGATCGCGCAGAACGAATTGAGCGCGCTCAAGTGCAACAAGCGTGCTATCCTGGAGCCGATAGCGGTTCTTCTCGCTCCGTACGCTCCGCATATTGCAGAAGAAATGTGGCATAGATGCCAAGAAGTCGAAAGTCAAAAGTCGAAAGTCGAAGGCCAGTTTGTGGTAAACGCCTCCTGGCCGGAGTGCAACGAGGCGTACTTGGTTGAGGACACGCAGAAGTACCCTGTTCAGTTCAACGGCAAGGTGCGTTTCACGCTCGAGTGCCCGAAGGACACCCCGAAAGACGAAGTAGAGAAACTTGTCCTCGCCCACGAAGACACATCCAAATATCTCGCCGGCAACACGCCTAAAAAGGTCATCGTCGTTCCCGGCAGGATTGTCAATATTGTGATGTAATAACTTTCTCTGAAAGAAAAAGTGAATATGCAAATAGCGGGCAGCCAATAAATGGTTGCCCACTATTTCTTAATAATCGTGCATCTTTTACTCTGCCAAATTGACAGCGTAGTAGCGGATGCGGCCTTGGGGAGTGCAGCCGGTGATGAAGAGGACACGGTCATGCTCGGAGGCGGAATTGGCACGGCGAACGATGTCGTCAAGGTCTTCTTCGGTGCGCACGGAGCGGTTGTTGACTTTCAGAATGATGAAGTCCGAGGGTACACCGGCACTCTTCAGTTTGCCAGCCTTGAGCGACTTGATCTGCAAACCGTAATTGATACCCAGGCGCTCTTTCTGCGCATCGGTCAGTTCGGAGAAGGTAGCACCCAGGACGGACGCTTTGTCCTCGGCAGAGATAACACCTGTACCGCCTTCGCGGTTGGTGAGCGTAGCCTGAACGGTCATTGTTTTGCCATCACGGAGCAGCGTCACACTCACTACGTCGCCCGGACGATGACGACCGATATGTTCCTGCAGGTCGGTGCCGGTCTTGACAGCCGCATCGTCAACACGCGTGATCACATCGCCGCTCTTGATGCCTGCTTTCTCTGCCGCACCGTCCGGCACAACACGTTCCACGTATGCACCTTGTAACGTGCTGAGTTTCTTCTCTTTCTGCAACTCGGACGTGATCTCACGCATCTGCACGCCGAGGATAGCGCGTTGCACAACGCCATACTGGCGGATGTCGCTCACCACTTTCTGCACGATACTTGTCGGCACTGCAAAACTGTAGCCCGAATACGAACCGGTCTGCGAAGCGATGGCGGTGTTGATACCCACCAACTCACCGCGTGTGTTAACCAGCGCGCCGCCGGAGTTGCCGGGGTTGACGGCTGCGTCGGTCTGGATGAACGACTCAATCTTCATCTCCGCGTTGAGGATATTGATGTTACGCGCCTTGGCGGACACGATACCTGCCGTGACGGTCGAAGTGAGGTTGAACGGATTGCCGACCGCCAGCACCCATTCGCCGACACGCAGGTCGTCGGAGTTGCCCATCAGGATTACCGGCAGACCTATCTCTTCGATTTTCAGGAGCGCGATGTCCGTGTTCGGGTCCGTACCCACCAGCGTTGCCGTGTACTCGCGTTTGTCGTTGAGGACAACCTGAATCTGGTCCGCACGGTCGATGACATGGTTGTTGGTGACGATATATCCGTCCTCGGAGATGATGACACCCGAACCGGACGCCTGCTGCGCCGGCATTTCGCGTTGCTGTCCCGGACGGCCGAAGAAGAACTCAAAGAGGTCCATCTGCTGCGAGGAGACCTGGTTGCGGTAGGTCGTCTTGACATGGACAACCGCATTGACGGACAGCTCGGCAGCCTGCGTAAAATCCGTCTCTCCTGCCTGCGGAAGAGACGCGAAGCGGCTATATGCCGCAGGGATTCCGGTGGAATCATTTGAGGATTTGAGAATTTGAAGATTTGAAGATTGTGGATTGCTGTATTTCAAGACAGCGAGTGTTGTTCCGGCGCTGATTGCTGCAATGAGCAGCACGACGCCTAAAAATCTGAATATCTTTTTCATAGTTCCGAATAATTTTAGTTGCACATGGACAGTAGCAAAATCCGTGCCAAGACCGACAAGTTCACATAAAAACAGCCGCCAGCGTCATACGACCTGACGGCTGATAGCTATGATTACTGACAGCTGAAAACTTACTTCACTTCCTCTACATCCTCGATGTCGATGACTTGGTGGAAGCGGTCTGCCAGTTTGTTGAGTTTCTTCTCTACGCGGTTGACAGCAGCCACTTTAACCCAGTTGCCGATACCGTCGGCGATGATACCGATACCTACAAGCCAGGCGATGGTAGCAGCCGAGATGGACGGATCGCAGAAGAAGCAGTAGCAACCGCCGCACATAGCCAGCACGCCGAGCAGGCAGAGCACCCACCAACGGCGGAAACCGAGTTTCTTGTAGTTGAACGAGTCCAGCATCAGGTTCAGGCCCTCATAGAACACCCAGAAAGCGAAGATGAACGGCAGAGCCACAGCCAGCGGAGCCGGCATGATGATGATTGCCACGCCGAGGAATACCTGCAACAAAGCAGCGAGGAAAGTCAGTCCGCTGAACGGATTGATAGCGCGGAGAGTAGCCCACGCACCAAAGGTGCTGCAACCGCTGATGATAAGCATCAGGCCGAACGCCCATGCCAACGAAACGAGGGTGCTGCCCTGATAGATGATACAGAGCGCACCCAGTACCACGAGGGCAATACCCGCGAGGCATATCAGAATTTTAGTACTTGTTTTAATAGAATTAAATAGTTAAAATGTTTGTTATTCTCAATTGGGAGTGCAAAGTTACTGTTTTTTCTCGACATGTGCAAGTATTTGGGCAAAAAAGTGCGCATGAGTCCGTATTTTGCTTGCGTATTCGGATTTTTTGTTGTACCTTTGCACACAGATTATTTGGTAAGATGAATTTCCAACTCTTTGGCACAGAAAAATCCCCGACTTTGCTGCTCATTCCCGGTCTGGGAGTGTCGTACGAGATATTCCTTCCGCTCATTCGCCTGACGGAAGACAAGTTCCGTATCATTGCAGCCGAAGTGGACGGTTTCACGTTCGGCAGGCACACGCGCTTCACGTCCGTGGACGACCAAGCCGCACAAGTCATCGCCTATATAAAAGCGCATTTCGACGGACATCTGAACTGCGCGTACGGGCTTTCGCTGGGCGGTAAGATCCTCTCGCGTGTCTTGGAGCGTAACGAGTTGACCATCGACCATGCCATCCTCAATGCCGCGCCGCTGCTGCCTTTGCCGCGGTGGCTCGTCAATCCGCTACGCTACTATCAGGCGGCAAATGTATGGACGTGTTACCACTGGACGGGGTTCTGGAAAGCGGTTTTCCGTTCGCATTATTTCGATGTCCTGCTGGACGAGTGCAAGAAGGTCTGGCCCTTCGGCGGAACGCAAGCCGTGGTGGACGGCTACAAGTCGGTCTATACCAACCGCCTCAACGCCATCCACAGCGCAGACATCCATTTCTGGTACGGCACCAAAGAAGCCTTTGTCGCCAAACCGCAAGTGAAGCACATCCTCTCCCTCTGCCCGCAAGCCCACATCGAAGTCTTTCCCGGCATGAACCACGGCCAGCTCCTCATCGACCATCCCGAAGAAATAGTACAGCGGATAACTCACATAACAGCTTGGCACGGTATTTGTTCTCATAGCCGAGGATAAAAATTCGGTTGTATGAAACACTTCTTTTGGGCACTCAAAGTGCTGTTGGTATTGGTTGCAGCACTATCTTATTTCTGCATGGTAAAAGTGCTGTATTGCGGTTGTTGGGCATGCAATACGTGCATCGTCATCGGCGTTCTGGCAACGTTTCTCGGATTGTACGACCGCTATAAAGAATTCCGTGCCTTGTGATGCTTTCCTGCCGTACAGCCATAACCGCTCTGTTGCTGCTTCTTTTGCGGCCTTTGGCGGCAAAGAAACGGCCCCATGTGCCCGATTCATTGCAGACGCTCACTTTTGAGGTGAACGGTGTGCCTATTCGGATGCAGCGAGTGGAAGGCGGTTCGTTTGTGATGGGTGCTACTCCCGACCAGCACGATCCGGACACCTATACCGACAAGCCTGCGCACCTCGTTTTTCTCTCCCCTTACTATATGGCGACTACCGAAGTCACCAACCGTCTCTGGCGGGCGGTCATGTCCGACAAGGAGATGCTGGAATTGTCCGGCTATCCCGAACATCCGGTCTCTTTTGTCAGCTGGTATGAAGCACAGCGGTTCGTGCGCCGGCTGGACAGTATCACCGGCATGCCTTTCCGTCTGCCGACCGAGGCGGAATGGGAGTTCGCAGCGCGTGGCGGAGCCAAGAGCAAGCACTATCGTTTTGCAGGCGGAGACGTCCCTGACAGCATAGGCTGGCTCTATTCGGTTGCAGGGAACTGGACGCATCCGGTGGCACGCAAGCTGCCGAACGAGTTAGGGCTGTACGACATGACGGGCAATGTGGCGGAATGGTGTCAGGACCTCTACGGTCCCTACCAACTGACCACGGCTCCTGACCCTTGCGGAGCGGACACAGGCTCATTCCGTATCGTGCGCGGCGGCAGTTACGATGAGGCGAAAGCCAACTGCCATCTGTCCGTGCGGCGGTGGTACGAGCCGGAGACATCTGTGGGTTATATCGGTCTGCGTGTGGCGCTGAGTCTGCCTGACGACCCCGGAGCGTCCTCCCGATTAACGGGAGGAGCGGCCTCCGCCGAGAAGGGCTATCTATCTCTCACGCAAAAGATACGTATCAAAGGCCGCAGACTGCATTTTTACCTTGTACCGGGCGAGGAACCCTATTACATCTCCGATGAGATTAGTGCGAATCAATGGAAGCGCGTCATGGCAGCAGAACCGCCGGACAGGGAACGCGGTCTGGCTGTCGGCATGAGCCGGCAGGAACGTCTGCGTTTTGCGGAGACCTGCAGCCGTCTGGCAGACAAACCGCTGGCGGTCGCTTCTATAGCGGAGGTCGATAGTGCCATAGCGAAAGGAGTGATTGACCCGCCTAAGCAGCCGAAACGCAAGAAATCCGTCCGGTCAACTCAACGCAGCCGGCGTGTACGCAGCAAACTCTCTCCGTTGACAGAACTGGTTGGAGTCCGGCTATCACTACCCGACGACCCTGTTCTGCTGGAATACAAGGGCGATGCCAACGAGAAACTCCCTCTGCGTCTCGCCATTAAGTTATAAAAATGGCACCTTCTCTTGTACATGTCAATAAAAAGCAGTAATTTCGGACTCCGCCACTACGTTTCCTCATAGGTTTGCAAAATCTATGCAAAATAAGAGAAATGAATATATGCGCAGACACTCTCGGCATAGTATATGTGCTCGGTAGAACAAGAATTATATAGGAAATGTTTATATTGTGCTATTTTTATTATTTTTTCGTGTAACCTTTTGATGATTCGTGTCTCTTATTAGTAGGTGAAGGGCAATGTATCCGACATAGAACTGATTAGGCAAGTGCTGCGCGAGAACGATTCGCGCGCGTTTGACACGTTGATGCAACGGTACTCTCTGCCGGTGTACAATGCTGCCTTGAGGCTCATGCACGACGAGGAGGATGCTGCAGAAGTGACACAAATGGCATTTATCCAAGCATACAAACAGTTGGACTCTTTGCATGGAGGCAATTTCGGTGCGTGGGTTACGATTACTGCCAATCATATCGGCTTGCGCCTTTTGGAGAAAGAAAAGCGACAAGGGAATGTACGATTTGACGATGTACAAAGTACAACGGACTTGGCGGATATTGCCGATGAGACATACAACGAGCAAAGGGAAGAACATCTGCAAGCCTTGGAACTGGCGATTACACAGTTGCCCGAATCCGACCGACAGATCATCCGGTGGCACTATTACGACGGAGTACCGCTGCAAACCATCGCCGAACGGCTCGGACAAACGGAAAACAATATCAAAGTGCGGCTCTTCCGCATCAGAGAAAGACTAAAGAAAAAGATGGAACATGGAAACAATAACTGATTACGAATTGGACACGCTGTTTCAGCAGTCAGCACAGCAGCACAAGGCGGTGGAACAGATAAACCGTCAGGTCATGCGCACCGTGCGCCGCGACATGCGCCTCAAGACCTTGCGCAAATGGGCTAAACTGCTCGGTCTCTGTTTCGGTTTGCCGGTTGCGGTAGTAGTGTATATCTATGCGCTGTTTATGTTCATGCCGGAAATGCCGGAGCTACTGCAAACCGTTTGCATGGCTATCCCCGTTGCTACCGTCCTTGCTCTGGCGGCGCAACGCTTGTATTATTTTTCGCCGGAGGTGTAACCTTTCTGCACTCCGCGTATCATACAAATAGAAGGGCAGACCGGTAGCCTGCAAAAAATAACATTGTTAAACAATTAAAATTTTTAGTATTATGGAATATATAGCTGATAATTTTGTTGGTATCGTAGCCATTATTTGTATTTTTGGTCTGCCTATCATAGCAGTAGTAATGTCCTTTTGGTCCTCTATGCACAAAAAGACGAAGGACAAAGAAATCCGGCAGCTCATTATTGAGAACCACACGGACGCAGAGACCGCCAAACTGCTCATTGACGAACCGAAGAAGCAGCCGCGTAAGATGGGACCGTTCAACTTGGAAAACCTCCGTGCTGCATGTATCTTGCTTGGAATAGGTCTTGGCGCATGTATTGACTGGCTGGTGGGCGTAGCAACCATGAGCATTTATTTCTGGCTCATCATCGCCTGCGGTATCGGTATCGGTCTCCTTTGTTCCTTCCTCGTAGAGATGCACCTCTACAAGAAATACGGCAACAAGGAAAATAGTATCGAAACAAAAGAGTGATTCCTACTAATCACATCTGAAATCTTCTTCACGAAAGCGTCTCACTAGGCGCTTTTTTTATAGGTTTGAGAATAAAAAACATTTTATACTTGCACAAGTCAAAAAAAAGCAGTAATTTTGCAAGCAAATTGGTTGAAAGAGAAGAAATGAGTACAGAAAACAAAAAAGAGAGCCGAAACTCTCCTCTCTGTGAACCAGCTGGGGCTCGAACCCAGGACCCCATCCTTAAAAGGGATGTGCTCTACCTGCTGAGCTACTGATTCTCCGGCTTTTTTGCAAAAGCGGGTGCAAAGGTACTACAATTTTTTGAAATATGCAAATATTTTTGCAAAAAAAATGAATTATGCTCGCATAAAATGAGTTTTTTGGCTAAAAATAGGTGCTGTTTGCACAAAAGTGCGAACGTAGCTTCGGGGGAATGCCAAAGGCAGGCGGAGTCCGAAGGTACTATATTTAACTATTGAATTTATGGAAATAAAACTGACATATAACCGAAGAAAGACCATAAATGTGCAAGTCGGCAACATTTTTATCGGTTCCGACTACCCTATCCGTGTGCAGACGATGGCGAACACTTCGACCAACGATATTGACGCCTCTGTCGATCAGGCGAGAAGGTGTATAGAAGCCGGAGCGGAACTGTTGCGATTCACAACACAAGGTCTTCGAGAAGTGGAGTCGCTCAAGGAGATCCACGCACAAGTGCTGACCGCCGTGCCCCTCGTAGCCGACGTACATTTCAATTCAGAAGTGGCGGATGCAGCGGCGCAGGTAGTAGAAGCCGTACGCGTCAACCCGGGCAACTACAGCAAGGATGCCTCCAAACTTGAGGAGCGTTTTGTACACCTGCTAGATATCTGCCGCAAACACGAAACGGCGATTCGTATCGGTGTCAACCACGGTTCACTCTCCGAGCGCATGATGGACCAATACGGCGACACACCACAAGGCATGGTCGAGTCCGTGATGGAGTTCCTTCGCATCGCCGTAGCGCACGACTTTAACGATATCGTTATTTCCGTCAAGGCCTCCAACACCCGCGTCATGGTCGAGACCGTACGCTTGCTCGTCAAGACGATGGACAAGGAGCATATGGCTTTCCCGCTCCATCTCGGTGTGACCGAAGCCGGAGAAGGCGAAGACGGGCGTATCAAGTCCGCCGTCGGTATCGGTGCTCTCCTTGCAGACGGTATCGGCGACACTATCCGCGTCAGTCTCAGCGAAGCGCCGGAGAATGAGATACCCGTAGCGCGAGACCTCGTGGATTATTTCGCAGACGAAGACTCGATCCGTTACGACGGTTCCGTCGTAGCCGAAGTGCTGGATAATATCGGCGGAAACGCAGAGATTCGCTACACGAGTTACGAGGAAGACTGGGACCTATTCTGCCTGCAAGCGGCTGCCGAATGCGGACGACTCTTGTGGGATTATAAAGCGACTGAACTGACACTCGTCAACCCCAACTTCACCGAGAACAAACTCAATTTCCTGAGCAAAGATATCCTCCAAGCCGCGCGCGTGCGCATATATAAAACGGAGTATATCTCCTGCCCAGGTTGTGGACGAACGATGTTCGATCTCCAAAAGACCGTAGCCGAAGTCAAGAAAGCCACTGCTCATCTGACGGGACTTAAGATCGCCGTCATGGGTTGTATCGTCAACGGTCCGGGTGAGATGGCAGACGCCGACTACGGCTATGTAGGTGCCGGACGCGACCGTATCAGCCTCTACAAAGGAAAAGAGTGCGTGCTCAAGAACATCCCGCAGGAAGAAGCGGTAGAGAAATTATTGGAACTTATTAACCAACAAAAATAATACAATTATGCAAAAATCTCCATTACAGATTGCGCGTCAGGCTTACCAGCCGAAGATGCCGGTAGCTTTGCAAGGCGCTGTACGCCTCGTGGAAGGCGAGAAAACACAGTCGGTGGCTGACCAGGAAGAAATCAAACGTCTCTTCCCGAACACCTACGGTCTGCCCCTTATCACGATGGAGCCGACAACCGGCAAGAACCATTGTGACGAACCGTTCAATGTAGGCGTTATCCTCTCCGGCGGTCAGGCACCCGGTGGTCACAACGTTATCTCCGGCCTCTTTGACGGGCTCAAAGCGCTCAACCCGAAGAACAAACTGTACGGTTTCTTAGGCGGTCCTTCCGGTCTGATTGACGGTAAGTACCAAGAACTGACAGCAGAGATCATTGACGAATACCGCAACACCGGCGGATTCGATATCATCGGTTCCGGTCGTACCAAACTCGAAGAGACTTGGCAGTTCGACAATGGTATCGAGATCTGCAAGAAACTGGGTATCAAGGCCGTTGTGATCATCGGTGGTGACGACAGTAACACCAACGCTTGCGTGCTGGCTGAGTACTACCTGCAGAAGCAATGCGGCATCCAAGTCATCGGTTGCCCGAAGACCATTGACGGTGACCTTAAGAACGAGATGATCGAGACTTCGTTCGGTTTTGACACCGCTTGTAAAACCTATGCAGAGCTCATCGGTAACATCCAGCGTGATGCCAACTCTGCCAAAAAATACTGGCATTTCATCCGTCTGATGGGTCGTAGCGCAAGCCATATCGCCCTCGAGTGCGCACTCCAGAGCCAACCGAATATCTGCCTCATCTCCGAGGAAGTAGAAGCCAAACAGATGACGCTCAACGACATCGTAGAGGATATCGTGAAGGTGATCGTTAACCGCGCTAACGCAGGACTTAACTTCGGTACCATCCTCATTCCGGAAGGCCTCATCGAGTTCATCCCGGCTATGCGTGTACTCATCCAAGAGCTCAACGACATGCTCGCTGCCAACGAAGAGTTCGTTTCCCTCGACGGCGACGATGCGAAACGCGAGTACGTGAAGAGCAAACTGACACCGGCTTCGTGTGCACTCTTCCGCTCGCTGCCGAAGGGTATCGCTAAGCAGCTCACCCTCGACCGCGACCCGCACGGAAACGTCATGGTATCGCAGATTGAGACCGAGAAACTGCTCATCGAGATGGTAGGCAAGCGTCTGGCGGTTCTCAAAGCTAACGGCGAGTACAAAGGCAAGTTCGCTGCCCTCAACCACTTCTTCGGATACGAGGGACGTTGCGCAATGCCGTCTAACTTCGATGCTGACTACTGCTACTCGATTGGTGTGAACGCCACCCACCTCATTGCAGCCGGAAAGACCGGTTACATGTCGTTGGTTAGAAACCTCACCAAGCCTGCTGCAGAGTGGCTCGCAGGTGGTGTACCTATCACGATGATGATGAACATGGAGAAACGTAACGGTAAGATGAAACCCGTTATCCAGAAAGCTCTTGTAGAGCTCGACGGTGCACCGTTCAAGTACCTCCAGGCACATCGTGAGATGTGGGCAAGTCCGGATACTAACTATATCTACCCGGGTCCGATTCAGTATTACGGACCGAGCGAAGTATGCGATCAACCTACCCGCACACTCTTACTCGAGCGCGGCAAGTAATACTTGCCTTATGCATCAGTCTCTCCCTGTCCGCCCAATCGTTTGTGGCGGATGGGGAGTTGCTTCATGCCTACCTGCATAACGATATGCAGGCATGGAAAGCGCATGTAGATACGATCGTGGATCTGCCCTACGAATACGGCTATTGTGCCGCATTGCTGGACCAAGACAAAGAGGCGGCTAAGCCCTACGTCAAGCGCTTTCGTGAGCACGTAGAGGCTGCAAAAACGGCCCTTCCTAAAGGTCATTACGAGATGTACATGTCTGCTGTCTATGTGTATGAACTGCGCCTGCACGAGTCTTTCCATCCCGTCAAGTCCCTTGACTTGGCCCGCGAAGCGGTCAAACTGGCACCGAACGATCCTATGACACTCACGTACTGCGGCACGGCGCTCTTCTACGCGCCCAAGCCTTTCGGGAACAAGAAAGAGGCGTTGGAACTCTTCCTCCAAGCAGAAAAGAACTTCAAAGATCAGCAATGGTACAACTGCTGGTGGCGACCGGCGGCGATGATGTATATCGCCCAATGTTACGACAAAGCCGGAGACACCGAGAAAGCCGTTCGTTGCGCACAGGAGCTCTTGCGTCAATACCCTGAATATGAGTATATTAAGTACGATTATCTGCCTGCTCTTATCCTCCGTGCTCAGTAGTCAACTGCTTGTGCCGGACGGTCCCCAACCGGAGCAAGGTTGGCCGGCTGTGGTACTACTGCATGATCATGGTGCGCGTTTCGAGAAAGGATGGCAGAAAGTAATCGGAGACAATCCCGAACCCTATTACTCGGGCATGGCGATTGGTGATAGTCTCGCAGCCGACGGTTACGTCGTCTATTGCATGGATGCACTCTATTGGGGCAGTCGCCGTTCGACGCTCTCCCAACGGCAGTTCAGCGACTCGCTGGGCGGCGAAGGGGCATGGTACGCACGCGTGCTGGCGGAGGATCAACAAAGCGTCTCTTACTTACGTTCCCTACCCTATGTGGACAGCACCCGCATTGCCGTTGCCGGCTTCTCGTACGGTGCTTATCGCGCATGGAATCTGGCATCCGAAGACCCGCGTATTAAGGTCTGTATCGCGGCCCATTGGATGACCACACTCGCACAGAACCGGTATAACGACTCATGGCTCTGCATGGCGCGCAAACCGCAACGTCCCTTCGAAGTGATTGCCTCCGAGATTGCCCCGCGACCGTTCTTACTGCAGTATGGCACCCAAGATAAACTCTTCCCCGTTTCGGCGGTGGACAGTTGCGTGCACTATATCGATTCGGTATATAGGGGTGGTGCTTTTCGAGCAGAAAAGTATGAATGTGGTCATGTTTTCACCCACGAACATCTCAAAAATTGGCTTATTTGGCTAAAAATGCACCTTTAATTGCATTTTTTTGCAAAAAAATTTGGTCAATTCAAAAAAAAGCAGTACTTTTGTACCCGCTTTTGAGAAATCATTAGCCGCTTATGCCCCATCGAGGGACATGCGCCGCTGCTCAATGGTGTAATGGTAGCACTACAGATTCTGGTTCTGTCTGTCTGGGTTCGAGTCCTGGTTGAGCAACAAAAAAAGACATCCGAAAGGGTGTCTTTCATATTTAAGTATCATTCAGCATACGCCTTGTCTTGCAAAGCAAAGAGTTTAGCGGTAATATCTTCTGTATTGTCTGATCCCATTAAATACTCTTTCCTAACTCGTATGCCTCTTGCAGTTTGGCGTTGCCGGTAATCTCACGCGGGTCATTCACGCCGCCGCAGAACAGATGGGCTTTGAGAGAACATTTCTCGTAGCAATCAATCCATCCTTGCAGACCGCTCTCTGCACGTTTTGGAGTGTACTCCTCATCCTCGGCAGCGGTCGTCAGCAGATAGATGTCGCGGAACTTATAGTCCTTCGGATACATAGCGTTCATGCGATCGATGAGGGTCTTCATCTGCCCTGCCATCTCGTAATAATAAATCGGCGTCGCCCAACAAACGACATCGGCATTGAGCACAGACTCCATGATAGCCGGCACATCATCTTTGAACACACAAGCGCCGGTGCGTTGACAGCCAAAGCAACCGATGCAGAACTTGATTTCTTTGCCGCGCAGCGAGATGAGTTCGACATCATGTCCGGCACTCTTGGCACCTTCGGCAAACTGCTCCGCTAATAGGTGGCTATTCGAACCCGGGCGGAGACTTGTGGAAATAACAACTACCTTCTTCATTTTAGGTTCTCTTTATAAAATTGTGCCAAATACTCAAACGGGATATAATTGCCCTTTCCGCCATCGTACAGGTCGCAATGGGTTGCATTCGGAACGATGTAGAGTTGTTTGTTGCCGCGCATGACGATGAACGGTTCAGCAAGCGGCTCATTGAGCGGTTGCAGGTTTGCGTCCTGGCCTTGCAGATTGACCTTAGCTCCGGTCATGTTCTCATACGCGGTTATACCGAAATAACGGCTATGCGCTTTCTCACCATGCAGGATGAGTACAGCATTGTCAATCTCGTTGGTGAACTTAAGGAATCCGGCATTGAGCCACGGCAGAACAGAGGTCTTGTTCCAGCCTTCGTTGGAGTTAAGGCTGCGCTTATGATAGCCGCGCGGCATTTTGTAATACGCGTGATATTGCTGAATGAACCACGGCATTCCTGTCGGGTCTTCCACCACACCGCCTGCACGCTCGTATGAACCATTACGGAAATCAACCAGCCGTTGCTCCGCCAAGGCTTTGCGCATCGCGTCACGCGCTTCTTTGCTGTCACCATCATCGTGATAACCGTTCTGCGACACACGGCTCATATCGTACATCGTTGTTGCCACGGTTGCCTTGATACGTGGGTCAAGAGCCGCTGCGTTAAGAGCTATGCCGCCCCAACCACACACGCCAAGAATACCCACCTGCTCAGGGTTCACATCCTCACGCGTCATCAGATAATCCACCGCCGCACAAAAGTCCTCCGTGTTGATGTCCGGCGAAGCGATGTAACGCGGTTCACCGCTGCTCTCGCCTGTATAGGAAGGATCAAAAGCGATGGTGAGGAAACCGCGTTCAGCCAATGCCTGCGCATACAACCCGCTTGACTGCTCTTTGACCGCACCAAATGGACCGCTGCAAGCTATCGCCGGTAACTCGCCTTCTGCGCCAAGCGGCTTGTACAGGTCGGCAACAAGCGTTATACCAAAACGGTTGACGAACGTCACTTTCTCGTGACTTACTTTCTCGGACTTCGGGAACACCTTGTCCCATTCTTGTGTCAATTGCATACTGTTGTTTGTTTTTGTGCATGCAGCAAATCCGATTGCTGCCAATGCAAGGATAAATAGTTTTCTCATAGTTTATGCTGCTATTCTAAATTCATTCGGCGTCATGCCGGTGCGGGACTTGAATAGACGCGTGAAGTGTTGCGGGTACTCAAAGCCCAGTTCATACGCGATCTCGCTCACTGGGCGGTTGCTTTCCAACAGCAGATGTTTCGACCTCTCGATGACCGCGTCCTGGATGAACCGCTGCGCCGTAGTGCCGGTTTCCTTGCTGATAAGGTCACCGAAATAACCCGTAGACAGACAGGCTTTGTCCGCAAAATACGCCACAGATGGCAAACCTTTCTGTGCAGGTTTACCACTCTCGAAATAGTCCTTCAGTTGGCGTTGGAAAGCCGTGAAGAGCGTGCTGTTTTGCTTGTGGCGCGTGATGAACTGCCGGTCGTAGAACCGCAGGCAGTAGTCCATGAGCAGCGCAATGGTGTCGGTGATAAGCGTCTGCGAATGCTTGTCGATGGCGTGCTGCATCTCAACCTCAATCTGATCCATAAGTGACATGATGACTGTGCGCTCTGCTTGCGACACATGCAGCGCCTCACGCTCACCGTAGTCCAGGAACGTGTAGTCCTTGATCTTGCGTCCCAGCGCTGTGCCGTACATCAAGTCTGGATGAAAGAGCAGACCACGCGAGGGCGGCATCGGACGCTTGTCGTCCCATTCGATAGAAAATACTTCGCCCGGTGCGTGCGTCACGATTGTTCCTTCCTGGTAGTCGTATTTCTCCCGTCCGTAACGTGCCGTACAACCGTCGCCTTGCTTGAGGAAAATGCCGTACAATTCGTACTTAAGTGTCGCGCCGTTCAACCATGCCGGGCTTTCATTGATGTCAAGCACAGTCACTAACGGGTGCAGCGTCTCATGCGCATAGCATTTATTATAGGCATCAATGCTGTCGATTTGATATATCTTGTTGTCCATTATTGGATGAATATTTTTTGTCCGTCCTTAATATATATCCCGCGCGTCGGGTGCGCAACCTTCAAACCGCTCATCGTGTAGTACACGCCCGGTTCGCCTGCCGTACGTACGTTATCAATAGCTGTCGTTGTACCGGCTGTGAGCGACAACATGACGTTGATATTACTCTGTCCGGCTTTGAG
Organism: uncultured Bacteroidales bacterium; assembly: GCA_946187695.1. Classification (GTDB taxonomy): domain Bacteria; phylum Bacteroidota; class Bacteroidia; order Bacteroidales; family Paludibacteraceae; genus Colicola. Next base: position 93,677 of record CAMHSB010000003.1, read on the forward strand.
AAACTCTTCCAATTCCGCCTGCGTGGAGTACTCAATATGTCCGAGACGCGTATAGCTCCAACTGTTAGTGCCATAGAAAAGGCATATATTACTGCCGTTGTACAGAATGACATCACCAGGCTGGGCTGTGATTTGCTGATTACTTGTGGGAAGAGAGAAGCCTAAGGCTCCCCAAATCTCAAAACCTCCGCTGGAGTTAAGTGTTACGGAGACGGAACTCGATTGCAGCCGATCCACCAGTGCTTGTGTTGCGGCATTATCTACTAGTGTTAGCGGTAGCGTCTTGTTGTCAATGGTGATATACATTTTATCTGTCATGTTTTGTGCTATAGCGAAATCGAGCGTCTTACCTGCGTTGGATACGTTCGCTGCAGTAACTTCATTGCTTGCCGAACAAGCGACCAACAGCATAGCTGCTAAAGATAAAATAGTCTTTCTCATTTTTGCGTAGTTTTAAAATCCGGTGCAAAATTACTGCTTTTTATTGATATATCACCTACGCAGATTTTGGAACTTCCTACCAATTTCGCGGAAAGTGCTTAAAATATCTTCTCTGCCATTCGTTTACCGGCTTCACGAGCCTTCTTTCCCTCTTAGGCGGAGCGGTCATGGACTTTCTCCCGCTTCAACGGGAGATGCTCCGCATCTTACGAGATCCACCGTCTAATATAACTATCTTCTTCATAACATTACACAAATTCTACCTGCCAGTCGTCTTTCCATGACCATCCGACATGATGGCGTACCTGCGAAAGCAGTTTCTCCGCTTCGCGTCGATTATTGCTTCCTCAATTTTCATCAGTCAATCATCTTTATCACTTTCGCCGGCACACCGCCAACGATGGCGTTGGCAGGGACATCTTTGGTGACTACCGCTCCGGCGGCAACAATGGCATTGTCACCGATGGTCACTCCTTGCAGGATGGTCACATTTGCGCCAAGCCACACTTTTTTGCCGATGTGTATCGGTTTAGCAATCATACCTGCCCGTTGCGCCGGGTCAGGAATATGATTGAGCGTGCAGAGCGTGGCGTTATGACCGATGAGGGCATCGTCGTCGATAAAGATACCGCCTTGGTCTTGGAACTTACAGCCCATGTTGATGAACACCCGTTCGCCAACATGCGTGTTCTTGCCGCAATCGGTATAGAACGGCGGAAACATACCAAATGACTCCGGCACGTCTATCGCCCATAACTCACTCAACAACCGTCGCAGTTCTTCGGGTGTGTGGTACGAGCCGTTGATTTCGGCGGTGATACGCAGGGCTTCCTGCGAGAATTTATGGAACTCCATGTGCAAGTCCGAGCCACCCACTATCGGCTCGCCAGTCGCCATCCGTTCACGAAACTGGTCTATTGTCATATTCATCCTTTTTTGTAATATTTGCTATGCTGATATTGCCCGTGTGATTGCGTTTTGTTGTTATAACTGATGGCAAACTTCGGGCAGCGATGGAGACAACCGAGGCACAAAGCACAACGCTCTGCTGTCCAAACGGGGTTCTTGCCGAGTTTATTGGTCTCGGTCTTTGCCGTTTCCTGCATCTCGATAGCCTGCACAGGACATTTCTTGGCGCACAGCCCACAACCGATACAAGCATTCTTATCTACCGCAAAGAACTTGGTCTGCCGCTCGTACGTCAGGAGACGGTCTGTAATCGGACGGAAGAAATAAGGCATCCGGTCATGGCTCTTGTTGCCTTGTGTACCCGCCTTAATCATCGCAATCACCTCGTCTATCTGCGGTTCGGCGGCATCCACCTGCTGCTGCACTTTCGCGGGGTCGGAGAGGTCAAACATCGGTGTCCAGTTGTCCGGCATCTTGACGGAGAAACCGGCATTCATAACGATGCCCTTGCGTTTCAGTTCTCGACGTGCGTCCTCGCAGACAAAGCCCTGCAGGAAGCCATACGTAGCAACAGCGAACACGTAGTTATCCTTCGCCAGACGAATCTCAGCTTTCCGAATGAACTCGCGCACCAGAACCGGCAGTTCGTTCCAGTTGGTGGGCGTGACGAAACCGAGCGGCTCGTTGTCTGTGAGAACGATTTCAGAACTTGCGGTCTCGATGGACTGCGCTTGTGTGCCGATGGCTTCGGCTATACGGGTAGCAACATGCTGACTGTTGCCAGTGGCGGAGAAATAGAATATCATAATTTATCTTTCTGATACGTAAATGGTAAAATCACGGCGCAAAGGTACAAAAAAAATCCCACATAAGCAAGGGTCAGTGGGATTTTTTGGTTGTTTACCGCATGCGGGCTAACATTTTGATGCCGTAGACAGGCCAGTACGGCACTTTTTCGATGCCCGTTCGGACACGCGGGATGTCGAGCAGCAGGAAGGCAAAGGTCATGAAGCCGGACACCCAGATGATCTGACCGAAGATCTGCTTTAAGGTCACTCCCATGACGCTCTCGCTTAACGCGGAAAGTTGAATGCTGACCGCTGACGGCTGAATGCTCGTGAGCGTCAGATAATCGCCGTAACGCGCCATGTTATCCGCCATGAAATGTTTGAAGAGCGTGGTATAAAGTCCGTAACCCGATGCGCCGGCGAGGTACATATGGATGACATTGAAGATGAAAAGCGCCATGAAGAAATGCTGCAAGTCATGCACGGATTCGTGCAGCGACCACATGAGCGAAACAGCGAGAATAGCGTACGCACAACCGCGAAACGCCAAGCCCAAACGATATTGCTCAATCGGCACATTGACATCCAAATAGAAGTACATCCACATCGAATAAACCAGGATGCAACCAAAGCCGATGGCGAAGAGTTTCCATACTTTCCAACGAGCGTGCCCGAGCCAGTAAAGCGTAATTAGCACACCCACATACACACCCGGAAACGACCAGAGACAGAGCGCTCCTTTGGTATGTTCCTCCAAGCCCCGCACTTCGGTCCAATAGATCTCCTCCAAGGTGTGCTCGGCGCCCAAAAGCAGTTCGGCAACAGCGGTCACAAAGAGGATTGCGAGGACGTTTTTGTACTTGAAGATGTCCAGCGAGATATAGGGCTGTTCCACCGTTTTGAGGCGGTACATAATGAAAGCCAAGAGGATAAGGCTACCCGCCAACACCCATCGCAAAGTGGGCGAGAAGAACCACATCAGGCGGTCGCCATAGACGAGAATATAACTGATCATGAGCATCAGCAGGCTAATCAGCAGACCCGTGGAGATGTCGATGCCTTTGAGCGGCATTCGTTGCGGCATAGGACACCACGGTTGGCAAAGAAGCAGTTGAACAATTACCACAAACGACATCGTGCCGATGGTCAGCACGTGCATCATCTGCCAACTCAGATGAAAAGCAACCACCGCCGCCAGCCACGCGCTACCGGTGATAGCGGTCAGCAGGATAATATGCAAAATCGGAAAGAAGATACCGAAATCGCGTTCGGGCGTCATCCACAACTGGATATTCGACATGCACTCAAACGTGCCTTGTATCTTCGCCACGCCCGCGAGAAAACAAACGGGCAGCAGAACCGCCATATTCGTCGTCCGCATAGTAATAAAATTGCAGACGGCGATCACGACCGCCGAGGTGATAAGCAGTTGTTGGTTGGTGAAGCGGAACTTCGTCCGGAACAGCATCGGGAACCACACCGCCATGCCTGCCAAACCGGCATAGAGGAGCATCAGCAGGTCTTCCAACTGCAAAGCCGTCGTCCCGCGTACCGCTTCCATCGCGCCAAGATAAACCCCGCACGAAAACTGTATGCAGATCACTTGCGCAATATAAATCCACGGCTGGATGCGCTTGGGCACCCACGACCGGAACATGGGCATAGAAAAAGGCATCGCCTTTTGATTTTCCATTTGAGATTTGAAATTTAATATTTCACTTCACATTCAACGGAATAACCGGCTTTGAGTTTTTGCAAGTCCTCTACTCTATTCTCGTCCAAGGCGATACGGACGGTGAGGCGTTGCTCGACCTTGACGAAGTTGCCCGTTGCATTGTCAATGGGAATAAGCGAGAACGCGCTGCCGGTGGCATCGGAGAGACTGAGGACGCGGCCTTTGTATGCGATGTCAGGAACAGCATCCACATGGATAGATACCTCGGAGCCTTCATGGATATGCGGCAGTTGCGTCTCGCGGTAGTTGGCTTCGACCCATTTCTGGTTCTCATCCACGATGCTGACAAGCGTCTGTCCGGGGTTGACCAGTTCGCCGATATTGATGTCACGCGAACCAACAAAACCCGAGTGCGAGGCAGTGATGTAACAATAAGAGAGATTGAGTTCGGCTAATTCGACCGCCGCCTCTGCCAGTTTGACCGCGGCTTCCACCGCCGAGCGGTTATGACTCGTCTCATCCGCCATGCTGCGTTGCATGTCAATGGTGTGACAGATCTGCTCGTAACGTGCCTGCGCAGCCAGATAAGCAGAGTGCGTCTGGTCGGCTATCTGCTGCGAGACAGAACCCGTGCGAAGCAACTGTTCGCAGCGTTTGTCCTCGCGTGCGAGGTTGTCCAAGTTGGCTTTCGCCTCGGCTTTGGACGCTTCGGTAGCAGAGATGTTCGATGAGGCAGTACGAACGGACGAACCGGCTTGTTTGCTTTGCTGCTGTGCACGCGCCAGATCGCTCTTGGCTTGTGCCAAACGCAGACGAAACTCGCTGTCCTCGATGATGACCAACGTGTCGCCTTCGCAAACGTGCTGGTACGCCTCAAAACGAATCTCCTTAATAAAACCCTGCACGCGAGTGTTCTGCGGCGCGATGTACTGGCACACGCGGGCATTGTCCGTGTACTCGATTTGCCCGAAATGAGTGAACTGCAGCACAACGTACGTTATGCCGGCAAGAAGAAGCAACACGATAACCGTGTTGTACAAATACGTGAAAATCTGGGATTTTTGCATGATGTTGTAACCCTTTAATAATTTAACTTTGCGGAATATTCTCGGGCTACAACCCTTGCCTTTACCAAGGCCAAATGATGTACGATTTAACGATGTACAATGTACAATTGATTGTTAAAATCGAGTGCAAAGATACAAAAAAAATCCGAATTATGCAAGTTTTTTATGCAAAAAAAACAAAGGTCTTCCTCTCGGTTAGACCTTTGTTTCGGTGCAATGCATGTAGAAAGAAATTTAGTCGTCAATGCGGATGAACTCATAATTGCTGTTGAACTCGAGGTCAAGGCCGGAGTTAAGTTCGGCTTTCCAACGGCGGTCATCTTTGCCCCACTTGGTAATGAAAGCGCTGGGGAAATTGGCTTTCACATATGCGCGTACTTGTTCGGGGATGAGTGCAGCAGGTACTTCTGTCTGATGGCAGTCCACTTTGATGAGTTCGCCTGCCTTGTTGAATTCCAACGAACGACCATCGTTGAACTTGACATCGTACTCTGCGTCCAGCAGGCCTTTGTCCAATGTGACATAAGCGATTTGTGAGGCATCAAAATGCGCTGCGACGATGGCTTTTGCCGGTTCCGGCACTTGGTCGAAAGTGATCATTTGTTCTTTTGCGCAAGCCGTCAGGCTGCAGAGTGCCATAAGCACTACAGAAAAATACTTTTTCATAATGATAAACTGTTAAAGGGTTAAACTGTTATTTATTGTAAGTCCCGAATGGTCTTCGCCACATTGATGAGGTGGTCGGCAACACGTTCGGAGTTCTGGGCAAGGGAGATATACTCGGTTCCGGCTTGCGGTTTGCAGATACCCAACGAGAGCCGCTGGATATGATTGCGCTCCATCTCGTCGGTCAGACGGTCGATCTCGTCCTCTATCTGGTTTGCACGCCCGAGTGCGGACATATCCATCTTATGGTACGCCTGCATGGTGGCTTCGTGGAGTTGGGCGATGAGAGTATTCATCTGGTCTATCTCATTGAGGGCGTAGTCGGAGAAACGTACTTCCTGTTGGCGCAAGCTGTCTGCGTACTCAACGATGTTCGTTGCGTAGTCGCCTATACGCTCCAGGTCGCTGACCGTGCGGATGGTGGACGCCAAGTACTGGTGGTCAAAACGGTTGAGTTGGTTATCCGACAGTTTCACTGCGTATTGAACGAGTTCGCGGTTGAGGTAGTTGAGTTGGCGCTCCGTGCGGTTGAACTCGTCGCGTTCGGAATCGTCTAATGTCGTGACTTCCCGAATAGCGCGTTGGTAGTTCTGCAACGCCATTTGCGACATGTTCTCGATCTCCTCTTTGAGCTGGCGGATAGCAACTACCGGCGTGCGTAACATCTGCGGGTCGAAGAAATAGAGATGCGGTTCGTCGGTCTGCTGTGCAGGCTGGTCTTTGACGAGTTTGCAAGCGATGTTCACAAGGGCGTTGGTCAGCGGCAGCGCTACCAGCATCGTAGTGACATTGAAGACCGTGTGGAACATAGCCAACTGGAGTTGCGGCGTGTGGAAGATGCGTTCGAAGAGGATTCCGAAGCTATACGTACCGCCGGTGGTGAGTTTGATCAGACCTCCTGCGCAGAGGAAGAGCACGACACCCAAGATATTGAAAATGAGGTGGATCATCGCCGTGCGTTTGGCGGCTACGCCGCTGGTGAGACCTGCGATAATCGCCACGACGCACGAACCGATGTTACTTCCCATCGTGAGGTAGATACCTTGGTCGAGAGAGATAAGCCCCGTGACAGCCATCGTGATTGCGATGGACGTCATGACGGACGAGGACTGAATGATGGCGGTAATGATAGCACCTAAAACGACCAATAACAGCGGATTACGAATGGATGCAAGGAACAGTTTGACGGAATCGAGTGCCGCGAACTCATCCATGGCGTTTGCCATCATACTCAGACCGACAAAGAGCATACCGAAACCCGTAAGGATGCCGCCTGTTTTCTTCCACGCATCGCTTTTGGAGAAGAGCATCATAAAGGCTCCGATACCTGCGAAAGCCGCGAAGATGACGGTTGTGGAGAGGCTGTTCGAGCCCGATAGACCGAGTGCCACTAATTGCGCCGTGATGGTTGTACCGATATTCGCGCCGTAGATGATCGTGGCGGCTTGCGTTAGGGACATGATTCCCACGTTCACGAAACCGATAACCATGACCGTTACGGCTCCACTGGACTGGATGGCCGCCGTTCCGAGCGTTCCGATACCAACACCGACCAGCTTGTTGTTGCCGGTGTGCGAGAAAAGCTGTTTGAGCCGCCTTGAAGCCGCCGACTCGAGATTGCTACTCATCATCGTGCAGGCCACCAGAAAGACTCCGATACCTGCCGTAAGCGTCAAAAGAGCTGTTAAAATACTAATTACATTTACCATTTGTTCATCTATTTTCGAATTTTCTCATTTCATCATTTAAGAAAAAACGGCACAAACTCACATGAGTTCATACCGTTATAGTTTATGTCCGGGCATAGTTATGGCGCAAAATGGCTTTTCGCGGGGCATAGCGACGCACTAAACCGAGACGCCGTTTGTCGGAGATGAAAGGAGTTGATAATTGACAGTTGATAGTTGATAATTGACAATCATACGATTCAAATATGGGTAGAGTTGTTCTACAGATTCCATTGTCCCCGCCAAACTCATCCCATTCGAAATCTTCGACCTCTATTTCAGCCGTGGCTTCAATCTGCAAATCCTGCCAAGCGTGTCGCATATCGCTCCATTCGTCCGCAATCAGACATGCCACAAAAGCGCTCATTAATACAAGCACGATCACATAGGCATATTTCCGTACAAACTGAATCACGGTGCAAAGGTACAAAAAAAATCCCACATACGCAAGGGTCAGTGGGATTTTTTGGATTACAAAGGACGATTTCCTTAGTCTATCATCTTAATCAATTTGGCAGGATTGCCGGCAACGACCATATCATCAGGGATGTCATGCGTAACGACCGAACCGGCTCCAACGATCACGCGGTTTCCGATGGTGACACCCGGACAAACGATTACTCCGCTGCCCAGCCAGCAGTCATCGCCTATCCGTATCGGTAGACCTGTTTCTATGGTCTGACGGCGAGCAAGATAATCATGCGGATGATCAGGCGTCAGCAGTTGACAGTTAGGTCCGATAAGCGTGTGAGAGCCGATGGAAATACCTCCACCATCCAAGAAGACCCCATTAAAATTGATAAACGAACCTTCGCCTATGCTAATTCGGTTGCCGTGGTCGCAATGGAATGGGGGACATATAATCACAGAAGGATGTGCATCTGGGATGAGGGCTTTGATACAACGGTGCAACTCCTCCATGTCCCATGCACCGCATTGATTGAGGTCCCGCATGGCATAATACGCCCGCAGGATATTCGCCTGAACCTCCTTGTCCGTATAATCATACGGCATGTTATGAAGCATTTTCTCGTATTCTGTCATCATTTATTCTTGCGCTATGTATTCGTCGCATGTCATAATAATTCTGTCAATTTATCTTCCCGAATGATCTTCGGTGCGCTTTTGCCTGCCAGCACAAGGATCTTCTTCCCGTCGTGATAGATATGTAACTGCCGTGAACGGACAACTGCTGTCAGCGTCGGGTCGTTCTCTATCTGCTCACGGATAGCGCGATACTCGCCATCCGGAGCGAATAACTTCCGCTGTAAATGCGAGCACATGTTTGTGGTGTCGATGGTCATTCTTCTTATTCTCCCTCTTTCCGCAACTGAGCAATAATAAACCCGCGCAATGTGCTATAATACTTCCCTTGCGCAGCGGCAGTAGATTCCTCGCCGAAAAAACGCCGATTAGCGCGATTCAAACTCTTGTTCGCAAGCTTCTTGTATTCGCCATACTGCGCCTGCCAATAAGCCAGCCGCTCAGAGTCCTCCATCTCTGTCTTGCATTGTTTGACTGCCTCCGTAAAAGCGGAAATAGCCCGTTTCCGACTCTCCGCTAACGGACCTTCATACGGATGTTGAATTGCATAAGCATGCACTCGCCCGTTACGCGTACGCATTACAATACGCTCATTTCGATGTAACTTGCCGCTCATACTCTCAAACGGCGATGCCGGTTCTACTCTTGCCATATTCTTCTCTTTTTATTCCGCTGTCTTTCTACTATGTTTTTGCTACTTTTCTTCTACTTTTCTGCTATCTATCTGCTATGTATCCGCTTATTATCACGTAACATATACGATAGATACACGATACATATACGTCAGATATACATTATATTAGTATAATCACGCTATACTCTAACGCCAACAACACCGTAACCGCATCTAGTAACGAAACTGCCTGCAAAATTACAAAAAATATCCCACATGTGCAAGTTTTTGTGGGATTTTTTGGATTACAAAGGATGATTTCCTTAGTCTATCATCTTAATCAGTTTGGCAGGATTGCCGCCTACGATGGCATTGGCAGGCACATCTTTGGTGACCACAGCCGCAGCTGCTACGACCGCATTCTCGCCAACTGTCACTCCCGGCAGGATGGTGGCTCCGGCTCCGATCCACGCGTTCTTACCGATATGCACCGGCTTGCAGATAAGTATCTGGCGGTCGTGGAGATCGTGGTTATTGCTGATAAGCTGCACGTTCGCCGCAATCATCGCGCCGTCCTCAATGGTGATTCCGCCGCGCGACATCATCAGACAATCCGGCATGATCATGACTCCTTTGCCGATATGTACCATGTCAAAGCACACGCCCTTCAACGGCGGTTGCACGATAGCTCCTTCGCCGAGGTTTTCGCCAAAGAGCGCTTTCGTTGCCTCGATGTTCTCCGGCGTAAAAGGAATTGTTTGATTGAACGCAAAGAGCTTGCGTCCTTGTTCAATATATATTGCTTGTGCTTCGGGCGTCGTCACCCGCGGGTCAACTCGAAATCCTTCCATAATCATCAGAGATTAAGTCCTTTAATCCATTTTTCTACTTTCGCTTTGTTCGTGCGCACCTCGTGGCCGTAGATGCTGAAACCGGGCTTTACGTCGGCATTCGGGTACGCTTTGCGGATGTCGCTCATCACATTGCCAAGACCGCTTCCTTCGTGCGTCGTGAACGGATAAATGGTCTTGCCGTTCAGGTCGTACGTGTCGAAGAACGTGAACATCACTTGCGGGTAAGTGCCCCACCAAATCGGTCCGCCGATGAAGATGATGTCGTACTGGTCGAGGTTCTCCAGTTTGCCTTCAAACGCCGGACGCTCGTCGTTGCGGGCTTCCTCTTGCGCCAGTTCGGTCAACGGCGTATAAGCCATTCCGTCGTATTTGTGGGTCACGATCTCAAACTGGTCGGCTCCGGCCAGTTCGCTGATGTAGTCCGCCACGATCTTGGTGTTGCCCACTTGGATGTTTCCCACCGAGTAGTTCTCTCCGGCATGAGAGAAGAATACTACAAGACATTTTTTCATTTGTTCATTTACCATTTTCTCATTTTTGTTTTGTGCGTTGCAGCTTGTGAATGTAAGTACTGCAAGCAAGGTGAATAAAATCTTCTTCATAACCATCATTTTGAATTGCGCTGCAAAATTACTGCTTTTTTGCGAAATAGCCGTTACATAATTTACGGCATTTCTTACACATTTCGCAGAAAAAACACTTTTCAGTCCATTTTTCTGCCGGCAAATGAGCGTGAGAGACGAAAAATGCACTCGCAGAAACGATTTTTCCCCAAAATCCTTGTGTATTTCAAATATTTTTAGTAACTTTGCAGCCGAAAGTTGCAAAGAGAGTAAAACAACATGGCAAAATCGGTCATAGATAGAATAGAATATCTTGTTCTGTTGGTAGCGGAGTTCGCCCGACTGAACAAACTATCCGAGGTGCAATCATACCGCTACCTGCAGCAGTATGGAGCGCTGGCTTTGTGCGAGAAACATTATAATATCATGCACACGCTCTCTGTGGAGGAGAATCTGCAAACTTTGCGCGAATATTGTCAACGGAAAGGAGGCAATCTATGATCCTCTATCATGGCACAACGGTCAATATTGAGCGTATCGACCTTATGAAATCCAAGCCCAACAAGGATTTCGGGCGTGCTTTCTATCTCTCGGAGAACTACAACCAAGCCTTGGAAATGGCGCAGTTCAAAGCAGAGTTTGCTGAACTGCCACCGGTGGTGAATGTCTATTCCTTTGACGAAAAGTTTTTGCAGGAGTTACGTTACAAACGCTTTGAGTCTTACACGGAGGAATGGGCGCATTTTGTGTATAACCATCGTACCGAACCGCAAGGGCGCACGCTGCATGATTATGATGTGGTCTATGGACCGATTGCGAACGATACTATTGGCGCACAGATTACCCGTTACAAACAGAACTATATTACGTTTGAAGAGTTCCTCAAACGTATTCAATATCCCAAAGGTATCACTTTCCAATACGCTTTTTGTACGCAAAGAGCGATTGATAAACTGATTAAACAATGAACGTATCGCAGGCTGAATTTCAGAACATGAAAGAGGAGATTATCAAAGACCTCATCGCTCGCCTTATGGATGAGCGCGGTTTGGCGATGCAAGAAGCTTTCGATACGGTGTATAACTCGCGTTTGTTTGAAAAACTCAGCGACCCGAAAACGGGCTTGTATTTTCAATCTTCCGGCTATGTGTATAGCTATTTGCAAGACGAATTGAATCAATAAATATACGTCCCTCTCTGAGCGGTGCTTCCGAGCACTTTGGGAAAGGAGAAAGACAAAACAAGACATAAAGACAAGCGCAAAGCGTTGCGCACAAAACATATAATTAATTATTCGCTATTATTCCAAAATTGTCAACTACCACAAGACAAACTAAAACCCGGAATAAGTTGTGAAGCACTCTTTGAGTGTGGATAACTTGTGGTTTTAGTGGTGTGGTAGCCTGACAATTTGCAAGGAGTCCGCACTTTTTGTATATATCAATAAACTAACTATAATCCATTAAAACCGATGCTCAACGGGATATAAATGAGCAACTAATAAAATGAAAACAAAGTATTTAATTGTAGCAGCGCTATGTTGCATCGTAATGGTTGCATGCCAGAGTAATGACCCAGACAAAAATACGGGTAACGACAACAAGACGAACAATGAAGTGATAGAAGGATTGAATGATTTAATAGATGGAATAGGAAATATTGTTGATACCAAAACTTTAGAGGATGGTTCAATCGTTATGACTGATGACAAAGGAAACACCATTACTAAAGATAAAGAAGGTAATATTACTATTGTCACCAAAGAAGGTGAGACCATTCTCATTGACAATTCTATCAAAGAAGATCCTTCAGCAGCAAAAGACAAATGGTATAATTCTACTTGGAAGAGTGCTAAATATAATGAACCTATTCCTGATATGAATTATAGGAAAAGACAATTTGTTGCAACACTGAAAGAGTATGGTTTTGTTGTTGAAGAGGTCAATGTAAATAAAGATTCAATAGAAATAAATATCGATGATTCAGATGAATATACCATACATTTCCGAAACACGACCGCTTCCCTTCAGAAAGTATCAACATCTACTCAACACACATATAACGGAACGTATCATTTCAAACGATATGATGTTATGCAGAAAACTATCGGTGATGGTGAGATAAGGTACAGATTTGAGATTACAAATAACGATTGGGGCAATTATAGTGCAGATTTATTTGAGGATATTTACGAATATAACTACGATTCGGAATCATATATCTTTGTAGAATCAAGAGGGATAGATGGTGTTGGGTTAGAAAAAGATGATGCTATTTATACATACGAAGGATATGACAATAACAGTACAAAAGAAGAAGTAGTATCAAAAGATGTTACTACCACGTATTTCAACTATCGCCGTTTGAGCGATACACAAATTGCCGCAAGTAACAATTCTGTATCGTATATATTAAAGGAAGATGATGGTTCTACTCCTGAATTAGACGTTTATGATTTACAGGGAAATAAACTGATATCATTAGAATTGGTTTCATTATAACTATAGTTCAAAAATATGCAAAAGCAGGTGGTCCAAATGATCATCTGCTTTTGGTATATGGTTTCTTAACAATCATACACCTTTCAACTACCTTCTAAAAACCTTCCAAACAGCATATCTCGCGCCACTCTCGCGCGTCTATTAGGCACGTGTTGGTATAACGTCCAAATCTTAAAAATAGTACATTTTTTCCCTTACCTGCCACGTACGATACACATACGGGAAAGATACCCGACGATAGACCGACAGGATACCGACGAGATACCGTGCTGAATTCTTAATAGTCTGCAAAAAATGTGCATTCAAAAGTTTCGGGAATAAAAAATGCATAAAAAATGTATTTCCTGTACGCAAAATACTGATTTCTCTTGCGGGATTCAAAAGTCGGAAGCAAGGCGTGTCTCGAACCAGTCCACATCCAGCCATCCGGCGTCGTTGTGTGTGCGGTTGTCGCGTGTGCAGAAGAAACCGACCTGTGCACCTATCCAATGTCCTTCCACGGCTTGGAACGGCTCACCGGCTTTGGTCCAATGCTTGCCGTCCGGGCTGGTGTAGAACTGTCCCCGTTGGGTGTCCGTCATCTCCAATCGCAGAAAGCACCACTCGTCCGTTACCGGCACTTCCAGTCTGAACGACGCTTTGCGTCCCGTAACAATCATTCCGGCTTGTTCGGCACCAACCATTTTCTTGTGTTTGTTGGGTGCGAACCGCACGCGCGCTGTAGCAGTGAAAGCAAGAGCAGGGATCTTCTGCAGCAATAGGTTCGGCATCCATTCGTCCGCTTCGCGTGGGGCGGAGTAGAGGCGGAGCCGGCTGTTGGCGGCATCGCAGAAATACCATCTCGGCTCGACCCTGCCGCCTGACCACTGCCAATCCAGCGCTAACTCCGTACTGTCGAACTCATCGCGCCTGAGGAAATTCGCCCATGAGGGTTCCTTTGTCCCTTGTCCTTCGTCCTTCGTCCCTTTGTACTTCTCAATGGGTTCCCCGTTATTGCCCATTACGGGCCAGTCGTTCTCCCATTTCAAGGGTTGCAGATGCACGATGCGTCCGGCTACGCCTACATCCTGAAAATGCATGAAGAACCCTTCTCCATCGGGTGTCTCTACCCATCCGCCCTGGTGCGGCGCATTGACGGCGGTTTTGCCCTGCGCGAGTGTCACTTTCAGTTCGTAAGGGCCGTAAATATTCTTGCTCCGTTGCACTACCTGCCAGCCGGTAGCGACACCTCCGGCTGGGTGCATGATATAGTAATACCCGTTGCGTTTGTAGAGTTTCGTTCCTTCGCTGGTGGGGTGCTCCTCGTGTCCGTCGAAGATGATCCGGCTGGGTGTCTTGACCGCCAGACCGTCCGCCGTCAACTCTGCCATCATCAGCACGGATTTCAGCCCGTAACGGCTGCCCGCTACGCCGTGACTCAGCCATACGCGCCCGTCCTCGTCCCATAACGGGCAGGGGTCGATATAGCCCTTTGCCGGCATAACCAACACCGGTTCTTCCCATTCGAGCGGAAAACTGATTTCTGAATTCTGACAGCTGATGGCTTTGCTCCTCACGCAGTAGATTCCCCTGTCCGGGTCGCCATAGTAGATCCAGATGCGCCCCTCATGCTCGCGGATAGCCGGAGCCCAAACGAAATTACCCGCTACCTTGTCGCCCTCTTCATAGCCCGGAAGACGGTACCGGATGGCGGCATCAACGATCTCCCAATGCACTAAGTCTTTGGATGCCAGAATCTGCAATCCCGGCACATTGTTGAACGACGAGGAGGTCATTAGATACGTATCCCCTACACGGCACACATCCGGGTCGGAGTAGTCGTACGGAAGAATAGGGTTCGTGTAACTCGGTACGGCTCCGTGAACCGCCAAACCAAGTGTGATACTTGCGAACAAAAATAAAAACAATCGTTTCATGGCTTCGATATTCAAATGCGCTGCAAAATTACATATTTTTTTGCATATACGCAAGTCTTGCGTTAAAAAACAATAAACCTCGGCCGTTTTTGGGGCGGTCGAGGTTTAATTTTGTGTGATTAAGTTACTTTTTGTGGTTTAGCCAGATAACCGGCACTACAAAGACGGCAAGTAATACGATGCCGACAATAATTGTTATACTATCCATAATGAATTGAATTTTAATTGTTAATACGTTAAAAGCCTATATGTCAGGTAACCGGCGTACAATGCTAGAAGAAGAGCTCCGCCCCAACGGTTGATAGAGCGGCATCTATCTCGATGCCGGGATAGATGATACCATTTTATTGTTTCAATTTGTGTTGTTAATACTCAGTTATTTCACTGAAAGTCAACACAAAATGCGCCGGAGGAAGTACACATAGTACGTGCTCCCGGCAGACGAACAGAAAGGACTTGTCTCAAGCCGTTCCTGACCGCGGAAAACAATAAAAACAGGTTGGTAATGATGAATCATTTTGCGCAAGAAAGCCGTTCGGGTTCTGTTCTTGCCGAAAGGCGTGCGCTGGGTGTTTGCACTGAAATGAGTGGGTACAGAGGCGGTTATGTTTGAACCATTGTTGGCAAGGGTCAAGGGTTCGCCTTGTATCCCCACAAGCGTGTGATGGTCGGTTTGTTGCACTGCGCAACCGGACGTTTGCACCGGCTTCGCAGTGGGCTTATCCATCGGCTCAAACCACTGAACGCCGATGCTCACCAAGATCAACAATATGTACCAAAATCGTTTCATCTCAAAAGCGAGTGCAAAATTACTACAAATTTTTGAAATTTGCAAGATTTTTAGCAAAAAAAGTAGTCTAAGCTTGCTTAAGTGTGCTTTTCTTTGCTAAAAAGATTGTAGTTTGCACGAAAGTGCGAATGTACTTTCGGGGGAATTGCGCAGCAAAGCGGAGTCCGAAATTACTACTTTTTTTGAAACAAACAAGAAAAAAGTAAAAATCTTCAATTAGAGAACAAGGAAAAGGGTTACTTTTCCCCGCCTCTCATCTCTGACGCGGAGATACCGAGGTTTTGGCGGATGTAACGGCTGAGATGAGCAGGGGAAGAGAAATCAAAACGATATGCGATGTCGGTTAAGGTCAGAGAACGGTCACGCAGAAGACGGGCAATCTCGACCGATGTATAACGGTTGATCCAATACGCTGCTCCGGAACCGCTGATCGACTTGCAGGTCTCGGAGAGGTATTTGGGCGTGACGCACAACTGGTCGGCATAGTACGCGATGTCGCGATGTGAGCGGTAATCGCCACGCTCCAACATCTCAAGAAAGCGGTTCATGAGGTGCGCGTTCTGGTGGGTAAGGTTGTTGGACTCGGCGTATATCTCCGCATGAAAATCAAAGAAATCAATGATCATCGCCTGCACGGCATTGAGCGTCAGGTCGAGATAAAAACGATGCTCTTTCTCTGCACAGCGCGTACGCACGTACTCCATATTCTCTTTGCATCGCTCAGCCTGCCGCACGTTCAGGTGCATGACCGGATCGTTGAAGAGCATCATATGTCCGCGCGTACCGTAATTGCTGAGCGGCAACGCCATCTGGATAAACTCCGGCGTAACATAGACGGTAATGGTCTGAAAATCAGCGCTCGCGTCGGTTATCTGCGCGTTCTCGCTTCGCTGCATAATGATGCAATCCCCGCGCTGCAGAGGGAACGACGCGCCGTTAAAAAGCAGCGTCGCCGTTCCTTCCAAGCACAAAGCGTGCGTCAGATAACCCGTGTGCGCGAGTTGCAAGTCCGTGGATAATATGTCCGCAAACTCAATGGGTTGCAAGCTTATTGCCTTGCTTTCTCAACGAGGCGTTTGCCGAGTTCGTACGCTTTCTGCAAATCCTGCGGGAAGCGGGTCTCGCGGATATGTGCACGGGTCGGCTCGTCCACGGCGGTCTCGTACTTGGAGTAGTCGTTGAATTGGTACGTCTCGTGCGAACAAAGCATTTCCGGCTGACCGCCGAAGATTCCCAACACACGATTACTCTCGCCCAGAATGACATCATAGTGCAACGGCTCGAACAAAGCTTCCGGCGCGTTCATCGTGTATATGGTCGCGCATTGGAGCGGCTTGCGGATGAGCGGTTTGGAATAGTCGTTGTAATTGACTGCAGGGAAGACCAACCGCTCGATGAAAGCACGTGCCATGCCTGTCGGGAACGAATCATAGACAGGCGAACCGATAACCAGCACGTCGGCGTTGATGACCTTCTCCAAAACGGGTTGCAACTCGTCCTTGAAACCGCAGAGACCATTTGCCGTATTGCCCTTGCGTTTGCAGAGGAAACAACTCATACAGCCTTTGTAATTAAGACCATAGAGATGAATCATCTCCACTTCCGCTCCTGCTTCCTGTGCGCCTTTCATGGCGCTCTCTAACATCTGCGCGGTATTTTTGTTCTTGCGCGGAGAACCGTTGATAAAAATTGCTTTCATATTATTTAATCATCTTAATCATTTTCGCCGGATTGCCGGCAACGACCACATCGTCAGGGATGTCATGCGTGACGACCGACCCGGCTCCTATGGTACAATTATCGCCGATGGTGACACCGGGCAGAATAGTCACATTGCCGCCGATCCAGACATCATTACCGATGGTCACGGGTTTAGCCCATTCCTGACGCGTCTTGCGTTCACGCGGATCGGTACTATGACACGCGCAGTAGATATGCACGCCCGGTCCTAAAAAACAATCGTCGCCGATGGTCACATAGGCTTCGTCCAAGACGGTAAAGCCGAAGTTCGCGAAGAACCGTTTACCGACGCGGATATGCTTGCCGTAATCGCAATAGAAAGGCTGGTTGATGAACGTGTCTTCATCCGCTTGGCCCAAGATCTCACGAATCATCTTGTTTCGTCCCGCAAAGTCTGTCGGCAGCAGGTTATTATACTGCTGACAAAGAACCTTCACACGGTTGAGGTCTTCCAATAACTCCGGGTCACAGGCGTCATACACTTCGCCTGCTAACATTTTTTCTCGTTCTGTCATTATTTTTTCTTGGTGTATTTGGCTTTGACAATCTCGTACGAATTGCGGATGAGGTCTTTGGTGAGCTTGTCCGGCGAGGCGTGCGGGTCAAGACCAATCCAGTGTTTGGGCGACTCGTTATAGGGATTGCCGACACAATCATACTCAGCCTTCAGTTCGTCTATCCGTTCCGGCTGGCACTTGAGCGAAATGACCTGAAAATCATTCAGATCGAAGAAACAGAACATGTGTCCGCAGACATAGAAGACCAGCACTCCTTCGCCGTTCTTGAACATGACGAAAGGCAGTTTCTCTTCTACATCATTCCCTAACGAAAGGCAGAAATCCTGTATCTCTTCTACGTTCATAAATGTGACTTTGTTATTTCGAGCACAAAGGTACAAAAAAATTTCCGTATATGCAAATTATTCAGGGTACTTTTTGTCATTTGCGGGATTTTCGGCACAAAAAGAGCACTCGTTCATAGAGTGCTCTTATCGGGATTTGGGAGATCGCGTTTATCGTGTGAACTTCGCAGAAACAGCGTACGTTCCGGCAGTAAGGCGCACGACATACAGACCGTTTCCTTCCGGCATTTCAAGAGCTTGGTAGTACTCCGCTCCGGAGCTGAGACGCGTCAGCGGAATGCGTTGAACCATGCGTCCGCTCAGATCAAAGAGCGTCAGTTCTGCCTCTGCAACCGCATTGGGAACCGAGAAACGAACAATCCGCTCGTTAGCCGAGTTTCCGGCGATGACGTCGATAGAACCATTCTTCTCCGGATTGACAATGACTTGAGTAAGCGAAGTGGAGGTGTCATCCAATTGCGGTAACTCATACGGACCCAGATCACGTGCTGTGCCGCTAACATTTACTGCCAAGAAGGGGAAGTCTGCCAGCATATGAGCCAGATTAGGCGTAACGGACGAGGGCACTTCACAGCCTGCATCAACGAGATTAGAACCCGGCAGAAGGCGTGCAAAACGGGAAGGCATCGATCCATCTCCACGACGAGGAGCTATAGCATCTGCTTCGCTGAGTGAGACATAATCCGAACGCGAGAAAGAAGTCACCAGATGGTTCGTCCAAGCTAATTTGCTATGAGAGGTTGCCAAGGCGTTATAGTCGTCTGTTCCCACGGAAATCTCCTGACGACCGAAGCAGACGTTATTATAGTAATACGTATTGGCATCAGAGCCACCTGACTCGAACATGTAGTCATAGGAGTTATCGAAAGCGAGACATCCGATGAGCACATGTCCTCCTTTGTGGCTGTTACAGTCAAAACCCTTGACGGAGCTGGAGATGTCGCATCCGAAAGCCACGCAGCGGTACGCATAGTGAATACCCTGACTGCTGCCACCGGTTCCGTTGCCGCCTAATTTGATACCATTACCGTTGCCGGAGAAGGAAGCCGAGCCATCAAAATACTGCTTTACCCAGAGATGGTCAGAAGCGTTGCCGGATTCCCATGCCCAGCATTCTGCGAGGATCACATCGTAATCGGTCTCAAAAAGATCCCAAGCATCATCAGAGTTACGCCAAGCGCGGCAACGGATAAAACGGTTGCCTATGCCATTATGCATCTTGCAGGCAAAACCATCGGCATCGGAACCGTAATTGGCGTCATAATCACAGTTATGATGCGAGTCACAATCGACGATATCGTTATAGGCACAATAACTACCATCATTCTTACTTATGCCGGGGAATGTATCGGAGAACTTATGTCCAAAACCGAGCTGAATACCAGTATCGAGGTTATAGGAGAACTCGCAACGCTCAATACGGTTGTGGGAACCCTCCAGTTTGATGGCATTGTCGGCAGCGTGCATGAGATGCAGACCAAAGAGGATCCAGTAATTGCCGGTTATGAGCATTCCGCGGTCTCCCACATTGTTCTTATTGCGGTTACAATCCAATAACTGCTGCTCGAAATCAAAGATCGGCGCTTCGTTCTCATAAGCAGAAATGACAATCGGCTCAGCTGCGGTTCCGGACTGAGAGAGACGAACCGTCAGTCTTCCGTCTGTTCCCCGCCAAGACATCATATAACGTCCGCCTCGACAATAGATCACATCGCCTGCCTGTGCTACAGAGATAGCTTTGCCGAGGTTATACCACGGATTCTCAAACGAACCGTTACCTGTCACGTCGTTACCCTCTGGAGAGATATAATAGGTAGCGTGCGTAGCCACATATTCCGGACGGGTAAATTCCGGATCAGGTTCGCCGGGCACAACCGTTCCGCCACCTTGACCTTGACCCTGTACGGGGTTTTTGAGGAGAACATCATCAATAAATATATTGCTTGCAAGACCTTTTATACGTACGCGCACATTTAAAGAGGAGTCTGCCGGAACAGCATGCGAATAAGAGGAGAACGACGAGGTGGAAGATGAGATAGAAAGGGTATCTATCACTTGCCATGCCTCTGAACCGATCTGGTATGCAATCTCCACTTTCTTGTTACTGCCGCCAGATCGATATTTGAATTCAATCGTGGCAAGGCTGTCCATCACAGGCGAGATCATATATGCACCAGAGTTGTTGAACTTAATGGCGATGACATTACTGGACTTGTTATACTGAGCCCCGCCACCAAACGACCATGTACCCGAAGGAAGATCTACATTCGTCTCCGTGGACCAAGTGTCGGAAGTAAGAGAGTTGAAGTCCTCCGAAAGATCAGCCCGAACTCCGAGAGTGATCAGGCTAAAAAGAGCAAGAAGTGTTACCTTTTTCATGTTCTGTCAAGTTTTTGAATTGATGCTGCAAAGGTAGTGCTTTTTTTGCAAACGCTTGTACATTAATTACCGAAAAATGTGTACAAACCGAAAAACACAACAAAAAAAAGAGCACTCGCTCTTGGAGTGCTCTGGTTTTTAGGGAACAAGCCTCGTTATGAGATGGCGATTTGGCGTCCGGTCTTGCCTTCTTCGCGTTTGGTCTTCGGCAGGTCGATGGTCAAGATACCATCTTCAACCTTAGCGCTAATCTTCGCTTCATCCACATTGTCCGGCAAGGTGTACTTCTGTTCGAAGTTGGTGTATGCAAACTCGCGTCTCAAGTAGTGCGCATGTTTGTCTTCTTCCTTGTGTTCGAACTTGTTCTCGATGGCGACACACAGGTTGTGATCCTCATCGACGTGTACTCGGCAATACTCTTTCTTAACGCCCGGAGCAGCCAGTTCGACTACATAGCCGTTCTCGTTCTCTTTGACGTTAACCGAAGGCGCCACATTGCTTGCCGTGTTCAGTATGTCATTGTTCAAAAACTCATCAAATACGGTCGGGAACCATCCGTTTGTCGGCAGCCAACTGTTTCTACGACACATTGCATTTTTCATAATCAATCCTCCAAATTTAGTTAAACAATGTTTAACGTAGTTTGCGTAGTTTACGTGTTTTGCGTAGTATGCGTAGTTGCGTTTTCACCCTAACTAAGGCAAATTATGTGCCAAGTCCCAAATCTCTGCCAAATTGTCCACTTTTCGTGACAATTTGTCCACTTCCTGCAAATATGTCATTTCCTCGACGCATGAACAGACACATCTATCTGCTCCGTACGCGGAATCCACTCGGAATAAACTTGTGCGGCGGTCTCGGCATCGTTGCGAACAATCGTGTGGAGATAGTAATAGACAGGTTCTTCGGTCTCGTTGGGCAGCATGGTTAAGCGGCAGGTGAGCGTGTCACCTAAGAACGTCTCCTTGAGCCAGTGGATAGCCAGGCATCTAATCGCGTGTGCGTCCATGAATGCCTCGTCCGCCGACTGCATGGCAATAGAGAGGTACGTGCGGTTGTTGACATGTCCGTTGAAATCGAGGTTAATGGGGTTGACACGGTGTTCAATCTGTTGAAGCGGTGTACCATCCGTCGGGAAACGGCGTTTCTTATGGGTCTCAGAGGTCATCTCCGGCAGAACAGGTATCTGCGGTTGGAAAGGTGTCATGGGCGCAAGACGATGGGCCTCTGTGTCCAATAACGTCCAACAGCCGTAGCCGTGCGCCACCTCTACCCCATCCGACCGACGCACGCGGAACTCGGCATAGAGACGGAGTGTCCCCACTTCGCTGTTCCAAACGGTCACATCAATATCATCCGACCAGAGGGCAGTCTGTTCTTCAAACCACGCGTTGAACTCAGTAATAACCCAGATACGGTTCTGTTTCACCACATCAAAAGCAGCAAGATGCAGGCACGCCATATAGCGTGCCCAGCAATCTTGATAATAAAGCAACACGGCGTTCGGCGTCATCCGGTAACGCGTGTCCATGTCTGCCGCCGTAAGTGAATAACGATGAGTATACGATTCCATAATTTATACTTTGAGGATGCAAAAGTACAAAAAAAACATGAATTATGCAAATTTTCTGTTTTTTATTTTCAACTTTCAATTATTTTTTGTAACTTTGCGCGCTTTTTTACAAAAAGCACCTATTCAAATGTTCAAAAATTATTCATTCAAAACAGGAATCCGTTTCCGTCGGTTCTGCCACAAGGCGTACGCCGCTTTCCGTTCGCTTCACCGCGAGGTGACCATCGGACATGTGGCGGGTTATATGACCGATCTGGAGATGCTCAAGCATGGCAAGAGTGTGGCTGTGGCTGCCCTCAGCGGTTTGTTCTGCGTACCGGTAATGGCGGAAGGTTCATCGGGAACGGCGGATTCCATCCCCTTAACCGACCGGCAACTTAGTCTTCAGGAGGTGTTGGTCGTTTCTCAGAAAGCTGAAGTTCATTCGGAAGCCTTCCGTCTTATCACACAGGTGTCGCACGCCGAGATAGAGGCGTTGCCGATACAGACTGTGGCGGATATTCTGCAATACCTGCCTGGGGTGGATGTGCGTACACGCGGAGCCAACGGTTCCCAAGCTGACATCAGTATGCGGGGCGGCACGTTCGACCAAGTCCTTGTGCTGCTTAACGGCGTGAGTATGAGCGATTTCCACACCGGGCACTATGCGCTAAACGTGCCGATTACACCGGCGATGATTGAGCGCATCGAAGTACTGCAAGGCACCTCGGCACATCTGCACGGAGCCTTCTCCGGAGCAATCAATATCGTCACGAAACAAACTGTTTCAAACAACGAAGCGCAAACAACTTCAAACAGAGGTACAACCTCTCAAACAATTTTACGTCTGGATGGGGGCATGAACGGTTTGGTTCATCCGCAGGTGGCGGCGTCCGTGGCACGCAAAGAGGTGCTGTTCAATATCGCAGCGGATTACTCGCGAGCAGAAGGCTATCTGGCGCCCCGTCCCACGGAGAAAGAAGCCCTTGCATGCCGTAACTCGGATTTTCAACTGGTGAACCTCTATTTCCAGACACGATGGAGAGAACTCGATGTGCAGGCCGGTGCGCAATGGAAAGATGCGGGGTTGGGAATGGGTTATGGTTTTGGGTCGCAAGACCAGTTTGACGCCACGCGTACCGCTTTCGCGTCCGCCAAGTACACGCACCGTTGGGGCTCTTGGCGGATAGACGCCCAAGCGGCTTATCGCGCTAACTACGACCGCTACGAATGGCATCGCGGGCAACGGTTATACGGCAATTTCCACTTCGCGCAGACCGCTTCCGCCGCGCTGGCTGCCCATTATGCTTCGCGTGTGGGAACCACATCCTTCGGAATCAGTATCCGTAATGAAAACATGCACTCTACGAACCTTGGTGACACCATCAATCCAAACGGACAAGTACCGAATGTAGAAGGTTTTCCGCTATCCCAAGTTCGCGTATTGGATCTGGTCAAAGGAGGTAATCGTTTCCATACGAACTACTATGCCGAACAAAGCTTCTATTATGCAGGTTTAGCCGCTTCCATCGGCATCAATGGTACATACAACTCCCAATTCGGACACCATCTGGGTGGAGGAGCGAACATCGGCTATGACTTCAAAAAAGGCGGAACCGTTTATCTGAATGCCAACCGCTCGCTGCGCATGCCCACGTTCACCGATCTCTATTACAACGCCGGAAACCAACTGGGTAACCGCAACCTCAATCCCGAAAAAGCATGGCTCCTCTCAGTCGGTTACAAAGGAGAATGGAAATTAGGAAATCTAAAATCTCAAATCTCAAATGACAAATCGGACAAAGGCATGCTCACTTTGTCCGCCGATTGGTACTACCGATGGGGAAGAGACATCATCGACTGGGTGTATGTGCCGGAAGATACGAAACGACCGTATCACGCACAGAATCAGCAACGTGTGGATGCTACGGGTATAGAACTTTCTATCGCATACCGGCTTAACGAATGGCTGCGTTGTGTGGCGGTCGATTACGCATACACTTATCTGAACTTGGACCTCAAAGAGACGGGTTCACGCTATCTCGATTACCTGAGTCATAAACTGTCTATCCGTCTGGAGCATGGTATCTACAAAGGCTTAGGTGCTTCCTGGACGGTGCGCTTTCAGAAACGAGAAGGTCAGTTCAACAATGCCGAAGGGGCAGTGCAGGACTATCAGCCCGTATGGTTATTGGATGGTTCTATCTATTGGCAGAACCGCTACTTGCGTGTCGCTGCCGAGTGTACGAACATGACCCATACACGCTATTACGACTACGGCGGAATTCTCCAACCCGGCGCTTGGGCAAAAGTGAGCATTCAGGCGAAACTATAACCTCCCTTTAAGCCTTCTTTTACAATCAACTTGTTTTCACCGAATTACAAACATGTTATCGGAGGCAAGTCGGGGGGCAAGTCGGAATTATGCCCCCCGATTTTTCTTATTTTACCTCTTCCCAGTCGATGTCGGTTACTTCGCGGAGACGGTCATGCAGTTTGACGAAGCGTTTCTCCACTTTGTTGACAACCGCTACTTTGACCCAGTTGCCGATACCGTCGAGGATGATACCCAGGCCGACGACCCAAGCGATGGTCTCTGCACTCACATTCGGGTTAACGAGGCAGTACACGCCGAAGCATGCCGCCAGTACACCAAAGCAGCAAACAATCCACCAGCGGCGGAAACCGACACGCTTGAAATCAAACGAACTGATAGCGAGATTGATGCCTTCAAACATGAGCCAGAAAGCGAAGATGAACGGCAGCGCTACCATTAATGGAGCCGGATGGAAGACCATGACTGCGCCGAGGATAATCTGCAGCAAAGCAGAAAGGAACATCAGTCCGCTCATGGGGATAAATCCGCGTGTAGCCGACCATGCTGCCATCTCTGTGCAACCGCCGAGAAAGAACATCAGACCAAATACCCAAGCCAGGCTTAACAATGTGGTTCCCGGGCAGAGGATACACATTACACCGAGTGCCACGAGTGCGACACCCGCAATACACATCCAAATTTTAGTACTCGTTTTCATATAAATAGAATTAAAACATACTTGCATTTACACCCGTAGAGAGGCAATAAGTGTGCCAAACTGTTTATATCTGCCAATTTGTCTATTCTTGTGCCAAATTGTCGTTTTACTGCGGTTTTATCAGATATTTTTGCCTAATTCGATCGGCATTGAGCACAGACTCCATGATAGCCGGCACATCATCTTTGAACTCACAAGCACCGGTGCGTTGACAGCCAAAGCAACCGATACAGAACTTGATTTTCTTAAATTAATTATGGTTTGAGGATCTTTTTGACCATGCGGATAATCTCGGATTTGCGGTGGGCGATGTAGTCTCGCACTTGGTCGTCCGTTTGCGAGAGCAGGTCCTGAAACATCGGCAGCGAGACGAATGTAAAAACCGTCAGCGAAGCGATAGTGATCATCAGATCGAAGGGGTCGATTTTGGTAATATGCCCGGCTTGCTGCTCCTGCTTGAGACGTGCGTCAAACTGCATGTACAGCATCGCATAAGTGGGATTCTTGACGAATTTCTCCCGCATGTACTTGCGGCGCTCGGGGTTGTTGACCAACTCTTCCAACACAAAGTACGGCAAACGCGGATTGCTCGACAGCGCATCAAAATACATAGAGATAGCCTGCTCGATGAAGCGGTCAAACGATTCTTCGTTTGCCAGAGAGCGCCCGATGACATTCAGAGCCGCCAAGACTTGCTCCAAGAAAATCTGTCGGAAGAGGTTCTCTTTCGTGCGGTAATAATAATGTACGAGTGCCTGCGTACAGCCGACCTCTTTGGCTATCTGCGTGGTCGATGTAGCGGCATAGCCTTGCTCAAAAAAGAGTTGTTGTGCCACTTCGCGAATCCGAAGTTCCATCGAGTCATTTACCATTTTGTCATTTACCATTTTATCATTTATTTAGACATTGCGTCATTTGGGTTTGCAAAGATACAACATTTTTGGCAAATCTGCAAATTATTGCAGCAAAAAGTGCAAACGGTTGGTGATATTGGCATCGGATGTGCCGGCATCGAAATCGAGGAAAAGCAACGACAGATGCGGGTAGAGATCTTTGTAACGGCGCTCTATACCTTTGCTGATGATATGGTTCGCTATGCAGCCGAAAGGTTGCAGCGAGACCACTTTGTGGATGCCGTGATCCGCCAAGTCGCATATCTCGCCGGGCAGGAACCAGCCCTCGCCGAAGTCTGCTGCGGAGTTGATCACACGGCGGCTCTTGTGCCAGATGTCCATGATATCTGCGAACGGCCTGTAGAACGGGTAGTCGCCGCAGAGGTGGTCATAGACATGCGCGTAATGGGCCAAAAGACGGTTGACGAGTTTTGCCTGCCAGGGGCTCAGACCATCCTTGCGGATATGCTGCTCGCGGTTGATGAAGGCGTTAGGGATAGAGGTAGAGAAGAAGCCCGTAATCGCCGGCGGCACTACTTCCACGCCGTGCTCCATGAGCCAGCGCACAACGCCGTGGTTCGAGAACGAGTTGTACTTGACGTATATCTCGCCGACCACGCCGACTACCGGCACTTGTTTGGTGGTGTCCGTTATGTCCGTGAACGCACCCGTGGCATCCCGCATGAGTTGACGGATTGCCCGGTAGTCGCGCTTCGCCAAGAGCGGTTGCGCGGCGTTGAGGTAGTGGTCGTAGAGCTTGCGCGCCACGCCTGGAATACGTTCGCGCGGAGCGGCAGGATAATAGAGTTTGGCAAGCGCGTCCGCGAAATAGAGTGCTTCGAGTGTCGGACGGATGAGATGCAGCCAATTGATCTCAAAGCCCGGCTGGCTGTTTTTGAGGCTTAGACCGATGGCCACGGCTATCACAGGCACTTGGCTCATGCCTGCCGCCACAAGGGCGTTTTTGATGAGCGCGTAGTAGTTCGACGCACGGCATTGACCGCCTGTCTGCGTGATCGCCACGGCGGTCTTCGAGAGGTCGTACTTGCCGGATTTCAAAGCCCGCATGATCGAACCCACCACAATAGTAGCCGGATAGCAGATGTCGTTATTCGCCACGTGCAGACCTTCTTCGGCGTCCTCTTGCGTCGCCATCGGCAGCGACTCGATGCGGTAGCCTGCTAAGGCAAAGATAGTGGGCAGGAACTCATTATAACCCTCTGCAAAATACGGGGTTAAGATGACGCGGTCTTTGTCTTCCACCTCAAAAGGTTTGGTCGTCCAAACCTCCTTTGTACTTGGTACTTTGTCCCTTTGTACTTCTCCCTTGACACTTTCAACAAGCGACCGCACTCTCAGCCTTAGCGAACCGATGTTGTTTACATCGTCAATTTTGAGGACGGTGAGGTTCTTGCCGTAGCGCGACAGGATAGCCCGCACTTCGTCCAGGATGAACGCGTCCGGACCGCAACCAAAAGACGTCAGTTCGACCATGTGCAGGTTGTTGTACAAGCTATTACCAACCCAATGCGCCGCTTTGAAAATGCGGTTCGGGTACGCCCATTGTGCCATCGCGTTCAGTTCGTCATAGACGCCTTGACCCTCGTGCGCCGCCACATTCTCCGTGATCACATCAATACCCATCGCCGCAATCGCGTCGGCTATCTTATGCTGAATAAGCGGGTCGATATGGTAAGGCCGCGCCGCCAACAGAATAACCATCCGACCTGCCGCACGCGCTTCGTTGAAAACTTGCATATTGCGTTTTTCCAATGCGTCGAGATAGTTCTGCTGCGCTGTAATCGCCTGAGTGATAGCTGCTTGTGCGGTGGATTCGTTGATGCTGAGCGTAGAAAGATATTCTACTAATGACGCCCGCAATAGTTCCTCGTCCTTGAACGAGATGGTCGGCGCATCCAAAGGAATGCCGTAGTTCTTCTCGGGATTGATGGCACTCTTGATTACATCCGAATAACCGCTGACGACAGGGCAGTTGAAACTGTTCTTGGCCTGCTCGTCTTCCTTGCGCTCGAACACGACCCACGGATAGAAAATACGGTCCACTTGTTTCTCGATAAGGTCCATCACATGTCCGTGCATCAGTTTGGCGGGGTAGCAGATATTGTCCGCCACGATGGTCCGTACGCCTTTGTCGAAGAGTTTGGTCGTACTCATGCCGCTCAACCGCACACGCATCCCGCAACACCCGAAAAGTGTCTGCCAGAACGGGTAGTTCTCGTAGATGCCAAGGCCGCGGGGAATACCGATGGTGATTTGGGGTCCCCGACGGGCGCTAACGATAGTGCGTCCGGTGGGGAGAGCGGAGACATCGGTTGCCTGTCGATTTAGCGGAGCGGTATCGACCTTTGCAAACCGATTGTCGAACGCGAAGAGCAGCTTATATTTCTCCTCGAACATATTGACGCCTTTATGCGCGCCATCGCCTTCATTCGAATAGACGCGCTCGCAGTTATTGCCGGAAACGTACTGGCGCCCGTTCGCAAACGAATAGACGCGCACCTGGCAATGGTTCTGACAACCCGGACACACTTCCTCTTTCTCCTCAAACCGATCTGATTTCAATATCTCATCTAAATGCATAGTATAGTATGTAATTAGTAGGTGATTAGTAGGTGATTAGTAGGTAATTAGTAGGTTATACTGCTTATCATCTACGGACGATTCTTTGACGTGAAGCATACAACGCACATCCGTACGCACCCATGAGTTCAGGGATCGGACCGAAGCCGACCTCTTTGCCGGTGAGTATCTCCAAAGCACGAACGACCGAATGATTGCGGAATGTGCCGCCTTGAACCATGATATGTTCGCCTAATTGGTCAAAAGATTGCAATTTGAGCACTTTATATAGGCAGTTTTTGATGACCGAATAACTGAATCCTGCGGCAATGTCGTCCACTTGCGCCCCCTCGCGCATCGCTTGTTTGACCTTGCTGTTCATGAATACCGTGCAGCGTGTACCGAGGTCGTACGGGTGTTGCGCCAGCGTCGCCATGTGCGCAAAATCGCTCACTTCGTAGCCCAACTGCCGCGCAAAAGTCATGATAAAACTGCCACAACCGGACGAACAGGCTTCGTTGATCTCTATCCTTTGTATAGAACCGTTCTCTACGAAGATGGCTTTCATGTCCTGACCGCCTATGTCGAGCACAAAAGAGACATTCGGTTGCAAGTGCTTCGCCGCCATGAAATGCGCCATTGTCTCCACGATGCCGTGATCCAAGCGGAAAGCGGTTTTGAGTAACTGCTCGCCGTAGCCCGTCGAACAACTGCCGGCTATCTCGATGTCCTGCCCGAGCGCGTCTCGCATTCGCTGTAAGGCTGAATGAAAAGCCTGCAACGAGTTGCCGTTATTGTAGCTGTAGTCCGTGAAAACCAGCTCGCCTTTTTCGTTAATCAGGACCAATTTGGTTGTTGTGCTGCCGGAATCTACGCCCAAATATAGTTGAGAGTTTAGAGTTCTTTGCCCGAGGGCACGATCTAAAGGTACGGAGAGTTTAGAGAAGTTGGTTAGTTGAGAGTTTATAGTGTTATGGCCGTACTTCTTCTGTTTGTCGGAGAGCCAGTTTTGATAATCCGCTTCATCTGCAAAAAGCGGTGGAAGCGTGCCCGTAAGATGCGTAGCAGAACAATGGTCATTGGAAAATAAGGTACGCGCCTGCTCGTGTGTGAGCGGTTCTCCTTTTGCCAGCAAGGCTGTTCCGATAGCGGGAATAAACTGCGTGTATTCGGGCACAATGCAATCTTCCTCCGTCATCTCAAGTGCCTGCAACAAGTGCTTGCGCAGTTCTGGAATATAAGCAAACGGACCACCGCAAAGGAAGATCTTCGGATGCACTTCTGTTCCGCGCGCAAGTGCACTCACTACCTGCATCGAAACGGCATGAAGCATCGAAGCGGCAATGTCCTCTTTGCTTACCGAACGGGAAATAAGGTTCTGGATGTCGGTCTTGCTGAACACGCCGCAACGGGACGCAATCGGATAGATATGCTCGGCGTTGGCTGCCAGCGCATTCAGTTCGCTTGTCTCCACGCCCAGCAACGTGGCTGTCTGGTCGATAAACGCACCTGTTCCTCCTGCGCAGTTGCCGTTCATGCGCATCTCCGGCACACAACCTTCTTCAAAGAAGATCATCTTACTGTCCTCACCGCCGATGTCCACCAAACAATGTACATCGGGATAGAGTTGTTTCACCACTTCTGCTGCAGCAATCACCTCTTGGTGAAAACCGATACCAAGCCGCTGCGCACATCCCATCCCCACCGAACCGGTGATGCCGATGTTGATAGCTGAATGCTGATCGCTGACAGCTTTCAATATCCCTTCAATCATCTCCTGTCCAACTTTCATCGGCTCTGCGTTATGGCGGCGGTAGTCGGTTGCGAGAACCACCGGCTTTGAGTCCGAAGGACGGTCTTTTGATTTTTGACTTTCGACTTTGATAAGCGCCATCTTAATGGTCGTGCTGCCTATGTCAATACCTAATCTATACATTGTGTACCTTATTTGATAGAGTTATTAAATTATGCTGCAAAGGTACACAAAACACCTGACGCACACAAGCGCCAGGTGTTTTTTCTTTAGTAACGACCGCTATTTCTTAATTTGCAGCCTATTTCTCCTTATAGATTTGCCGATTTTATAAGGATTAAAACGTCTCGTACGACACGCCCAACCTGGGAATGAGAAGACCTATAATAATCGTTGAGTTCATAATGTGTATATACGTGTCATTGGATAATCATACATAGTGCGTTATTGGATTAGCTTGCTACTTTCTTTACCAGCGTGAGGATGTTCTTGTTCTCCACACGTTCGTAGCGGATCTCGTCCATGAGCTGGCGCACCAGATGTATGCCCAAGCCGCCTATCTCCCTATCCTCCGCCGAGAGCGATGTGTCCGCCTCTTTCTGTTTCGTCGGGTCGAAAGGAATGCCGGAGTCGGAGACGGTGAAGATCAGTTGTTTGCCCTGCTCGTTCTCAATCTCGGTATATTCGACAAACACTTTGCCGTCCTTGCGTCCCGGGTAGGCATAGAGCATGACGTTGCAGACCACCTCCTCCAAAGCGAGGTTGATAGGCATGTTCAGTTCGTCGGGCACATGCAATCCGTCCACCCATTCGGAGAGGGTCGGTATCTGCTGTATGTCGTTGCGCATGACGATCGCCGATATCTGGTAACGGATGGCAAGCATGGTGAGGTCGTCGCTCTGCGGCGCTCCGTTGACGAAGGCATCGACATCTTTCTGGAAGGTCTCTACGAGGTCTCTCGGCGGCATGCCGTCGGTGGTGGCGAGCAGGTTCAGCATCCTTTCCTCGCCGTATTGGGCATGCACTTTGTTCTCCGCCTCGGTGAGTCCGTCGGTGTAGAGGAAGAGCGTGTCGCCGCGTTGTATCTGCGTAGTCTGGCCGACATACTCGAAGCCGCCCATGATACCTATCGGTAGGTTCGGCAGCACCTCCAACCGGCGGCTCTCCTGCTTGTGTACCAGCACCGGGGCATTGTGTCCGCCGTTGCAGTAATCGAGCACGCCGGTCTCCATGTCGAGCACGCCCACAAAGAGGGTGGCGAACATGTCCTGTTCGTTCTGCTCGGTGAGCGGGTCGTTCATCTGGCGCATGATTTGGTCGGCATGTTCCTCATGGGCTGTGACGCTGCGGAAGAGCGAACGGATCATCGCCATCACCAGCGACGCCGGCACTCCCTTGCCGCTCACATCGCCCACGCAGAAGAAGAGTTTGTCGTGGCGGACATAGAAATCATACAGGTCGCCGCCCACCTCTTTGGCGGGATGCACCACTCCATATATATTCAGGTCCGGACGGTCCACGAAGGGCGGGAACACCTTGGGCAGCATGGCGCTCTGGATGGTCTGCGCGATCTCCAGTTCGCCTTCCATACGCTCCTTCTGGTTGTTGATCTCTATCATCTTGTAGGCGTTCTTGGTGCTGCGGTACATGATGAATACCAACAGAGCAAGGCTGAGCAGCATCAGGATGTTCACAATCAGCCCGACGCGCTTGAGGTCGGCATACAGGATATCCTCCGGGATGATGATGGACAGTTTCCATCCCGTAGCGTCGATCTCTTCGTCAAAGATGAGGTACTTGCGTCCGGGTATAGTGTCCGGCGTGACGATATCCTTGCCGGAAGCCGTGTAGATGGAGTAATAACTGTCCGGATAGACCTGCAGGTAATCGAAGATGAACTTCAGTTTGCTGAGCGAAATGTCTATACAAACGACTCCCACGACACGGTTATCGGCATCGCGGACGGGATAGGAACAGGTGACGACGATGGCATGCGCGCCCTCGTTGTCCGCGTACGGATTCGACCAATAGGCATGGCCTTTCGTTAGACCGTTGTTGAACCACTCCGACCGGGTGTAGTCGTGGTCGGCTCCGCCTATCTGACGGATGGCAAAACCCTTCTCGGTCTGTTCGTTGCGAGTGCCATAGACCTCGTACCAGTGTCCCTTCTGCGGGTAATAATCCGGCACGAAAGCTATTCCGGCTCCCTCTACGCTCTCCAATGTCTCAAGCAGCGTGCTCACGCACCCCGGTATGAGGTCGGGGTCGTACAGACAGAACTCCGCCATCTTGGCAAGCATCTTCGCAGCGGCTTCGAGCTCCACGGCGGCGGTGTTGATCTCCTGTTCCGCCGACCGCAGCTCGGATTGTGCGCGATAGACGGCATCCGCTTTGATGGTGGCACGCGTGTAGAAATACTGTACGCAGGCAATCGACTCCATCGCCAGTATGGCGACGAGCATCAGCCACAGCCCTGCATGTGACCGTATGGATTGCTTGTTAAACTTTTCTTTCAGGTTCATAGATGTTATTTTTTCTATGGGTCATACAATCAGTTTGATGCGGAAGCCGCGGGTGGTGGGTTCTTCGATGAGTTCCTTCACCTGCGGACGGATAGAGGCACGGGCGGCGTCGGTCAGAGGCGAGGCGCTGAGGTGCTCCATCATGAAATCCAATGCCGTCACGCCGGAGAGTTCGGTGTGCGTCAGACGCAGCGTGAGCGGACGGAAAGACGGCATGTGGGTGAAGAGCATCTCCTTAACCAGCGAATAAGCACGGTCGGCTTTCTCGGTAATGTTGTACTTGAGGCAGAACTGATTGAGCCCGGTGTGGATCTGCAGGTAATCGAAGTCGTCCGAGTCGATCTCATAGACCAGTTTCTGGATGCGGTTGACGAACGCCTTGGTAGCCGAATGGACAGGGTGCTCGAAGATCTGTTCGGGCGTGCCGTCCTCGTAGATGATACCTTCGTTCATGAAGAAGATACGTGTGCTCACGTCGCGTGCGAAACGCATCTCATGGGTGACAATCAGCATGGTCAGACCGCTTTTCGCCAACTGGCGGATGACGGAGAGCACTTCGCCTACCATCGTCGGGTCGAGCGCCGAGGTGGGTTCGTCGAAGAGGATGACATCCGGGTGCATGGCAAGCGAACGGGCGATGGCCACGCGCTGTTTCTGTCCGCCGGAGAGGGAGGACGGATAGACATCGGCTTTCTGCGCCATGCCTACTTTCTTGAGCAGCTCCATTGCTTCCTCCTTGGCTTGTGCCTCAGGCAGTTTTAGCAGCCGTGTCGGGGCGTAGGTGATATTCTCCAGCACGGTCATATGTTCGAAGAGGTTGAAGGACTGGAAGACCATGCCCATCTTACGGCGCAGCTTGTCCAGCGGATAGCCGGGAGCGGAGATGTTCTCGCCGTTGACGATGATCTCGCCGGAGGTGGGCGGTTCGAGCATGTTGATTGCCCTCAGAAGCGTACTCTTGCCGGTGCCCGAAGGACCGATGATAGAGATCACTTCGCCTTTTTCTATGGTGCAGTTCACATCCTTGAGGACGGTCAGTGAAGACCCGTCCGGATTGACAAATGTTTTGCTGAGATGAATAATATTTACCATTTTGTCATTTACTATTTGGTCATTTATTTAGTCATTTAGACATTTTGTTATTTGCGCAGGAGGCACAGGCTGAGTGTCTTGCGGATGAGCCAGGCGAGGATGAAATAGATGATCGTGATGACGAGCAGCGGGATGAGCGCATCGAAGGTACGGGAACGGATGAGGTCGCTGGCTCGCGTGAGGTCGGCGATGGCTATATAACCCACGATAGAGGTGTTCTTCAACAGCGAGATGCACTCGCTTGTGTAAAGGGGCAATCCTTTGCGCAACGCCTGCGGGAAGACAATACCCATGAAGGTCTTGAAGGGCGTGAAACCGAGACTCAGTCCGGCTTCGGTCTGTCCTTTGGGTACCGCGGAGATAGAGGTGTCGAAGATATTTCCCGCTGAGGACGCAAAGCACATGGCGAACGCCACGATAGCAACGAGCGAGGCACTCATGCCGGAGTTGGCGAAGACTACATAGAACAGAATGAGCAGCAAGACGAGTGTCGGGATGCCGTTGATGAAATCTCCGTATAGGTCCGCCAGTCCGCGTACCCATCTGCGCTTGGAGCGGCGGCAGGCACAGACACCTATGCCGAGAATAGTACCTAAAAGAATAGCGAAGAACGTAATCTTAATGGTCTCCACCAGACCGTCCCAGATGAGTTTGATACGGTTCTCTTTGATGAGGTTCATGTGGATACGCTCACCCAGCCCCATACGTGCGTCGCGGGAGTGGTCCACGATGAAATAGCCCGGGTGGCACTTGTAGTACGGAGTGGAGAAATCTATCGACTTCTGACGTTCCTCCGTGATAAAAAGACAGCCGGAGAACACATCCGCCTTGCCGGTGTTGATTGCCATGATAGCCGAACCGACGTCCATAAACTGCATCTCAAACGGCCGCCCGATGGAATGCGCGAAACGCCGGAGAATGTCAGCATCCAAGCCTTGCCACTTGCCGCCTTCGCCCACATAACTGATAGGGGCTATATTTACGGCACAGACACAATACAGGGGCTTGGCTCCTTCGGGAATGGTATAGGCAGGCTCCTCCACATAAGGCCCGCCGTTAATCCAGTAGTTGGTGATGTCTTCCAGCGGAGCCGAGGCAAGGAAGGCGTTGAGTTGCTCGGCTATCTCGGTGTTGCCTTTGCGGATGGCAAAAGCCACATCAAAACACTCCTCGCCGACAAAGGCTTTCTTCATGCCCAGACGCTTTAGGTCCGCCGCTGTGAGCATCACTTCGTCACTCACATAGACATCGGCGTGCCCTTGCCGCACAGCCTGCACGCCGTCTGCTTCGCTGGAGGTAAGGAAAAGCTGCACATCAGTGCGTTTTTCGTACTTCTGCTGGTAATAACTGCCGTTGGAGGCTGCCAGTACAAGTCCGGAGAGATCCTCCTCCGATTTGGGCTCCCGAAAGTCCTCACTGCCGGAACAAGCGGTGAGGGCATATAGCATAATAAGCAGGTAAAACAGTGGATTTTTCATATTATAATTGCCTAACAGGGAAGTCAAAATAGGTATCTGGGAAAGGTTCGTTGCGGAGCGTGAAATGCCACCACTCGCTGTCTATCGGCTCAAAGCCGTGACGGAGCATCGCTTTGCGCAAGGTAAGACGGTTCTCGGACTGACGGTAGAGCTTGCAGGGGTAGTCCGGATGGCTCTCTTCGCCGAACCAGTCGAAGGGCGAACCCATGTCGAGTTCCTTGCCTGTAGCCGCATCAATGAGTGTCAGATCGACCGTCGAACCGCGCGAATGGGAAGAGCGCGCATAGATATAGCCCTGCTCGAAGAGCAGCGACTTGTCCACCATGGGGTAGAAAATCTTCTTCATCGCCGTGTCCTGTACGTTCTCCGCCCAGCGGATGAAATGGTTGACGGCGGTCTGCGGGCGGTAGGTGTCCCATATCTTGAGGCGGTAGCCGTACGACTTCAGTTCGTCGCTGACGGCTTTGAGCGAGTCTGCCGCCTGGCGTGTCATGAGCGCCACCGGCTGCTCGTAGCCGTCTATGCGTTCGCCCACGAAATTATAGGTGCTGTAATAGCGGATCTCCAAGATCGCATCGGGGATGATATCTGTCAGATTGACAAACGCACTGCTGTCTTTCTCCGGCTCGGGAGCAGGCTGCTGTTTCTGGCACGAGAGCATCAGAATGGATGCCAATGCCAAGAGTAAGAATGATTTACGCATAACGGTATTCATTAAAAAACGCCGCAAAGGTACAAAAAAAAATGCATATATGCAAAAAAAAAACTGAATGAGGACGAAAAAAAAGAGAGTGTGTTTATGAAACACACCCTCCTTCGGATTCAACAGAACTACTCGCTATAAATTAGTTGGCGGGAGCCCATTTGCAACGGACGGGCGAAACGATGTCGTTCTCTTTCTTAAAGGTCTTGCTGATGCCTTTGAGCATCGTAGCGGTAGCTTTGGCTTTCAGGCCTTCGTATTTCTCCTCCGGACCATTCTCTTTGAGGTATGTGAAGAGCGGACTCTCGTTCTCTCCGTTGACCTCGATTTTCGAGAACTGCGGGAAGGATATTTACAACTAAAAGGACTTTGCCTTTGTACTCGTCCTATTTGACTTCATTCTTTTTGGTGTCCAGCACCGTAAAATCATAGATATTCATAATAGTAAATAATATCATTAATAAACTTTTCATAATTCTCTCAAACGTTGTTTATGTCGTTTGCGATGCAAAATTACTACAAATATTTTAATGTCGCAAGCGATATATACAAAAAGTGTACATTTTCTTTAAAAAAACGTACACTCAATAATAAAATGAGTACTATTATTTACCCATCTTTTCTTTCAGATGGTTGTGGCTGGGATCTTCTTTGATAGAGTTATTAAATTATTGTATTGCGTGTCGCTAACCGGTTCAAGCCATTCGTTTGTGGCGCCCGGTTGCTCTTGGGTGTGGATCGCCAAGTGTTGCATCCACGAGTCCGCCGCGGCTCCATGCCAGTGTTTGACGCCTTCGGGAATAGCGATCACGGTTCCCGGAGTAAGCGCAACAGCGGGTTTGTTCCACTCCTGATACCAACCCTTGCCGCTAACACAGATCAGCACTTGTACCGCTCCGTGGTGAACATGCCAGTTATTGCGGCAACGCGGCTCGAACGTCACATTCGCCACACCGCCGAAATACGGTTGCAGATAACTCTGCCCTACGAAATACTGCGCATATGCATCATTCGATTTGCCTTGCGGCCATTCCGTTTGAAGCAATCCAGCCAAGCGTCCTGCTTCGTTCAGAAGACCATTTGCCGCGAGTGCAACTACGATACCTTGTAACTGCTCTTCACTCACACCCATATTGCTTGCGCCGGCGATGTGCGCTTTTAGTTGCGGTTCTACGCCTTCGAGACCACTCAACGCAGATACGGTCACCAACTCGCGGTCAGCGTACGTCAAGTTATCGCGGGCAAAAATATCCCCGAACAAATGCGCCTTCAGGTAATAATCCGTAGCCGGCGCAAACTCATACTCAAAAGCCTTGCCCACCAACTGCGTCTGCACGCGCGTACCTTCTTTGAGCGCATCGTAGTCATCGCTGAGCGGACTTGCGTCCTCGCCCAATAAAACTTTCGCACCTTTCGCCTGACGATCTCCGATAACACGCTGCAACACGCCAAGCGCATTCAGGCTTCTCGGAAAACCCGTATAAGCATACAACTGCGAGAGGGCTTCCTTGATCTGACTAACCGTCAACTCCGCCTCCAACCCGTTGTGAATAGCCGATTCAAGCGCCATCAAATCACCCTTCGCCTCATCACAAGCGATAACGCTCATCCATGCCGCCTGTTCCGTTGTAAATGAAAGTTGGTTCATATCTTTTGTTTCTGTCTGCTGCTTTGGTCCGCAAGCAACCAGCAGTACAGCCAAAGCAAAGGTTAAAATTTTCCTCATAACTTCGCTACCAGATCAACAATCTTTTGCTTTGTGGCCTCGGTTTTCTGCTCGTCGATTTTGGCGGTTACAATGCCCATATTCTCGGCATGCCAGTAGTTGCAGATGTCGCGGAACTCAGCCTTTGCGCCATCATAGACACCCGGCGAATAAGACGAACAGAGCAACGCCATCTTCTTCACTTTAGCCGGCGCGTTAACGCAGTACATTCGCTGAATAGGCGCTTGGATCTGCGCGCAGAGCGTGAAATAATAGATCGGAGCAGCCAAAACCAGCACTTCTGCCTCTGCCATCAGCGGATAAAGTTCCTGCATGTCGTCTTTCTGGATGCACGCGCCGTTGCCCTTGCCGTGGCAGTATTCGCACGCCAGACAGCCTGCGATATGTTTGTGCGACACGTTCACGAGCGTCACGTTATGACCTGCAGCCTCGGCTGCGTTCTTGTACTCCTCCGCCATCCAAGCGGTGTTACCATGGGCTCTCGGTGAAGCCTGAAGAATCAATACGTTCATAATGTTTGATGTGTGATGTTTTGTTCTTACAAACTTGCCACCAAAATCTCTTTGATGTCTTTTTCGGTCAAAGCCGCATAAGCATTCTCAAGTCCCTCATTTACAGCGATATGATGCGCCATTTCGTCGAGGCGGCTGTCATCAATTCCCACTTCGCGCAGGTGCATCGGAATACCGATCGACTCAAAGAACGCATATGTCGCCTCAATCGCCTTATTCGCAATCGTCCACTCGTCCAGCGAAGCGTCAATACCGAACACATTCACGCCATACTTCACAAACCGCGGCAAAGTGTGCTCGTTCAGAATATGCTTCATCCACCTCGGAGTGATAATCGCCAAACCCTCGCCGTGTGTAATATCGTAATAAGCGCTCAAAGCGTGTTCGATACCATGACATGGCCATCCGCTCTCGCTGTTACCCAACGCCAGAATGCCGTTGCAACCATATGTACAAGCCAACATCATCTCTGCACGCGCCTTGTAATCCTCGGGGTTCTCAATACACTTGCGTCCGTTCGCCATGAGGCTACGCAACATCGACTCGCAGAAACCATCATTCAGCAGCGTCGCGTCCTCCACGAAATACTGCTCCATGGTGTGGTTCATCGCGTCGGCAATACCCGCCGCAGTCTGTTTCCGGCTGACCGAGAACGTATATGTCGGATCCAAGAACGAAACGGCAGGGAACAAGTGCCGGTCCAAATAACCGATTTTGTCGTTCGTCTCCGTGCGGGAAATAACTCCGCCGCAATCGTACTCACTTCCCGTCGCCGCTAATGTGATAATATCCACAATCGGCAGAGCGGCCTGTGCTTTCACTTTGTACGAAATGAGATCCCACGGATCGCCGTCATAACAAGCACCTGCTGCAATCGCCTTCGAGCAATCCAGCACACTTCCGCCGCCGACCGAAAGGATCACATCTACCTTATGTTCTTTGCACAACCGCACGCCTTCCAATACCGAAGGATTATATTTCGGATTCGGCTGAATACCAGGCAGTTCCACTATCTCAAAGTCCTTGAGTGCCTCGCGCACGTACTCATATAAACTGCCGTCCTTACCTCTGAAAGCCGGAATCTTCTTTATACTTCCTCCGCCGTAAGTCAGGAGGATTTTCTTGCCGAAAGCGCTCATTACTTTCTGCAGTTTCTCTACTACGCCTTCACCAAAAATAAGGCGTGTCGGCGTCTGATAATCAAAGTTTTGCATATCGTTTTTAGTTTTTTAATTATTTACGTTAATGAATATATTATTTGATTTTTGGTGCAAAATTACTGCTTTTTTATGACATATCACCTACCCAGATTTTGGAACTTCCTACCATTTTCGCGGATCTCCGACCTTTGTCCAGCCGGCTAAGTCAATTTGTTTGTAAGTAATCTTTGTCATAGTGTAGGTGTTTATTTATGGATGCTTTATTTAATTTGCAAATCGGATGCAGAGCGGTTTGCTGACGCGGATGTATCCGTGGATTGTGCAACCACCAGTACATTATCCGCTTGCAGCCGCACGGATAGCCAGCGACTGATACGTTGTTGGTCATCTTCATTGAGAGCAGGCTCCGCCTGAAAAAGTAACACGATCTGTTTCTCGTTGCGTGCGAGCGTAACGCTTGTGATCTGAGGCCACTGCGTTTGCACCTCCGATGTTATCTGTTCTACCGGCAGTTGCTGCGCTTTGAATACATCCAATTGCTTATTGAGAACACGAATCGAATCGTCCCGTTGCTGCAGTTGTGCCTCAGTTGATGCCAGCCAGTCTTTCATGACTTCCGTCTCGTTGAGTCGGCGCACCTCAATGGTCGCGTCCTCCTGGATACGTATCTGCGTGTGCGAGATGCCGTTTTTCTCCGCTTCTGCATACAGATAGGCGCGATGCTCATTACTGAGTTGTTCGCCCGCCAAGCGAAGTGTCAACGTATAGGGTTTATCCGACAGATCGGTTGAATAATCATAGATATACGTACCGCCTATTGCCTGATTTTCCTTTACGAAATGACGTGCGGCGTTGGTGAACTGATTCTCGCAAACAATACTGTATGCACTGAAGAAACTCGGGATCAGCACTACCAGAATCAAGAGCACGTATATGATCAGCCGCCTGTAGGATTTTGCCTCAACCTTTGACGGGAAATGCAGATATTTGGCAGCAAGGTAAGTGGCTAAAGCAATGAACACGCAGTTGATAAAGAACAAGTACAGCGCCCCGCTGGCATAGTGCCAGCTCCAATTGGCTATACCGTAGCCCACCGTACATAACGGAGGCATCAGAGCTGTTGCAATCGCCACACCGGAAAGCACTGTGCCTTTCTCTTTGCGCGATAACTCCAATATTCCTGCTATACCACCAAAGAACGCAATCAATACGTCATATACCGAAGGATTGGTACGCGCCAACAGCTCGGTCGGATTTTCCATCTCCAGTGGTGTCACCATAAAATACAAGGTGGAAGCTATCAAGCTGACCACAAACATGATGCTCAGATGCTTCAGCGACTTGATGATCAATGCAGTATCGTTGGTGCCCAAGCCCATACCGAAACCGATGATTGGACTCATCAACGGCGAAATCAACATGGCACCGATAATCACCGGTATCGAATTAACATTCAGTCCGACCGAAGCAATCACTATCGCCACGAACAAAATGTATATGTTCGGTCCGCGGAAAGGAATGTTCTTGCGGATGTTCTCTTCCGCCGCTTGCACATCGATATAGTGCGTCAGACTTAGTTGCTTGCGAAGAAAATGCTTCGCGCGTTTTTTGAATTGAGAGTAATTCATAATATTCAGCATTTATGTTGGTTACCTGCTTGTGTAGTGTTTGGATATTTAGTTCTGTTATTCATAATGTCTGATTCGAACGTCTATATCGGGTAGTTGTGCTGCGATGCCGGTCACGTCGGTCTGGCTGTAGTGATATGGGAATATCAGTTCATACGCAATCCCTGCTGCATCCTATCCACCAACTCCCCGTCTTTGACGATAACAAGCCCCACCGAACAAACGCTTGACTGCGCGAAGTTCGCCGTCTCAAAATCTATGGCTACGAAGTTATCCATTGATTTTCAAAACCCTCATTGCATCTACCAAAATCTTGTCATGGTCGAAGGCCAAAGGCGGTAACTCTTTCAGCGGCCACCATTGGGCAGCCGCGGCATCATCGGCAGCAGTTGCTTCCGGCATCGTCGTCATGGCGGTGTAAGCGGCTGTGATGACCCGTCCGCGAGGGTCACGGTCCACATCGGAATAAACTCCTACCAGTTGCATACCGGTTAAAACGATGCCTGTTTCTTCTTCCAGTTCGCGTTCTGCACAACGGGCAACCGTCTCATCCATATTGAGAAAACCACCGGGGAACGCCCAGCAGCCCTTGTACGGCTCGTTGCCGCGCTGGATAAGCAGCACGTAGAACTGTCCGTCTTTCTCGGCAAAAAGCACCGCGTCAGCAGTCACCGATGCACGCGGATAACGATAGGCATACAGCCCGTCTGATGTTTTTGTGTAGTCTATCATGCTAATATACTTTTAAATGCGCCAACGTATCATCAAAAACCGATATAAGATATGCTCTGCGATCCATGTTAATATCGTATTTTAAAATAGTCTAACAACGCCTTATAGCGGTCTTGTGCGGTGAGGCAGGTATCACGAAGATAACCGTTAGTGTCTCCCCAGTTTTGGATGCCGCGATAATAGTAGAGACGCAGTTTGTCGGTAATGATAAACGGCACTTGGGCATTTTGCAGGCATTGCCAGAATAGAAGCAGACGCCCCACACGACCGTTACCGTCTTGGAAGGGATGGATACGCTCAAACCGCACGTGGAAGTCCAGTATGTTATCGAACGTAATTTGTTTAAGGGCGTTGTAATCGGAAAGCAAAGC
Source organism: uncultured Bacteroidales bacterium (assembly GCA_946187695.1). GTDB lineage: Bacteria > Bacteroidota > Bacteroidia > Bacteroidales > Paludibacteraceae > Colicola. The sequence goes on from CAMHSB010000003.1 coordinate 135,949, forward strand.
TTTCATGGCTCGATGAACCTCTTTGGGGACAACCGTCTCCTGTTCTCCTACTTCATTGGCAAGGCGTTTGTAATCGCCTACAGCGAACCACGTTTTACGGCTATCTGATGTGTTCGTCTTGAGAATAGCGTGCAATGCTTTGATATGCGCCTCGGTGATCTTATCCGTCGCATGGTCGATCACATAATCGATACAGCGGAAGTGGTTCACCGTCTCCATGATATCATCGACGGAGGTGTTCTCTGTCGTGATGCCAAGCGTGTTGGTCTCGAAGATATAGCGTGTCTGCTCTTTGGTCAGTTTGCTGCCTTCGATATGGTTCGAATTGTAGGTTAGATCAATCTGCGTACGATGGTAGATGCCTCCCTTTAGTCTGGACTCTTTCTCCTCGCGTAGACGGGTAAGTAGCGGAGAGAGTTTCTTCTTTCCTTTCTTAGGCAGGTCTGCATCTGCGGGGATGTTCCATGTTTTACCTGTCAGAAAGGCGCCATCAATCTTCCCAGCCGCACAATAATTTCGTGCGGAACGTTCGCTAATGCCGTATTTCCCGGCAAACTGAATGACGGATATATATTCCATAATCGGCAAGTTTGATTCAAAATCCGCTGCAAAGATACTAATTTTTGCCGACACCGGCAAGTTTTTTGAAGAAAAAATCGTTTTTTGCAAAAAAAAGACGTTTTCCCGTCAGGGAAAATGCGAATTTTCTGCATTTTTTGCCGATAGATGTCAGATTTTGACGATTAAGAGCAGAGATTTGTTACTTTTTGTCGACAAGTGAATATCTACGATCGGAGCGGGCAATTAGATTGCCATGGAATGGAAGAAAAGGAACACTCCCTTCACGACTTTCTTTCTCGCGGTTTACCGCATCAACAAGCCGCGAACGAAGAGAGCACCTTATTAAAGGGGGAAAAGCAAAAGAAAAGATTAAGACAAAAAGTTGTGTGAATCTGTGAATGTGTGAATTTTACTTTATTGATTAACCAGCCATTCGGATGCACTAACGACGCGGATCTTTTTGCCGTTATGTTCGATGGTTCCTGTCTCGCCGTACATCACTATCAACGTCAAGTTGTCACAATGGGTTATATTGGATGCTTTTGTCAGCCCGCCTACTTCACGGTTGAATAGTTTGGTGGACGGGTTGCTGAAATCGTACGTCACTTGAATTAGTTCCTGCACTTTGTTTGCTTGTGTACGCACGAAATCCACTGCATAACGATTGCTTTCCCGCAAGAAATACAATTGTTCGTCAGCATAAACCTGGCGACGCAGTAACTCTATAGCTACGGTATTTTCCAATCGCCATCCTAAATTCTCAGGTTGTAACGCATTGTCCCTATTGCTCAAAAACGCATTGTCGATGATATATGCTTTCTGGTTAGACTGCCGCTCTACGCTCTTGAAGGAGTACTTATGTAATATGCGTGCGAGATATGCCGTATTCAGATACGACACATAGTTCTTTACCGTTTGAACGGAACGAATAGCGTACGTCTCTCGGATGTTTTCAAAATTGATCTCCTGACAGAAATTATCAATAACCGTATCTGCTACTTGGCGCAACGATGCCGGATAACGCACTTTATAACGCTTGCATATATCCTTCTTAATAATCGTATCAAGCAAAGCCTTGGTATATGCCGTTTGGTCTATAGAACCATCCATCGTTTCCGGAAAACCGCCATCTTTCAGATACTCATTCAGCGCGTGACCGCGCAAGCCGATTGCTTTGGTGGAATAGGTTTTCATATCCACATTCTTAATGCGACAAAACTCCTCAAACGAGAACGGGTACAGGCGAATCTCGTTATATCTGCCGGTTAAGTGGGTGATCAGTTCATCGCTCAAAAGATTTGCGTTACTTCCGGTTAGTATCAAGTGCAAGCCTTGACGCAACAAGCGGTTGACGAATAACGGCCAACGTGGAGCATTTTGCACCTCGTCTATGAACAAATGGGTATAATCACCATAGATGCGATATAGCGTCTCGATGATGTCGTTCAACTCGGATACTTGAATGTCCGCCAAGTTCTCATCGTCAAAATTGACATAGGCGAACTTAACCTTGCTTTCAAGAAGCACTTTTTGGCAAAGCATGGACTTTCCACTACGGCGCACGCCAATGACCACCTGTGCCAATTTGCTATTCAGGTCTATTCGCTTTTCTTCTTTACGGCTCAATAATGCCGCACAATCCGTATTGAGAAGTTCCAGACGCTGGTCGGACAAGATTATTTCCAAGTTCCGCATAATGAAGTAATTTTAAAATCCGCTGCAAAGGTACAAAAAATAAATGATATATGCAAACAAAACGTCAAAATTTGCAAAAAAAAATCTTCCTAAACTATCTTATTTTGCAATTTTCTGCAATTCAAACCGTCTTATTTTGCAATTTTCACAAATCTAAACTGCATAAAAATACAGCACCCGAGGATTTTGCCCCGGGTGCTTGACTATTACAACTTCTTGAATTGGGCTTCGCCGATTTGCTCGATCTTGTGGTTGGTGCGCCAGCGGTTGAGGACCATGCAGATAGCATTGTTCTTGACTGATTGACCTTTACGCGCACGGAGTTTGATGAGATCGGCAGTACTAAACTCAGCAGGCAGGAGTCCTGATAGATCGGGTTATCGGGGTTTCGATAGAGCGAATCTTAATCGCCCATGTATGGTCGATGCTATTTTATTTCTTGACCTGTGAGGGTGTATGTTTTATCGCCACAGAAAGGCGCCATCAATCTTCCCAGCCGCACAATAATTTCGTGCGGAACGTTCGCTAATGCCGTATTTCCCGGCAAACTGAATGACGGATATATATTCCATAATCGGCAAGTTTGATTCAAAATCCGCTGCAAAGATACTAATTTTTGCCGACACCGGCAAGTTTTTTGAAGAAAAAATCGTTTTTTGCAAAAAAAAGACGTTTTCCCGTCAGGGAAAATGCGAATTTTCTGCATTTTTTGCCGATAGATGTCAGATTTTGACGATTAAGAGCAGAGATTTGTTACTTTTTGTCGACAAGTGAATATCTACGATCGGAGCGGGCAATTAGATTGCCATGGAATGGAAGAAAGATGTCTAACAAAAACCGGGCGCAAAGGTGCGATACCACCGGCGGCGGTATAACGTTTCTTATGCTAACGGATGGCGTTTATTGCTGCGTCGCATATTCCGTCCGGTGTAGGTATGTCCGGGTCACCAAGGGTAAAATCCACCACTCCCTCGTACTGCTGTGATTTCTTTAGCAGTTTGCGTCCCAACGTGCCACGAATACTCCATGACAAGTCTGACAGTTGCATCTCGTTCGTGTTATTCATATCTTTTTCAATTCCGATAGCAAAGGTACAATAAAGTTACCAAAAAAACAAAAAAAAATACATTTTTCATCATTTTTCTTGCATATATCAAAAAAAAGCAGTACTTTTGTGGCGAAATTAGTAAAAGGGGTAAAAGTATGTGTGTATTAGAACAGACAGCAACTATGACAACCGTACGGCTGAGTAATCGTCGCTGGGCACATCTCATGGAGTTAGACAAAGCATATCGTTTGGCAAAGACGATCAAGCGTGGTATGCAGCAAGTTGAATATGCCCCTGCTATGAACACAGATGAGGCGATAGCAGCACTCCGAGCTTTATGAAAGTACGAATTTCAGATGATTTCAAAGTCGCTTACAAGCGCTTGAAGAAACGCCATCGTTCGTTGGAGGCGGATTTTGAACGTTTGTTATTGTCATTGATGGATCAGCCGCAGCAGGGAGTAGAGTTAATAGAAGGAGTGCGTAAGATACGGCTTGCTATCAGTTCTAAAAGACGCGGAAGAAGCGGAGGTGCACGAGTAATTATCCGTATTAGGATAATAGAAGATGAGTTGCAACTTATTTACATTTATGACAAAGCGGATTATGAGAATGTAAGCGATGTTTTTTTGCGTGATATACTCAAAAGAATGGAATAATCTTTATGCAAGAAAAGAACAATAAAATATTCGATTTTACCCCCCCCGCACAGTAAAATGTCGTAAAGGGGAACAAAGGTACTATTTGCAACGTGTAGGCGGTGCTTGACGATTATGTCAAGTAACGTCTTTTTGTTTATAGTTGCTGACATTCAAAAATATATCATCCTAAAGTATTTTTTAACACTCAAAAATAATTATTTTTTATTATTAACAATTTTAATCAACTCTATTTATTAACCAAAAAACTCAATTATTATGAGAAAATTAAAACTATTTTCCCTACTCGCTGGGCTATTGCTCTCGGTAGGAACAATGTATGCAGATCCCGTGGCCTCAGGTACGTGTGGCGATAACTTGACATGGGAATTGACGGGTACAAGCCCGAATTATACACTTACTATTTCCGGTTCTGGTGCCATGTATGATTACTCGTCTTTTTCTAATAGACCATGGCATGAAAATTCTTATTATTTACACATTAAAACGGTGGTAATTGGAGACGATGTTACCTATATTGGTAAAAATGCTTTTTACAGTTTTTCCTCTTTAACAGATGTTAATTTTTCTACTAGTGGAAATTTAAAAGCAATTGGTGATTATGCATTCCAGAGTGCAGGACGTGCTTATCAAAGTAATCTTCCTATAAACCTCCCTGAAGGACTTGAATCTATTGGTGAAAATACTTTCTCGTTTGCACGTTTTACATCGTTTAATCTTCCAAGCACACTGAAGACTATTGGAAATGTAGCATTCGGGGATAATTCAAGTTTGAATGAACTTACCATTCCGGCTTCAGTAACAAGCATAGGATATGGTATTACTAATGGTTGTTACGGGATGACAAGTATTACTGTCGAATCAGGTAATAGTGTATATGCAAGCCCTAACAATTGCAACGCCATTATTACTCAAGCGGCTCCAATTACCCTTGTTGCAGGCTGTAATAATACAACTATACCCTCTAACGTAAAAGTCATTGGGAAGCAGGCATTCCTGGGTATGAATATTGAAATTATCAATATTCCGGAAGGCGTTGAAACGCTTGCTTACAAAGCGTTTTCGACATGTCGGCATTTGACAACTATCAATATTCCTTCTACAGTAAACTCAATCGGAGATGAAGCTTTTAGTTTCTGCAGTAACTTAAGTACTATTACTGTGGCCAGCGAAAATACAACCTTTGAAAGCCCTGACAACTGCAATGCTATTATAGAAAAAAGCACTCACAAATTGAAACTAGGATGTAAGAACACTACTTTTCCAGAAGGTGTTTCTATCATCGATGGTTACGCTTTTTATAATGTGACTACAATGGAAGAAATCACATTTCCTTCCACTTTAACAAAGATAGAGCCTTTTGGTTTTTATAATTGCACCGGCATTAAGAAAATAACATGTTTGTCAACAACACATCCGGTTATCGATGTAGCATATTCGTTTAGTGGATTGTCAAATAAATCAGAGGTTGATGTATATGTACCGGCAGGAAGTTATGATGACTATGCAAATAACTATGCTTGGAGTCAATTCCACCTGATTGCTTCTGAGCCATGCGAATATGCTGGTGAAATGGAAGGGGGCGCCCATTGGGAGGTTAACCGTTGTACCGGCGAGTTGACAATTACCTGTTCAGACCCATCATGCTCAATGCCGTATTTCTGGAATGAAGACGATGTACCCTGGAAAGATAAAAAAGAAGCCATCACGGATATTACTATCAGCAAAGATATTATGAATATCTCCGAATATGCGTTCTCCAACTGTCCGAATCTTGAATCTGTTACATTTGAGACTCCATCTCAAGTAAAAATAATTGACAATGAAGCATTTGCTAATTGTCCCAAGCTTACAGAAATAACATTACCTGAATCTCTGGAGAACATTGATTCATATGCATTCAATGGATGTAATAATTTGGCTCACATAGCATTTAAATCGCCCATCCCGCCTATCTCCGGTTTATGGTCCGAAGACATAAGAATTACCTATCCTAATGAGTATGAAGATGCATATGTCAACAATGAATTACTTATGGGCAGTGCATATAGCTGGTGGAACAATCTCTATAATGAAACGACAGGCGAACACGCTCCGGCACCGCATGGTTCCGGCACTACAGGCGATTTAACTTGGGAGTTCACAATGGCATATGATCCCAACAGGTTTGATATCAATCCGAATTTCGAGGATTTGAGAGGTACGCTCACCATAAGCGGTTCAGGCGCGATACCCGATGCTTCGTCCGGACCTGATTGGCCGGAATACTATGTAAATTATATTCATTATATTGCTATTGAAGATGGTGTAACAGCTGTTGGTGATAATGCATTCTTTGGTGCTCTACGAGCTGTAACCGTTAATATACCTGCAACTGTTACCAATATAAAGAAAGATGCTTTCAGATTTTGTGGCGCGGCTTCTATGGGTGTTTCCATATATATTGCTGCAAACCCTGCAAACCTGATTTGGGAAGACGATAAAAACGACTTCATAATCTTAGACGGATATTCGGAAGATGAAGCATTGATGAAAGCTGCACATTGCTATGTTCCCGCTCAATATATTGCGGGCTACCAGGAAAAAACAAATGTGAACGTAGTATTTGTGCCATCGGGTCTTTCAGATATTAGCGATGCTGAAACAATTAATGGTATCCTTACAGAACTGAATGGGGAAGTTATAGAAGAGGCTACGATAACTCGTCCTGTTCCGCGTGACGGTTTCTTCTTTACGCTCTGCGTGCCGTTTGACATTTCTGCATCTGACATCTCAATTAGTACACTTCGTGATGCCGAGATAATGGTGTTCGAAGATGCGGAATTTACTGGTGAAGTTATTAATGCTTATTTTACAAGAACGTATGGTGGAATTGAGGCAGGAAAACCATATTTCGTTCGTTTCCCGAGTTCAACCTCTTTGGATAAACTCGACTTCTCAAATGTAACCGTTCGTAATATCGACCCCATTCCTGTAAAACGTGGTAATGTGACAATGATTGGTACTTACGTGCCTAAGCATTTGGAACAACAATCGTCAGCTACTGATGGTGAAGGCTTGCTGTTCCTTGTATCAGAGAACCAACTTAAATGGCCGGAAGTAGCAGGTGATATCAAACCTTTCCGCTGCTATTTCAAAGTAACGTTGGGTGGCGGTGCCGGTGCTCCACGTCGTGGTACTCCTGCTCGTATTATTGTTAGAGATAATTCAACTACTGGCTTTGAAAATGCACAAAACTGCGAAATCTTCAACGGCAAGATCATGGAGAACGGTCAACTAGTTATCTTCCACAATGGAGTGAAGTATAATGCTGCCGGTCAGATTGTTAAGTAAATTGAAAGGTTAAAATTGAAAATTGAAAGGAATATTAATATGAAACGTTTATATTTTCAACCCGAAGTATTGGTGGCAAACATTGCCATGACATCGTTCCTTTGTGCAAGCCCAAGTCCAGTAGTTCCGACTGATAATCAAGATTTCTACATCGGTGGAGGAGATCCCGGGGATGCTATCTAAGAAATAGCACACACAGCTATCGGCTTAATACTTGTAGCTGAAACACAAGAAAAATCGCTCTTTCCAAGGGCGATTTTTTTTGATGCTTTTGGTTCGCGCCGGAAAAGACGGGATATTTATGGTTTACCTGAAATAATCCCCCCTCTTCCGCAAAGTGGAGAAATCGAATCCCCGGTACAGTTACCCGTACGACAGTTTAGCAAACTGTTGGTTTAAGCCACTCACCCATCTCTCCGTAGCTTAAATCTCGAAAGCGGGTGCAAAGGTTACTGCTTTTTTTTGAGATATGCAAAATTTTTAGCAAAAAAAGCGCCGAAGCGCTCTTTTTGCTACTCGTGACTAAGTACTGACCGGACGAAGTTGCTAAACTGGGGGATAATCCGTTTGCCGGTCACAGGATCGCGATGACCGTTAGCCTGCCGAATCCATCGCTCCTGCAATTCCGCATAGCGCGGATGGTCGGGATCGTGGATGATACGTGAGGCTTCCTGACAAACCGCTTGCCATTTGGAGTTCTGTACTTCTTCTGCGGCTGTCCGCGGAGAGTGCTTATAATCCCGCTTGTCACGGGCAAAAGCCTCCTTCGGACCACGTTTAATAATCTTTCCGTTCGGAAGACGGAATGTTTTCTGTCGCATCACAATGCGATCTTGCTTGTTGAATTTGCCGGTCAAATCTTCAATTCCCGGCGCTGTTGTAAAAATAGCCATAATAAAGTTTAATGAGTTAATGAATTACTATTTAAGGGTTATGCCGTTGAGGTGCTCTTGGCTTGTTCTAAGGGTAACAACTAACCAAGAACCAAGGAACAACGAACGAACAACTAACGGGTGGAAGCATCAAGGATGCTTTTCCTATGCTTGATTGTCGTATTAAATACGACGACAATTGACGAAATTTTCTGAGATGTCCAAACTGTCCATATTGTCCATATTGTCCAAAACTAAGGGTAATAGAAATGGACAAATGGACAAAAAGGACAAAATGGTCATGCTACTTTTTTATAATAGCCATGCCGAATCTTTTGGACCAGTCCATGTTCTTGCCAGTAGTCATTCCATCGAGTAGCTGTTCGGACGCAGATTCCTTGCGATTGTGCTTCAGAATAGAGTTTTTTGCTTTCGTACTCCCCGGGAAGTGCTGCAAGGAGAATGGTCCTTTGGTCAACAGGTTTGATTTCAGGAACGACATCTTGCTTGTCGCCGTCGATGAGGCGGTAGGCGGCAGCCATGTGGAGGAGGAGACGGTTGCCAATGAGTTCTGCGGTGGTGTAGTCGGCATCGGAACATGTGAGAGCAATGAGGCTCGCGGAATTAGCCGCGAGAGCAGAACCTTGGCGAAGTACCGTCAGGATCATCGCGATACGCTCGATCTGCACCGCCATGCGCACTACTGCCGAGTGGAAGTTATCGCCGAGAAGACCTATGAGCGTACCGTACTCCGTTTCCAGGTGCTCGCCCAGCCGCTCTTTCTGCGCGTCCGTCAGACTCCATTCCCGCTCGCCCGCGTTCATTAACGATTCGTACGTGCTCAGGAGACGATGTCCGACTTGCTTGGGGACGACGGACTGCCCGCCTTTCGAGCTCACATACCGCTTGTCAAACGGATGGGTGTCACGTATCACCACCGTCAACAATCGAGAGAAGTATCCGTTCTCCACGCTCGGCACCAAAGCCTTGTACTGCCCGAACGTTCCTGTCAGCAGCATACTCAACCGCGGATTCTTAATTTCCGAACTGCCCGTACACCGGTTCCGGCTGATCGCCTCATGCTCTGCCGCCTTACGCAGCGCCGTGTTGTAGTTCGCCGCACTCGTTTTCCAGATGTCCGTAATAACACTTCCCTCACTCTCGTGCATATAGCCGGCACCGCCGCGCTCTTCCAGCGCCTTGTAGAAAGCCGCTAACGTACTGTCGCCCGCTACCAGCAGCGGATACTGCTCGTCGATCACCCGTACCATCTCCAGCGCCTGGTTCGCGATACCCTTACCGCTTGCCGCGGCTGCCAGAATAAAGCATTGCAAGTTCGCGTAGTATTTCTTGCCGGTCGGACCGTACCTAAAATACAAATTAGGTACGCACGCACTCGCAGCCGCGAGGGTAGCCATCAGGATAATGTCCTGCTCTTCCGGTGTTGAAGCCAGCGAAATCATTTGTTGTACACTCTCAGGAAGTTTTTGCATGTCGAGATGTTCCACGATGCGGAGGTCTTCCTGTCCCTCTGAAGTTTGTAATTTTTCAATCATAGTTAAAATGAATTAAAGTTAAACAAAAAAAACAGTGGACTTTTTAAAATCCACTGCAAAGATACTACAAAAAATGTCGTTTCTAAAGGACATTTATGTCACATGACATTCAAGTGACATGAAGTGACATTATTTTTTGTACTTTTTTTTGAGAATTGGCAATTTTTTTGCTGCCCGGTTGATATTTTTGCCCAAGGAGTTAGAATCCACGAACCAACCGAAGATAAAGGATAGTTGTTGGCAAAAGACAATCAAATTGTTCTCTTGGTAGTATTTTCGGAACGGCTCGTCGTATTGGCATCGATCGGCGATATAGTGGCTGGTCAGTGTGTATTTATTATGGGCTTCCCCGTCGGGTAATGGCGTTATATTGTCCGCATAGAGGACTTGACGCGCTTTGGGGTTAGCGAGTTGTTGAGGCGTCGGCTGCTCGAAGGTAGGGGTGAATTTATCTTTGATAAAGTTTATCCATCGACTCATCCATTTGCGGAAGAGGACTTGGTCTTCGGAATCCATGAGGGCAATTTGATCGTTGAGGAAAGCAAAATGGGTTTCCCTGTCAAGAATGTCCGCTTTAGCGCTATCGAGTTGCACTTTAGCATCGGGTTGTTCAGCCGTCTGCGCGACGAGTGAGGTCCAAAGCCAATCGTAATAACGTTTGAGGATGTCATCAGCAGCTTCGCCTTCAAAAGACATAGTTGGTGTGGTAGGTGTTTTTTTTGTCGGCAAGGCCGTAACGATAGGGGGATCGAGCCAATTGATATGGATCATTGCCTGTCGTTCAGACTCATCGTAGATAGCTTTGATGAGCCATTGAGAGAAAGGATTTTCCCACTTGGTATATTCCCATATATGTGCGCCGTATTGCTCGATGACGAGGTGGTTCATATAATGCACGAGAAGGGAATAAGCGAGGTCGATAAGCAATCTATTATGATGGCAAATATCAGGTATCGCATTTTCGCTGAAAGCAAGTTGTTCATAAGCATCAGCGAGCATATTCACTTCTTCGTCGATCAATCCCCATCCTTCGCGTCGCACTTCCCGTTCGTAGCGCTTGATCCACTCGGTTTTGTCCTCGTTGGAGTCGATGGCAATACCTCGGCGGTTACCTTCTTCGGTATCAACGAGCAAGGCACATAATAAGGCTGCACCGAAAGCGCCTTCGATACGGATAGGATCGTCGGTGCCATAGATGAGTGCGTGGGACTCATAGCGGAGCGAGTCGGAAAGGATGATATCTTCTAACATGGTTGGTTCATTTCTTACATGTAAACAATGCTGCGCGACCGAGGTCGGTCATCAGACCGCGGGCCTCCAAGTCGGCACAGCGTTGTTTATTCAGTTCGGTCCAATGGCTGCGTTTCTGTCGCGGCGAGAGGCGTTGGGCCAACCGACCGTCGGGCAGACGTTTAAGGGTTGAATCAATCCATCCAAAACAGAGTGATTCTTCCACAACATCCAAGTACGGCAGACACTCGCCTTCGGGTTTCTTATTGCCGCGATATATAGCAATCCAGCAGCATTTTTCGGTTGCCGCATGTTGCTCGAACCACGCTCTGAGTTGTGCGCGCTCGTTATATTCCAAGAGATCAACTATTTCCATCACTCATTAAAATTTCACTACTGTTCCTATCGGGGCATCCAATAGCTTGATGTTATACTTAGTCGCAATGTCTTGCGCTATGCTATCCGGTTCGGACCAGGGATGGACTGAAAGGGCGAACTTGTCATGGTGGACGGTGAAGACCTGCCTGGCTTGGAGATCCAAGATGACCTTTTCGAGATCTTCCGGCATCGTGTGGATATATTTCCAATTGGCATTGTACTGACCGTTTTCCAAGAGTGCCAAATCAACAGCTCCGAAACGTTCATGTATCTCACTAAAACGCTTGTCGTAACCTCCGTCCCCCCCGATATAGACCTTACGGCCACCGTCTTCGACCATAAATGAAGCCCAGAGCGTTTGATTGCGTTTGCCTAAAAGGCGATTGGAGAAGTGCCTGCTGGGCAGGCTATGAATGTTGAGTGTTCTTTGCCCGAGGGCACGATCTGAAGGTATGGAGCGTTTAGAGTTGAGTGTAGTTGAAGGTTCAAAGTTTATAGTTAGACTTTCATACCAATCCATCTCCGTGATTATTTCGTCAGCGTAGCCCCAATAACGCAGGTAATCGGCAATACCGAGCGGACAAATAACCTGTTTCACGCGGTCGCGGATGTCCCGCAGGGTCGCGTACTCCATGTGGTCCCAATGCTCGTGCGTGATGATGAGTACATCTATATCCGGCAGATCTTCCGGTCTATAGATGTCGGTGCCGGCAAAGGGTTTCATCATCAGTGTCGCCGGCCATTCCGGTTTGAGTACCGGATCGACCAGATACCGCTTGCCGTTCAAGCAGAACAGGTACGACGAGTGTCCGAACCACACGAGCCAATCGCTATCGGTCGGAATAGTCTTCAAATCAGTCTTAACGGCTGGTATGGGTTCGCTCGGCACACGCAAGGTGTCTTTGTCCGTTAGAAAACGCCACCATGTTTCCCTCGTACTTGCCGTGTCGCCAGTAAACTGCGGCGTCGGTTCTTGGTTCTGAAACATTCCGTCTCTATAGTTCGGCGACGCCTGTATCCGTTCTTTCGACACATGTCTCCACAGCCCAAAAGCGGGGTGCGACAATACCGCCAAAGCTATTCCGGCAAGCAGTAAAATAATACCTAATATAATAAGCAACACTTTCATTCTCATATCAGCATTCTTGTTTGTTTGCGGTACTCGGCATAATCGGGTTTGTTGGCCAATTGGCGTTTCTCCATCAGCGGAATAGAGATGCCGAGGAAGAGTGCGGTCATAGCGATCGCACCGCCGATATATAGGTCGATACCATTCAGAGAGGCGTACATGATCCAAATGCCCCACCAGAATTGTATCTCTCCGAAGTAGTTCGGATGGCGACCGTGCTTCCACAATCCCACATTGCAGACCTTCCCGGGATGAGCGGCACGGAAATCATGGCTTTGCTTGTCAGCAATCAGTTGGATAGTAGCCGAAGCAAGGCACACGATGAAACCAAAACATAGCAGAGCTATGCTAATTGGTGATTGTTCATTGGTGATTGGTGATTCAAACAGTTTGAGTCCGGGTAACATGGCGGCAAAGACCACTAAGGTCGGCATCATGTTCAAACCGAAGAGATTGATGGTTTGGAAGACTAAGGGATGTCGGTCGCGGTACTTCGTATAACGCCAATCCTCATGACCGATACCTTTGAAGGTAATCGCCCAGTTGCGCGTGAGACGCCAGCCCCAATACCAGGAAGCGATAAGCAGTAGGATGACCGGGAACGACCATGTTCCTGTGTAGAAAGCCCACAGCAGAAAAGCTATCGGCGGAAAGACGCTCCAATAAGGATCATAGACAGACACATTCTCATAGAGCAATCCGAATGCCCATACAACCACTGTCGCCAATACGTCGGCTAAGAATAAAGCCCAGATAGGCTGCATAGACTGCATCATTAACCAATCAAACAGCAGCCAACCGGCTACACCTGCAATCGCATAGATGGCAGCAATCAGCGCCACGCTACACCATTTGGAATAAGTTCTTTTCATATTAGCTGATTCAATTTGTCTTCTCGATTGTCATGTAACGTTTTGCTCGAACCACGCTCTGAGTTGCGCGCGCTCGTTATATTCCAAGAGATCAACTATTTCCATCACTCATTAAAACTTCACAACTGTTCCTATCGGGGCATCCAATAGCTTGATGTTATACTTAGTCGCAATGTCTTGCGCTATGCTATCCGGTTCGGACCAGGGATGGACTGAAAGGGCGAACTTGTCATGGTGGACGGTGAAGACCTGCCTGGCTTGGAGATCCAAGATGACCTTTTCGAGATCTTCCGGCATCGTGTGGATATATTTCCAATTGGCATTATACTGCCCGTTCTCCAAGAGCGCGAGATCAACCGAGCCAAAACGTTCATGTATCTCGGCAAAACGTTTGTCGTAACCTCCATCACCCCCGATATAGACCTTACGCCCACCGGCTTCGACCATGAAAGAAGCCCAGAGCGTTTGATTGCGTTTGGCTAAAAGGCGATTACTGAAATGCCTGCTGGGCAGACAAGTAATCGTCTGACCGCCTTCGGCTGTAGGACCGTTACACAGTAAAACCGTTTCACTGTAAGACCGCTTCGCTGTATGACTTTCGTACCAATCCATCTCCGTGATTATTTCGTCAGCGTAGCCCCAATAACGCAGGTAATCGGCAATACCGAGCGGACAAATAACCTGTTTCACGCGGTCGCGGATGTCCCGCAGGGTCGCGTACTCCATGTGGTCCCAATGCTCGTGCGTGATGATGAGTACATCTATATCCGGCAGATCTTCCGGTCTATAGATGTCGGTGCCGGCAAAGGGTTTCATCATCAGTGTCGCCGGCCATTCCGGTTTGAGTACCGGATCGACCAGATACCGCTTGCCGTTCAAGCAGAACAGGTACGACGAGTGTCCGAACCACACGAGCCAATCGCTATCGGTCGGAATAGTCTTCAAATCAGTCTTAACGGCTGGTATGGGTTCGCTCGGCACACGCAAGGTGTCTTTGTCCGTTAGAAAACGCCACCATGTTTCCCTCGTACTTGCCGTGTCGCCAGTAAACTGCGGCGTCGGTTCTTGGTTCTGAAACATTCCGTCTCTATAGTTCGGCGACGCCTGTATCCGTTCTTTCGACACATGTCTCCACAGCCCAAAAGCGGGGTGCGACAATACCGCCAAAGCTATTCCGGCAAGCAGTAAGATAACACCCAATATGATTAGCAACACTTTCATTCTCATATCAGCATTCTTGTTTGTTTGCGGTATTCGGCGTAGTCCGGTTTGTTGGCGAGTTGGCGCTTCTCCATCAGCGGAATAGAGATGCCGAGGAAGAGTGCGGTCATAGCGATTGCACCACCGATATATAGGTCGATACCGTTCAGAGAGGCGTACATGATCCATATTCCCCACCAGAATTGAATCTCACCGAAATAGTTCGGATGGCGACCGTGCTTCCACAATCCCACATTGCAGACCTTACCGGGATGAGCGGCACGGAAGTCATGGCTCTGCTTGTCTGCAATCAGTTGGATAGTAGCCGATGCAAGGCAAACGATACAGCCAAAACATAGCAGCGCTATGCTAATTGGTGATTGTTCATTGGTGATTGGTGATTCAAACAGTTTCAATCCGGGTAACATGGCCGCGAAGACCACTAAGGTCGGCATCATGTTCAAACCGAAGAAATTAATCAAATGGAAAAGGACCGGATGAAGCGAACGGTATTTGGTGTAGCGCCAGTCCTCGTGCGCAATACCTTTGAAGGTAATCGCCCAATTGCGTGTGAGACGCCAGCCCCAATACCAGGAAGCGATAAGCAACAGAATAACAGGAACGGACCATACGCCGGTATAGCATGCCCAGAGCAGAAAAGCGATCGGCGGAAAGACGCTCCAATAAGGATCATAGACAGACACGTTCTCATAGAGTAAGCCGAATGCCCATACGACAACTGTTGCCAGTACATCGGCTAAAAATAAACGGATGAGGGGATTAGCGGTTAGCGGGTTAGTGGCTAATCCTTCAAACAGCAGCCAACCGGCTACACCTGCAATCGCATAGATGGCGGCAATCAGCGCCACACTACACCATTTGGAATAATCTCGTTTCATGTTATTGCACGTTTTGCGTACAAAAGTACAGAAAAAATCCCATATATGCAAGAATATACGGGATTTTTTTGCTTTTGCAGCCATTTTAGTATTCGTTTTTGCGTTTAGGGTTCATCGGAAACCAGCCTTTACGGACTCGTTCGCGCTGTTTGAAGACCTCGCCGATACCCCATAAGGAAGAGAAGGCAAAGATCCCCAAGAAGATAGAGATATACGTATTCTCCACGAATAACGAGCCTGCTGCAGCCAATAGACCAACGATGAGAAATGCCCACCAGGACTTGACGCCGAAATAGTACTCCGCTTTGATGACAAGCGGATGAAACAATCCGATACACAGGAACGCACCTGCGCCCAATAAAATTCCTTCGTAATTCATAAAAACATTTTCTTATTTTCCTATTTTCTCATTTAGTGGCAGAACATAAAACCGAAATAGAGACGCGGACCGGTTGGCATACATAGTTCGCGCTGATGAATTGCTAACATCCAGTCAAGGCGGAACGTGATATGTACCTTGCGCGTCAAGCAATAATCGCAGCCTACGTATGGCGTGACATAGAAGAAGGATTGCTTGTGAAAGGTACTATTGGCATCCTGTGTCCAGCTGTTCTGGTCGCCGTCCAAGATATAGAGCCCTTTCATCGATCCGCCACCGATGACGCCGCCGATATACGGCCATGCCTTGTCTAATCGCCAGCAACAATCTGCCAGCACACCACCGCATCCGACCCGCACATAACTGCCGTTTTTGAGGACATCGCGACAATCGGTCATGGCGCTCGGCATCGTGCTTACGAAGCCTTCAAAACCCGTCCGCAGGTGTTTCCATAGATGTACGCGCAACGCACCGCCGATACCGAACAACGCCCCTTGCGGGCTGCATAAACGTCCGTCTGCAGTCTTGGGCGCATTATTGTCCTGACCGAACAAATAGCCGGTATGCAGCATCATCCCACCGGAGAAACCCTGATAGACCTTGTTCTTCTCAAGGCCTTCGGACACTTGCGCATATGTTGCGCACGCAATCAATAAACATATAAAAAGTATCTTTACTCGCATCTATTTTTCAAATTTGCGTGCAAAGATACTTCAATTTTCTTAAACGTTGCTTAAGATTTTCTTAAGAAACATCAAAATCCCCATAAATAGGGATGCGCAACTCGTTGATAGTGCCGTTCAGGTCTAATGAGAGAATAAAATGCTGCATGGTGAGTTTAGAACTCAGCCGTAACACGCCCGGTTGAGCGGAAGGCAGTAAAGCCGTCAGCACGCTGTCTAACATCTGCTGCAAGGCTTTCGGTTCAATCGTAATCTCGTTCACAAAGGGTGTCAGATGTATTTGTGTCACAAGTCCTTTGGCGCTGATCTCCGTTTCACGGCTACGTAGCCAATCTGTTAGAAATGCCTGTAGATCAATGGTATAGTGGGTGATTTTCTGCTCTACATGAAATACGAATCCGACGCCACGAATGGTCTCTATCGGTTCTTTCTTACCCCACCCTAACTTGCGCCGCAATGCATTGAGATGCACATCGATGGTGCCTGTATCGTACTGAAAACGGTCTCCCCATACATGGTCCAACAACATCTGCCGTGTGCAGATCCGATTCGGGTGCGCAGAGAGATAATCCAACAGACCATACTCCAATCCGGTCAGATGAATCTCCTGTCCGTCCTTACGCACGCTGTGCTGTTCGCGGTCCAGTTCTATGTTGTTAGTAATCGTGGTGTACATAAATGAGGATATTCATAGTGTTTGTTTTTTGTTTGTTATCAAAAAATGATATTTTACCAAAACCTATAAAACATTTTCAGTTATGGTATAACAAAAATTGTACCATTGCACGTATTGCCCTTTCCTATAAGATGCAACAAACGGGAAAAACAGGGATATCCACTTCTATCGTTTGTTTGATTATTCCTTGTAATCTGAGGTTATAATGATCTTCTTGGAAGAACGGGAAATAGCCTGCATGCAAATACTGCGAGAATCGCTGCAAAGGTACTACATTTTTTTCAAATACACAAGAAAAACTGCAAGAATTTTTATATTTTTTCAAATAGAGTTGATTTTTTAGCAGGCAATGAGGGGCTCTGTACAAAAGGTATTGAGAAATCGAGAAGTGGAACTCCCGCACGGAGAGTGTGAGCACAGGACACCAAATGCCGTCAATTAGACGGCGTAATGCGAAGAAGAACTAAGCAGAACCGATTGTCGGAATAGGATTCGGACGCAACAGACGAAGAATTGGGCGGCATGATATGCCGCACAATGAACGCTGCAGAAAGCCCGATAGTATCGGGGATAAACGAAGAAAGAACCTGCCTGCTCGGTGGTGGAGCAGGCAGGAGTCCGATAGATCGGTTTTTCGGGGGATCGAGAGAGCGAGTGTTGATCGCCCAAGCTTGGTCGATGCTATTTTATTTCTTGACCTGCGAGGGTGTATGTTTTATCGCCGCGGAAGATGAGAATCTGACCGTTATGGCTTATAACTGATTCATGCTTAGAAAATGACGCAAATGGATGTGTTTTATTCCTTCTACATCAGAGATAAAATTGAGCGGATTCATTGAAATGACCATCTTCGGATGGTTGTTTTTGATAGCTTGCAGATTTCCAAACTCTCGCTTCTCGGTCTCTTTGTCAGCTATCAAATAGGCTACTTGTATATAAAGGGTCTGCTCTCCTTTCTCTGCCACAAAATCAATCTCTGCATTTCGCAACTGCCCGACATGCACGGTATAACCCAACCTCAGTAGATGCAGATACACGGCATTCTCAATCCGCTTCTCAATATCATTCGTTTGGCGCGTACGGACAAGTTTATTGCGTATTCCCAAGTCCTCGAAATAGTACTTGTCATTACTCTCTAACAGTTGCTTGCCATGAATGTCATACCGCTTAACCCGATAGGTGAGATATGCATTGCAAAGGTATTTGAGATAATTCTGAATAATGACCGAAGAAAGATTCTCTCCCTGCGAACGAAGGTATTTCATGATCGAGTTTGGAGAAACCAACTTGCCGATAGTATCGCTCACAAAACGGCTGAGATTGATAAATGAGGTGACATTCCGTATCTGTTCGCGTTGCACAATATCTTTCAACACGACGGTATCATAAACGCTTTGGATATAGTTCTTTATCTGCTCCGTATGTTCCAGACCGATAAGCCGCAAGTACGGCAGACCACCCCATAGGAGGTATTTCTCCAAGGCTACATCGCTGTCCTGTAACTGATGAAAATAGAGGAACTCGGTATAACTGAGCGTGTGAATAGGAATCTCAATATACCGTGCAGCCAGCAGTGTGGACAACTCGCTACTGAGCATCTTCGCATTGCTGCCGGTTATTACCACATCCGTTTCGGGCTGTTTGATCCAACTTCGCAACGAACGCTCGAACCCTAAAATATCTTGTATCTCATCTATGAGGATATAGTTGTGTTTGCCTTGCGCGATATGAGCGGATAGGTACGCGTTTAACTCCTCATGCGTGGTGATTGCATCAAACGCAGCATCTTCTTTGTCAATATAGATGATATTGGCATTGGGGTCTGCATGTTTCTCTTGCGCCAGCAAACGCAGGCACATACTCTTTCCCACACGGCGTTGCCCCGTAAGAACGATGATGATTTGTTTGCCGAGCCATTGAGCGATTGCTTGCGTGTAGTACTCTCTGTGTAATAGTTCTTCCATAGTACCAATTTTTCAAAATCGCTGCAAAGTTACAACTTTTTGTTGATATATGCAAATTATCTTGCAAGAAATCTAAAGTATATTTAATATTTTATGTGTTTTTTGGCAAAAATCTAAAGTATATTTAATATTTATGCCATCAATCGGGCGACTCATTCATTGAGCCGCCCGATTTGTTCCTTTGTACTTGGTACTTAGTTACTAGGTCACTTTATTTGACTTCTTGGCCTTGGATGGTGTAGGTTTTGCAGTTCTTCTCGATGATGAGCTGACCATCCTTGAAGAACTTGTGTGAGTGGTTAGCCGAGGTACCGAATACCGAAGGAATAGCCTCTGTATTGATAGGCTGTACATCAAAGTTATTCCACTGACTTGTTGCTTTATAAGTCTCTACACTGGCAGCCGGTACATAGAGCGGAACATCGTTAAAGTACACATCAAATACATAATCATAAAGAGTAGGCGGTGTTGTTGCCTTGCAAGTAACTGAGGTTAGTTTATTGCAGCCAGAAAAGGCATAAGAACCAATGCTAGTAACACTATTACCAATCATTGCTGAAGTCAAACCGCTGCAATTAAGGAAAGCATTATCTCCTATAAATGTGACGCTATTAGGAATCTCAATCGAGAACAAATCGTAGCAGTCAGCGAAAGCGGCATTTCCAATGTATGTGGCAATATTAGAAATCGTAACAGAGGTCAAATAGTTGCAACCATCGAAAGCCATAGCCCCAATTTTTGTGACGCTATTAGGAATCGTCACAGAGGTCAAACATCTGCAATCTTCGAAACAACTCCATCCCATCTCTACGACGCTATTGGGCATCGTCACAGAGCTCAAATAGTTGCAACCAGAGAAGGCATTATTTCCTATGCTCGTGGCACCATCCTCTATAATAATAGAGGAGATTGACGACCTATAATTATACCAAGGAGCGTGTGAAGGCTGAGCATAATTCGTCATTGTTCCCGTCCCGCTGATGGTCATGACGCCATCAGTTAAATTCCAAGTGAGATTGGCTCCACAGGTGCCATTTGCAGCGAATACAGTCCATGCACTTGCCATTGCAAGTAAAAATGCAAATAGTTTTTTTCTCATAATTGTAAGAGTTTTTAGTTAATATTGTTGTTAATTGTTATTTCCGAGATATCGAGACATCGAGTTATCGAGATTTCTAGGTATTAAAAAATGCACAATAAAAGCGTGCGCTTTCGTTCGCTTCATTTGATTGTTTGAGGTCCTAGACTTACCTTTATTCTTCAAATAAATGCACGGAAAACTCACGCTAATACGTGATTGTGCATAAACCGTACTTGAAGAATAAATGATGTTTGTGAACTTGTCTAGGGTTTCAAACAATCAAGTTGGGCTTATAACGCTATTATTTATGTATGTTGTTTGTCTGTTGTTTTATGCCATAGGCGGTAATATTGTTTTTGTTTAGTTTTGTTTTGATCGGTCAAGATTGCGGGGCAGAGCCTACATTGCTCCATCTTTTACGTCTCGGAGAGGAACGATTTATTGTTCGTTATCTTCTAATAATATATTTTGCAATTCGCGTTCGAGTTGCTCGCGATCTGGCAAATAAAGCTGGTAACGGCTGACAAAAAGTTGGTTAGAGATTCCATGCAACGCATATTCCATAAGCAATTTATCTTTCTCCGAACCAAGAATAATACCAATTGGCGGATTATCTCCTTCCGTATTCTCCTCAGCCGCAAAATAATTGAGATATAAGTTCATCTGACCTATATCTTCGTGTTGTATTTCACCGCGTTTTAAGTCAATGAGCACAAAACATTTCAAGATACGATGATAAAAAACTAGATCAACGTAGAAGTTACGCCCGCCTATCGTAAGACGCTTCTGACGGGCAAAGAAAGAGAAACCTTTGCCTAATTCCAACAAGAACTGCTCCAAGTGCGCATATAGCGCCTCCTCAAGGTCGCTCTCCTTGTAGAGAGGTTTGGTTTCTATGCCTGCAAATTCCAACACAACAGGGTCATGTAATATGTCCTGCGGCTTGGTAACCGTTTGTCCTTCTCTGGCTAATTGCAGCACTCCTTCCTTATCTTTGCTCAGCGCAAGACGTTGAAATAGCAGACTTTTCTTTTGACGCTTCAGTTCACCGACGCTCCAATGTTCTTGCTCACATTGATGCACATAGAAACTGATTTCAAGTGGATCCTCCAATTTCAAAATCTCGAAATAATGACTCCAGCTCAATAAGTGAGACGGCGTCTCACCTTTTTGAGCGAATAAGTGAGACAGCCTCTCATCTTTTGCAAAAGCATAGTAGAACTTCCTGATATAGAGCAGGTTACTCTTGCTATAACCTTTGCCTAAACGTATGGTTAAATCTTTCGACAAACGATTTATCAGATTATCTCCATATTTCGCACGTGCGTTGCCGTGCTGCTCAAACTCAACGATATAGCGACCTATCTCCCAATTGGTATCAATTAGGATTGTATTTACCGCAGTAGCCAGTTTTTGATGTGCCAATTCAACCGCTTTGCTGATATTCTCAACAAGCGTCTGGTATGCCGCATCGTTCACTAATTGTGCGTCTGCGTTTATTACTTTGGGACTTTGTTCGTTCATGTCTTTGCAAATTCGGTTGCAAAGTTACACAAAAAAAATGACACGAGCAAATTTATTTGCAAGTTTATGCGGAATTTGTGGATTTTGTAAGAGGAAGAGGGAGATTAAGGAAAAAGAAAGTCCCCCGCAGACAAAGCCGCGAGGGACGAGGAATCAATAAACTGACCGATCGCTCCGTTCACTTTACCCAAGAAGACACCGGCTCCGAGATAGAGCGTAGTGGTTGCAGGGTTCTTAGTTAGCCGGAGCCCATTTGCAGCGGACCGGAGAGATGATTGCACCTTCCTTCTTCAGTTCTGCAAACGCTTTGTCCACTTCCTTGCGGTCAATACCTGTAATCTCCGCGATCTTGCCTGCGTTAACGGGTTGACCGAACTCACGCATCGCTTTCAATACTTGCTCTTTCATGATGAGATTTCAAATTTTTGATTTCAAATTTCAAATTTTATTACATCATAGCCATGAGGAAATTATCGTATCCCAGACGGTCGATGAGTTTGAGGTACTGAGCCTCCCATTCCATATGCTCCTTCTCGCCGTCGATCCATTTCTGGATGAGTTTCTGCGTGGGATAATCGTCTGCAAAAGCCTGTGCGAGTTTGCTCATTTCCTCTATAGCGGTGGGCTGATAATCCGACTCGATCTGCTGCTTCGGATCGTCATAGAACGGGAACTCGATGGTCTTCATAGCCTCTTGGAGGTCAGCGGGTTTGCAGCCCAGTTCAACCAGACGGTTGAGTACTTCTTCTGCCTCGTCCCACTCTTCCTCTGCTTCCTCTTTCCACTTGTCGGCCAGCTTGTTCCAGCCGTTGAGACGGTCGTACGCCGAGAAAGCGAAGTGTTGCTTACTGTTACCAAACCATACTGCGCCCATATAGGCGAATGCTTTTAAAGCTTCTTCTTTTGTCATATCGCGTGTGGCTATCCTCGTACATGTACCAAAACTCAGTTTTAGTAGGAAGTACTCGGATGTACCCGCTCTTCGATCCACAAACATTACATTGGTTTGTGTATCGAGGGGATGCCCTCTAAGCCACGTGAGAGGGATTAAAGTTAAACATGTTATTTATTAAGTTTTTTCAGTTCTTCAATCAGTTTATCGAGAGACGGAATCATCTGCACTAACTCTTCCGCTTCACTTTCCGACATCTTCACCGCCTTGATCATGCTGTCCGGTATGGGCTGCGCTTGCTCGTAAAGGGCTCTACCTTGTTTAGTGAGCGACACTATGCGCTGGCGCGTGTCCTCTTTACCGCGTGTACGCGTGATGAGCCCTGCTTTTTCCATGCGCTGCAAGAGCGGCGTCATCGTGTTCGTGTCCAGCATCAACCGCTTACCGATGTCGCATACCGGTTGTTTGTCCTGCTCCCACAACACCAATAGCACCAAGTACTGCGGATAGGTGATGCCGAGCGGATCCAGATACGGGTGATACGCCCCCATCATCAACCTCGCCGCAGAGTACAGACGGAAACACAATTGGTTCTCTAATTTCAGTTGCTCGTTAGTCATTTTGTGATTTATGTCGTTCACGATGCAAAATTACAAAAAATATTTTAATGTCGCAAGCGATATAAATATTTTCTTAATAATCGTATATTTTATATTAAATTATTGTATCTTTGTTATCCCTACGTACGCCAGCAGGATGAGGTTCATCATTAGGGCATAGATAATAGCAGGGATGGCAATCCGTTTGAGGACATTGTGAATCTTTGCCGCCGTTTGTTCGCGGAAGATATTGACGATCATGCGACCAGCATGATGCCGATGATAAAAAATCTGACATACACAAAAAAAGAAAATATTTTTTTGCATATTTCACAAAAAAGCAGTATCTTTGCACGCAGTTTTGCGAGTATAACAAATTAATGTATATGAAAAAGATCTTTTTGCTAACCGCAGCGGCGCTGATGGTTGTCAGCTGCGGAATGATGAAGAACGGAGGTTCTTCGAGTCAACGAACGGCAACAGCTTCCACCCAACAGGTTGCCACAACGACAGATGCCACAACGGCCGGTCAGGGTGCAGGTAACGCGTTACTGGCTTTGTACAACCAATACAAGGCGGACGGAAACAAGTACGACTACAAGAACATGCAGAACGTACTGAATACGGTTACGTTAATTGCCAACTGCGAAGGACTGAAGACCAATTACAAGAACTCGACGTACCTGCAGGATTTTGGCAAAGGCATGATCGCTTCTTCGCTGGGACTGGTTACCCAAAACAATGTGGAGACGGTGACGAACAGTCTGGTAGATATGGTGAAGAACAGCGAAACCGTTCAGACGGCAGCTACGCAGGCACAGAACACTGCCAACTCAGCAGCCAGCTACGCCAACACAGCAGCACAGTACGCCGGTGCACTTAGCACCCTACTCTCTGCTTTCGGCAAGTAATCTGCGACAGCGATCCTTCGGGGTCGCTTTTTTTGTACTCCGCGGATAGCTTACATTTTTATCCCTGCTAACATCTTTTTCTCGTTTGGTTTTCATTTATACGTTACGGTTTCGCTGAGCGGTTTGCGGGAGAAATGGTGGTCGCTCGGTTTGGCATTCTCGGATGCATAGCCGCAGGGCATGAGGAAAGACGGTTTATGGTTAGCCGGTAACTCGAAAGCGGCAGCCACTTCTGCCGGATCGAACCACTTCACCCAGCAAGTGCCGAGTCCGAGTTCGGTTGCTTCCATCATCATGTGCGTACCGATGATCGAGCAATCCATGTCGCCTGAGTTGGTGCCATCTTCTTTGGTCCATACCTGATTGGTGTCGTAGCACACGAGGAAGACCACCGGTGCACCGTACGCGCAGCGGGTGAGGGCGTTGATCTTGATAATCGCATCAGGACTCTGCAGCACGTAGATATGCTGCGGTTGTACGTTCTTGGCAGTCGGAGCGAGACGTCCGGCTTCGAGGATCGAATCCAGTTTAGCCTGCTCTACCGGCGTCTGTGCGTACTCACGTACCGCAAAACGCTGACGAGCTAAATCCATGAATGACTTGTTCTGCTGAACGGGTTGATTAGTGCATGCAGCAAAACTGATTGCCGCGAATGCGAGAATGATTAGTTTTTTCATTTTATTGTGCTTTTTGTAATGCGGCGACCAACTCGTCGCTGATATTATTTCCTATCTGACGGCACACATCTTGACTCCAACGCTGCGCCATCATGATGCGGTCGGCTTGTGCGTCCACCCCTTGTAACTTGGCGTAGATATAGCCCGCATTGAAATTATCGCCGGCACCAACCGTGCTGATCGTTTCGATGGGTGTGACCGGATAAGTGGTGCAATCCGCGGCGGTGTACACGCGGATTGTCCGTGCGCCGTCGGTCAGTATCAAGGTGTCGCAGAACTGGTTTACGCGCTCGTAGATGGCGGCTCCATCCGTCAGACCATACATGTACTCGAAGTCCTCCATCGAGCCGCGCACCACATTCGCCAGACGCATGTTCTCTTCGATATTGCCGAGGATCTGCGACAATTCGGCGATATGATTCTTGCGAAAATTGACGTCGTAATACAGCCACGCACCGGCTTCTTCCGCGCCGTGCAGGAAGGCGCTCACAACGGGACGTATCACGGGATTGATGGCGAAGAACGAACCGAAAAGCACGACGTCTTCGCGGGTCACTTGCGGCAAGGTATTGTCCAGCAGATCCGTTGCATGGTCTTTGTAGAACTCATACTGCGCATCGTTCTGTTCGTTCAGGAAAGCCAAAGTGATATGCGATTTCGTACCCTTATGACGACAGACGTACTCCGACGAGACGCCGTTGCGCTCCAGGAAGTCGCAGATCATATCGCCTATATGGTCACCGCCGGTCTCCGTCACCATCGCACACGGTACACCTGCGCGACCCAAGGACACGATACTGTTGAAAGTCGAGCCGCCCGGCACGGCTTTTTGCGGCTGGTCGTTCTTAAACAAGATATCCAGCACCGTTTCTCCTATTCCGATGACACGTTTCATAGTATTATTTTTGTACGTATAATCTGTCTGTCTCAGAGCGTAAACTGCACGCTCGCACTCACCCAATGACGCGGCTGCACGACCCCGGAGAAGTCGTAATAGAGCTGATCCGCCATGTTCTTTGCATCCACACTCACCTTGATCCACTCATTACGCCAGTACACGCTTCCGTCCAGCAGCCATACGGGTCGGTAATTCTCGATGGTGCCTTCGAGCGAGGAGTATTGGCCTTCGCGTTTGCGAAACGACAGTGCCCACGATGCCCCGAAGCCCTTGTATATCTTATGCTCGATGCGCAGCGTCGCTTTGTGGCGCAGGTAGTCGAGTACATAGAGCGACATCATCCCTTGGGCATCGGCCTGCACGTCGCAGAACGCATAACTGAGTTCGATCCGTCGGATCCACTCGTAGCCTTGTACACCCACCGTCGCTTCTGCACCTGCCGCATTCACTTTCGAGTTGTTCGTGCTGCGCCAAACGACCACGTTCGGGTCGGGTTCCTTGATCCAGTCGATGATATCCCGTCCCCAGCGGTAGTAACCCGCCGCAGAGGCGTACCAATGCCCTTTGCTGTACTGCGCCGACAACTCCACTTGCAGCGCTTTCTCCGGTTTCGTCAACGGGTCGGCTTGCTGGGTCGCCGCGTGGTAATACAGGTCCGTGAACGTCGGCACCCGAATGGCCCGATTCACGTTGGCAAACAAATGCAGACCCTTCACCGGCTCATAGCCTATGTTCGCTCCCACCGACCAATCATTCCCGAACTGTGTGTTCCAGATACCGGCACCGCCTATCGTAGCACTCAACCCGCGCCAGTAGAACCGCTGCTCGGCGAAATAACGCACCTGCACCCGGTTATGCACGCCCATGTTCGACGACCGGATATATTCATCTCGCAGCTCCAAGCCTGCCGTTGTCTTCGTCCATTCATTCGACCAACTGCCTTCGGCATGTGCCCCGCTCGTGTGCGTCCAGTGCCGGTTTAACGGGGTGCCGCGAAACAACTCATAGCGGTCGTAATGGGCGCGGTAGTAAGCGTTGGCGTGGATTGCCCAGCCGCCCGACCAATGGTGTTGGTACGCTACCGAACCGAAGACCATACGCGTGGCATCGAACTGCTCCGGGTACTTGGTGGTGTAAAAACAATTCGCCCCCGCATCTTTGAATTGCGCACCTGCTTGCACATCCAAGCCCTTATAGCCCGCCTGCACAAACGCGTTCGCGATCTGATAATCGGTATTGTGCGCGTAGCCGTCTGACCGGTTATAGGATGCCGCCCCGTTCACGTACCAATCGTCTTTCTGCGTCCTTACAGCCACCGCCGGATTCACCAACCCGTACTCGCCGGCTGTCAGCTGTCCCGTAACCAGTAAGCTGTCTTTCGTAGCCCCTCTCGTCACAATATTTATCGCCCCGGAGAAGGCATCTATCGCGTAGTTAGTCCCTTGCAAGACCTCTATGCGCTCGATCATCAGCGCGTCCACAGGCAGGTCCATCGTGTAGTGCTCGGTCTGCGGGTCGGTCATGTCGATGCCGTTCAACAGCACTTTGACCTGCTTCGCCGAACCGCCGCGTATGGACGGATCCATCTGCACGCCGCTGGCACCTCGCTGTCGTACATCCACGCCCGGCACGTACTGTAACAAATCCGCCAAGGTCGTCACCAGCAACAACTTCACCTCCTCGGCTGTCAGGGTGGTGACCAACCGATAATCACTTCCGCTCACCGCGATCTGTTCGCCGCTCACCGTCACCTCCTTCAACTGCAGCGAAACCGACAATAAGATGGTCAATAACATCATAAAACTGTATAATAAAGTATCACTCCCACTAATGCAATCTGCGCAACAAAGATGGCCGGAACACCGTATCGGAATTTCTTATGCTGCGTCTTGTGGTGCCAGGCTTTCATGCCCAACAAAGCACCTATACTGCCCCCGAACGCCGCCCACCAGAGCAGGGTCGATTCCGGGACCCGCCATTTGGACCGCTTGGCTTTCCATTTGTCGATGCCGTATAGGAAGAACGTCACCACATTGATCCCCGCCCAATAAATCAACACTATATAGATCCAATTCATCGTTTACGCCATTTGTGCCGCAAAGGTACTGCTTTTTTTTGAATTAGGCAACACGCGCACGCTTTTTTTTATTAAAATTTTGTATATTCCAAATATTTGTTGTACCTTTGCAGCGGATTTGACGCAAATACGATATGAAACGAATTTTATTGGCACTCCTTTGTGCCGCATGTATGACAGCTATGGAAGCAAAGACAATTGTGGCGTATTTCTCTGCCACAGGCACGACGAAAGCAGCCGCATCGCGGCTGGCTAAACAACACAATGCCTTCTTATGGGAGATCGAACCGGCGCAACCCTATACAGCAGCCGACCTCGATTGGCGTAACGACAAATCCCGCTCGTCGCAGGAGATGAACGATCCGGAGGAACGGCCGATGATCAAGCAATGCACGGATGTGACGCCGTACGACACCGTTTATGTCGGTTTCCCGATCTGGTGGGGCATCTGTCCGCGTATCATCAACTCGTGGTTGGACAACAACCTGCCGCAGTTGGAAGGCAAGACGATGATTCCGTTTGCAACCAGCGGTAGTAGCGGTATCGAGGAAGCGGAGGCGTATCTGAAGAAGACCTACCCGACGCTCAAATGGAAAAAAGGATTATTACTAAACAAACGATAATATGGCAAGTATTTATGATTTCAAAGCCCTCTCGAACAGAGGCAAAGAGGTGAATCTCGCGGACTATAAAGGTCAGGTGATTCTTATTGTCAACACCGCTTCCAAGTGCGGTTTCACGCCCCAATACGACGGTCTGGAGGCGCTGTACAAGAAATACAAAGAGCAGGGTTTTGTCATTCTCGGTTTCCCCTGCGATCAGTTTGCGAACCAGGAGCCGGGCAGCGATGAGCAGATCGAAGAGTTCTGCCGCCTTAACCACGGTGTGACCTTCCCGCTGATGGCCAAAAGCGACGTGAACGGAGCGAATGCCAATCCGATTTTTGAGTATCTCAAAGCGCAAGCTCCGACGGAGGAGTACAACGGTCTCAAAGCCAAAGCCACTCACGCCATGCTCAAACGCATCAGCAAGAGCGTGGAGAAAGAGAGCGACATCCTTTGGAACTTCACCAAATTTCTCATTTCCAAGGACGGCAAGACCATCAAGCGCTACGCGCCGGTAGTGGAGCCGAAAGAGTTTGAGAAAGACATCGAAGAGATGTTATAACAAAATAAGCCGCTTCCAAACGAGGCGGCTTATTTATTGAGTTGCGTAAGGTTTACTATTTTCAATACGTCGATTAATTTTGGAATAATATACGTAGCCGTCTCGCCTTCTTTAATCGCTAATCGCTCATCCCTAATCCATATCTGGTCGATGCCGGCGGCTTTGGCTCCGGCGATGTCGGACGAATAACTGTCTCCGACCATGACGGCTTCGTCGGCGGTGATACCGTTGCGTTCCAAAGCGACTTGGAAGATACCCGGCTGTGGTTTGTTAATCCCGACCTCTTCGCTGATGAGCGTGTGGGCAAAATAAGGTGCCAAGCCGGAATGTTCAAATTTGTAATACTGCACTTCTTTGAATCCGTTGCTGATGATGGTCAGCGGGTATTTGGCGGCGAGGTATTTCACTACCCTCTCTGCATCGGGCAGTAAGCAGAAATATTTGTTCGTCAGCCGCAAGAACTCGGAGCCTATCTCGTGCGCCAAGTCCCGTAACCCGTCAGCCGTAACCGGTAACCCCACCATCGGTCTATAGAAGCGCTCAAAATGCAGTTTTTCTTTCGTCACTTCGCCGCGGCCGTACATGCCCCACAACTCCAGATTATACGGTTTGTAGGCGTTCAAATAGTCCTCGAACGTGGGATATAAACGATTCAAGCGATAGGTCGCATAGATATCCTGCAGCGCCTTATGCTCCGCAGTCGTCCAATCGCCGATCGTATCGTCCCAGTCTAAGAATATGGCTTTATAATGTTTCATTTTGATTGCAACGAAGCGCGATGTTTTGTTTGAGATAGCGATAAACTTTCGCCATTTCGGCTGCAAAGGTAATAAAAAAATTGCATGCATGCAAATTTTTCCTTATTTTTTACGCTTTAGACTTGCGTATGTCAAAAAAAAGTAGTAATTTTGCGCCGCAAAATATGTGGACCTATGAAAAAAGAGGTATTAGTTTCGCTGATTATGGCCTTTTGGGGCGTAATGGCAGTTCATGCACAGAGTCCGGTTATCGGATTGCAGTTAGTAGAAGAAGATGAGGATACCGCGCCGGTAGCGACGCAGCCGGAACACACGGCGACACCTGCGCCGGCGAGTGTACAGAATACGAGTACGGGGTTCGATCTGGTGGATGAAGAGTCGGAGACTCTGCCGTTGTTTGATCCGGCACCCGCTCCAGCACCCACTCCCGCCCAACCGACCAAACCGACGAATTCGCATACGCCTGCGCCTGCTCCAAAGCCGGCGGCAGGAACGGTCACATTAGAGCCGGAAACGGAGGAATTGCAGCTGTTCGAGCCGGAACCGACACCGGCACCAGCGCCAGAACCGGTGATGATGCAAGAGCCGGAGCCGGAACCCGTGGTAGCACCGGAGCCGATCAAAGAGCCGGAACCAGAACCGGTGATGATACCAGAGCCGGAGCCGGAACCCGTGGTAGCACCCGAGCCGGAGCCGATCAAAGAGCCCGAACCCGAGCCGGTGGTAGCACCGGAACCGGAACCGGAACCCGAACCGGTGGATATGCCGAGGAAAGAAGTGGTGTTCGGTGTATCGAAAACACTGTTGGAGTTCCCGCAAGCAGGAGGCGAAAGTCAGGTAGAGGTGGTATCCGACGAGGCATGGACAGTAGTGGAGTCGCCGGCATGGGTGACGACCACGCGGAACGGCGATATGCTGACGATCAAGTGCGCGGAGAACGAGCATCTGTCGGCACGCGAAGGCGATGTGGTGTTGAGCAATGAGCATTTAGTGGAGATCCGGGTTGTAGTAACGCAAGCACGTAGCAACGATTATCTGACGCTCTCGGCACAGATGATCGACGATACGGACGGCGACGGCGGCTGGTACACGATCACAGTGAACAGTAACAAGGCATGGAAAGTGAGTGCCGTACCGGAATGGTGCAAGACAGAGCGAGACGGGGATGATTTGTTGATTAAGTTAACTATCAACAAGACCGGTATGATACGCGAGACGACGATCGACGTGACCGTACCGGGTTCGTCCTTAGAGAAGAAACAGATCATCATCAAACAAGCCTCTATCCATGATTTTTTGGTACTGAATCCAAATATCATCACGTCGAGCGGTAAAGCCAGCCTGGCGACGGTGAAGATCGAGACGGACCTGCCGAACTACCGCGTAGAGGGTCTGCCGTACTGGTGCAAAGTGAGTCATCGGACGGCGACGTCGTTTGTGATCGAGATAGCGGATAATGCAGGTGGTGATGCGCGCGAGGCGCAATGCAAGGTGACTGCGGGCGACCGGAGTGAGTCGCTGGTGATCAAACAGGAAGACCGGTTGAACTACGTGATGGTATCGCCGAAGATCGTTACGGCTTCGCGTAGAGGCGGCACGATCACGGTGAAGGTGACGAGTAGCGGTCCTTGGCGGGTGGTTAACCTACCCGACTGGTGTCAAGTGACGGAAGAGGGGGCAGCGACGTTCAAGCTCAATATCAACGAGAATCTGACAGGTGCTCCGCGCAGCGCGAGCTTCTCCGTTTCGACGGGCGTGGTACGCGAGAGCATGGAGATTAAGCAAGAGTAAGATCATGAGAGAGAAAATAGAAAAAGCGAGCCATATCGTTATCTTTACGCACATGGCCCCCGACGGGGATGCGATGGGATCGAGTTTGGCGTTATATCACTACGTGATAGACCGCTTCGCTGTAAGACCGTCACAAAGTGACTGTAAGACCGCTAACGCTGTAAGACCGCAGGCTGAGCCTGCTGTAAGACAAGTGACCGTCATTGTGCCGAATGCGTTTCCGGCGTTCTTGGGATGGATGCCGGGTGCAGACCAGATACGGGTGTATGAGAAAGAGAGAGAGGCGTGCGATAAGCTGATCGCCGAGGCGGACTTGTTTATCTGCACGGACTTCAATGATCCGAAGCGAATCGGTCCGATGGGCGAGAAGATGCTGGCGAACCCATGTCCGAAGATACTGATAGACCATCACCTCAATCCGGTGGATTTTGCGGATGAGGTACACTCGGAGCCGGAAGCGAGCTCGAGTTGCGAGATCGTGTATAAGGAGTTAAGGAATGAAGGAGTGAAGGAGTTAACGACCGATATCGCGACGTGTATCTATACGGGCCTGATGACGGATACGGGTAATTTCAGTTATAACTCGGCGCGATGCGAGTTGTACGAGATCGTAGCGGATCTTGTACGCGCGGGCGTGGAGAAGGAGAAGGTGTACGATGCGGTGTTTAACCAGTACTCGACGGACCGCGTACGGCTGACGGGATATGCGTTGTACCGCAAGATGCGGATCTACCCGGAGTATCATCTGGCGCTGATCACCTTGGATGCCAATGAGTTGGATCGTTTCCATTACCAGCCGGGTGACTGCGAAGGATTGGTGAACATGCCGCTACAGATCGCGGATGTATGCTACTCGGTCTGCATGCGCGAAGAACGCGCCAAACCGGGGACACCGAAGTCAAGGATACGGATTTCGTTCCGTTCGCAAGGCGACCGGCCGGTGAATATTTGGGCAAGCGAAGTTTTCCACGGCGGCGGGCATATGAATGCTTCCGGCGGAGAACTGTTCGGAACCATCGACCAAGCAGTAAGACTTTTTGAACAAACTTATTCGAAATATTTAAAGAAATGAAAAAAAGCATTTTTATTGTAGCGGCATTGGCCATGAGTATGATGGTTGGTGCGCAGAGTCAGACGCTGATGACGATCAACGGCAAGCCGGTGAGCGCAGAGGAGTTTTTGTACATCTATGAGAAGAACAATCAAGCCGGTGCGGTCGATCCGAAGACGATGGACGAGTACCTGGAGATGTTCATCAATTTTAAGTTAAAAGTAGCGGAGGCAGAGAGCCAGGGTATTGACACGACCGAGAGTTTCAAGAAAGAGCTGAAGGGTTACCGTGCGCAAGCGACGCCGAAGTACATGCAAGACGAGGCGGCGCTGGACAGCCTGATCGAGATGAGTTGGCGTCATATGAGTAAAGACCGCCGTGCGGCGCATATCGCAATCCAGTGTTCGATGAACGCAGACAGCGCGACGCAGGCAGAGGCATTGGCGAAGATCAATATCGCTTATGACCGTGTGGTGAAGGGCATTCCTATCAAGGCACGCGGTTCGAGAGCCGTACGTTATAAGAAAGATCCGTTTGATATGGTAGCCCGCGATATGAGTACCGATCCGAACGTACAGGAGACCGGCGGTGAGCTGGGTTGGATCACTCCGTTCCGCTATGTCTATCCCTTGGAAGAGGCAGTGTATAACACGGAGATCGGCAAGATCAGCAAGCCGTTCCGCACGCAGTACGGATGGCATATCGTGCTGGTAGAAGAAGAGCGCGATCACGTAGAAGTGAAAGCGAGCCATATCATGAAGATGGTGCCGGCAGACAGTCTGAACGAGGCGAAGAAAGCGCTGATTGACAGTCTGGCTAAGGTGGTGACGCCGGAGACGTTCGCCGAAGTAGCGAAGGCAGAGTCGGAAGACCGCGGCAGCAGTGCGCGCGGCGGTGAGCTGGGTTGGTTCGGTAAGGGTCAGATGGTGAAACCGTTCGAAGAGGCTGCTTTTGCATTGAAAGAGGGCGAGATCAGTAAGCCGGTTCGCAGTCAGTACGGTTGGCATTTGATTTACAAGGAGGGCGAGCGCGGTATCCAACCGCTGGATTCGATGCGTGCCCAGATCCAACGTCAGGTACAACGCGACGAGCGTTCGAAAGAGGCCGACAAGAGTTTTATCCGCAAAGCACGTGCCGAGTACAATCTGCCGGCCGAGATGAGTGACGCGGACGTGAAGGCTTATGCGGACGAGCACCTGGAGGAGAAATATCCGGACTTGAAGAACCTGGTTCAGGAGTACCACGACGGTATTCTGCTGTTTGAGGTATCGCTCAAAGAGGTATGGGACAAGGCCGCTAAAGATACGGCAGGTCTGGAAGCTTATTTCAAAGCCCACAAGGCTAACTACACCTGGGAGAAACCGCATTATAAGGGTTGGCTGATTTTAGCGAAGGACGAGAACACGGCGAAGGTAGCAGAGCGTATCGTGAAATCGGCCGACAAGGACTCGGTGGATAACTATATCGCTCGTCGTATCAATAACGACAGCATCCAGTACGTAAAGGTACAACACGGTTTGTGGGAGCAAGGTCGTAACAAGCTCGTGGACCGTTTCGGTTTCAAGCTCCGCTATGCCTATGAGCCGAACCCGGACTACCCGATCGTTCGCTGTGTAGGTAAGAAGATGAAAGCACCGGAGAGTTGGGAAGACGAGAAAGGCAAAGTGACGACCGATTACCAGGATTACCTGGAGGCAGAATGGGTGAAGATGCTGCGTGAGAAATATCCGGTAGTAGTTAATCAGGAAGTTTGGAAGAAGATTAAGAAATAGACCGCTTCGCTGTAAGACCGCTTACGCTGTAAGACCGTTACACTGTAAGACCGGCCTGCGGCCTGTAAGATGTATAGATATCGCTACATATTCATTCTCGTGCTGTGGGCAGTAGGCTGTCTGCAACTTCAGGCGGCGACGTTTCGTTGGGATCTGACGGACGACAAGCATTATAGTCTGAGTGAGGCGAGTAAGCACTTGCTTCGCGAGACCGATGCGCCGATCGAAGTGAGTCTGCTGCTGGACGGCGACCTGAATGCGGGTTTCCGGCGGCTTCGCACTGCCACCAACGAGACTTTGGACGAGATGGCAGTATATGCTAGGATAACTAGGGAGCCTAGGGATCCTAGGAACCTAGATTCTTTAGGATTAAGCCCGATCGTTATCCATGAGCGGGAGCATAACGGCAAGACCGCACAGACGACCGTTTGGCCGTACGCCATCATGGAGTACAAGGGCCGTAAAGCAGTGGTGACCTTGCTGAAGAACACCCGCGGACTGAGTGGCGAAGAGAACCTGAACGCAAGCATCGAGCAATTGGAGTTTGCTTTCATGGAAGCGCTGCATCTGCTGCAACAGACCGAGACGCCGCGTGTGGCGATTTTGGAAGGACACGGTGAGCCCGACGAAGCCCATACGTACGACCTGATGGCAGCGCTGAGTAAGTACTATCAGGTCGATCGAGGACAGTTAGGGTCTGACGTACACGAGCTGGACGGGTACAAGGCGGTGATGGTGGTCAATCCACAGTCGGCTTTCAGCGATGTGGAACGGTTTGTGCTGGATCAGTATATCATGCGCGGCGGTGCGGTACTATGGGCACTGAACGGTGTTCGTTTCAGCGAGGACGTGCTGCAACGCGAAGGGTTCACACCTATCCTGGCGCTGGATTTAGGGTTGACGGACATGCTGTTCCGATACGGCGTACGGGTCAATCCGGCCTTGGTGCAAGACGTACAGTGTCTGCCTATACCGGTGAACGTGAGCAACGACCCGCAGCAACCGAACCTGCAACCGATGCCTTGGACCTATGCACCGCTGTTGCTGACGAGTCAAGGATCGCCGATCACGCGGCATATGGGACAGGTGATGAGTACGTTCGTCAGTCCGATTGATGCGGTAGGCGGCGATGACGGCATCGAGAAACGGGTGCTGTTGGCTACCAGTACGGCGAGTCGTGTGACCGCCACACCGGGAGAGGTGGATCTGAATGATCTGAATCCCGACATGAGTACTTTCCAATACCAGTACGTACCGATAGCGGTGTCGATGGAAGGTGCTTTCGCAAGTGCATATGCCCATCGGATGGTGCCGGAAGGGGTTACGGAGGTAACGAATGAAGGAGTGAAAGAGTTAACGAATGAAGGGATCATCAAGAAGGGTGTGAAAACGAGGCAGGTGGTGATCGGTTCGGGGAGTGTGCTGCTCAATGAGTTGCAGAAGAACCAGGCCTTGCCGATGGGATATGACCGGTACAGCGGCATGCAGTTCAGCAACCGCGATTTTGTGACCAATGCGGTGCTGTGGCTGACGGACAGCGAAGGGCTTATCTCCCTTCGGGAGAAGAGTGTGGCGCTGCGCCTGCTAAACGATAAACGCGCTCATGACAAGCGAACGAAAGTGCAAGTTATCAGTACGATCAGTCCGGTAGCCATCCTGGCGCTGATTGGAGGCACGGTCTTTGTTGTAAGAAAACGTAGATATGAATATAAAAGTGAAAGGTGAAAGGTTAAAGGTGAAAGGACTTATACTCCTTGCACTAATGAGTATTCAAATTAGCTCCGCACAGGAGTTATTGAATTATCCGCTGGATACGGTGAACGGCGAAGAGGTGTACCGCTATCAGGTGGAGAAGAGTATCGGTTTGTACCGTGTCGGTGTGAACTTCAACGTACCGCAGAGCGAGATCATCCGTTTGAACCCGCATCTACGCGAACGCGGCCTGCATTATGACGAGATCTTGCTGCTGCCGACAGGACGTAAAGTAGTGAAGAGTGAAGAGGTAATAGTGAAGAGTGAAGAGGTACCGGACACCGTGATAGCGGAAGTACAAGACACCGTGGTAACGGAATCCCGGGATAGCGTAATACCGGAAGTGCAGGATACCGTGGTAACGACAGATACGGTAGCGACCGAACCGGATAACCGGCGTGTGGTAGAGTTGGCGTTGCTATTGCCTTTTGAGAGTCATCAGACCAAACGCAGCGGTAATGCCGAGCGGATGATGGAGTTCTATCAGGGTGCGTTACTGGCCTTGCATGCGCTCCAGAACGACAGCATATTGTATCGACTGCGTGTGTATGATACGGAACGGAGCGAAAGGCGCGTACAAGCGCTATGCGACAGCACGGAGTTAGACAGTGTACAGGCGATTCTGGGTCTGGTTTATCCGATACAGATCGAGCGCATGGCGGAATGGTGCGCGTTGCATCAAGTGCCGTTATTGTTACCGTTCAGCAACGATATGGACCTGGCGAGTCATCCGTACGTGATGCAGTTCAACTCGTCAGACCAACAAGAAGCGGACAGCCTGTGCAACTGGTTGGAGAGCCACCAAGAGGATGTGCATATCGTGCTGACGGAAGTGAAGGAAGCGGATATCTCAAGTTCGGTACGTACGTTGCGCAAGCAGATGAAAGCGCGCGGGATAGGCTATACTGCGCTGCCGCTGCACGACCTGATGAACGACAGTGCAGCCTATGCGTTGGATCCGGAGAAAGAGAACCTGATCGTACTCCACTCCGACCGCTACCAGCAGATCCGTATCCTGCTACCGCATATCATGACCCTGCGTCATGTAGGTTACCGCGTACGTCTCGTGAGCCGTTACGCATGGCAGAAAGATCAGATCGAGTTGCCGCAGGTATATACCTCGATGTTCACGCAGAACGGAGACAAGGAGGGGTATGATGCGTTGTGGGAACAGACGTATAAGACCCAACACACCAGCGAGCATCCGCGGTATGATTTGTTGGGTTACGACCTGATGCAGGCCTTGGTGCAAGTGGTGCGCGGTAGCAGCGAGCCGATGAACGGTTTGCAGTCCACGATCCAATGGAAACAAGTTCAACAAGGAGGATACCAAAACGCGTGCGTAGGAGTTATTGCATATTAATCGGGTTGCTGACCGTGCTGGCCGTGAGTGCCCAACCCCGCATGAAAGTGCCGGAGTACTGGGTCGGCGTGCATGGCGGGTTCACGGTGAGTTCCGTGATCTTCCAGCCTACGCGTTCGGACATGAACTCGATAGCAGAATCGATCGTGATGGGTGGTAACGGCGGTATTGCTTTCCGTTTTGCGGGACATAAATACTGCCATTTCCAGATGGAGTTGAACTACATGCACCGCGGTTGGTCCACAAAAGATGAGACGAACGGCGCCCAGCATTACAACCTGCATTATATCGAGTTTCCGATACTGATGAATCTCAATTTCGGTAGTCAGACCTGCCGATGGATCTTCAATCTCGGTCCGCAGATCGGTTATTGCATCAAGGACGAGAGCAGCGCCATCACCCAGCCTTTCGACTGGGGCATTGCCGGCGGAACAGGATTGTATGTACGCACGAAGAATGCCGGTGCGTATGAGTTAGAGTTCCGCGTGGACTACTCGTTCGGCGGGGTGTATGGCACGAATGTGACGGATAAATACCGCATGGCCAGTCCGCTCGATCTGAGTGTTAACTTAGGCTACTACTGGCCAATCAAGAAAAAGTTTGGAAAGAAAAAACAAAAAACAACAGATAATGAAGACCAATTACCAAGTACGTTACGCGTCGAATCCGACGGACGCGAAGAGTTATGACACCGCTCGCTTAAGGACTGATTTCCTGATCGAGCACGTGTTTGTGAAGAACGAAGTGAACATGGTGTACTCCATGTATGACCGCATGATCGTGGGTGGTGCGATGCCGGTGGGTGAGACCCTGCTGCTCGAAGCGATCGATCCGTTGAAGGCACCGTATTTCCTGACGAGAAGAGAGATGGGTATCTTCAATGTAGGCGGTAAAGGCCGCGTGATTGCCGGAGACGAGGTGTTTGAGTTGGATTATAAGGAGGCACTTTACTTGGGCCGCGGTGACCGCGAAGTAAAGTTCGAGAGCGTCGATGCGAACAAGCCGGCCTTGTTCTATTTCAACTCGACGACGGCGCATTGTGCGTACCCGAACAAGAAAGTGACGAAAGCGGATGCGGTGGTAGCGCATATGGGTAGCCTGGAGATGAGTAACGAACGCGATATCAACAAGATGCTCGTGAACCAAGTGCTGCCGACCTGCCAGTTGCAGATGGGCATGACGGAGTTGGCTCCGGGTAGCGTATGGAACACTATGCCGGCGCATGTACACAGCCGTCGTATGGAGGCGTATTTCTATTTTGAAGTACCCGAGGACCAAGCCGTTTGTCACTTCATGGGCGAAGTAGAAGAGACGCGCCATATCTGGATGAAAGGTAACCAGGCGGTACTGTCGCCGGAGTGGTCGATTCACTCGGCTGCCGCTACGCATAACTACACCTTCATCTGGGGTATGGGTGGCGAGA
>CAMHSB010000004.1 GCA_946187695.1 uncultured Bacteroidales bacterium
CAGCGAACCTGCAGATATCGCTGGATAAGACCACCTATGCTGCTACGGCCAATGCGATCTACAGCGGCGGTTCGATGTTCCAGAAAGTCTATGTGCGCGCCAATTATAGTACCGGCGGCGAACAACTCGATACGATCTATGCTACCTCGGGCGAACATGTGATGGCTATCCCCGTCCACGCTACGGCTGTGTCGCTGGACGGCGGTGCAGCGGTCAGTGCCACCTGGGAGATTCATGCCAAACCCGTTCCGGCGGCAGTAGTCGAAGGACCGATCAGTGCAGTTTTCTCGCTGAGTTATATGGTTGCGACGGACACCAAGAACGATGTCTCCATCAACGGCGAGACCGGTGCTACGGTGGTGCGTATCCACAATGCGAATGCCGGCGGAACGAAAACGGATTGGCCTACCGGAGAGATCGATGAGAACGCCGACCGGTATGTCGATTTTGCCGTTACGGCTCCTGCGACGATGGATGTGCGGATCACAAAGATAAGCATGTATATCGGTGCGTACTCCACGGGATTCATGAAATGTCATATCAACACCGGTTTCGGCGATGGTTTCACCGATGTGCATACGATCTACGAAGCGGCCCAGACAGCGCTGCCCAACAAAGAGATGCGTGCCATCGAGATGACGCCGACGCTCACGATCCCTGCCGGCGAGACGCTGCACGTACGTGTGCTGCCCTGGCATGAGCATACCAGCGGTAGCGGCAAGTATATCCTGCTGCGCGATGTGACCATCGAAGGCCAGGCTTTTGAAGCTGGAGGAACGGATGTGAAAACGATTCGTGATGAGCGATTACCGATTAGCGGTCAGAAGATGCTCCGCAACGGACAACTGCTCATCCTCCGCGGAGAGGAGATCTATACGCTCCAGGGACAAAAAGTCCGTTGATATCAGACCTCAAAATAGATACCTATGTTTAGTCGTTTGTATGGCATATTGTTGCCGTTCTTTGTAAGTTTTCTGCTGGCGTGGTTGCTGGACCCGTTAGTGAGTTTCATCCAACATAAATGCCGCGTTAAGTTCCGTATTCTGTCGGTGGCGATTACGCTCATTCTGTTTGTGGGGCTGATGACCTTGGGTGTTTATCTGCTCATTCCTGCCGTAGAACGGGAAGTGAAGAAATCGGCTGTGGCGGTAGAGCAGTACTTCGATAATTTCGATGCAAGCAGGTATCTCACGGACGAGCAGCAAGCGAAGGTGCAGGAGACCTTGGACGGACTCAACTTGCGGTCGGTGCTCTCCTATCCGGAAGTGCGAGACGGCATCAAGAGTTTTCTCCCTAAGATAGGCGGCTGGATCACCGGTGGTCTGAGTTGGTTAAGTGAGTTGCTCGTGATCTTCATCGGCTTGCTGTACCTCATTTTCCTGCTGATCTCCTTCCCCTCCATACGTGCCAACTGGCGAAGTTATATCCCCAAGAAACATCTGTCGGCCGTATCGACGATCGTCCATGAGTTGAGCGTGAACATGAACGCTTATTTCCGCGGACAAGGGTTGATCGCGCTGTGTGTCGGTATCCTTTTTGCGATCGGCTTCACGCTTATCGGAATGCCGATGGGTTTTGTGATGGGTTTGATCATCGGTGTGCTCAACCTCGTTCCGTACATGCAGGCTTTGGGTATCCCGCCGTGTATCATCCTGTGTCTGGTACAATCGGCGCAGACCGGTCAACCGGTGTGGCTGACTTTGCTGCTGATGGCGATCGTGTTCATTGTGGTACAGACGTTCCAGGACATGGTGCTTACGCCCAAGATCATGGGTAAGGTAACAGGCCTCGGTCCGGCGGCTATCCTGCTCAGCCTCAGTTTCTGGGGCGCATTGATGGGGGTGGTCGGAATGATCATCGCCTTGCCGCTCACCTCGCTCGGTATCTCCTGCTACAAACATTACGTTCTGGGCGAACCATTTGTATCTGAACGTGAAATGGGAAGAACTTAAGTAATCCGATAGTTAATTTTTACCGTTAAACCCTTGTATATTTCAAATATTTGTTGTACCTTTGCAGCGGATTTTGTGATTTTATTATGAAAGAACTGAAATGTCCGCATTGCGGGAATGTGTTTACGGTTGACGAGAATGACTATGCAGCTTTGCTCAATCAAGTAAAGAACTCGGAGTTTGAACGCGAGTTGGCGCGTCGTATCCATGAGTTGGAGCAGAACCAACAGACCCAACGCACGGCGGATCAGGCTCGGTGGCAGGCAGAGCAAGCGAAGCAGCAGGCAGAATTGCAGTTGCAGCTCCAGACGCTGCAATCGCAACTTCAACAGGCTGATCAGCAGAAGCAGTTAGCGGTGGCGCAGGTGCGTCAGCAGGCCACTGAAGCGTACATGAAGAAAGAGCAGGAGTTGGCGGAGGCGAAGACCAAATGGGCGGAGCAACTGAAGGCTGCGCAAGAGCAGGTGGCGTACTACAAGGATCTGAAGTTGCGCCAATCGACCAAGATGGTGGGTGAGACGCTGGAGATCCATTGCTCGACGCTCTTCAATCAGTTGATACGGCCGCTGATGCCAAACGCCTATTTCGAGAAAGACAACGAGGTGGTCGAGGGCACAAAAGGCGATTTTGTCTTCCGCGACAAGAGCGATGACGGGGTAGAGTATATCTCGATCATGTTCGAGATGAAGAACGAGAACGACGAGACGGCGACGAAGCATAAGAACGAAGATTTCCTGGCCAAGTTAGACGCTGACCGCAAGAAGAAAAACTGCGAGTATGCAGTGCTGGTGTCGATGCTCGAACCGGATAGCGAACTGTACAACGGCGGTATCGTGGATATGAGTCACCGTTTCGAGAAGATGTACGTCATCCGTCCGCAGTTCTTCATTCCCATCATCACGCTCCTCTGCCAGACGAGCAAGAAGAGCCTGGACGCGAAGCGTGAGTTGGCGCTGGTCAAGGCGCAGCAGGTGGATGTGACGAATTTCGAAGAGAAGCTGATGACCTTCAAGGACGGTTTCTCGCGGAACGTGCGCTTGGCCAACGAGCGTTTCTCCGATGCGATCGACGAGATAGACAAGACGATAGCACACCTGACCAAAGTGCGGGAGAACCTCGTCAAGTCCGGCGATAACCTCAATGCGGCGGATAAGAAGCTGCAGGACGTGACGATCAAGCGTCTGACCTACGGCAATCCGACCATGAAAGCCAAGTTCGACGAAGCCGGAAAAGAATAAAAAAACAGACAAACCTGCTTGTACATTATAAATACATCATACAATGAAACCGACATTATTTGTTCTTGCTGCCGGCATGGGCAGCCGTTACGGAGGTCTCAAACAGTTGGACGGGCTTGGCCCCCACGGCGAGACCATCATGGATTACAGCATCTATGATGCTATTCAAGCCGGCTTTGGCAAGGTGGTCTTTGTCATCCGCCGCGTCTTTGAGCAGGATTTCCGGGAGAAGATCGTTTCCAAGTATATCGACCGTATCCCGGTGGAGCTGGTGTTCCAGGACCTCGATAACCTGCCCGCAGGCTTCAGCGTTCCGGAAGGACGCGAGAAACCCTGGGGTACGAACCATGCCGTGTTAATGGGTAAAGGTGTGATTAACGAGCCTTTTGCCGTCATCAATGCCGACGATTACTACGGCCGCGAGAGTTTCAAAGTGCTGGCCGATTACCTCTGCTCCATCGAGGGCACGGAAGGGCAGTACGCGATGGTGGGATACCGCGTAGCGAACACCCTGTCCGAGTCCGGAACGGTAGCACGCGGTGTGTGCGAAACGGACGATAAGGGCTTCTTGACCAAGGTCACCGAGCGCACGAAGATCCTGCGCGAAGAGGACGGTGTGATCCGTTATATCGAAGAAGACGGCAAGACCGCCGTAGCGGACAACACCCCGGTGTCGATGAACATGTGGGCCTTCACGCCGGACTATTTCAAGTATTCGGAAGCCGCGTTCGTAGACTTCCTCAAGGAGCACGGACAGGAACTGAAATCGGAGTACTATATCCCCAAGATGGTGGACGATCTGATTCATGCCGGCAAGGCCACCTGCCGCGTACTTGATACGCCGTCCAAGTGGTTCGGTGTCACCTACGCGACCGACCGTCCGCAGGTAGTAGCGAAATTTGCAGAACTGGTAGAAAAAGGTATCTATCCCTCTCCTTTGTTCTAAGGCATGTCCAAACGGCTATGGATAGGGGTGCTCCTGCTGCTGGCATGCAGTATGGGGGCAACGGAGAATAAGCAGCCGACTAAAGGGCTGCTCTTCTTCTATCGTTCCGGCAACTGGGTGGACCACTATCTGATGCGGGACGTGGATACGGCATATATCCGTTTGCCGGAACATAGCTGGCGTGCGGCGTTCACTTCGGGTACGTCGGGTGTCAATTATACCATCCATTCAACCTCTACCATTGACGGATTGCCGGGTCCGATAACCTTGAGTCTGTATAACCGCACACCGCTCAGTGTTGATCTGGGATTCAACGTCGGCTATCGCGGCTTCGGTTTCGGTTATTCGTGGGACGTGTTGAACGCTTATGCCCGACGAATCAGTTTCTCCTTCGGTTCGAAGTTCCTCGGCTTGGATTTCTCGCACCAGACGAGCACGAATGCCCGCACGGATGTGGGGCTCAACGGCACCTTGCTGCCCTCTTTCTCGAACGACAACAAGACCAGTATCACGAACACCAAACTCGATGTGTGGTATGCCCTCAATGCGGCGCATTATTCGCATAACGCGGCGGTAAAACAATCCTTCATCCAATGCAAGACGGCGGGTTCGCTGCTGCTGCATCTGTCGTACTTGGCGAGTCAGATCGCTTTTGGGGACACGGTGCTTATCAAGGAGACAGAGATGCCTACGCTGCAGGCCCTGATGTCGGGCGTGAGCAGTATGACGACGCGTCAAGTGGCGGTTGGAATAGGGTACGGCATTAACTACACGCCCAACCACGGCAAGGTCTTGCTGCACGCATCGGCATCGGCGATGCTGGTCTGCTATTCGGTTAATCATATCGGCTATTATATACCGGATAGTACCCGGGCTGATTACCCGGGTGAACCGATCTATGTGTTGCGCTCGGCGAAGCCGGTACATGTGACGGGTAATGTGCGGGCAGCAGTGAGTTGGGAGATCAACCGCTGGGTGCATCTGTCGGCTTGGGCGATAGGCGATAACATCCGTTTCCGCTCGGAGAAGACGGCGACGAATAACGAGCTTTATCTGTCGGATTGGAACTGGAAAGTGCAACTCACGGTAGGCGTGCGTTTGGGCGCCGGTCGGGACCGTGTACAGCAGGCTTTGAACGATACCAAACCGCTCTCCGGCCATCATCCGCACGATCATCTGCCGCTCTGGCTGACGGACTTCTTCTGGAGTCCGAAATGACCCTGCCAAAATAGCCTGAAAATCAACGATTTTGATGACAAAATGAAAATAAGTGCAAAATAATTTGGAAATGTCAAAGTTATTTTGTACCTTTGCAGCGTGAATAGAAAAACAACAATAAATACCTTTTGTTTAACGCAATAATTTTGGCAGGGTCGCGTTAACTCCGATCCGTTTCCGATCCAAACCCGATCCGTTTCCGATAGATAACAACCAATAAATTACTTTTTGTTTAACTAAATTTAATATATTATGGCAACATACGCAATGACAATAGATGAACGTTCTACTCAAGGAAGAGCCTTGTTGACGTATTTGGGAACGCTGAATATTAAGTTGCAACCTTTAACGCGCGTTGTTGCTCCGTGTCAATTCTCTAAAGAGGAGATGCGTAATATGTTGGCTGAGTCAACGGCTGAGGCTCGCAGAGGTATGGGTACTTCTCATGAGGACTTTA
This sequence comes from uncultured Bacteroidales bacterium, assembly GCA_946187695.1. GTDB lineage: Bacteria > Bacteroidota > Bacteroidia > Bacteroidales > Paludibacteraceae > Colicola. Next base: position 5,812 of record CAMHSB010000004.1, read on the forward strand.
AGCGGGAGATGGCATCATGGCTCTAATTCGATGGCAAACAAATGCCAAACGGCATTTTAAGAGTCTTTTTGACTATTATCGAGAGCATGCTTCTGAAATTGTAGCGTTGGGTTTACGTAATACAATAACGGACGATGTGGAGAAGTTGAAAGACTTTCCGAATATGGGAATTAAAGATGATGAGTTCTCCTCACCTGACACGCAATATTACTTCTTGATAATTAAATGGAGCAAACGCACCTATAGAATATATTACTTGTATGAAAACGACATCTGCTCCATTCACGCCATTTGGGATTGTAGTATGAATCCTGCCAAACGCAGAAGTGTGGTTAGACCATTGAGAAGGAAATAGAAATCAATAAATAACTTTTTGTTTAACGCAATAATTTTGGCAGGGTCGCGTTAACTCCGATCCGTTTCCGATCCAAACCCGATCCGTTTCCGATAGATAACAACCAATAAATAACTTTTTGTTAACGCCCGCCCACCTGTTTGCTGATGGCAGTCCTCAGCATAGGATGAAGATGGTTTGAGAAACTCATAAAAATCAACACGCAATAATATGGTACAAAAGCAGACAATAACAAAAGCAGAAATCGCGGAACATTTTGTGTCCGTGGAACAACTGCAAGAGGACTTGACGACACTGGTTCATGAGCACTATGCTCACCCTCACGCTCAGCGAGTTGCGGTATGAAAGTAATTATTGAGGAGCAAGTCCATCAGGCGATATTGGAATTCTATGCTATTTCCATGAAGTTGCATCCATCTTTGGATGAAGAAACAGTAATGGGAAAAGTAAATCGTCTTATTGGCGCGATGTATGACTTGGGGAAGCATCCGGGCATATACGCAGAAGCTCGCCTCAAGAAGAGTTGGATAGCAGCTGGGTATAGAGAAACGATAGTTGAAGATTTTCATATTGCCTATCGAGTTGAAACAGATGAGGATGGGGAACAATATGTGGCGATATATGATGCTGTTCACTCAAAGTTGTATTATTAACGGTATAAGTTGAATAAATCAAAACAACCAATAAATAACTTTTTGTTTAACTAAAAATCTCAAACATTATGAAAAAATTAAAACTTTTTTTCGCCTGTTTGCTGATGGCAGTCCTCAGCATCGGGCAAGTGTGGGGAGCTGATCCCGCTCCCGTAGGAACAACGCTGTTTAGCGAGGACTTTAGTGGTTATGCTAAAGATGCTGTTCCTAGTGGAGAAGTAACAACAGCTACAGGACGTGTGGTTTATGGCGGTGCTAATGTTACGTACTCTGTAACAAACGGAAGTGGTACTACTAAAATTTATACAGAGAATACTGCTGGAGGAACTTCTCCTGAAATATTAGTGGGTAAAAGTAATGGTACTCTTACGATAGCTGGTATTCCTTCTGGAGGAGCAAAGGCAATTACTGTTTCGTACAAACAGAACAAGCAGAAACTAAAAGTTGAATCTACAACAACAGGTTATTCGGGTTCGAAAGACGAAAAACCGAGTAGCGTAGGCGCAAATTCAGTTGATATTACCATAGCTGATGGCTCGGCAGAGACTTTTACTTTAGTGTTTACGGGTTCTGGTACATCTAATGTCCGCGTAGATGACATTTTGGTAACTGTAAAAACCGCAGGTGAAGGTGCAGGTACTCCGACTTGCGCGACTCCGACATTTGATCCGGCAGAGGGTACGTTCTATGGCTCGCAGGAGATTGCTATTGCAACAGGTACAGAAGGTGCTTCGATTTATTACACCACGGACGGAACGACTCCGAGTAGTACTAATGGAACACTGTATGAAGATCCGTTTGAGATCACAGCAACGACTACTATCAAAGCTATTGCTGTAAAAGATGGCGCAAATAATAGTGAAGTTGTAAGTGCCACCTATACCGCAGGTGAAGTAGTAACATCTTATTCCATTGATTTTGAGACGAACAATTTAGCTGCATATGTAAACTGGAATTTCGAAAATATTGTTTGTGCATCAACAGCAATTACTGCTCATGGAGGTACATACTATGGAAATACAAATGCTAAGTCAACAGCATCTATTACTACTAAAGCGAAATATGCGAATCCTGGAATGTTGACATTCTATATCTCTAAAGAGTCTGGAAATACATCTGCGTCTTCTTGGTATGCACAAGTGTCTGAAGATGGAGAAGAATGGACGAATGTGGAAACCTTTGATGCAAAGGGAATGGGCAAAGGTGAATGGAATGAATGTACAGCTGATTTAAGCTCTTATTCTAATGTATATGTTCGTATTTCTTATGGTTCAAGTACTGCTATTCGTGCAATAGATGACATTGAGTTGGCTGCTGCTTCTGCGACTCCCAAGGCTGCGAAACCGACCTTTGAAACTGGTGATGATTTCGTTACATCGACCAGCGTAACTTTGGCCTGCGCAACTGAAGGTGCTTCGATTTATTATACCACTAATGGCGATGTGCCGACTAGCGGTAGCACACTTTATGAGGGCGCTATTCCTGTAAGCACAACAACAACTATTAAAGCAATTGCAATAGCTGATGGTTATGATGCTAGTCCTGTTGCAGAGAAAACATTTACGAAAGTTGAAGCGTTAGAGTCTTTGGCAGCATTGTTAGAGGCAACCACTTCTACCGAAACTGCATTTAATGTTGTCATTTCGAATTGGGTTGTAACAGGTGTTAACGGCACACGCGCATGGATTGCAGATGCTGCTAATGAGAAGGGAATTCTGCTCTATAAGTCCGGTCACAATTTTGTAGCAGGCAACAAACTGAATGGAGTAGTTATAGGCACTAAGACCAAACTCTATCAAGGTTATCCGGAGTTGACCTCTTTGGTTTCTACAGATGTTACTGTTACTACCGCAGAGACAGTTACTCCGCGTACTACTACTATTGCTGCTTTAACGAGCGGACATCCGAATGAGCAAGGTACGGTTGTTAAACTGGAAGGTGTAACATATGAGTCTTCTGCCCTTTCGGATGGTGTTAACTCGATTGCTGCTGATAACAAATTATTCAGTTCATTGGCATTGGTTGATGGAACAACTTACGATATTACCGGTGTAGTAGAGTATCTCAATGAAGGCGTAGTTAAGATTATGCCGCGTTCAGCTGATGACGTTGAAGCTAAATCTGCTGTGGTTGTTCCAACAGCCGCTAACTTGGCTGCATTGAAGGCCGCAGAGAGAGGCACATATATCTTGACGCTCACCAATGCCGTTGTTACCTATGTAAATGGCAACAACGCGTTCATTGAGGATGCAACCGGTGGCGCACTGATTTACTTCGCAAGTCACGGCTATAGCGCTGGTGATTGCCTGAATGGTGATTATCAAGTTGTTACTACCGATTACCAAGGTAAGTTTGAGATTACGGCTATGGAGCCGCAAGCAGGTGCAGCAACCACAACGGCTGAGATTCCTTTGACAACAGTTACGATCGCTACTCTGAATGCAAGTTTCTCTTCTTACGAGAGCCGCCGCGTTAAGATTGTAGGCGCAAACGTAACAGATGCTATTAGTGGTGGCGACCGCAACGGTGCTATTAACGATGGTGCAGCTTTGGCAGTTTATGCAGCAGTTGCAAGTACTATCACGCTGACCGCTGATGATAATGTAGATATTATCGGTTATCCTGGCTTCCACAACACCGATCAGCAATTGACTGTTTGGGCACAGGCTGATATTACCGTTAATGAGAAAGAAGATCCGGAATTGGCTTACGATCCTGTTTCCGAGACGATTGAGCAAGGTGCTTCTTGGAGTGCACCGACTTTGACTAACCCGCATAGTTTAACTATTTCGTCGTACGCATCCAACAATGAGTCCGTAGCAACGGTTTCTGACGAAGGTGTTATTGCACTCGCAGGAGGACTTGGAACGGCTGTGATTACAGCACATACTGACGGCGATGCAACTTATGCTGCAGGAAATGCAACTTATACTATTACGGTTAATGAGGCTGGCGTATATTCTATGTCGTTCGACATGACCCGTGCAAGTTATGACGCAGCTGCTGATGCACAAGTTGTATGGAACAGTAGCGTAGTAACGATGACTGTTGACAAGGGTACATCTTCTACTAAGGCCAATAACTATATTGGAGGAGGATATAATGGAACAACTCTTTGTGCGGATAGCCGATTCTATCCGGGTTCTATCATTACATTCGCTCCGGCAAGTGGTGTGACGATTACCAAGGTAGAGTGGACTGCAACTTCCAACTCATATGCAAGTAACTTTGTAAGTGCTGAATGGACTAACGCGACAGCTGCGGCTGAAGGTTCAGTTGTAACAATCACTCCTGTTGCTGCTGGTGATTTCTCGGCTACTATAGCGGCAAGCAAACAAGCCCGTGCAACTGGTATCACAGTTTACTACACCGCTGAGTCTGAGAAAGCAAAACTGGTAGGTTCCATTTCTATTGACAACATTAATACGGCTGTAGGTGAAGATGATATCGTACTGTTAGATATCGCTGCGACTTCCAACCCGAACAAGAATGCTATTTCTTATGCGATTGAAAGTGGTAGCGAATATGTGAGCATTGTCGGTGAAGGAAAGGCTGCTGCATTCCATGCAATTGCAGAGGGTACAGCAACCATTAGTGCAACTATTCCGAATGATTTGGGTAACTATACCGGTGCTTCAACTACATTCAATATTGTTGTAGCTGCTGCTCCTGCAACATTGGAGAGCATTGCTATCTCCGGTGAGGCATCCGTATTGGAATACACCGCTGGTCAACACTTTAATCCTGCCGGTCTTGTTGTTACCGGAACCTATTCAGATGCTTCAACTGCTCCGATTACCGAAGGCATCGATTGGACATTTGCTCCGGATCCTCTTACTGAGGGAACAACATCCGTATCCGTAACCGCTACAGTAAGTGAGATTAGCAGTTCTGCATTCGTAGTTAACGGCTTGACCGTTAGCGCTGCTGCCGCTCCGACCGTAGATAATGTGGTAATCTTGGCTGTTTACGACACCAAGTACTACGCAATGTCCACGACTAATGCGAATAACGGCTTTACCGCTATCGCTGTTGAGTACGATGGTACGCAAGTTACCGTAGAGAGCGAAGCTGAAAAGACGGCTATCCAATGGACCAGAACGACCACAGGAGACAATACCACCTTCCAAGATGCTGATAGCAAGTATATGAAGAGTGCAGATGGCGCTTCCATGTCGCTTGAAACGAGTGTTTGCAACTGGTTATGGGATGCAACAGAAGCATATTATAAGATTTCCGGAACATCGCGTACATTCTTCTTCCAGAACACAAGTGGTGGTATCTTCAAGAACTATGCAGTGTCTAACATCGGTGGTACTGGTTACTCTGGCAAGGCACAAGTAATTGTAATCGATCCGGCTAACATCGTTGTTACTTCGAAGGTAGATCCGGCATTGGCTTATACTCCGGCATCGGATGAAATCACTGTAGGTGACGCTTGGTCAGCTCCGGTTCTCGGCTACGTAGAAGGCTTCGACGGATTAGCGGCTATTACTTACGAGTCAAACAATGAGGCTGTTGCTACTGTTACTGACGCTGGTGTTATTGCACTTGCAGGTGGAACTGGAACCGCTACTATTACTGCTACGTTCGCAGGTAATGCATCTTATCTTGCAGGTTCGGCTACCTATACCGTTAAGGTAAACGAGCCGGCAGAAGATTGCGATGGTTCCGATGACTTTAGTACTGCAACTAACACAAGTGCTTCTTCATATAACGTAGAGCGTACAACGACTAATGGCTGGAGTTCTGTTAATTCTGCATTAACTACTATTAACTCGGAGGCTCGTTGGCTGACCATGCTTGGTAAGACTTCTCAAGTAGGCGTAATTACTTCACCGACTTTGAACGATGGTATCGCTTCATTGAAGATTCGTTACGCAAACACATTCAATGAGTCAAATGGCGTAAGCTTCAGAGTTGATATCAAGCAAGGTGAAGATATCGTTAAAACCTATACTATCACAAAAGAAAATAGTGAGGTGGAGAAAGGTACTGTTTACACTGAGATTATTGAGAATATCAATGTAGCAGGTGATTTCCAAATGATATTTACAAACCTCTGTCCTTCAAATGCAGATAGCAACAAAGACCGCGTATCGATTGGTAAACTTTGCTGGAAAGGTTATGCAGCTCCTGAACCGCCGACTCCGGTTTATGAGACTGTTCGTTCAGGTCTGACCGCTGGTAACTACTACACCGTTTGCTGGCCGAAGAAAATGAAAGATATCAAGGGTGGTACGTTGTGGTCGTTCGCAGGAAAAGATGCAGCCATGGCATATCTCATCCAAGAAGACGCTCCGTTCGTTGCAGGTCGTCCGTACATCATCTATGCAACGGCTGACAAACTCGAAGCTGTTGTAGAAGGCGACGATGCAGTTGCAGGTTCGAACAACGGTCTCCATGGAACGTTAGTTGATATGACAAATTCAGAGCTTCTTGCAGCAGGTGCTACCTACATGCTGAAGGGTAATGCACTTCGTCCGGTTGGAGGTGGTCACCTCGATGCAAACCGTGCTTATGTGATTTTGGAAGAAATCACCGATGGCGCTCCGGCGGCCAATGTTCCTGCTCATAAGGTACGTAAGATGCCGTTGCAAGATCAGACAACTACCGACTGCGAGTTCATCAACGCAGCTGAGGCTCCTGCTAAGATGATGATCAACGGTCAACTCTTCATCCTCCGCGGAGAGAAGATGTATGACGCAACAGGTCGTCTGGTAAAGTAAGATAAAATGGCACAAAGTTGCGGCAAAATTTGCATATGTCAAAAATTTGCCGTAACTTTGCAGCCGAATTAAAAAGGTTAAGTTATGAGTAAAGGTCAGTATGCAGTAGTAAGCCCTGAACTCACAGGACTTGCAGAAGGTGTCAAAGGCGAGGTGATTAATGTTCGCCAAAATCCGTTCCTCGGGCAGGAAATAGCTGTTCGAGATGCAAATGGTCGTATCTATTTCGGAGAATCTAAGTATTTTACTGCAATTTGATAAGACATGTTTGCAATAGCCTTCGATATGGTTGTAAAGGACTTAAAGACCTATTATGGTGAGCCCTATAACAATGCTTATTATGATATTAGTGTCATAATGGAGCAGTTTGGATTTTATCGTACTCAAGGTAGTGTTTATCTTACGGAGAATACGGATTTTTCCAATCTGGTGCGTGCATTGAACGCCCTGAAAGCTACGCCATGGTTTACGGCTTCTGTACGAGATATTCGTGCATTCCGTGTTGAGAACTGGTCTGACTTTACTCAATTTATGAAAGAATAAACCCAAGCAATTATGAAAAAGAATTATATTCAACCCAGCGTAGAGAACGCGCTGTTGACGATGGGCTCCAATGTAATGGCCTGCAGCCAGGGCGTGACGATTAGCACAACTCCTATTGAAGGAGAAGGTGGCGATTAATCCGCACACCCCATCAAAACATTCGCCATCAAGGCGACAAGACATCAAGGGCAGCTTCGGCTGCCTTTGGTGTTTTTTGATGCGGGTAAAGTGACTAGTAGAACAGGACCATCACGGGATCATCTCCCGAGGACCTTACTTTCAGAACAAAAGAACAAGCACCCCTCTCTGCCCAAAATTTCCCAAAAATGAGACAAAAAAGAGGAATAATCACTGAAATATTTGCAAATATCAAATATTTGTTGTACCGTCGGCACGCCCCTTCCCTAAATAAATTTAGGGTGGGTTCCCTCCGAAGTTACAGTCGCACAGTTGTGCGAATAACAATCTTTTAGCCATAAAAATTAAAATAAATTTTATTTTTACGTCCAAAATCTTGTACATTCCAAATATTTGTTGTAATTTTGCGGACAAAATTGACGAGAAAGGAAAACAACTATGGAAGCAGTTATTTACAAAACTGAGGAGGAACGCTTGGAAGCACTCCGTAAGATGGTTGGCATGAGGAAAATTTTTGAGGCTCGCGCCAGAGAGATTTATGAAAAAAAATACGGAGTAAATCAGGGATAAAGACCCATCTATGACGTCCGTAATGCAAACGAGATGCGTTCGAGAGTACCCACAAAAACAAATCATTGTACGATTAATCCAACAAAAAAGCGGTTCATTCGAGAACCGCTTTTTTGATGAGAGGAACGATGTCCGTGTTATCGTGCCAACCGGAGAAAACGGCGGCGTTGGGACCGATAGCAAAGATAGGAATAGCGTGCGCAGAGTGCGCGTGAGTCGTCCATCCGATATGCGCCTTCTTGTTAAGCAGCGCAATACCTGCCTCGCCTAAAGCGTTCACCGATTTATACATGTTCTTCGTATCTTTCGCCTTTCCCTTGCGAGCTTTCTTATAGAGCGCCTTGAGCTCTTTTTCTTCGTCTGCCGTGATCTCTACCTGCTCCCAGAAACCGAGGTTCTCGCGATAGAGATTTTGTACTTCAGCCCAAGACGGTTTCTTCTTATCTTTGAAGAGCTGGGTAAACTTATCGCTCAATATCCAAGATGAACATTTCTGGTTTTGGAGCACGTCCAAATGGAGCGTATAATCGCTGTTGCCGAGCGCGAGTCCACCGGTCTCATGATCGGCGGTAACGACGATCAGCGTCTCGTCCGGATGCTGCTCGTAGAACTTATATGCCACCTGCATCGCCTCGTCCATATCCCATACCTCACCGATAGCCGTGGCGGCATCGTCCCCGTGGCAGGCATAGTCGATCATACCGCCCTCTACCATCATAAAGAACCGCTCGTGCCGAGCCTCCAAGAACGGAATAGCCGTAGAGACGATCTGAGCGAGAGTCAAGTCGCCGGGCTTGCGGTCGATGGCGTACGACAGATTGGAGCCGTGCTTCGCACCCTCGTCGTCGGTCTTCTGGACGAGAATGAGTTTATCCGCCATGCTTGGCGGATTCATTAGGAGTTTTTGCGCTTCTTCTACGCCATGCGCAATCGTATAGCCGGCTTCTTCGGCATTGCGGTAGAGGTTCATCTTCTTGTCGTCGTGCTTGCCCTGCGGGTGATGGAAGCCGGCACCGCCGAAGAAATCGAAATCGGAAGAGGCAAGTTGTTGACCTATCTTATAATATTTATCGCGATCGGGCACGTGCGCGTAGAAAGCAGCAGGGGTGGCATGGTCAATGGCGACGGTGGTCATGATGCCGATGCCCCAGCCTTGCGCCTTCAGCTCCTCGGCGATAGTGGTCAGCTTTGCGCTGTCCTGATCCATCCCGAGCATGCCGTTGCGGGTCTTGGTGCCTGTTGCCAGACACGTACCTGCTGCGGCGGAGTCCGTGATACCGTTGGTCTTGGAATACGAGGATGCGTGACCGGAATAAGGGAACGTGGTCATGAGCGTCTGCACGCGTCCGAGAGGTTCGCCCTGAATGGCGGAACGGTACATCTCCGCTGCAAGGACCTGGTTGGCTCCCATGCCGTCACCGATGAAATAGAAGACGTATTTAACTTCCGCGTTTGCGACGAGCGCTACTATTAGCAGCATCGCCAGTAGAATTCTTTTTCTCATTATCTCTTATTTTTTTGTTCTGTCTTTTTCTCTTGCGGGCCTCGCGGCGTTTGGCTTTCTGATGCGCCTCGCGCTCCTCGGGCGTGAGGTGCGGCGGCGGCTCAATGCCTTGTTCGCGGAGTCGTTGGTCCTGTACCTCCTGCTGATGCTCGATCATCCGCTCCTTCTCTTCGCGCTGCAGATCCGCTACTTCCTGCGGGCTGAGCGGCTCGTGGGCAAGCAGGTCCTCGTAGATAAGCAGGGTCGCCCAGGCATCCGTGGAAGCGTAACGTGCCTGCTCGGGCGTGAGGCGGGTGTTCTCCCAGTTGGTGAGTTGCTGCGCCTTGGAGATCTTGCGCCCGAAGCAGATAGCGAACAGTTTCTGCAGACCGAGGTCCAGCAAGCCGTACTGAACCACCATCTTCTGGATGTCAATGCAGTTGGCGGGCGTGAAATTGCGTCTGCGGCGCAGGCCGTTGATATCATCTTTGAAGGCTAAACCGACCTTGCAAACCTCCGGGTCTGCGAAGAAATCCGCCAACTCCTGCGGCATACCGACATGCGTGAGACGGAAGAGGTAACAGCGCTCATGCGAAGCAATCTGCACCAGGGCGGTGGGGTAGTGAATACCCCGCTGAAAACTGGGGCGGGACTCGGTGTCCACCCCGACGGTCTGCTGGGCGCGGAGGTATTGCACGGCGTCTGCCACCTGCTCGGGTTGATCCACCACAATAACCTCCCCCTCAAAAGCCTGAACCGGCATCCACTGCAATAAATCTTTACTGATATGATGTATCGGATATCTCATCTGCTGCGCAGTTTCATAAAAAACTCTCAAAAATCGTGCAAAAGTAGTAAAAATTTTGCATATATGCAAATAATTTTGTATCTTTGCAGCCAATTTGATAAATAAACTAATTTAAATTCACAAAAGATATGAGAAAGTTCTTTTTGATGGCCTTTGCGGCATTGAGTGTGAGCGCTATGGCGCAGTCCGTTCATCCGATTACGATTGAATTAGCTGAGTTCAAAGTAGATTCGCTGCGTGCGTTATACATGTCGGAGCCGATCATGTACCGTGCAGCTCTGGACAATGTGTCCAAGTCCCTTGCCCGTAATGCAGATGAGCTGAAAGCCGTCAAGGCAGAGTTCAAAGTGGAGCAGGCTCACTCCAAAGAGATGGCGAAAGGGTTGAAAGAGGCCGGTAAACTGGCGACTTCCCTGAAAAAACTGTACAGCAAAGAGGAGGGCGAACTCAAGAGCATGCAGAAGACAATTGAGAACCAGCAGAAGACCCTCAACAAACAGCAGGCTCTGAGTCAGGACACTCGCGAGACCTATCTCGTGTTCTTGGAACAACAGCAGAAAGAGTTGGGCTATGCCATCCGCGAGGTTGCAGAACGCCTGCGCTCGATTTCCGAGATGGAGACCCAGATTCAGGATCATAAGACCGATCTGCAGTCCTATGAGCAACAGGTTTCTCAGAAAGCTGCTGAGATCGCGCAGTTGGAGTCGAATCTGAAGGCGCGTCAGAGCAGTGTAAAAGCAGAACAGAAAGCCGCTAAATCCATGCAATAATGAAAGTTATCAACCTCTCGGAGCACAACAGCGTGCTCAACATGTACCTGCGCGAGATCCGCGATGTGGAGATTCAGAAAGACAGCCTCCGTTTCCGTCATAACATCGAGCGTATCGGTGAGGTGATGGCCATCGAAGTGAGCAAAGCGCTCCACTACGAGCAGACGAACGTGCAGACACCGCTCGGTGTGGCACCGGTGAATACCATTTCCGATAATATCGTGCTGGCTACCATCCTTCGCGCCGGCCTGCCGCTCCATCAGGGATTCCTGAATATCTTCGACCATGCGGAGAACGCTTTCCTTAGCGCCTATCGTCGCGTGAATGATAAAGGCGAATTGGAGATCGTGGCAGAGTATATGGCCGCTCCTTCGATTGATGGAAAGACGCTGATTGTAGCCGATCCGATGCTGGCTACCGGTATGTCGATGGAAGTGGGTTATCAGGCGCTGCTGCGTCATGGCAAACCCAACCACACGCACCTCTGCTGCACGATCGCGACGCCGAAGGCTATCGATTGTCTGCGCGAGTCGCTCAACGACAGCCCGGATGTAACGGTTTGGTGTGCAGCGATAGACCCGGTTCTGAACGAAAAGAAATATATCGTTCCCGGTCTGGGCGATGCCGGCGATCTGTGTTACGGAATTAAGATACACCTCTCCGATCGTAGCTAATCATGAGCCATCCCCTCCGCGTGTGGACACCGGACGATGCGGATTATCCGTACCGTTTGAAACAGTGCCCGGATAAGCCGAATCCGCTCTACGTAAGGGGGAATGTGCCTCCTGAGGGCGAGCATGTGGTGGCTATCGTGGGTACACGGCGACCGACCGAACGCGGGAAGGAATTAACCGAGACGCTTGTGCGCGAGTTGCACGAGCGTCTCGATCATGTTATTATTGTCTCCGGTGGGGCGTACGGAATCGACATCGCGGCGCATCGCGCGGCCTTGAAATACGGCGTGCCGACCATCATGGTGCTGGCGCATGGGCTGGACCGGATATACCCCTCGCAGCATCGGCCCGAAGCCGAGGCAGCGATGGAGAACGGAGGCTTGATGTCCGAGTACGATTTGGGTACCGAACCTTTTGGTCCCAATTTTCTGCAACGCAACCGCATCATTGCCGGCCTGGCGGATGCAGTAGTGATCGTGGAGAGCCGCGAGAAAGGCGGCAGCCTGAATACCGCACGTCGGGCCTTTGAATACGACAGGGCCTTGTTCGCTTTCCCCGGACGACCGAACGATGTCTCTTCGCGCGGTTGCAACGACTTGATCCGCAGGGGCTATGCCCAACTGATAGACAGCGCGGATGACCTGATCCGGGCGATGGGATGGAAGACGAAGCAGGAGAAACTCGGCGGCGTGCAGACGAGTCTGATCGGCTTGATGGATAACCTCAGTGATACGCAGCAGTTGCTGCTGACGAAACTGGAAACGGCGGAGGAAGGCCTGCATATCAATGTGCTCGTGCAGGAGACCGGAAAAGACTACGGCGAAGTGTCCTCCGAGCTGACAATGTTGGAGTTAGACGGCCTGGTACGGTCCCTTCCGGGCGGAATTTATCGTTTTGTGCGATAAAAAAACATTTTATGCTTGCATATTTCAAAAAAAAGCAGTAAATTTGCAGCGCAAATTAATTATCGACTAAGAAAATGAGTAATGTAAGGAAGTATTTTGGAGTAATCCTCCTTCTTTTGGGTTTTATCTGCCTGACGATATACAAGTGGGCATTGCAGGATAACGTATTGTTAGTGGTAGCGATGCTTCTGGAGTTAGCAGGTATTATCGTATATATTCGAATCAACAAGAAAGGCTAATCACGGATGGCTTCCCAGGGAGGTTTCAATGATGCTGTGAAGTATCATCTTACCGGCATGTACCAGGATTGGTTCCTGGACTATGCTTCGTATGTGATATTGGAACGTGCTGTGCCGGCTATAGAGGATGGACTCAAGCCTGTACAACGTCGTATATTGCATGCGATGAAGACGGTGGATGACGGCAAGTACAACAAGGTGGCGAACATCGTCGGTCAGACGATGCAGTACCACCCGCACGGCGATGCGTCTATTGGTGACGCACTCGTGCAGTTGGGCCAGAAAGATCTGCTCATTGATTGCCAGGGAAACTGGGGAAACATCCTGACCGGTGACGGCGCTGCCGCTCCGCGTTATATTGAGGCGCGCTTGAGTAAGTTTGCCTTGGAAACGGTGTTCAACGCCAAGACCACCGAGTGGATGAAATCCTATGACGGCCGTAAGAACGAGCCGATTCATCTGCCGGTGAAATTCCCCTTGCTGCTCGCGCAAGGCGTGGAGGGTATTGCGGTCGGTCTGAACTCTAAGATCCTACCCCATAACTTCAACGAGCTGTGCGATGCCTCGCTGGCCTATCTGCGCGGCGAGGAGTTCCAACTCTATCCGGATTTCCCGACGGGTGGCGTGATCGACGTTACGAAATACAACGACGGCGAGCGCGGCGGATCGGTCAAGATCCGTGCACGTATCACCAAAGCTGATGACAACAAGACACTGATTATCACCGAGATCCCGTACGGCACCACGACCAGTAAGATCATCGAGACCATCCTCAAAGCCAACCAGAAAGGCAAGATCAAGATCAAGAAGATCGATGACTTCACCGCCGATCAGGCACGTATCGTCGTGCAACTGGCTCCGGGTTCGTCGTCCGACAAGGCCATCGACGCCCTCTATGCCTTTACGGACTGCGAGGTCAATATCAGCCCGAACTGCTGCGTGGTGGAGAACAAGAAACCGATCTTTACCAACGTAAGCAACCTGCTCAAACTGTCCTGCGACAACACGAAGGCACTCCTTAAGTGGGAGCTCGAGATCGAGAAGGGCGAGCTGGAGGAGAAATATTTCTACACCTCCTTGGAAAAAATCTTCATCGAGAACCGTATCTATAAGGAGAAAGGCTATGAGGACGCACCGAACAAAGAGAAACTGATCGAGTTCGTGGATAACGCCCTCACGCCGTTCAAAGCACAACTGATCCGCGAGGTGCGCACCGAAGATATCGAGCGCTTGTTCGAGATCAAGATGCTGCGTATCACCAAGTTCGATAGCAAGAAAGCGGATGAGTTGATGAAGGATCTGGAGAAGAAGATCAAGGCTTGCATCAAGAACCTCAACCACCTCACGGACTATACGATTGCGTGGTTCGAGATGCTCAAATCCAAATACGGCGAGGCGTATCCGCGTCGGACAGAGGTGCGTAACTTCGGCGCGATCAACGTGAAGGCCGTCGTAGAAAACAACGAGAAACTGTATATCAACCGCGAAGAAGGCTTCGTGGGCACGGGCCTCAAGAAAGACGAGTTCCTCTTCAACTGCTCGGATATCGACGATATCATCGTCTTCCATAAGGACGGTAAATACAAGGTGATGAAGGTGGCGGAGAAATTGTTCGTCGGTACCGACATCCTGCATATCGCCGTCTTCCAGCGCGGCGACGAGCGTACGGTCTATAATGTCGTTTATCGTGACGGCAAGAAAGGCACGTACTTCATGAAGCGCTTCAATGTCACGGGGGTAGCGAAAGACAAGGAATACGACCTCACGCAAGGTAAACCCGGATCGAAGATCGTCTATTTCACGGCCAACCCGAACGGTGAGGCGGAGGTGATTCGTGTGACGCTCAAACCGCAGTTGCACCTCAAGAAACTGGAGGTCTGCAAGGACTTGAGCGAACTGGCGGTCAAGTCCCGTACGGCGCGAGGCAATGTGCTCACAAAATTCGAAGTCAAGTCCATCACCCTCAAGCATAAAGGTCACTCGACCCTCGGCGGACGTAAGGTATGGTTCGATGCCGATGTGCTGCGCGTCAACTACGATGAGCACGGCATGTATCTGGGTGAGTTCTACGACGAGGATCGAATCCTTGTACTGACCACCGACGGAACGTATTACATCACCAATTTTGACCTCACTGCGCATTTCGAAGACAACATCCTCCGCATTGAGAAATGGGATCCGGAGAAAGTATGGAGCCTCATCCAGTGGAACGGAGAACTGAAATATTACTACGGTAAACGCTTCAAGTTGGACGACGCGCAAGCGAAAGTACAATCCTTCTTGGGCGAAGATGCCGACTCCCGCATAGCAGTGCTGTCCGATCGGGAAGAGGCTACATTCCGCATTACTTTTGCCGATGAGAACAAGCCGGCGTTAGAGATCCTGATGGCGGAGTTTATTGACGAGAAGTCTGCGAAAGCGAAAGGTAAACGCGTAACAACCCTGGAGGTGGCGAAGATAGAAGATGTTACTCCCGAACCGGAGCCCGAAGCTGAGGTGTCTCCCGGTGAGACGGAGGAAAAACCTGTCGAGATACCGGAATCCCGCGATACCGAGACACCGGAAGAACCCGAAGCCATCGAAGTGGAAGGCGTTAAGATGACGTTTGAGAAACCACAGGATACCCAACTCGATTTATTCTAATGGAGATTATTCTTGGAAGTCAGAGCCCTCGGAGGCGTGAGTTAATGGCAGGTTTAGACCTGCCGTTTACGGCTATTACTATTGATGCCGACGAGCATTATCCCGCGGACTTGAAAGGCGGGGATATTCCTTATTATATCTCGCGCGCGAAAGCGCGTGCGTACGAGGCGCAACTGAAAGATGGCCAACTGCTGATCACGGCCGATACGATTGTCTGGTTAGAGGGGCGCATGCTCGGTAAACCCAAAGATGAGGCGGAGGCAGTAGCGATGCTGCAGGCGTTGCGAAACAAGACCCATCAGGTCTATACAGCCGTTACGTTTGCCCGCAAAGGACAGGATCTGGTGACCATCGTGGATGAGACGGATGTGACCTTCGGCGACCTGACGGACGAGGAGATTGCGCATTATGTACAAAAATACCGGCCCTTGGATAAGGCCGGCGCTTATGGTGTACAGGAGTGGATCGGATATGTTGCCTGTACCGAGATGCGGGGTTCGTATTTCAACGTGATGGGATTCCCCGTTCACCAAGTTTACAAGGTTCTCAAGCAGATGCTGTAAAGCATGCCGAGCAGCATCGTGAACTTAACCAGTTGCTGGCAGTTCTTGTAATCCGACGGTATCTTCGCTGCCCACAATAATCCCAATACACCCAACAGCGGTGTTACTATTCCCAATACGATATAGCGCGTGCTGAGGCTGTCCCATCCGATCGGGAAGGGGAGTATACGGTACCATAGATGCCCGATGACAGCGAGGGTGAAGACGATTAGACCGGTGACAAAAATCTTGGTCCACGTCTCTCCCCATACTACCGGCATCGAATGGCACTCCAGTTCGCGGTCGCCCATCTGGTCCTGCATGTCTTTGACGATCTCCCGTATCCACGTCAACAAGAAAGCAAAGAGTGCGAATCCGCCGATCCATGCATACAGATCATGCTCGAGCGGGGTGTAGGGCAGGATAGCGGCATAGAGCAACTTGAGTTGCGCTACGTTCGCCATCGCCACCAGCATTGGTGTCAAGCCGGCAAGCAGGGCGATGATGAGGTTGCCGATCATAAAGAGCCGTTTGTAACTGGACGAATAGAACCAGAGCAAACCGGGCACAATAACAAAGAGAATACCGAGCGTCAGGCTGCGCAACAGGATGGCCGCCATTAGACCGCAAACGATGCCGATACCGCTCAACCAAAGGCTGAGGCGCATGGCGGCGGGTTTGGTGATCGTGCGGGTGACAATCACCTCGTCGGGACGGTTGATACGGTCTATCTTGACGTCGAAATAGTCATTGATGACGTACCCGCCGGCAGCGATAAAAACGGTTGCCAACAGGATGAGCAACAGCACGTACCAGGGCAACTGCTCGCCAAAGGCGAGTTTGTTCAGGATCGGCACGGCGACCCATTTCTCCATCAGCCAAATAAGCGCCGCGAGGAAGAGCAGATTGCTCCACCTCACGAGACGCATTATGTCTTTGAAAAATTCCATTTACTTAATTTTTAGAACCACGCCTTTCCATGCGGGCAGCACGATGTCGAAGATGTTATCGGGCGTAAAAGAGATGGCGCTCTTGCCGCCGCGGAGCAAGTCTGTTGCGGTAGCTTTAGGCTTCTCTTCGAGTCCCAGATAGACGAACGCATCGTTGGGGATGCGCACTTTGATGCGCTCTTCGCGGTCATGGAAATTGACGATCACAAGCAGGGTCTCGCCCTTGATGTGGCGCAAGAAAGCATAGTGCTGTGCTCTATCGAATCCTTCGCCCTGGGCATAGGCAATATCGTACATCATGCCACGTTGAATGGCTTTGTTATCCCGCGTGAGGGTCAACAGACGCTGGTAGAACGCACGTAACTCGCGCTGCTCTTCGCTCAGTTTAGCGCCATCGAATTTCCCTTTGTTCGCCCAAGCTTGGAGGCTCTTGATACCCCAGTAATCGAAGATGGTTGAGCGACCATCGATGCCGGAGAAACCTTCGAGGTCCATGCCCCGTTCGCCCAGTTCCTGACCGGAATAGATCATCACCGGACATTGGTTCAGCGTAGCCGCCACGATCATAGCGGGTTCGGCACAACGACCGGAACCGCAGAAGAAACCACTGGCAATACGTTGCTCGTCATGGTTCTCGAGGAAATAGAGCATGTGTTGGAGGCGCGCATCGCCGTGTTGCATCCATTGGTTGGTGATGCCGTAAGCAGGCCATCCCTTACTCGTTACCCCACGCAGATAATCGTACATACCGACTTTGTCGTAGAGGTAATCGAAACCGGCGGAAAGGTAAGCGTCGTATCGGTTGGGATCGTAGCATTCGCCGATGAAGAGGAATTTCTTGTATTTCTTTTTCACCTGCGCGATGGCCCATGCGAAGAACTCTACAGGCACCATCTCTGCCATATCTACCCGTACGCCGTCAATGCCTTTGGAGGCCCAGAAGAGCAGGATATCGCGCATCTTGACCCAGGTGGACGGGATGGGGAAGAACTGTTTCTCGCCGCCGCCCTGATAGAAGACACCGTAATTGAGTTTGACGGTCTCATACCAATCGTTCTCGGAGGGGTGCGAGGTGAAGCAATCGTTACCGGTGACCTTCGCGGGATACTCCTCATAGCCCATTAGGTCCTTGTCCATCGTGAAACGCTGACCGGGGATGTAGTAGAAATTATTGAGCGGAGAGAAGGCCCACTCGGGGTGGTCGTTCTCGCCCAGGTCTTCCACACCCGCGGGCTTGCACACACTCTTGTACTGCCGCGCTACATGGTTGGGCACGAAGTCGATGAAGACACCCAGCCCTGCATCGTGGGTGCGTTGAACGAGCGCTTCGAACTCCTGCATACGCTTGGCTTCGTTCTTTGCCAGATCGGGATCGACATCGTAGTAGTCGGTGATGGCATAAGGTGAGCCGGCTTTGCCTTTGGTGATGGCGGGGGTGTTATATTGGGCGGTTGCGTGACGAATAATGCCGGTATACCAAACGTGCGTAACACCCAGGTCCGCAATAGCCTGGAGTGCTCGCTCGTTGATATCGACAAATCGACCGCATCCGTTCTCTTCCTTGGTGCCGTTATGTTTGCGCGTCTCGTTGTAGTTCGCGAAATAACGCGGGAAGAGTTGGTAAATAATCGGTTTGTTCATTCTGTTTTTCAGATCTCTTGGTTAAGTAGTCAGTGTTTTTATACCAATGCAGCGGTATCGGATGCGATCATCAACTCTTCGTCGGTCGGGATGAGGCAAACGGTTACTTTCGAACCCGGTTTGGAGATGATACGCTCTTCGCCACGTACGTTGTTGGCTTGCTCGTCCAGCTCGATACCGAGGAAGCTCAGACCCTTCATGATCTCTGCGCGGATATACGGATCGTTCTCGCCAATGCCGGCGGTGAAGACGAGGATGTCAATACCGTTCATAGCTGCGGCATATGCACCGATATATTTCTTTACGCGATAGATGAACATCTTGCGCGCCAGGTCGGCACGTTTGTTACCTTCCTTGATGGCCGCCTCGATATCGCGGCAATCACTCGATACACCCGATACGCCGAGCAGACCGGATTTCTTGTTCACCAGGTTGTTGAACGCTGCGGTGTCGAGATGCTCCTTATCCATGATGAAGGTTGCTGCACCGAGGTCGAGGTCGCCGGAACGGGTACCCATTACCAGACCTTCAACCGGAGTCAGACCCATCGAGGTATCTACACTCTTGCCGTCCATAACAGCCGTACAGCTGCCGCCGCCGCCGATGTGGGCGGTAACGATCTTCTTGCCCTTCAGATCCACACCGAGGAACTCGCATACGCGTGCCGATACATAGCGGTGGCTGGTGCCGTGGAAACCGTAACGACGGATCGCGTATTTTTCATATAACTCATAAGGAAGCGCGTACATGTACGCGTAATCAGGCATCGTCTGATGGAAAGCGGTGTCGAACACAGCTACCTGCGGAACGCCCGGGAGGATCTTCTCAATAGCATCGATACCCTTCAGGTTAGCAGGGTTGTGTAGCGGAGCCAACTCAACGCACTTAATGATCATCTCTTTCACCTCAGGGGTGATCAATACCGACTTGTTGAATTTCTCACCGCCATGGACAACGCGGTGACCAACGGCGTTGATTTCTTTGAGGTCCTTGATGCAACCGATCTCCGGGTCCACCAGTTTCTCAAGAATAAGCTCGATACCTACGGTATGTTCCGGCATCGATTTCTCGAACTTCACTTTCTCGCCGTTCGGCAGTTTGACCAAAAGGAAAGAGTCGGGCAGACCGATCTTCTCGATACCGCCTTGTGCCATTACAGACTTGCTCTCCATCTCAAAGAGCTTGTATTTGATACTGCTACTTCCGCAGTTCAATACTAATATCTTCATAAATGTCTAAATGCTTTAAATGATTCAATAAATGACCAAATGGTAAATGCCCAAATGGTAAATTACTTTATCGCTTGGTTGGCTGTGATTACTACCATTTGCACGATGTCTTGTACCTTGCATCCGCGGCTCAGGTCGTTCACCGGAGCGGCGATACCTTGAAGGATCGGACCTACGGCATCTGCGCCGCTGAAACGCTCTACAAGCTTGTAACCGATGTTACCTGCTTGGAGATCCGGGAAAACGAGCACGTTCGCTTTGCCGGCTACCGGACTACCCGGAGCCTTGGTCTTTGCAACGCTCTCTACCAATGCCGCATCGGCCTGGAGTTCACCGTCCAACTGCAGCTCCGGAGCCATCTCTTTCGCCAGCTTGGTGGCCTCTGCTACCTTGTCTACCAGTTCGTGTTTGGCACTGCCCTTGGTCGAGAAGGAGAGCATCGCTACGCGCGGCTCGATACCGGCAATAGCGCGTGCTGTCTCGGCGGTGGAGATAGCGATCTCAGCGAGTTGCTTAGCGTCCGGGTTGGGGTTCACGGCGCAGTCTGCAAACAGCAGGAAACCGTTCTCACCGAGGTGCTTGGCCGGCGTGAACATAAGGAACGCACCGCTGACGATTGAGCATCCGGGTTTGGTCTTCAGTATCTGGAAAGCCGGACGAATGGTGTCAGCCGTCGTACCACGTGCACCTGCCAACTCGCCGTCTGCATCGCCTGCCTTGATCATCAGGCATCCGAGGTAGAGCGGGTCTTGCGCCTTCTTGGCGGCTTCCTCTTCGGTCATACCCTTCGCTTTGCGAAGCTCAAAGAGCAGGTTGGCATACTCGGGCATCTTCGGATCGTGGATCGGATCAACGATCTTAGCCTCCTTGATGTACTCATAACCATTCTCGGCTGCCATGGAACGGATCTTGTCCGGGTCACCAATCAAAATAAGCTGCGCAATCTTGTCTTTGAGCAAGAGGTTAGCAGCTTCCAGGGTACGCGGTTCATCGCCTTCCGGCAATACAATGCGCTGCGGGTTTGCCTTCGCACGCGCGATCATTTGTTGTAAAATGTCCATACTATATTAGAATTTAATTATGTGCTTTCAAATCGGGTACAAAGATACAAAATAATTTCCATATATGCAACAGATAGAATAAAAAAGATATTTTTTTTCAAAAAAATTTGGCTATATCAAAAAAAAGTAGTATCTTTGCACGCTGATTTTTTGAGAATATGAAGAAAAGTCTATTTGTACTGTCAGTTCTGTGCTTCTCTGCGACCCTTATGGCGCAGGAGTATTTGGAGTTGCCTGCCTATTCGTCTAATACGGATAATCAGGAGCAATCGGAGGATCTTAAGGGTATTCACCCGTACAAACCGACGAGTGACGACGTATCCTTGCGTTATGCGCACTGGTCGATTATCCCGCATGTGGGATTCAATGTGTTCGACGGTGATTTCCGTTCGGAGATGAAGCATGCCATCTCGTATCCCACCGCGGGTCTCGCGTTTGAGTATTCTTTTACGCCGGAATGGAGCATAGGCTTGCAGTATATGTTCGATTGGTACCGTGTTACCGGTAAACCGGGCGGCAGAAACGCGGAATACTTGCTCGATGGTATGATGCATAAGGCAGGTGTGTATTTGTCGCTGGACCTGATCAACCTTTTCTTCCCCAGATGGGAGCACAAGCTGGTCGGTATTCAGCCTATACTCGGCGGTGGATACTCGTGGTATAAAAACAGCACGATGTTCTATGATGCGGACCGTCCGAACACCGCGGATGCAACGCCGAAGTCGATGGACAAATATGCGGGCGTGATGTACTTCAATGCCGGTATCAATCTGGAGTTCAACCTCAACCGTACGCTCGCGTTGGGCCTCCGCGCAA
Source organism: uncultured Bacteroidales bacterium (assembly GCA_946187695.1). GTDB lineage: Bacteria > Bacteroidota > Bacteroidia > Bacteroidales > Paludibacteraceae > Colicola. Next base: position 27,561 of record CAMHSB010000004.1, read on the forward strand.
CTTATGACTATTTCATCAACGATTATATCGATGGCCGTGGTTATGCTACGGAGAGAGCTTTGGCTTCAAAGAATAATGATGGTATGGTGGATGTGACGCTCAACCTGCGTATCAAACTGCAGGCAGTGCCCGAGTCGCACGTGCGTAACTTCAATAATGAGCAGGAGTTTGAGAAACGTTACGGCGAACCGATGTGTGTTCATGATACGGTTATTATCCGTCATGATTCGATCATCATCCGTGAGGAGCATAGCGTAGAGAAGATGGTCGAGCGCCAGCTGCAAGTCAAGGAGCAAGATCGAATATACTACATCTATTTCGCAAACAACAAGTCCAATTTGGATGAGAAGGCTTTGATCACCATCCAACAGGTGGCTGACCGCTTGACAGAGGATACGACGCTCTATGCTGTAGTAACCGGTTATTGCGACAATACGGGTTCGGCATCGCTCAACTACGCTTTGGGTGACAAACGTGCTGAAAACGTAATCGACGAATTGGCTGCAGAGCACGCTATCGATACGGCGCATATGTATGCGATGGGTATGGGTAAGCTGGTGGGTCACCGCAGCCAGGCTGCATACGGACCGAACCGCCGTGCCGCTATCCGTCTGGTCGACAAGGCTACGTTCGAGCGCATGAAGGGTAACCTGCAGGAGAGCAAAGAGAACCGCGTTATCGACGAGCCGGTAAAGACCGTTCCGTTAGAGGAGAGTGCTCGTCCGCAGAAGGTGAACCAGTATAAGCAGCGTGCAGGCGAAACGGTAGTTGTCGATAAATCGACTACGCTGTCCAAGTTGGCCCGTAAGTATTATAACAACACCTATTGCTGGGTATATATCTACATCGCTAATAAGGAAAAGATCTCGAATCCGAATGCTTTGGTTGCCGGTACGAAACTGGCTATCCCGGAATTGACGCAGAAAGAGATGCAGATTACCAAAGACCAGAGTCTGGTGCTTTTCAGCAACGCGCGTCAAGGTAAATAACAAAAAGATGGTCCTATAGCTCAGTTGGTTAGTAGCACCTGACTCATAATCAGGGGGTCCTTGGTTCAAGCCCAAGTGGGACCACATACAGGAGGATAGTCCCGCGACTGTTCTCCTGTGTTTTTAAAGAATGAAACGCTTTTGGTACATATTGCTTTTATTGGTTTTCGTGGCGGGCGAAATGGGTTGTTATGCCATGACGCCGGCGCAGAAACGTGCGAAGGCGAAAGCCAAGATGGAGCGCAAGAAAGAAGCGCAACGGCGGAAGGCTAAACGCAAACGTATCAAAGAAGGAAAGCCCTTGCTCTATGTTTATTCGTTTGATTTGCGCTCGGGCGAACCACTCCCGGCTACGCACATCACCGTGCAGGATGTCAATGCCCGCCCGACGAAGAAACCGAAAGTGAGCAAGCCGACCGATATGAAAAAAGCACGCGTGCAACGCAGCTTGCCCCATGGGCAATACTGGGCGGCTGCTGCCAAGACCGGTTATTTCGCATCAGATACCGTTCGGTTTAATCACAAGGAAGATGAGGATACCGTGAAGTTGTATCTCTATCCGGAGACGCGATTGACCTTCACGGTGACCGACTCCCTGACCGGACGCGCGGTAGCCGCTAATGTGATTGTTCGCAATCATGAGAAAAAGCGGGTCATGCAGACTACTTCAGACAGTTTGCATGCCGTATTGGCCGTCTTGTTGGATGACCGCATTCCGTTCTATACCATCGATGCAACTTCTCCGCATTATTTCCCGTTCCGCGATACGATCAGTGACCCGACGCAGTTCGCAGGAGTGATCATGTCGCCGCGCGAGGTGAAGTCTTTCGTGCTTCGTAATATCTATTTTGCTACCGGCAAGACCCGTATTCTGGATTCGTCCGAACCGGCTTTGAACGAGTTGTATCAGTTCCTGGTTTCCCGTCCCAGCCAGCGTATCCGGATTGTCGGACATACGGATGATATCGGCTCCGACCGGTCTAATCAAGTCTTGTCGGAAGGTCGCTGCAAAGAGGTGAAACAGGCGATGGCGGATCGCGGAGTGGATCCGAAGCGGATTGAGATTGAGGGACGTGGGGAGCGCGATCCGATTGTTCCGAATGACGATGAAGCGCATCGGCAGATGAACCGACGCGTGGAAATCGTCTTACTCTAATGGGAAAACAAAACGGTTACCATTTGGCAACCGTGTCGTTGTAGATATTCTCCGCAATTTCCGTAATGATAATGTTACACAGCTCGTCCTGCACATCTGTCAGCAGGCGGCTGGCATCGAAGGTTTGATAGGCCGTATAGACCTTGTCAAACGACTCTTCCGGATTGACGTTATTGGTGAAATGAACTTGCACGCGAATGGTCAGTTTGCTCTCTGAAGCATAACTGTTGGCGGCAATAGCACCTTGCGTAATATCGTATCCGATAATCTCTCCTTCCAACTCGAGGTCACCGCCTTTACGCAGAATCTGTAGTCTTGTCTGCCGCTGGTACAGCTCGCGAATCTGTTCGGTGAGCGCGTTGCTCAGCGTGGGGTTAACCATGGCGGCGTTGTTCGGAAAGTCCGCTACGGAGATGGAGTGCGTGGTCTGGTAGTTGATGTTGGCACCGTTGAACTTAAAACTGATGGAGCAACCGCTCAACATAATACAGATGAGAAGCAAGCAACTCAATCCATATTCTTTGATTTTGCGGTAAAGTGTTCGTTCGGACAGCCCGACCTTCTCAGCGGCTACTTTACGGTTGCCTTGCGACAACTCGAGGGCACGCTTGATCCGTTCTTTTTCTCCTTCATCGATACGGAGCGAATCCTCTTCGAGAGGCAGGATCTCTTCTAGATCACGCTTCGGGATTTCGATAGCGGGCGCTTTTTCGAGATCACGTGATGACGTGATGACGTGATCACGATTAGTTTCCATAAGTGCCTTCAGTTCCTCCAGCTCCTTGCGATTCTGCATCACCATGTTGTAGAGGATGCCGATCTCGTGCGAGTAGTCTTTTCCTGACTCTTTCGAAGGGTTGCGAAGAACAATCTCCTGTCGGTTTTCTTCTGCGGGCAGGTATTTGCGGAGCGTCTCGGCATTGATCTGGTGGTCCAGTTCAATGATAGAAATCTGCTCGGCGAGATTCTTGAGCTGACGTATGTTGCCGCGCCAGTATGAGTTCTGCAGCAACTGGATCGCTTCTTCGTTGAGTGAGAGCGGCGGCATCTGGTAGCGGTTGCAGAAATCCACGGCGAACTTACGGAACAGCAGAGGGATATCTTCTTTGCGCTCCCGCAGTGCGGGGACGCGTATCTCTACCGTATTGAGACGATAATAGAGGTCTTCTCGGAAACGTCCGTCATCGATGGCCTGCCGCATATTGAGGTTGGTGGCGGCCACCACGCGTACGTTCGTCTTGCGCACTTGACTCGAACCCATACGCAGGTACTCACCCGTTTCCAACACGCGCAGCAGACGCACCTGCGTCTGAAGCGGCAGTTCACCTACTTCATCCAGGAAGAGTGTACCGCCATCGGCGATCTCGAAATAGCCTTTGTGCTCCGATTTGGCGTCCGTAAAGGCTCCTTTCTCATGACCGAAAAGTTCGGAATCGATGGTCCCTTCAGGGATAGCACCGCAGTTGACGGCGAAATACGGACCGTGCTTGCGGGCCGAGTATGCGTGGATGATTTTCGGGAAATGCTCCTTGCCCACACCGGATTCTCCGGTGATGAGCACGCTAAGGTCGGTGCGCGCCACCTGCACCGCTACCTCGATATTTCTGTTGAGCAGCGGACACTGACCGATGATGCCAAAGCGCTGCTTGATGGCTAATAATTCCTGTTGTGTCATACAAAACCTGACAAAATGTTATGCAAAAGTACTACAAAATTTGCATATATGCAAATAAATTGATAAAAAAAGTGTATTATCTTGCGTATGTCAAATATTTTTCGTAATTTTGCACGCTATTTTGGATATAAAGGACTAAAGCTATGCATAAATCAATTAGAATCTTTGCGTTGATACTGGTTGCCTTTTCGGCAGCAAGTTGTGTGACGCAGAAGAAGATGACGTATCTGCAAGATGCCCAACCGTCGAAGGAAGATTCGATTAACGCGCACTTTGAGGCGCAGAGTGAAACGGTCATCCGTTGCGGTGACGCATTGACGATTTTTGTCTCTGCGTTGGACAAAGAGGCAGTAGCACCGTATAACCTGCCGGCTGTGGCTTTCACGGCTCCGGGTTCGACGCAAGTGCAGACGACGCCGATGTTGCAGTATTTTATTGTGGACGATAAGGGAGATGTGGAGTTACCGGTGTTGGGGCAAGTACATGTGGCAGGTCTCAGACGTCCGGAAGTGGAGCAGAAAGTGAAAGAGTTATTGTCCGAGCAGGTGCTTAATCCGATTGTTCAGGTCAACCTGATAGGTGCCAAAGTGTCCATCATGGGTGAGGTCAATCACCCCATGCAGGTGTCGCTGGGACGTGGTCGTCTGACGATTCTGGAGGCATTGGCAGCTGCCGGTGATCTGACGCCTTACGGCCGCCGCGACAACGTGCTCATCACCCGCGAGGTGGAGGGTAAGATACAAATGGCGCGTGTGGATCTGCGTAGTGCAGACTTGATTACCTCGCCCTATTATTTCCTTCAACAGAACGATGTGGTGTACGTCTCGCCGAACCAGGTGCGCGTAGTGAACAGTGCCAATACGGGCCTGTGGTTGAGTACGGTATCGACGCTCGCCAGCGCTGCGACCGTTATTGTGACAGTAATTAATGCAACGAGAAAATAATTATCATGGAAAATACTTCAACTGAATTGGATGTACGCAAGATAGTGCGTGTGACATTGGAGCATTGGTGGTGGTTTATCATCAGTGGTGCGATTTGCTTGTCGATGGGTATCTTCTATTTCCTGAGAGTGACGCCTACCTGGGAAACGGATACCAGCATTATTCTGCGACTTCAAGATCTGACAGGTAACCGCGTGGACGCGATGTCGATTTTAGGTATGGCCGCTAGTCCTGCTGCGGATGATGAAGAACGAGTGATCGCTTCCCGTGGTCTGATGGCGCAATCGATGGATGCCTTGAACTTGTGGGAGCCGACGTTCGTGAAAGATGGTATGCGATGGGTAGAGGAGTATCCGGCTCATGCGATCTCTGTGGAGTGCATAAACTTAAAGCCCGAAATGAAGAAAGCGACCTTTGCTGTCATTGTCAAACCTACTCGTTCGGGATACAAAGTGAAGGCTAAATCCGGGTATTTCCGTCGTTCCTGCGTTCGCGTCAAATCATTGGACGAACCGATTGATATCTTTGCGGGAACGATACGTGTTCATGCAAACCGCCCGCTGAGTCCGGACTCGGCTTATCGGGCTCATGTGGTCAATCGCGATGTGTTAGTGACCACCTACGGACATCGGATGGCAGTGGGACATCAGCGCAGTGAGTCGAATATTCTCACCCTCACTATGCGTTCCTCTTCGCCCGCACGTGACAAAGCTTTGTTGGCTAAGTTGATCGAGCAGTACAATATGAATGCCATCGTGGATAAGAACATGATCGCATCCAGTACCACGGCTTTCATCAATGAGCGCATGAACAACATTGAGCTGGAACTCGTGGAGTCGGAGAAGACTTTGGCAGAGTACAAAGAAAAGCATCATATCGCCAATATAGACATGCAATCTCGCTTGTTTATTGAGGCGGGTAACATGGAGCAAAGAGCGATTACCGAGATTGAGACCCAGTTGAGCCTGATCGATTATGTGGATGGTTTTGTGCGTGATGAAACCAATCGAACAAACCTTATCCCGGCTAACCTCGGCATCAAAGATGCGGCTTTGGAGACCAGCCTGTCCGAGTATAATGCGATTTTGTTACAACGCATGCGTTTGCAACGAACTGCAACGGACAGTAACCCCGTGTTGGAGCAGATGGACCAACAGTTGGCTTCCATGCGTCAGCATATTATTGCGACAATCGCCTCTGTCAGGGGGAGTCTCAACATCCGCTTGAATAGCATGAAGGCGCAGGATTCCAAATACAACCGCCAGATCAAGGATGCACCTGAGCGCGAGCGTGAGTATGTGCGCGTGGTACGCGACCAGAAAATCAAGGAGCAGTTGTATCTCTACCTCTATCAGAAGCGCGAGGAAAATGCCCTTATGTTGGCAGCTACGTCTATGCCTGCGAAGATTCTGGATGCCCCGCAACAGGTCGTTTATAGCCACGAACCTCGGTTGATGCACGTCTTGCTGATTTGCTTAATCTTGGCCTTCCTTTTCCCTGCAGCTTGGCTCTATGCAACCATCTTCATCAACAAGAAGGTGGACGATGAGAAAGAGTTTGAGCAACATATCAAAGCGCCGTTCCTCGGGCATGTGGCGGAGACGGACGATCGGAAGTTTATTGCGGTGCATGAGGGACAATCGACGCTTTCGGATGAGCAGTTCCGCTCTATTCGTACGAACTTGCGATTTGTATTACCGTCCGATGTGAAGTCGCCGGTTATACTCGTCAGCTCGTATATCAACAGTGATGGAAAAACCTACGTGGCGATGAACATGGCCCTTTCCTTGGCGCTCTTGGGTAAGAAAGTAGCCTTGGTGGAAATGAATCTCCGTCGGCCGATGTTGGCTTCCTATCTCGGATTGCCGAACAAGGGCTGTTTGACCGATTACCTGGCAGAAACGGGGATCAAACTCGAGGATGTCATTATCCCGAGCAGAGAGCATAAGAATCTGGATCTGATTCCGTGCGGTACCGTACCGCCGAACCCCGCTGAACTACTGCAAACCGATCGGGCAGAGGACTTGTTCGCCGACTTGCGCAAACGCTACGACTATATCCTGGTGGATACTGCGCCTTTGGCTTTGGCCAGCGATGCATTCTTGCTGGATCGCATTGCGGATCTGACCATTATCGTGAGTCGTTTCAAATATACGCCGTATGAGATGATTGAGTACGTCAATCGGGCGATTGAGCAGAAACGTCTGCATAATGTGGTATGCCTGCTGAACGGCGTGAAGGGACTTAAAACAGGATACGAATACGGACAGTAATGATTGTTTGTGTAGCGGAGAAACCTTCTGTAGGCGCATATATTGCCAACGTCCTGGGTGCTAAACAGAAGCACGACGGCTATTTTGAGGGCAATGGGTATCAGGTGACTTGGACTTTCGGTCACCTGTGCGCATTATTGGACCCGCAGGAATATACGGAGCAATGGAAGGGCTGGAACTTGAGTTCGCTGCCGATGATTCCCCCGCGTTTCTCCATCAAGGTGTCCGGTGATGCGGGTGTACACAAACAATTCAATGTGATAAAAAATCTGATCGAGCAGGCCGACGAGGTGATTAACTGCGGTGATGCCGGTCAGGAAGGAGAGTTGATCCAGCGCTGGGTCTATCAGCAGGCAGGATGTAAGTGTCCGGTCAAACGTCTGTGGGTCAACTCGTTGACCGAAGAGGCTATTCGCGACGGTTTTCAGAAACTCAAAGATCAATCGGAGTACCAGCATCTGTATGAAGCCGGTATGATGCGCGCCATTGGCGATTGGTTGCTCGGCATGAACGCCACGCGCGCGTATACTATAAGGTACGCACGCGGGAGCGGGCGCGACAGGCAGGTCTTGTCCGTCGGACGTGTGCAGACACCGACCCTCGCGCTGGTAGTCAAACGGCAGGCAGAGATAGAGAACTTTGTGCCGCGCACTTACTGGGAACTCAAAACCAATTACCGCGATACGCTCTTTAGCGCCCAGATTCCGGTGGAGGAAGGAGAGTATGCGATCACGAGCGAGGAGCAGGGACAGGCTTTGGTCGATAGTATCAAGGACCTGCCGCTGACCATCACCAGCGTGGAGAAGAAGAAGGGTATCGAGAATGCGCCGAAACTGTATGACCTCACTTCCTTGCAGGTTGATTGCAACAAGAAATACGGCTTCTCCGCCGAGCAGACACTCCAGCTGATACAATCGCTCTATGAAAAACGACTCACGACTTATCCGCGTGTGGATACAACCTATCTGAGCGATGATATCTATCCCAAAGTGCCGGGTACCTTGAATGGCATCAAGGATTATTTTCCGCAGGTAGCACCCTTAATCGGGGCGAAACTGCCGAAATCCAAGAAGGTGTTCGACAACAAAAAGGTCACCGACCACCATGCTATTATCCCCACCGGACAGCGTCCCGATAACATGTCCGCGGACGAGAAGAAGGTCTATGATCTGGTGGCGCTGCATTTCATCGCGGTCTTCTATCCCGAGTGCGAAGTGAGCAATACGACCGTGCTTGCCAAAGCCGGCGAGATGGACTTCAAGGTGACGGGTAGGGAAGTGCTCAAACCCGGTTGGCGCGTGGTGTTCGGAGCCGAAGAATCTGATGCTTCAGATAATGCTGAGAATTCTGAGAATTCTGAGAATTCCAAATCCCTTCCGTCTTTCGAAAAGGGTGAATCCGGACCTCATGAACCGGTGCTCAAGGAGAAGACCACCACGCCACCCAAGTACTACACGGAGGCAACGCTCTTGCGGGCGATGGAAACAGCCGGTAAGACGGTAGAGAACGATGAGTTGCGTGAGGCAATGAAGGAGAACGGTATCGGTCGTCCTTCCACGCGTGCGGCCATCATCGAGAAACTCTATCAGCGTAAGTATATCGTCAAACAAGGAAAGTCCCTTCGGGCCACCGAGACGGGTATCAATCTGATTCATACCATTATTTCCCCTCTGCTCAAGTCCGCGGAGTTGACCGGATTATGGGAGAAGAAACTGCGGGAGATAGAGCGTGGCGAGTATGCGGCGCAGAATTTCCTGGCAGAACTCAAAGAGATGACAACGGGCGTGGTGCGTGATGTGAAGAGCAATAAGGCCGGCATGCTCTGTCCGGTCTGTCGTCAGGGGCTGGTAATACGCGGCAATACCCGCTACGGTTGTTCCCGTTGGAGAGAAGGTTGTACGTACGCAGAGCCATTTTGACAAGTCTATTTGGCAAAAATATGCATATGTGCACTTTTTTCGTCAAAAAATACACACTTAGGTGTGTTTTTTTTTGTAATTTTGCACCCGATTTATCGAGCGCTTATATAATAAGTTAGGAAAATAACAAATAAAATTTAATATCAACAAATCAAATCTCTTTATGAAATTGAACTTTAGAGTGTTCCGTACCATGATCTTCACCGCTATGCTTTTAACTGGCATGGCAGTGGAGGCACGTGTGATTACCGGAACAGTTAAGGACCCGACAGGCGAGACAATCATCTCCGCTTCTGTAGTGGTGAAGGGTACCACCCTTGGTACGGTAACAGATTTCGACGGTAATTATACCCTCGAAGTTCCCGATGACGCCAAAGTGCTTATTTTCTCCTACATCGGTATGAAGACGCAGGAGCTGAATATCACCGGCGACGTGATGAACGTAGTGCTGAGTGAGAACAGCGAAGTGCTCGAAGAAGTGGTAGTTACCGGTTACGGTACAACCAAGAAGCGCGATGTCGTTACAGCTGTCGCTTCGGTAGGTGCAGATCAGTTGAAGGATATCCCTGTGGCTAGTGCATCGGAAGCCCTGCAGGGTAAGTTGGCGGGTGTGTCGGTTACTACTCCGGAAGGTAGCCCGGACGCTGATGTGAAGATTCGTGTGCGTGGTGGTACTTCATTAACGCAGAGTAATGATCCTCTCTATATTGTGGATGGTATGCCGGTATCCAGCATTTCGGATATTGCTCCGGGTGACATCGCTTCAATGGACGTATTGAAGGATGCGGCTGCTACCGCTATCTATGGTGCGCAAGGTGCAAATGGTGTTATTATCATCACCACTAAGGATTCGGATACCGATTCGGATAAAATGACTTTCCATGTGGATTATAGCGGTTACATCGGTTGGAAGAAGATCGCTAAGAAATATGAAGTAATGGATGGTAAAGAGTTTGCTTTGGCTCAGTGGGAGTATGCTTATCTCAATGCCATGAATGGAAAGTTGGACAACTCGGCATTGCGCAGTAATTACAATGCGTATTTCGATGCGCTTTACAATGCCACCAAGTATAACTCGGATGAATCGACGGTTAAGGTAACGCCGATTAAGGATTTGATCGCAGAGTATTCGGATAACTCGAAACATCCGTTCACGGATTGGCAGGAAGAGGCATTCGGTCGTACCGGTTTCAATTCGAACCAATCGGTTAGTGTAACTGGTGGTAACAAATATGCCAACTTCGCGTTGTCTTATGGTCGTATTGATGACAAGGCCATTATGGAGCAGTCCAATTACGCACGTAACAATATTTCTGCGAAAGCAAAGTTCAAACCGTTTAAAGATTTCACGATTGGTTTCACGACTCGTTTCTCTAATACAAATGTGTTAGGTGCCGGTTCCAATGCAATCAAAGATAACGGTACCAGCTCGGAGTCTCGTTTGCGTAACTGCGTTGTGTATACGCCGGTTACCTTGTTGGCAAAAGGAGATGCTTCGGACGATGAGGAAGAAACGTTTGGTAACTTGTATGACCCGATTACCACCATCCGCGACAATTATAAGTATAAGGTGGACAATAAATGGAATCTTCAGGGTTATGCAAGCTACAAGTTCCTCAAATACTTTACGCTCCGTACTGAGATCGGTTACGAAAGCCGTCGCGTTTTGACGAATCGTTATTATGGACCGACAACGTACTATGCACGCAATACCGGTAGACCGGGTGTGGCTGGTGGTACATCGCAAATCCAAATTGATGATGAGCATTCGTCCATCCTGCGTAATGCCAATACGTTCGAGTGGAAGCAGAGTTTTGTGAACAAAGACCACAATGTGAGCGTTTTGGTAGGTGAAGAGACGGTGATCCGTAAAGCGCATACCAATACCCAAAGAGGTTTTGGCTACAATGGTCAATACGACGTGCTGAATGGTGAGATCTTCAATTATTTGGCGCAAGCAAGTTACATGGAGATTTCCAATCGTATCAACCCGCGTGATAATCAATTATCTTTCTTCGCGCGTGCTAATTATGATTATAGAGGACGTTATTATGCTACCTTTACTTTCCGTGCTGACTGTTCTACCCGTTTTGAAAAGGGCAACCAATGGGGCTACTTCCCGTCCGCAGCAGTTGCTTGGCGTATGTCGGATGAAGAATGGATGAAGGGTGCTTCGAGTTGGTTGAGTAACTTGAAATTCCGTTTGTCTTATGGTATGGCAGGAAACAACAATGTGGATTTAGGTTATTTGCATAATGATCTTTGGTCATCCACAATGACCTATATCTCCATTGATGGAACGAATAACGTTAGCAATATGTTGGTGCTCGGTGGTAGTGATAAGATTGCGGCTAACCCGCACCTGAAATGGGAGACAACTACCACGCGTGACTTCGGTATTGATTATGGCTTCTTCAACGAGCGTTTGAGCGGAGCTATTGACTTGTATTGGAATACAACCCGTGATCTGATTATTCTTCAGACCCTTCCGATGCGTTATGCAGCACAATATCAAAATATCGGTTCTACAGATAGCAAGGGTGTTGAGTTCTCTGTTAAGGGCGTTATTTTAGACAGACAGTCTAAGAATTTAAGTTATAACTTAACCCTTGATGCGAATATCACCTATTCGAAACTGAAAGTAATCGATCTCGGTGGTGTAGATACCTTGTATGCGCAAACAACATGCTTTGGCTCTAGCGAGAACTTAACTCCTGCTGAGTTCTTGTTGACTGTAGGTGGTACAGTGGGTGATATTTATGGCTATATGACCGACGGTTATTATAAGGCTTCTGATTTCAATGCGTATATCCCGGGTTCTGACAAGTGGAATTTAAAAGAGGGAGTACCTGTCTATAGTGACGGTAGTGCCGGTGATGGCGGTGGTGCTTTCTTGACGAACGCGATTCGTCCGGGTTCGATTAAGTTCAAAGATATTTCCGGACCTAAGGGTGTGCCCGATGGAAAAATTGATGCGTATGATAAGGTTGTACTGGGTAATACCGTTCCTAAATTGACCGGTGGTTTTAACTTGAATTTCTATATCGGTGGAGACAAGTGGGGCCGCGTTGATTTGGCTGCTAACTTTACCTATTCGATTGGTAATCAGATACTCAACCTCAATAGAATGGAGTACACTACGATTACCGAGAAATCGAAAATGCGTAACTTGATTACTGCAATTAACTACAGTGAGCGTTATTCCTTGTTCACAGAGGATGGAGTTTACATTCCGGCTCAACAATCCAAACCGCTTACCGGTGAGAAATATGTAGCATTTGCTAACCGTCTGGATAACGAAGTGAACGCAGGTAAAACGATGGCTAATCCCGGAATGTCGCATTATGTAATCACCGATCAGTGCGTGGAGGATGGTAGCTTCCTGCGTCTCAATCAATTGACCATTGGGTATTCCTTCCCGAAGGATTGGATGGTAAAGACAAAAGTGATCAACAATATCCGTGTATATGTACAGGGTACGAATATCTTCTGTGCAACCAAATATTCGGGTATGGATCCTGAGGTGGATACGCGTTCCAGCAAGAACCCGTTGACTCCGGGTGTGGATTTCTCTGCATATCCGAAGAGCCGCGGTATTAATGTGGGTTTGAATATTAAGTTCTAATCTCGAAAATTATAGTCTTATGAAAGCAAAATATTTTATTTTAGGTGCTTTAGCACTCACATTGGTTGCTTGCGAGAAGAATTTCTTCGAGCCCGAATCACCATCGGCAACCGGAACTTCCTCTTTCAAATCGGCGTTGACTACCGAGCAGGCAATTGCCGGAATCTATAATGTCTTTGGTGAAGATAAGTCATTCCGCAATCGTTTATGTGGTGGTTATTCCGGTTTGAATACGGATATCGAGTATATAAACAAAAGTTCGGGACAGGGGTATACATCTGCTATCTATACCTTGGATAAAGGTCAAGGTGACCTCTCCAACCAAGGAGGTAAGGACCCGTGGGGGTACTTAACTACGGCTATTGAGCGTGCCAGTACCGTTGTGGAAGGTATTCGTCAATACGGTGATACGACCAATGCGCAGTTCCGATATTTATTAGGCGAGGCTTTGAGCTTGCGAGCATTCTGCTACTTGGAAATGATCAAGTTGTGGGGTGACGTGCCCGATATGTTTGAGCCGTTTACGGGCGATGATATCAATAGTCTGTTCAAGGAGAAAGTAGATCGTAACATCCTTTTTGACAAGCTTCGTGTTGATCTGCAGGAAGCAGCTCGCTTGATGCCGTGGTCTGCTGCTTGCCCGGGTTCGGCTGCCAATTATGTAGGCCGTCCGAGTAAGGCGTTTGCCTTGGCTTTGCTGGCACGAGTAGATATGATGTACGCTGGTTTGGCAATGCGCCCGGACGTATTCACCAAGGGTGGAACAAGTGCATGTAATGTGCAGTACAACATTAAGGATGCAAGCAAACGTCGAGCTTTATACGCTGAGGTCGTTGAGGTCTGCGCGCAGATCATCAAGAATGAGTGTGACCTGAATACATTTGATACGAGATACCCGTTTGAGCAAGTATGGCGTGACCTTTGCTCGGATGTAACCGATTACTCCAAAATGGAGTTCATCTGGGTCATTCCGTTTATGGATGCTACGCGTGGTCAGGTATTGTGTATCAATGGATTGAAGATGGATCCGAGCTGTGCTGGTGTGATGATTAATACCGAAGATGGTGACACCAAAACAGTACAAACCAAGGTACAAGGTATGGTACGTATCGTACCGACGTTCCTCTGGGACTTCGAGGATGGCGACCTTCGCCGCGATGTAACGGTTTGCCCATTTTCTTGGATGTATGACAATGGTCAAAGCGGTGCCGGTAAAGATCCGTCTATCTTCCCGTATGATGAACTGGCAGATAAGAAACTGTATCAGAAACTGGCTACGGCGCAGCAGATGAACTTGGGTAAGTATCGTGTAGAGTGGATGAAACATAAATACAACCTGAACGAGGATGGTGTAGATATGCCGGTTATCCGTTATGCAGATGTACTTCTGATGTTTGCTGAGGCTACGATTGGTTCGAAAGAAGGTAATGTGCCCAAGAACGAAACCGGTATCTCCGGTCAGGATGCATTCAATGCCGTTCGTAAACGTGCTGGTTTACCGGCTAAGTCACTGGACTTTGATGCCATCGTGGCTGAACGTGCGTTTGAGTTCTGCGGTGAGAATATCCGTAAGTATGACTTGATGCGCTGGGGTATGCTCGGTAGCCAGTTGAAAAAGACCATGGATCGTTTGGCTAACATGCAAGCTGGAACGGGTGAGTTTGCGGGACGTCTGGATTCCGTTTACTTCAAGTACAAACTTTCTCCGGAAGTAATCTCGCAATTCCCGGATTCTATCCATGCGTATGTATTCGATACAATCGTAGGTATTCAGAAGGGCGCCGTTCGTCCTGCGACATATGATAAATCCAAAGGTTGGGTGGCAAAGTCCCTGTATACCAAAGATGAAGAGCAATATTTGGATCCTGCTAAGTACTTCCTCTATAGCCCGACAACCAATGTGGATCGTCATCAGTATTGGCCGATATTCCAAGTGAATATTGATGCATCGAAGGGTGCTTTGTGGAACGATTATGACTATTAAACAATTTATATGTTCTCTCTTGGTCCTTTCTCTCTGCCTTGTTTCTTGTAAAAATGGCGGAGAGAATGAACCGGAAGTTAAGCCTACGGATGTGGCTGCCTTTCCCGGGGCTCAAGGAGGCGGTATGTTTGCTAAAGGGGGGCGTGGAGGCGAAGTCTTTTATGTTTCTTCTTTGGAAGATAAGACAGTGCCCGGAACACTGCGTTATGCTATTACCCAACCCGGAGCAAAGATCATTGTTTTCAATGTGTCCGGAACAATATACCTCTCGCGTGAATTGGAGATAACCGAAGGTGCATTAACTATTGCGGGTCAGACTGCTCCGGGGGATGGTATTTGTATTGCCGGATATCCGGTGAAAGTCAAGGCAGATGATGTGATTATTCGTTTCTTGCGTTTCCGTATGGGGGATATCAATGAGGTGGAAGGTGATGCATTGACGATTAACGATTGCAAAAATGTGATTGTCGATCATTGCTCTTTCTCTTGGAGTACGGATGAGTGCGTGAGTTGCTATGGCAATACCGATTTTACACTCCAGTATTGTTTCATTACGGAGTCGCTACGCAATTCGGTGCATGGCAAGGGTAAACATGGATACGGTGGCATCTGGGGCGGAACCAATGCAACCTTCCATCATAACTTGTTAGCACACCACGACAGTCGTAATCCGCGTTTCGACCACGATTATGTCAACTCCCTTTGTGCCGGCCCGATTGACTATGTGAATAATGTAGTATACAACTGGGGCAAGAACTCTTCTTATGGCGGAGAGGGTTCATCCAAAGGTGCGGGTGGCAGACATATCAATATGGTCAATAACTACTACAAGTCTGGTGAAGCTACCAAAGCCAAGAATCGTTTGGTGGATCCGACCGTAGCATGCGATAGTTTCTGTATCAAGTATGTTGGTGGAACTATCGATCCGGGTAAATTCTATCTTTCTGGTAACTATATGTATGGTTATGATGAAGTGACCAATGATAACTGGAAAGGCGCTACCACAAATGACAAGTCCGTCAAAGCAACAACGCGTTGGACCGATGGGCTGACTAAACTAGAGAAAGAACAAACGGCTAAAGAGGCTTTCGAAACCGTTTTGGCAAAAGCAGGTTGTTCGCATAAACGCGATGCAATAGATACGCGTATAGTGGAGGAGGTACGGCAAGGTAAATATACCTATAAAGGCTCCAATGGATCAACTGGTGGCTTGATAGATACCCAGAAGGATGTTGGAGGATGGCCTGAACTCAAAGAGACAGAAGCGCTAACCGATACCGATGAAGACGGCATGCCGGATTCCTGGGAGAAAGAAAAGGGATTGGATCCTATGAAATATAGTGATTGTAAAGAGTATACATTGTCCAAATCATATACCAATTTAGAAGTATATCTCAATTCATTTGTAGAAAATTTATATTAAAAAGCAAAAAAATCTACATTTTTTGATAGAATATACTTGTTTATATCCGAAAAATGTAGTAATTTTGCGGCGTATTTGTAAAAGTTTTTACAATTAACAAAAATATTAACTTTAAAAACTCAACAATTATGAAGAAAATTTTCCTCTTCGCAGCTGCTGCAATTGCAGCGTTGACAGTTAACGCAAAAGTTATTGATTTTGCTACTGTTGGAACGTCGATTGACGATTGGAACATTGGTGACCAAGCAACGCTGAACACCGCTAACTCGGATGTGGAAGCTGGTAAGTATGTGTACGACATCCCCGGTGGTGAGGATCCGAACATTACTACGCTTAAAGCTGAGCCGGGTATCGAATTCCAAACGAAAAACGGTGCTAAAAAAGAGAAAGCATTCTCGATTTATCCGGGTAAGTGCTTCGAGTTTGGTGGTAAGAATGGTATTCTTAAGATAGTAGGTACTAAAGAAGGTGACAAAATCCTTTTGACGGTTGCTGCTAAGGGTGATAGTAAAGATTCTGATTTTACAGATGGTACTGGAGCCTTCCCGAAGAATGCTTTTGCTGTTACCGAAGATCTCGTTCTTCCGAAAAAAGGTAGCGAAGGCGGTGATGAGCAAGGTTATGTTTGGCGTGTAATTGAGTTCGAGTCCCTCGGAGGCGATGTAGAGATTAAGGAGTTTATTAATGGCTACCGTATTAAGGCGCTTCAGATTGGTGCAGAAGAGCATGCTGTTAACAACGTAAACGCTGCTGTTAAAGCTGAGAAGTTCTATCGCAATGGTCAACTCGTTATCCGCCGCAATGGTGTAGAGTTCAACGCACTGGGTGTTAAGTTCTAATTAATTCCCTTTTAAATACTTAAACAGGCTCGCCATCGCGAGCCTGTTTTTTGCTTCTATTTGCCTTCAAATCGTTAGTTATTCGTTAGTTATTTGTTTGCTATCCGTTAGTTATTCGTTCGTTATTACCCTTCCATCTACCTCACGTCCAACCTCCCTCATTTGCATCTTTCTCGCAGTTTTTTTTCGTGACGGTTTGACGGTTTGACGGTTTGACGGTTTTAATTTTTGTCGTGAGACTCTGAGACTCTGAGACACTTTTTTACTCCATCGGATTACCGTTCCAAATCAGATCTTTGCTATGCTTGATCGTGTTCTCCTTCTGCGGCGTAATGGTGCAATTCCGGAAAGTAACCTTCTCCGCGTAGTCAATACTCATTCCTTCGCGTGTACCGTACCAGCTCACACCATCGAAAAGGATGTCATGTACCGGCAGACCTTTCAGACCGCATATATCTACTGCCTTCTGCGCATTGACGCAAGTGATATTGCGGAAGGTGAAATTGCTCCACTCTGGGATGAACTTACTCTTGTCGTCCGTATCCGTCGCACCGCGGCCTCCTGCCGAACGATCGGCATAACCCGATTGGAAGAGTACAGCTGCTTCGCGGATGTCCTTCATCGTGATGTTATAGCAGTAGATATCTTCGCACCAACCGCCACGACCCGGAGCCGATTTGAAACGGCAACCGATATCCGTACCGTCGAACATACAATCCTTTACGATCAGACGCTGCATACCGCCGCAGAACTCGGAACCGATTACAAACCCGCCATGTGCACGATAAACGGTGTCGTTCGTGATCAGGAAATCGCGTTGCGGACCTGCCTCTACACCTTTCTGACCTACGCCGCCTTTCATACAGATTCCGTCGTCACCCGCGCTTACATGACAACCGGCAATCAGCGCTACTTGTACATTACCCGGGTCCATCGCGTCGCCGTTCTGTGCCCACCACGGACAATCGATCGTCACGTTCTCAATAATCAAATTCTGAATACGTGTCGGAACCAAGTGGAACTTCGGACTGTTGCGCAACGTCACACCCTCTACAATCACGTTCTTCGAATCCGTGATATTCACTAAGTGCGGACGCATTTTCTCTTGAATCTCCGCCGTAGCGGCGATATTCGGGATACCGAGCTCCTTATTCAAGTTAAACGGATACCAGAGACGATAGGTCTTATCGTCTTGTTTGAGGGTACCGCCGAGCGCCAAAGCCTCTTCCCAAACCTCAGGCAACTTGCCGTCGCGTACCACTTTCTTCTCCTTAATCGGACGCCAGATAAAGCCCTGGCCATCGATCACGCCCTTACCGGTAATACCGATGTTCTCGCATTTGGACGCACGAATGAGCGCGTAGCATTTCTTGTTACCGTCGCGCAGACTGTCGTCTTTCTGAACATACAACTCTTTGTTCTCGCTGAACAGCAGAGTTGCGCCTTTACTTAAATGCAGGTCAATGTTACTGCGTAACTGAATAGGACCTGTTTTCCACACGCCGCGCGGCACGATCACATGACCGCCGCCTTGCTTGCTCAACTCTTTGATGGCTTTGTTAATCGCCTCGCCGCAGTCTGTCTTACCGTCAGGTACTGCGCCATATTGCGCGATATTAACCGACGTAACAGGGAACTTCACTTCCTGTACGTGCTCGATCTCGATAGGCAGACCCTCATAATAATGGTCGTACTTACTTTGTGCGCTTACCATCAGCGCCGCGCCCAATAGTAGGGCAGAGAAAAGGACTCTTTTCATGATAATATAATTTTGAATTCTTAATTCTTAATTTTTAATTACAACTATTGTGCCAAGTCAGCGATTTTGAGTGCCGCATTGATACCGTCCAATGCAGAACTGGTGATGCCTCCGGCATAACCTGCACCTTCGCCGCAGGGGTAGAGCAGCGGCGTGCTCACCGATTGCAGCGTTTCCGGATCGCGCGGAATACGTACCGCACTACTGCTCCGACTCTCTACACCTACTATCACGGCATCGTTCGTCAAGAAGCCATGGTATTTCTTATTGAAATCGCGAAAACCTTGTTGCAACCGTTTCCCTATATGCGCCGGTAACCATTCATCCAATCGACTCGGCACGATTCCAGGCAAGTAACTGCACGCCGGCAGATCCTTACTGGCTTTGCCTTCCACAAAATCTTTTAACCGTTGTGCGGGCGCTTGGGCTTGCGGACCACCGTGCTCAAAAGCAAGCCGCTCCAGTTCCTCTTGGAACTCCAATCCACGCAACGGATCATCGCCGGGTATATCCTCCGAATTAATCTGCACGACCATACCGCTGTTGGCGTACGGCGAGTTGCGATGACTCGCACTCATCCCGTTTACCACGCAACTGCCTGCTTCACTTCCTGCCGGCACGATATGTCCGCCCGGACACATACAGAACGAATACACCCCGCGTCCATCGACCTGCGTCACCAAACTATAGGAGGCATTACCCACATAGTTGATAATTTCGAGTTCTCGAGTTCTCGAAGTGTCGAGATGATACATTAATTTATTGATGAGTGCCTGCGGATGTTCTGCCCGCACACCCATCGCAAAACCCTTCGTCTCCAACTTCACTCCTTCTTTCGCCAGCATCCGATACGTGTCGTGTGCCGAATGACCGATCGCTAATATAATAGGAGTTTTCCAATTTCCAATCTCCAATTTCCAATCTTTGAGACTTGTGATGCAAGTTTCAAAATGTATCTCTCCGCCTTTTTCAAGAATCGTCTCGCGCATCTTCTTAATAATCCCCGGCAGTTTGTCGCTGCCAATATGCGCGTGGGCTTCATACAACACTGTATCCGGAGCACCGAAATAATGGAACAACTCCATTACGCGCTGCATATTACCCCTTTTCTTCGAACGCGAGAACAACTTCCCGTCGCTAAATGTACCCGCTCCGCCTTCGCCGAAACAATAATTCGACTCCGGATTCAAACCCTCATTCCTATTGAGCAACGCGATGTCCTTCTTCCGCTCACTCACCTCCTTGCCGCGTTCGTAGATAATAGGCTTGATGCCGTGCTCCAGCAATGTCAATGCTGCAAACAGCCCTGCCGGACCTGCACCGATAATAACCACCGACCGTTTCGCGTTATGGACATCTTGGAATACCGGCGGCTCATACAAGGGAATAGGAGCGTCCTTCGGAACAGGCTTGCCTTTGTCGTCCGTAAGTATAGTAAGATGCACGCGCAACTCGCGTTGCCGTGCATCTACTGAACGTTTCACTACCCGCCATTGTTGTTCGGCGATATACGCCTCCCGCGGGCTTAGAATATACTGGACGCTATCCATGAATATCCGGGTGTCGAGCCTCTCGACTATTTTCCAATCTTTGCCAAAACAGTTTCGAGACCGAGCTCTTTTACTTTCTCGCCGATCTTTGCTTCCAACTCTTCGCACAGATCTGGATTCTCAACCAGCACTTCTTTCACTTTGTCGCGACCCTGACCCAGTTTGGTGTCTCCGTATGAGAAGAACGAACCGCTCTTCTTGATCACTTCGGTAGCTACTGCGAAATCGAGAATCTCACCGATACGCGAGATACCCTCGTTGAACATCAAGTCAAACTCAGCCTTCTTGAACGGAGGAGCGACTTTGTTCTTCACCACCTTCACGCGCACTTGGTTACCCTTGATCTGCTCGCCGTCTTTGATCTGACCCGTACGACGGATATCGAGGCGCACCGAAGCATAGAACTTCAACGCGTTACCACCGGTCGTGGTCTCCGGATTACCGAACATCACGCCGATCTTCTCGCGGAGCTGGTTAATGAAAATAACGGTTGTACCGGTCTTATTCACCGAAGCCGTCATCTTACGAAGTGCCTGACTCATCAGACGTGCCTGCAGACCCACTTTATTATCGCCCATCTCACCGGCGATCTCTGCCTTCGGCGTCAGCGCGGCTACAGAGTCAATAACAATCAGATCCACCGCTGCCGAGCGAATCAACTCATCGGCGATATCGAGTGCTTGCTCACCGCTATCCGGTTGCGCAATCAGTAACTCGGCAATGTTCACACCGAGTTTCTCGGCATAGAAACGGTCGAAAGCGTGCTCCGCATCAATAATAGCTGCGATACCACCTGCTTTCTGCACCTCCGCCATTGCGTGGATCGCCAGCGTCGTCTTACCGGACGACTCCGGACCGTAAATCTCGATGATACGTCCTTTCGGATAACCGCCTACACCCAGCGCGTAGTTCAAACCGATACTGCCGGTCGGGATAACGGGTACGTTCTCTATGTTCTCATCGCCCAGACGCATGATTGCGCCCTTACCATAATCTTTGTCAATCTTTGCCATCGCAGCCTGCAATGCTTTCAGCTTGTCTGCCGATGGTCCTTGTTTCTCTGCCATAATAGTAATAATTTCAATTTTGCTTGCAAAATTACTAAAAAAAAAGCACATACGCAAGTATGTGCTCACTTTTTGTTAAAAAATCGACAAAATTGTGCTAATCCGCATCGCTCGCATTGCGGTTTGCGTGCCTGGCAAACATACCGTCCATGAAGCAAGAGCCAGTGATGCGCCTTGGGAATAATATCCGCGGGAATGTATTGGACGAGCGCTTTCTCTGTCTGCAACGGGTTCTTGCTGTTGGTCGTCAAGCCCAAGCGTTCGCTCACGCGGAAAATATGCGTATCAACCGCCATCGTCGGTTGGTTCCATATAACGGCACACACCACGTTTGCCGTCTTTCTTCCAACTCCTTGCAGCGTTTGCAGGTCGTCAATATTATCGGGAACAATACCATCGTACACCTCCACGAGCCTTTGCGCCATCTGCACCAGATGTTCCGCTTTACTCCGTGGGTAACTGACCGACTTCACGTATTCAAACACCTCATCACTCGTCGCCTTTGCCAGAGCCTCCGGAGTCGGGTAGGCCTCAAACAAAGCCGGTGTCACCATATTCACCCGCTTGTCCGTACATTGGGCGGAGAGCATCACGGCCACCAAGCATTGGAAGGGGCTCGTAAAAACGAGCTCACTCTCTGCTACCGGCATGTTGGTCTCAAACCACGCGAGAATATGTTCAAACCGCTGTTGCTTGTTCATAATAGGTGCGACTCAAAAATTGGAGCAGCATAGTTGCTTGTTTCTGTACATCGGCTGTCTGCTTGGAGATCTCTTTCTTTTGCAAACGCAGCATCATGATCTGGTAGAGTAGCGTCAGGCATGCCTCGATATCCGACATCGTCGGGCGGTCGGTCTTGGCCTTGAGCAAATTGAGCGAAGGCTGCAACTGCATGATCGCGGCGCGGTAGAGCGCTTCCTCGTTGAGAATTTCCATGTGCAGGTCTTCCATCTCCTCCAGAGCATTGTTAGCCAACGCCAGATGACCGCCATCCATAATACCTTCACGATGCATCATCTCGTTGATCTCTTGCAACTCAGGAGTCGCATTCGCGTGCTCGGGGAACGCGCGCAAATAGTCCTCCATTTGCCATAAGTACAAAATGTACTCCGCTATATTTTCTTTCTTACTCCTCATCGTCGTCAAAATCGATTTCGTCTAAGTAGTTGTCGGACATGAATACCTCTATATCGCGGCGGTCCTTTTTCGTCGGACGACCCATACCTCTGTCTCGTCCTCCATTCCCTGCCAAACGTGCGAGCTCGAGAATCTCGAGTTGTTCGGGTGTCGTACAATCGCGCAGGTACTCGGGCACTAATTTGGCACCCAAACGGTTCTCCGTCAGTTGCAGAACACGGTAAGTATATGTGATCGGACCCTTGCGTACGGTGAACGTATCGCCTACTTTGAACGTCCTACTTGGCTTCAACTGCACGCCGTTCATCGCAATGCGCCCGTTCTTACAAGCGTCCGCAGCAATGCTCCGCGTCTTGTAGATCCGCATCGCCCAGAGGTATTTATCAACTCTAACCTCAGACATAAATCACCAATTACCAATTACAAATTACCAATTACCAATTATTTATTGTTATATTGGTTCATCGTGCGGTCAATACCCTGCAAGCAGAAACTCGGAATAATCTCCGTCGTTACCTTCAACCGCTCGTCAATCTGTTTCTTCTCCTCCTCGGTCCATTCGCCCAGCACGAAGTTGATCTGTGTCCCGCGCGTATACTCGTTCCCTATACCGAAACGCACACGTGCATAGTTCTCCGTACCCAACACCGATTGAATGTTTCCGAGTCCGTTGTGACCGCCGTTCGAGCCTTGTTTGCGAATACGAATCGTACCGAAAGGCAGGTTGAGATCATCCACCAGCACCAGCATGTTCTCCACCGGAATCTTCTCTTCCTTCAACCAATACCGTACGGCATTGCCGCTGAGGTTCATATACGTGGAAGGTTTAAGCAGTACGAGTTCGGCATTTTTAACCCTACATTTTGCTACGAACCCGTACCGCTTGTCCTCCCACTTCACCTCTTTCGACGCAGCAAACGCATCGATCATCATAAAACCGATGTTATGCCGCGTACCTGCGTACTCGTCACCTATATTACCAAGTCCAACTATGAGATATTTTGCCATTTTTCTTAAAATTTAGGGGCAAAGCATACGCCCTACCCCTAATCACTAAGCCCTAATCCTTAATCGGATTAAGCAGCTTTGCTCTGGCGTGTTGCCTTCACCTCAGCTACGCAAGCGTCAGCCGGGTTAACGAACTTCAAGCCTTCTACCTTCACGTCAGCAACGGCGATCTTCTTACCAAGACCAAGCTCGGTAACGTCGATGTTGATACGATCAGGGAATGCGGTGTAGATACCACATGCTTTGAGCTTGCGCATGTTCTGAACCAACTTACCACCGGCTTTAACACCTTCAGCAAGACCGTTGAGCTGGATAGGAATCTCAACTACTACCGGCTTCTTCTCATCTACTGCGAGGAAGTCGATATGCAGCGTCTTACCGTCAATCGGGTGGAACTGCAACTCTTTAACGATAGCTTTGGTCTTGGTGTCACCAACCGTCAGGTCAACAATCTGAGTGTCCGGGCTGTAAATGAGCTTACGAACGTCAGCGGCTGCTACTGTGAAGGTGCAGTTCAGACCGCAACCGTAAATGTTGCAAGGAATCAATTCCTCTGCGCGAAGAGCCTTAACTGCTTTCTTTCCGTACTCGCTACGCGGAGTACCTACTAATGCGAATTCTTTCATTTTTAATTATGTGTTACTCAATAATGGGGCAGTTATTTCTGTTGTGACGCTGCCCGTATCCCATCACACTTGCCTCTTTTCATAATTCACCCCTCCTTATAGGGAGGGGCTTGGGGTAGGCTTCCCTTTGTTGTCCACCGAGGAGTCGAACCTCGCTTCTCGGAACCAAAATCCGGTGTAATACCGATATACGAGTGGACAGCACTTTTTTCAAAAGCGGGTGCAAAGGTACAACAAATTTTTGAATTGACCAAATTTTGTTGTACTTTTTTGCACTTTTTTTTTATTTTGCTATCACGAGATAGTAATTTTTCTTTCCTTTTTGGAAAAGTAAGTACTTCCCGTTCAGCAGATGAGCATCCGTCAACGGAGTAGCCGGGTCGGTCAGTTTCTCTTTATTCAAACTAAAACCGTTGGCCTGAATCATCTTACGCGCCTCGCCCTTACTCGGGAAGATATTCGTCTTCTCGGCCAGCAAATCCAACGGACCGATACCTGCCTTCAACTCCTCCATCGGAATCTCATAGCGCTCTACGCCTTCAAAAACCTGCAGGAACGTCTCCTCGTCCAATGCGCGCAGCGCGTCCGCGGTCGCGTTTCCGAATAATATATTACTTGCCTCTACAGCCGCATTGTAATCTTCCTCGCTATGAACCATACACGTCACCTCTTTCGCCAACCGTTTCTGCAACACGCGCAGGTGCGGTGCCTCTTCATGCTCCTTAATCAAGGCCTCGATCTCCTCTTTCGTCAGACTCGTGAAGATTTTGATATAGCGCTTTGCATCGTCGTCGCTCACGTTCATCCAGAACTGGAAGAACTTATACGGACTCGTATATTTGCGGCTCAACCATACATTACCGCTCTCGGTCTTACCGAACTTACCACCGTCCGCTTTGGTGATCAGAGGGCAGGTGAGAGCAAAGGCCGTCTTGCCGTTCATCTTACGCATCAGCTCAATACCGGTGGTGATATTTCCCCACTGATCCGAACCTCCCATCTGCATGAGGCAGTTCTTATGCTCGTTCAGATAAACGAAATCATAACCTTGCAGCAACTGATACGTGAACTCCGTGAACGACATACCTTGACTAAACTCACCGTTGAAACGCTTCTTAACGGAGTCTTTCGCCATCATATAGTTGACGGTAATCAGTTTACCGATGTCGCGCGTGAAATTAATAAAGGTGTAGTCCTTCATCCAATCGTAGTTGTTTACCAACTCGGCAGCATTGGGTGCATCGCTGTTGAAATCAAGGAAATGCTCCAACTGCTCGCGGATACAAGCTACGTTATGACTCAGAATCTCTTCGGTCAGCAGGTTACGCTCAGCACTCTTACCGCTCGGATCACCGATCATACCGGTGGCACCGCCGATGAGAGCGATCGGCTTATGTCCGCAGGCCTGCAGGTGACGCAGCATCATAATTCCGCACAAGTGACCGATATGCAGACTGTCCGCCGTGGGGTCAATACCCACATATGCGGTGGTCATTTCTTTCATCAACTGTTCCTCCGTTCCGGGCATAATATCCTGTAACATCCCTCTCCAACGGAGCTCTTCTACAAAATTTTTTGTCATAGTTTTTCGAATTAGCGTGCAAAGATACTACAAAAATTGCATATATGCAAGTTTTTGCGCATTTTTTAACCGTGGCGGAATAAAATTCCGCGATTAAGGACTGCCTTATAAAAACTGCACCTCGGTGGGAGGTGCAGCCAAAAGTGAGATTGTTTGTATGGTGGATTTATAGGAAATCGTTATTTTACTAACTGTCCTTGGATGGTGTATATGTGGTTAGCGCGGAGGATGAGGATCTGACCGTTATGGAGGACTTTCTGTGCTTTGTCAACCACAGGGAGGTTCTCCAAAGCTTGTTTGTCCTTCGGACCGATCTCTACATGCAGGGCCGTAAGGCCGTCTGATTGTACGAATGTGCCGTCCGCTACATGAACACCTTCGGTCAAGATAGCGGTATGCTCACCCAGTTCCAGGTCTCCTAACAGCACAGCCATCGCACCCCATTGTCTCGGATCTTCACCCGGAGCTGCTTCAATCTCCAGTTTTACGTCCAAATAGCTGTTATCTTGCACGGCAAGCGTTTCACACGCCATAAGCGGGTGGGGCGTATCACCTGTGACATACACTTTGGTGCCATCAATGGTGATCTTGCTCTCTGCATTTAACTGCGGGAAACGACCATCCAAGGTTAGGCTGCTGTTTGCATCGCCGGTGAGATAGAGCTCCCATCCGCCGAAGATACCGGCAGAGTTGTTCTTAATGGCGCAGTTACCGATTACTTTGATATTCAAAGGCAGCGGGCCGCTATAGTAGTCCAACCAATCCATCCAACCCATCGAATTGTCTTCTTCCTCAGTAAAGATCTTTTGGAAGTTGTTCATCGTAAGGGTGCGGGTTGCAATATCGAAGGATAACTTGCCGTCTCCGAGGATATCGTTGCAGTTCTCGGATGTCACTTTGACCATATCGAAGCCGAGATACGTGCCGCCGCCTCCCCAAGGATGTTCGGTGCGTTCCAAAGCCATCACTTCCATAGCGAAATAATCACCCTCTTTAACTACCAGTTTCCAAGATGCGCTCAGCGAGTCGATACCCAGTTTCTTATCACCGGGATAAGTAGCGGTGATCATAGATTCTCCTTTACCGACCACAGTAATGAATCCACGCTTGTCCACAGTACCTACTTTTTCATTGGAAGAGGAGTACGTCAGGGGTACTTGGAGCGGGTTATAGGCTTCCAATATTCTGTACGGCCGACCTGCATACGCAGTATAGGAAGTGTCAACTTCCATATTGAAAGACAGGAAGATTGTTCCTTCATAGTAGAAATGCAAGGTCTTAACGGTGTCATTAGGCGCTACTTCGTTAAGATTCCAATAAACACTCCAACGGACATTCTTGTACTCGTCTGAGCTTAGACGAGTTGTGTCTTTGCTGAGCGCTACATGGTTCTCAAAGTGCATACGAGCAATCGTGTCGTAACTGGAACTATTGCTATACCAACGGTCTGCTACCACGTCCAACTTACCGGCGTAAGCAGCAGCCTCCGCATCTATTACCATACGTAGCATGGTTGTGTTGACAGAGGAGCGAAGAACGCCATCCAACTCGTATCCGTTTCCAGAATCGATATACTTCGGATACTCATTTTGAGCCATCAGCGGAAGTGCTACCATTGCGATGGCAAAAAGGAAAAACTTTTTCATATAAATAAATTAACATTGATATTTTATTTTAACTCTGTGCCGAGGGCATTGAAGGTGCGACCGTCGCGGAGAATGAAGAGTTGGCCGTCACGAACAGTCTTATAAGCTTTTTGTGCGGGCTGCACATGCTCGAATCCTTCAGTCTCGCCTTCTTCGAGGATAGTGAACTTACTCCATTCCGGGTCGGCTTGATAGAGAGCCTTGGTGCCCTTTGGTACACGCAGTTTGGGGAGCGGCAAAGAAGTCTCGGTATCCCAATCGTACGCACCCTCGATTCCTTCTTCTTCCAGAACGCCGGCCGGCTCCATGATAAGGGAGGTGATTTCTTCTGCAACAATACCTCTAAAAGCACGTGCTTGAATATTCTTGAGGCTTGCAGGGAAAGTTACTTCCTCAAGCGGCGCCTCGGTGAATGCACCAAAAGCGATGGTGTCCAGTTTGGACGGGAAGTTGATATGTGCGAGTGAGTCGCAGGCAGAGAAAGCGCCGATGTCGATCTTACGTACCGACTCCGGAAGTGTGACACTCTTCAGTCGCTCGCAGTTGAAGAAGATTCGCTCCGGAATGACGGTGACGTCCTCGTCAAAGGTAACGTGCTGCATGTTGAAACAACCTTGGTAGAGCGACATGCCCCATTCGGCCATTTTTGCCGAAACATGTGCAGAATTCAGGCCGGTACTGTTAAATGCAGATTCTCCAATATACTCCACCGATTCCGGTATGTTGATGCTGGTAAGCGAACTATCGCCGGCAAACGCCCAACCGCCAATAGATTTGATAGTGTTCGGCAGGGTAATGGATTGGATGGACGGTGAGTTATAAAGGGCATTGTGATCGATCGCTACAACCGTCAGACCTCCTGCCATAGCAGGTACATTGATGACCGGATCGGTATAAACATATTCCGTCCATGTAATCCACGAAGGATCCGAAGAGGAATCATAATATGGCAGCACGAGCATCGCGCCACCTTCGCAATTCTTGTAGTAGAGAGTGACGCCTTCGCCATTATCGGCAGAAAAATCATAGGACTCTCTAATCATTCCTCCCGCAAAAGCGGAAATGTTCATCATCAGGAGCAGGGTTGCAAAAAATGTTTTTCTCATAATAAACGTTGGTTTTGATTCAAATTTGCGCACAAAAGTACTGCTTTTTTCTCAAAAAGCATTCGCAGATAGTACAAATCGACTCTCAAATCGTACAAAAGTTAATTTTGTCGGTTTTGTTGCCGATATTGGAGGGGAGTAAGACCGGTGAGGTCCTTGAAAACGCGGTAGAAGGTCTGGTCGGAAGAGAATCCGCTGAGGGCGATAGCATCGGCGATGGCATCGTGGTCAGAGGTATATTTGGGATCGCGGAGCAGTTGTTGTGCATGCTCCACGCGGTAACGGGCTACAAACTGGGAGAAACTGAAACCGGTGCAGCGGTTGATACAGTTGGAGACGTAGGTGCGGTTGGAGCCGACAGCGGTCGCAAGGTCTTGAATAGTGAGATGAGGATTGGTGAAGAGTTGCTGCTCGCGCAGGGTGGTTCCAATCTTATACATCAGGGCATCGGTCTCTTCGGTGGTCGCTTTGTCTTCCTGCGGCTCTTCGAGCGCAACGGTCTCTTTCGGCAGGATCGTGTGGGCTGCGACGTAACCGAGGCTGAAGAGCAGCACGGACATCAGGATGGCCGGAATGAAAACCAGCAGGCTGCCTTCAAACGTATCGCGTCCGAGGATATTGAGTAATGTGGATACAACGGCGGTGATACCGATGAGAATAAGCAGCGTGTGGGTCGGCTGGAGAATGAAACTACGGTTGTCGGCGTAGGTATTGTCCAAGCGTTGTTGCGTGTTGCGTATCAGACGGTATCCGCGAATCAGTACCCAGATGACTTGTGCTGCAAAGCATATACGTGCTGCCAAATGAATAGGTACGTTGAACGGGAAGAGGATTGTTACTAGTACCGCAGGAAGGAGAAGAAGCAGGACTTCGTAATCGATCTACGTGCGCGTGAGTGCGCGCAGGTACGCATAGTATAAAGGATATACGCACAGGTTGACGATCAGGTAACTCCATTCGCCGATGAAACTCGGACAGTCGGAGAAATAGAGCCAGTGATCGGTGTAGAGAATGGTGGTAGCGATGTAGAAAAGCAGAATCGTGCCCGTGACGCGCGGCTCGTCATTGCCGCGGAACAAACGGATGGCGAAGAAGATGGTCCAGAAGAGACACACCATCATCGGAAGCGATATAATCCAGTTGTATAACAAGTTTGGCACGGTATTTGTAAGTAGATTAGTAGAAATTCAAAAGACACTAATCATTAGTGGAACATAGAGATTGTTTGTTATGAGGAGTAAGGCTGTCGGGAGACAGCCTTACTTGCTTTATTCGGTTACTTTGCGGTATTTGCCTTCGATAAGGAGCATACCGGGGAGAATCTCGCCGCCGGCAGTCTTGACGAAAGTCGTGTAGGGCAGAGTAGCGCCATCAGCCTCTTCGAGCACGGCGTTGTAGCGGTTGTCCCAGATCTGACCTTTCTTGGGCTTGACGGTCGCTACGTATTTGTATTTCGTCTTACCGGTCTCGGGATCTTGGAGACGTTGTACCACCTGGAACTTGGAACTCTCGTTAATACCTTCCTTCATGCCGATCTTCGCAGCGTAGCCTTCGAGTTTGCCTTTCTCGTTGGTGAGAATGGAATAGACGGGAGTCTTGACCTTGAAGTCCTCGTATTGCTTGGCGAGCGCCACGATGTTCTTATCCATCGAGCGGGCACAGATCGTACGAACGAGTTCGGTACGCGAGTACTTACCCTTGAGCACGGATTTCTTATCGAACTCGTACTCGTGCGCCACATACTTGAGGCGGTAGGTGGTTTCGTCGTTGAGGAAAGCTTTGATCTTCTCGGGATTCGGCGTTCCGGTATAATGGAACTGGTAGAAGATTGCAGCAATCGAGTCGTTCCACTCCAGCTGGTAGAGATACGAGTGTGTCTTGACCTTAAAGCCCGTGAAACTGTCAGCTATCTGTCCCGCTGCTTTGGCGAGGTCTCGTCCGCCGCTTCCCCCGGTGATGCCATCCAATATACCTCCGATGATACCCATTGCGGCCTTGGCGGCTGCGGCTTCCTGCTCGGCGGTGATATAGGTGATATCGTTGACAAGCACGAAGGTGTTATGCAGCAACTCTTCGCCGGCATCGGAGAGGGACGCAAGTCCGCGGGTGGTCTGCAGTGCAAGGGCCACATCCACATCGTTAGCGTTGTATTGGCCGCGCGTTTGGATGAGCTTGGTGTTGAACGTTGCTTCATCTACCGTACTACCCGTGAGCCCGAACCATTTGGCAACCATGTATTTCGCCATCTGTTTCTCGTTGAGCAGATTTTCAGTGTGTTGCGCGTTCTTCTGCAACTCCTGCGCGGTCAGTTGGTGACCGTAAGTCGCTTTGAAATAACCCGAGTCACGACGTTGGAGCCCCCAGATGTGACGGTTGTTAATGACCCGCATACCGGCGATCGTGTGATCGTCGTACTTGTCTGGGATGGGCAGGGAGTCGAAGGCCTTGTAGATCTCGCCTCCGAACTCATCCTCGGGGTGATAAACCAACATCGTCGCCAGCGAGTTGCGGCGATAACTTAATTGCTCCTGCGCTTGTGCGGCAATCACCGCACAAACACAGAGCAATGTGATTAGGGTTTGTTTCATAACAACGTTCTAAGGAACTCGATATTGACTTCTTTGTTCGGCTGGTGGTTACCGTAAGCGACACCGATCTGACGAGCTGCATCGATCTGCAGTTTCTGGAGGTCAATGCCGTCCTGATATTGCTTCATCTCGAACTTCCAATCGTCAAGAACCTTACCCTTGATCTCTTTGTAGAGCGTCATCGCATCGCCATAGCACTTGGCATCAGGCATGATGTTGGCTAAATATTCACCGGCTGCTGCTGCACCGACTGCGTTCTGCTCTGCAGCCCAGGCTTGACGTGCTTTGCCGAGGTTGATATAGCACTGGTTGTCGATGTAAGCCTGATAGATCTCTTGACCGGCAGCAAGAGCAGCATCGTAGTGCTTGGACTGCTGCGGGATGAGCGATACCCAGTACATCGCTTCCTCGTAGTTCTTCTGTGCGGCGAGGAAATGGGCCTTCTTGATCAGCGCTTCGCCTTCGTGGTCGTAGTACTCAATAATCTTGGTCTTACCTTCGTCCACGAACTTCGCGATAGCCGGCGATTGAAGAGGCATATGGCTGATGGCGTTCAGGTAGCACTTATTCTCCGTCTCACCCAGACCGTTGACAGTCATGGAGGTGGAAGAGAAAATGGTCTTTGCGTACGCGTCCACGATATAGAGGTTCATCTCCATTTTCTCGCGAATCTTCATAGGAGGTCCGGGGATGACATCTTTGTCGATCGGGGTGGTGGTGACGGTGAGGATGAACTGGCCCATATAATCCAGACCGGCAATACCGTTGCGGGTCAGCAGTTGGGTCAGTTTGTTCTCGATCATGGCTTTAGCGCCTTGCGGGAACGACTCTTGGTCATCCATAGCGTACACGGAGATAGGCAGATATTGCGTCTCTGCGGCGAACATAGTAGCACTCATGAGCGCGGCCATGCATATGGAAAAAATCTTTTTCATATTATTTCTCTCCTAAAATGATCACAGCACGGCCAAGACCTTTAACTAGGACTTTGGACGGGATGTTATACGGTTCTTTCTTGAGCATTTTCGCGAGCCCTTTGGCAAAAGCGTTCGCATCGATAGCACGTCCGCGCTCGTCATAAACCGGAATACGTACCTGCGTGAAGTTCGCTACGTTCTCCGAAGCGTACGGCATCGAGAAACGACCTTGCACGGTGTTGAGTTGGAGCCAGTTATTGATGACGTCGATCAACTCATCGTCGCCAAACTCGGTCTCAAGGTCCACACCGGCTGCGTTGTTAGCAAACACTTTGACGTCCATGCTGATCTCACGACCAATCTGCTGCATCTCTTCGAAATGTGCCTGCAAACGGTTGTTGAAATTATCCATGTTGGCTACGATCGCCTCTTCGAGCAGTACGTCCACGTCTGCCGAAAAAGAGGGAGCACCCGTACCGGCAGCAGAGCCGATGGACTTGGCGGTATAGGCATCGCGGCCTTCGAGAATGTAAGAGAGGGAGTGTTTCGGTCCCATATCTTTGACATCCCAAGTGAGCTCAAGGATGATGTCACATTTCGCAGTACGAGCTACCTCATCCAGCGGTGACTCGGACAGTTCATTACCGGCCTTGCTGGTCGTGAGGTTGTCTTCCATACGACGTTGCTCGAGGTTCTTGAGCTCTTGCTCAAGGCTCTTGAGCGGGAACTGACGCTCGGCCATGAGATCGTTGATCTTGGCAATAGCCAGTTTGAGACCCATATTCTCCTGAAGTGCCTGTTTGTAGTTCGGCACTTTGGCGGTTGTACCCATGTTCTCAACCTCGGTGTAGTAACCGTTATTGATACACCAAACGTCAGACGGGATAACCATCAACTCGGGTTTCTTGATCTGTGCACTCGCCATCAGCGCTACCAGCGCGAGAGCGAGGGTGAATAGTGACTTTTTCATATTAATATCTTCCTTCCATAGGGATTATACCATCCATTCTTAATCTTTGTTGCAGACCTGCGCGATCCACGGTCACGGTCACAGACTCCACCATCTGACGACCGTCGCGTTGATAACGGGTAGAACCGACACGTTTGTCTTTGAGGTTGGCATATTGAGTCCATGCACCACCGTCTGCGAAGAAAGCGTTGAAGTAGTCCTCATGTTTCTCGCGTGCGTTCATGTCGAAACATAGCGGTTTGAGGTCCGAGATGCCGTTACTACCGGCTTTGACACCATTGAAGATCACTTCCTGAACGGCTTTGCGTTGGCCGTCTGTGAAAGCAAGCACCGCATCTTTGGCGCGTACTTGTACGCGGATGACATAACTGCCGTCGTAGTTGGCGCTGAGCACCACACTCGGTTTCTCGTAGTAGGCCTGCGAGCGCTTGGTGCCGCACGATGCGAGAAGAATCATCGCAAAAGCGGCAATGAATATACTTAACTTTTTCATAATGGTCTATCTGTTTAGAATCCTGAATTGAGTCCACGAATCACGCCGGCAGCTTCGAGTGCTTTGCGCAGATCGTCTTTGCGCACACTGACCACGCAGCCGACTTTGTATTCTTTACCTACCTTCACGGTTTCGGTAGTACCGCCCATGATAGAAGCATATTTCTGGAACTCGCCGCCGTCTGCGAAGAAGCTCTTGAAATACTCCTCAAACTGGGTCTCTACTCCGGGAGAACTGGCCATCGGACGTTGCGAAACGCAACCCTGACCACCGCCGTAACCCTTGAAGATCACACCGTGTACGGCGTTCTTACGGCATTGGTTCTCTGCCACCGATGCTTTCTTGGAATAGGTCCACACTTTTACGAGATAGGTGCCTTGAATAGCATTGCCGGCACACTCGATCTCATAGCGGAACTGATCCGTATCTTTGTTCGCCTGTTTCTGGCGAAGACCTGCGCTCGCCGGCAGACATAATGCCATAACGAGCAATGAAAGAAGAATTTTTTTCATATAATAATAGATTTAATTTGTGTTTCGTAGATTTAATATCAGTTTCGGCGGCAAAGATACGAAATCTTTTGCATACATGCAAATTTATTTTTCCTTTTTGCCTAAAAAGGTACAAAAAAAACGCACATCTCCGAAGAAATATGCGCTTTTTCGTAAAATAATGTTACTAACTCGTAATCGAACGACCGATTAGAATTTGTAACGAACGCCCAACTGGATACCACCCCAGAGACCACGGTGGTTAAACTCAATACCGTTGTTACCGGCGATACCGATTGACGGACGCCAATCCAAGGAGAGTTGGAACGGGAACCAGAAGTCATACTCGATACCGATATGACCGGCTACACCTGCGTACCACCAACCTTTAACATCACTCGTCGGGAAGACGAAACCGCCCGAACCACCGACACCCATGTACCAGTGCCACTCACCCTTGTTGTTCCAAGGAACGGGAGCGTTGAACGGATCGATCCAATCGTAGGTTACATGACCACCGACACCCACACCGCTGTTAATCGGCAGGATGACGTTAGCAGCAACGTCTAACATGTTGCTCTCGCCAAAACCATGCTGATAAGAGAACGACGACCATGCACCGAGGTTAACACCGACAGCACGAGGTTGTGCATAAGCTGCCAAGCTGGCTACAGCCAAGACAGCTACAAAAAGATATTTTTTCATTTTGTTGTTAAATTAAATTGGTTAATATTCCACCATGAAAGGCTACCATTTAGCAGCCTTTCTTGGTGTTAATAATTTGTCGTTATCACGTCCCTTCCTCCCTCTCCTTGGGAGAGGGTCGGGGAGAGGTGTTTTACTTATTCAGTGCGAGCGCTACATTCACCGCGCAAGCTACGGTACATCCTACCATCGGGTTGTTACCGATACCCAGGAAGCCCATCATCTCTACGTGAGCCGGAACGGAGCTCGAACCTGCGAACTGAGCGTCGCTGTGCATACGACCCAGCGTATCCGTCATTCCGTAGGAAGCAGGACCTGCAGCCATATTGTCCGGGTGCAAGGTACGACCGGTACCACCGCCGGAAGCAACGCTGAAGTACGGCTTGCCGGCCAGGATACGCTCTTTCTTATACGTACCTGCTACCGGGTGTTGGAAACGCGTCGGGTTCGTCGAGTTACCGGTAATGGAAACATCGACATTCTCATGCCAGAGGATAGCCACGCCTTCACGAACATCGTCTGCACCGTAGCAGTTAACCTTCGCACGCGGACCATCGCTGTACGCTTTCTTACGAACGATCTTCAGCTCGCCCGTGAAATAGTCGAACTCGGTCTGTACATAGGTGAAACCGTTGATACGGCTGATGATCATAGCAGCGTCTTTGCCTAGACCGTTGAGGATGCAGCGGAGCGGGTTCTTACGAACCTTGTTCGCCATCTCAGCAATCTTGATAGCGCCCTCAGCGGCTGCGAAACTCTCGTGACCTGCCAGGAAAGCAAAGCACTGAGTCTCCTCGCGCAGCAGACGAGCTGCCAGGTTACCGTGACCGATACCTACCTTGCGGTCGTCAGCTACGGAACCCGGGATACAGAAAGCCTGCAGACCGATACCGATAGCCTCGGCAGCGTCAGCAGCGTTCTTGCAACCTTTCTTCAAGGCAATTGCCGTACCTACTACATACGCCCATTTGGCGTTCTCAAAACAAATACGTTGCGTCTCCTCGCATGTCAGATAAGGATCGAGGCCGTATTGTTCGCAAATCTGGTTTGCCTCCTCGATGGAAGCGATACCGTTAGCGTTCAGAGCGGCGAGAATCTGTTTCTCGCGGCGGTCTTGCGACTCAAATTTTACTTCACGAATCATAATCTCTCCTCCTTAGTTTTTGCGTGGATCAATCGATTTAACTGCACCTTGCTCTTTGGTCGTGCGGCCATACGTACCGGTTACGCTCTTCAGCGCTTCGTCTGCCGGAACACCCTTCTTGATGGCGTCCATGAACTTACCCATGTGTACGTACTCATATCCGCAAACCTCATTGTCCTCATCGAGGAACTCCTTGGTGATGTAACCTTCGGTTAACTGCAGGTAACGAACGCCTTTAGCCTTGGTCGAATACAACGTACCGCACTGGCTAACGAGACCCTTACCGAGGTCTTCCAGACCTGCACCGATGGTCAGACCGCCCTCCGAGAACGCACTCTGCGTACGTCCGTAAACGATCTGCAGGAACAACTCGCGCATTGCCGTGTTGATAGCGTCGCAAACGAGGTCTGTGTTCAGCGCCTCAAGAATCGTCTTGCCCGGCAGAATCTCTGCGGCCATAGCAGCCGAGTGGGTCATACCCGAACAACCGATGGTCTCAACGAGAGCCTCTTCGATGATACCGTCTTTTACATTCAAGCTGAGTTTGCAGCAACCTTGTTGCGGTGCACACCAGCCGATACCGTGCGTCATACCCGAGATGTCCTTGATCTCAGTAGCCTTCACCCATTTGCCCTCTTCAGGAATCGGTGCGGGACCATGTTTCGGACCCTTCGCTACAACGCACATTTCTTGTACTTCTTTCGAATAAATCATGTGTTTTGAAATTGTTATTTGTTATTTCTTTTTTGCTATTTGCACATTTCTTGGCCCCGTATCCGGGGCGCGATTATTAGCTTTGCACATTTTGCGCGGCAAAATTACTACTTTTTTTGCATATATGCAAGAAAAAACTGAAAAATCGCCCGAAATTAGCGATTTTTCGTTAAGTTGTTATATTTTTGAATGGTTATTTTATCTCTTGTCCGGTGACCGTAAAGTTTTTATCGCCACTTTGGATTAAAACGTGACCGTTCCGAAGGATTTTTTGCCCGGCAGACGAATGTCCAACCAACTCAATCGCCTGCGCTCCATCCGTAATATGTTTGAACTCTTTCCAACCCGCAGCTTGTTGATACAACGATACAGTTCCTTTCGGCACTACGAGCGTCACGTTGTCTTTATCTATCCCGTTGAAAGTGGCAGATGTCGCAGTGAGCGGAGAATATGACTGCACCTTGAGGGTACGGAGATCTGTACACCAGGAAAGGAATCCATCTCCGAGAGTAGTGACGTTTATAGGAATAGTGAGTTCTGTCAAACCCGTACATGTGAACGCATCCTCTCCAATTTCTTGGAGCCAGAACGGAAGTTCGATAGATTTAAGCGAAGAGCACACACTGAAAGCCCGACTGCCAATTTTCTTTATATTGGGAGACAAGGTAACTTCGGTTAATTTCGCACTACCGAAACATCCGTAAGGAATCTCCTCAAGCAGAGGCGAATTAATAGTCAGTTTAGTCAGTTCGTCGCATCCTGAGAAAGCGACTTCTTCTATCGTACGAACATTCGCCGGAATAGTAACCTCTTTGATGGCAGTATATACAAAAGCGCGATCTTCGATGGTTTGCAAGGCAGTGAGATCTTTCCAATTGATGGAAGTGAGTTTTTCTGCCGCGTAGAAAGCGTGACTGCCGATCGTCGTCAGAGTGCGGGGCAAATTCAACTTGGTGACTTCACCCCATGAGCCCATACCTACCTTCGTTACTATATAATTTTTGCCGTTATAGGACACATAGGAAGGAATGGTCACTTCGCCTTGCGGAGACGTACCCAATGCGGTAGCGGTAACTTGGATGTCATCCTCTATGATATAACTGATTTCTCCGATTGTGAATGTGTCCGCTTGTGCGCTTACGAAGGCAAACGCCAACAAAAGAATTAAGTAGATTTTTTTCATCGTATATATGTTTTTAAGTTGTCCTGTATATCCGTTTGCTACTGTTACAAACGCTTCTGCTATAAAATATTCAAATTTGGTTTTACTGCGTTTGTTACACATTTTGCTTTGCAAAATTACTACTTTTTTTGCATATATGCAAATATTTCTTCATTTTTTTTATTTTTGATGTAACTTTGCAGCAAATTCCCATATTCATTTTGCATTTTTTTTGCATCGTTGCGACTATCCTATAGTATTATATACGTAGTATATAATACAGAACGATTTAAATAGCAAAAGTTAGTGCGTGATAAGTGCGCGATAAGTGCGTCATAAGTACGCGGTAAGTACGAGATAATCGGTGTCCTTTCGAATGCATCTCGGTATCGCTGCCTTCCGTTCTGGGCTCGCGGTGTAGGCGGTTTACCGCTTCGCTGGCACTCTCTTTTTGTTCGTGCCATTATTCGCCCACGCGTCCGTCGATAAATCGCCGCCCCGCCCGCTTCGGGCTCAATGCGGATGTAGCCCTCTTCTTCGTATTCCGCCCGATGTCATCGGGTAAAAAAAGCAGCGATATTTAGTCGCTGCCATACTTTTCTCTATGTTCAGTAAGTTCAAAATTTATAGTTTTCCTTTTTCTTGTCCTATTCGTACTCCAAATTTGATGCATCCCATATTTATAACTCCTGATTGCTAATAAAGATAGTTTTTTCATAATGGTTATATTTATTAGCAAACGCTTATTTTATCATGTAGCGCAACGCCTTGCGCTTGTCCTTGCTGTTTACGTCGGCAAGCGACAATATTCTAATTATGATAGAGCAAACTATGACATGCATCAATCACGTATGCAACTAATTCTCCGGTTTCTTCTATTTTGTAAATCTTATAAGCGAAATGAAAATCTTCTGCAATAAACTCTTGATAACCTGCGTCAATCCATGCTTGTTTATAGCGAGCGTTTGGATATATGGTTGCATATTTTTCGAGGGCACGAATAGCTTCGTATAAACGACTCTTTTTCTTTTCTACGGTCACCTCATCCAATGTTGGGTGCAAAGCCATAGAAATAGCATAGAACTCGGCTATCTGCACATGTACATTTTTGTCTATACGAACGATCATGCTTTCGGATGATAAAAGTCATGAATCATTTGAGAAATCCTTTGTTCAGATTCCTCAACTGATAAACTATTGTTCTCCAATTCGGCAAGATGCATCGTTGGATAAGACGCACTCATTCCGAGGTCGTAATTAGGCATATAACCGGTATTGGGTATAACTGAAGGTCTCATAATTTGTATCCTTTCAAACATTTTGCGCTGCAAAATTACAACAAAAAAATGACATGTGCAAGTAAAAACAGAAAAATCGCCCATGTTGAGCGATTTTTCTGTAGATAGTTAAGCAGTTGAAATGTTAAGTTGTTATTTAACTTTTTGCCCGGAAATCGAATATACCTTGTCATCTGTAAGAATATACACTTTTCCGTTGCGGATGAGTTTCTGTGCCTTGTTGGCAGGGTTGGTATATACCTCAGGCGCGTTGGTCGGCTCATTGGCAGTGTAAACGGCTTGGATGTGTATTCCGTTCTCCAGATCTCCGGCAACCACTTGCCATTTGAGGAAGGTGAAGCCTTCTATTTGTGGCGCTTCTGGCAAATGGAGTGTAACAGGCTCATAATCCAATTGCAAACCTGCTTGGTCGAGATAGACTACATCGTAAATGCTATCCTGTGGCTCAATCGTTCCTCCAATAGGAAGTATATTAATGAACTCTTTCCATACATCCGCTGCTTTGTAGGCATCTACGCTTTCAGCAGGGACATAAACAGGAATGGATCTATCTACCTTCACAGTGATACCTGTCTCTTCAAGGTACCATTCAAACGTAGTTGAATCACAGGTCGGAGGTGTTACTGCCAAACATGTGATTTTTCTTAAGAAAAGCAATCCAAATGCCTCAACACCTAATCGTTTGACACTACTTGGAATGGTTATTTCGGTCAAGCCGGAGCACGTCGCAGAGGCGATTCCGCAGAAGGCATAAGCCGCTACAGAAACGATGCCTTCCGGAATAGAATATGCACCGCAATAATTTCTTGGCATGAAGCCGAAGATATGTGCATTATAGACAGGTTCTGTTATACTTTCACAACCGACAAAGGCTTTATGACCGAGCATGCGAACGCTATCCGGCATGTTGATGGATGTAAGTGCGGAGCAGTTGTAGAAAGCTGCCGGGCTAATCGCGGTGACGCTTTCGGGAATATGTGCAGATTCCAGATTGACACACTCAGCAAAGGCGTTTCTACCGATTATGGTTAATCCTTCCGGCATTATAACGGCCTTGATCAGGGAAACGTATGGCGACCATGACGGATTATCCACCATTGCGCCCGTTCCACTGATAGTAAGCACACTGTCACATGTGAGTGTCCATGTGAGATTTTCGCCGCATGTGCCGGAAGCGATAAGACAGGGTTCGGGTGTGAGAGGTAAGATAATATTCATGCTGGTATCCCTGATGGCGCACTCGGTTTCGACGATATATCGCATGTGTATTTCAGTAGCTGTTTGTGACACAACGTAAGGCATATCCATCCAAACATCCCCTTCCAGCACTTGCCACTTAATGTTCGTTACCCTCGCAGTCAAGTTCGTAGCATCGTCCGCAAACTGCTGCTTGAGCGCAGAAAGAGTAAAAGTTGTATCAATAGGTTGTCCGTTGGCTACAAAAGGTAGTAGAGAAATCTCATCCTGTGAGTAGAGTGCAGGCTGAAGCATAGAATAATATATTGTTATTGTATCCACCATGCGTGGTAGACCGAGGGTGTCAAGCACGATGGAAGTCAACGTATCCGGATTGTAATATGGATCCGGCGGACAGATTGTATCGTTTCGGAAGACATACTTATATCCCTCTATCGGGAAGATATATTCGATTCGCTGAGTAACCCCACACTCTTCGCTCTTGACTACGAGTAGCAGTGTGTCCATGTATTCGTTCTTGGAGTAATACTTGGACAAATCCAATGGGGCTTCTCTCGTGGCATTGAGATTTCCATCTGCATAATACACCGGTTTTGCCCAATAGGCGGTGTCAATATGGGTAATCGTATCCACCGAATTACCGAGGTTGCGGTAGTATTCCGTCAGTGCGGCGTTCGACTCATCCACATACAATTGCATGCCTTGAACGAGCAGTGGAGCAGCACCTATTCCACGCATTTCTTTGGCAGAAAGAGGTTCCGGCATAATAAGCGGATGGATGTAGAATGTAATGATAGAGTCCATCATCTGTAAACCATTACGGAATGGGAAGGTGTCAATCCAAGTCATTGAGTGATCAACCATATCGATAATCTTCCAATTATAGGGAATCGTATCTTCGAACATATCACCTTGGCAAACATAAGCAACAATCGTGTCGCGCAAGGTGTCACGCGGCATATCCGGAATAAGTTCTGCCTGGATGGATATATTTTGATTCGATGTAACATTATATATCATCGGTGGCCACCCAAATCGTTCCAACATGTCACGGTCAATATCGAAAGAGTCGCTTGCGAAAGGCTGTAATATGTATGACTCGGCTTTTAAAGCGGGTTCTGAGCACTCAACATACACATCCGCGAACACATTCGCGTTTTCATCGCTTATGTTACTTATTTTGATACGCAGGTCGCATGTATCAGGAATGATAGGATTGAATGTTCCGTCGTGGGTGTTAAACAGATACCAAAGATCCATGTTTGCCTGTTGTTCAACCGGTTCCCATGAAAGTATCTTCGGATCAGAACATTCATTACCTGTGGGCTCAGTGCCTTCTATCGGCAGGATGTTTCCGAATTCTTTCCATACATCTGCGGCTTGATAAGCGGCTACGCTTTGTGCCGTGACGTAGAGCGTGCAGGTGGATATATCAACGCTATCAACCACATTCGTACCAATACTCTGCGGAGAGGTCGCATAATTGGTAATAGAGGTCAAACCGGAGCAATAGGCGAAAGCATAATTTCCAATGCTGGAGACGCTATTAGGAATCGTTATAGAGGTCAATCCTCTACAACCAATGAAAGCATCATCTCCAATGCTTGTGACGCTATTGGAAATGGTTATTCCTCCATGTTTGATAGCTGAACAGGCTAATAATTTTGTCTTAGTAGTGGAATCATTGTACACAAGATACTCATCAACAAAACCATTCACGCTTCTTGCTCCCCATGGCAACCCTGACGCGTTGCCAGAATACATGACATTAGGGACTTCATAAAAAGCCCAACTACCAATCCGAGATACACTGTTTGGAATGGTTAGTGAGGTTATGCTGATACAATTTTCAAAAGCTGAATTTCCTATACTTGTGACACTATTAGGAATTTCAATAGAAGTCAAACCATCACAACCCCAGAAAGCTTCTTCTCCAATGCTTGTGACGCAATTGGAAATCGTCACAGAGGTCAAACTGCGACAATATGCAAAAGCATTCTGTCCAATGCTTGTGACGCTATCTCTTATGATGATAGTTCTAATGGAAGAATTGTAGTTGTTCCATGGGGCGTCATACATATAATTCTTCATGGGACCTGTGCCTCTTATGGTTAGCACACTATCGCAATCAAGTCTCCATATAACATCATAGGGACTATCACAACAGGTACCAACAGCTACCACACAAGGTTCAAGAATTTCACCTATAGCCTGAATAATTGCAAATTTTTTCCACCCTATTGCAACCATATATTCCTCAATACTCTCTTTGGGAACATAAAGTCGGCATGTAAATCTATCAACATTTTCAAATGCTTTTCTATTTATTACTTGCGGCTCGGTAGCATGATTAATAACAGAGGTCAAACCGGTGCAGTTTGCAAAAACATCATATCCAATGTTCGTGACACTATTGGGAATTTCAATTGAGGTCAAACCGCTGCAATTTTTGAATGCATAACTTCCAATGCTAGTGACGCTATTGGGAATCGTTATAGAATTCAGACTCGTGCAATTAAGGAAAGTATTTTGTTCTATGCTTGTGACACCTTCTGGAATATAAATAGAAGTCAAGGCACGGCAATCATAAAAAGCCCAACTACCAATGCTTGTCACGCCATTTGGAATATTAATAGAAGTCAAAGCACGGCAATCATAAAAAGCTCTTTCTCCAATGCTGGTGACGCTATTTGGAATTATTACAGTGTATAATTTGCTGCAACTAGAGAAAGTTGATTCCTCAATGCTTGAGACACCATTGGGAATGGTTATTGATGTTATAGAGGTACTAGAGAAAGCATATTCTCCAATGCTGGAGACACTATTAGGAAGTGTCACAGAAGTTATCCTGCCGCACATAGAGAAAGCACTATTTCCTATTCTTGTAATACCGTCTAATATGATTACGGACTTAATGGATGTGCGATAATTATACCAGGGTACCTTTGCTGCATAACTATAATCTGCCATTGCTCCTGTTCCGCTGATCGTCAGCACACCACCCGTTAAATCCCATGTGAGATTGTCACCGCACGTGCCGCTTTGGGCAAAGATGGTTCCAACACTTGCCATTAAGGCAAAGAAAAGAGTAAAAAGTTTTGTTTTCATAGATATAATTGTTATGTCATTTTATTCCCAAGGTAGATTTTCCGTCTGATCGTCTTTGTAAATCAACCGAATCGTATCGCAGACCCCTCGTGGATTCCTTAGCAACGGCCTTGTCGAATAAAAGCACTCGCCGCTGATCTCCGGTATCGTCCTGTTCAGTTTCATCTGCCGGCCAATCTCGTTACCTTGTCCCCAAGGAGTCTTTGCACTCGCCCCTTCCAAACGATAAGGCGCCATGCCGATATATAACTTACATTTCGTACCCTTTACCTCGTTCGCCCACCAATGTGCCAATACCTCATAGTCCGCTACCTTCTTTCCGATCTCCCAGTATAACTGCGGCAGTACATAGTCGATCCATCCCTCTCTTATCCACAGCCGTATATCGGCGTACAGATCGTCATAATTGGTGATACCGGCTTTCGTGGCACTACCCGTCGAATCGACGTCTGCGTTGCGCCACACGCCGAAAGGCGAGATTCCAAACTCCACCTCCGGCTTGCACTCTTTGATAGTCTGACTAATTGCCTGAATCGCCATATTGACATTGTCCCTTCGCCAATCGCGGATATCCGTAAAACCGCGTGGGAAATGTTCAAAAGTCTTCGTGTCCGGGAGAGGCTGTTTGCCCTGCGGATAGGGGTAGAAATAATCGTCCATGTGAATGGCCTGAATATCGTAGCGAGAAACGATATCCTGTACTATAGTACAGATCCACTCGCGGGTGATGGGCAATCCTGGGTCAAAATACCACTGTTTGGCGTAGCACCAAAACCACTCGGGATGTTGCCGCCATATATGGTCGGCGCAGATCTCTGACGTGTCCGTTTTTGCCAAATTTACCCGATACGGATTAAGCCAAACATGCACCTCCATATTCCGCTTGTGTGCCTCCTCTATCGTCCATTCTAACGGATCCCATGTGAGCGAATCGCCCTGCGTACCCATGAGCCAATGACTCGTTGGTTCGTACTT
Source organism: uncultured Bacteroidales bacterium (assembly GCA_946187695.1). Lineage (GTDB taxonomy): Bacteria > Bacteroidota > Bacteroidia > Bacteroidales > Paludibacteraceae > Colicola. The sequence continues at coordinate 71,631 of CAMHSB010000004.1, forward strand.
GCTGTAGTATAGTGCGTCAGCCGTTGGCCTTACCTGAAAAATCACCGCATTGATGCCCAAACTCGCTAACGAATCCAGTATCCAGACCATCTCCGCTTGCTGTTTCTCTTTATCGCCCACCGCCTCCACAGACGGCCAATCGATATTAGCCACCGTAGCTATCCATGCGCCTCTAAACGCAATCTCGCCGTTTACCGAGAGCGCTGTAAGCAGTAATAAGATGACTATGTTACGCAATTTGACCATTCTCTACATGGAATATCTTGGCATCAGGCCCGGGTTGGATAATCTCCGTCAAATGCTGCCGGTCGGTATCAGTAATAAAAATCTGTCCGAATTGTTCACCCTGCACCATCGCTACAATACGCTCTACACGTTCGCTGTCCAAACGATCGAAAATATCATCCAGCAACAGGATCGGTGCCTCTCCCGTTATATCTGCTAAGTACAAAGCTTGTGCCAATTTCATCGCCAACACGAAAGTGCGCTGCTGTCCCTGGCTGCCCACTTGCTTTAACGGCCATTCGCCAAGCCGCATATCGAGGTCATCTTTGTGCGGACCTTGAGAGGTCCATCCAAGTATCAGATCCCTTTGCCTTGTCTTAATATACGCTTCGCGTAACTCGCGGTTTTGCAGTTGGCTGATATAGTGCAACGCAGGTGTCTCGGCAGAGCCGCTGATGACCTTATAAACCTCCTGGAAATACGGCTCAAACTCCTTAAAGAAGTCCGTCCTCGCTTTGAAGATATACTCCGCCGGTTCTACCATCTGCCATTCCAGCACCTCCAACAGATCGTCCGGCGGGTTCGGAGCATCGGCGTATTGTTTCAACAAGGCATTCCGTTGCTTCAAAAGCGCGTTGTAATTGGTCAGGCAATCCAGGTATTTCCGATTCCGCTGTCCGATCACCACGTCCATAAACCGTCTCCGCTCATCGCTCCCCTCTTCAATCAACTGGTGATCCGCCGGACTAACCATCACTAACGGAATCAACCCGATATGGTCCAACAACCGCGGATAGTCTTTCTTCTCCTTGCGAAACTGCTTCTTTACCCCTCTTTTCAATCCGCATGAGATGGTAAGAGATTCTTCTGTTTGGCCGTCTATTAGACGGTTTCCTCTATAAACCCCCTGCACCATCGCCATCTCTTCGCCGTGGGTGATATTCAAACTATCCTGACTCGTATAAGCCGACTTGGTAAACGACAGCAGGTAAATCGCGTCCAGCACATTGGTTTTGCCCTGTCCGTTGAGTCCGACGAAGCAGTTGAGCTTGGGACTAAACTCCAAACTCGCCTCGCGGATATTGCGATAGTTGAGAATATGTAAACTTTGTAGTGTCAAAGTCCTTCAAATCGTTAGTTATTCGTTAGTTATTTGTCCGTTATCCGTTGGTTATTAGTTAGTTATTAAGCATAGAACAAGCCAAGGTCAAGCATAGAGTTCTACGTCCTCTTTAGTGATCTTTGCTCCTGCCAAAATAATCAATCGCTCTACGACATTGCGCAACTGCCGGATGTTACCCGTCCAATCTTTCGCTTGGAGCGCTTTGATGGCGTCGGGCTCAAAAGTCTTGACTGCGATACCTTGTTCACCGCAAATCTGCTCGCTAAAATGGGCTACGAGCAACGGGATATCTTCAATTCGGTCGTTGAGTGCAGGAACGGCGATAGGAATGACGTTCAAACGATGGAAGAGGTCCTCGCGGAAATTACCTTTCTCGATTTCCTCTGCCAGATTCTTATTCGTTGCAGCCAGTACGCGGACATTGACCTTGATAGCTTTGTCGGAGCCGACGCGGGTGATCTCGCTCTCTTGTAGCGCCCGGAGCACCTTCGTTTGCGCCGCCAGACTCATGTCACCTATCTCATCCAAGAACAGCGTACCTCCGTCGGCTTGCTCGAACTTGCCTGCGCGGTCCTTGACAGCGCCCGTAAACGAGCCTTTCATGTGTCCGAACAGTTCGGATTCAATGAGTTCGGAAGGGATGGCAGCGCAGTTCACCTCGATCATCGGGGCGTTTGCCCTCGCCGAGCCTTCGTGGATCAAATGCGCCACCACCTCTTTACCTGTACCGTTAGGTCCGGTGATGAGCACGCGTGCCTCCGTCGGTGCAACCTTATTTATTATATCGCGTACGCGCATAATAGCTGCACTCTCGCCGACCATGGTGGCACCTTTGGCTACCACGCGTTTGCGCAACTGTTTGGTCTCCTGTTTAAGGGACTTGGATTCGAGCGCGTTCTTGGTAGTAATAAGGATACGGTTGAGGTCGAGGGGCTTGAGCAGGAAGTCGTACGCCCCCATTTTGAGGGCTTGCACCGCGGTCTCCACATCGCCGTGACCGGAAATCATCACAACCGGTGTCTCGACCGGTTCCTCGCCTTCCTTAAGTGCTTTAAGCACTTCGAGTCCGTCCATCTCCGGCATTTTGATGTCCGAGAAGATGAGGTCATAGGCCTTGGCTTGCGCCATCTCAAGACCCTGCTTGCCGTTTTCGGCTACTTCCACTTCGTGTCCCTCGTCTGCTAAAATTTCACGGAGAGTATTCCGAATACCTCTTTCGTCGTCTATAATGATGATTTTTGCCATAAAAGTACTTAATCTTCCAAAAAACGCTGCAAAATTACAAAAAAGTTTGCACATATCAAAATAATTTCGTAATTTTGCACCGAAAATACGAAGTAAGTAACATATTATGTTATACAACATATTTTTTAATTAACTAATTCATTTAACCAATTATGAAGGTTCGTGCAAGTCGAGTGTAAGCTCGCTTACGCAACTCGACGAAGCCGAAACTCCATGATTTAAAACACTTTTAAAATTATGAAAAAGTTTTTTACTTTTGTAGCAGCGTTGATGGCAGTTGTAGCTGTCAATGCAACAGTTGTTACGCTGACGCCGGGTCAGTTTACTGCAGGTGAGAACTTAGAGAACTTCAGCGAGACAGTAAGCGGAATCACTGTAGCGATTGCTCCGAAAACGACAATTACTGCAGATCAAATCCGTGTTTTCAAAAATTCAACGATTACTATCTCGGCCGAGAAAGAGATTTCCGGTATCGTGTTTACTTGCACCGCTAATGGTGAAACGAAGTACGGCCCGGGTTGCTTTACAGCACAGGACGGTTATTCTTTTGAAGGCAAGGTAGGCACCTGGGCAGGTACTCCTGCTTTATCGGTAGCTTTTGAGGCTTCTGCAAACCAAGTTCGCGCTACGAAGATTGAGGTGTATCTGGACGGCGAAGTTCCCGAAGCTCCGACTCCCCAAGAGGTTATTCAGGCTACTGTAGCTGAGGCTATCGCTATCGGACAGGCATTGCAAGACGGTCAGACTACGGATGAAGTATATGCAGTTACCGGTTTTGTTGTTAACGCAGAGCCTTTTAGCGCAGATCACAAAAACCAAATCTGGTGGATGGCTGACGACGCTGAAAATACCGGCGCACAGGAGTTCGAGGCATACGCATGTACCGTTAGCGAGGACAAAGTTATCATGCAAGTTCTCAACGGCGACCAAGTTACTTTGACCGGTAGCATCACAAAGTACAATGACACGAAAAACAGCAGAATCATCATTGAGATCAAGAACGGTACTGCTGTATTCGTAAGCAAAGTAGATGGCGACCACTCGATTGAAGGTGGTGGCGATCCGGGAGAGGACATTACTCCGGAAGTACCGGAAGGCGTTCTGACTTGCGCTGCTGCTGTTGAATTTGCAGCAACGGTTCCGGAAGAGCCGACGGCAGAGCAGAAGGAAGTAGAAGTAGGCGATGTAGTTGTTCGCGGATTCGTATCGTTCTGCTACGACCTCAAACCGGGTGAGACGCAACAGAGTGCATGGTTGGCTGACCTCAAGAGCGCAAAGGCTGGTGTTGTACAAGCATACTATGCTGAAGTAACCGAGGCAGTTGCTAAGGGTGACTATGTGGAAGCTGCAGGTAAACTCGTTAAGTACTTCAAGGCCGGTAAGGACGGCAAGCCGGATGAGATCATTCTCGAAATCAAGAATGGTACGATGAAGAAAGTTGATCCGGATGCAGTTGAGAACGTATTCACGACTGTTAAGGTTCAGAAAGTCATGATGAATGGTACACTGTACATCATTCGTGGCAACAAGATGTTTGACGTTCGTGGCGCACAAGTTCGCTAATTTACGAAAGTCGCGATAAAAAGGGGAGCGCGCAAGCGTTCCCCCTTTTTGACTCTTAAAATCCAATACAATGAAACGAAAGTTCGCAATCTTATTTTCACTCCTTTTCTGCGGCTATCTGTTCGCAGAAGACCTCTGTCAGTACGACTATCTGAACGGTAAGAAAGGTAATGAGATCCGTAAGGCCCTGTATGAAAAACTTAAGAATCACACCGTGCTCAGTTACAATCAGGTATGGGCAAGTTCTTCCGGTGCAGATGACCGAGGGGATGGTACGAATAATATCTGGGATATGTACTCCAACTGTGTATTCTCCAAATACGACAAGTGCGGTAGTGGTGAATCGAAATCAGACTGCGAATGTTATAATAGGGAGCATAGTCTCCCGAAGAGTTGGTGGGGGGCGGATACGTCTGAACCGATGTACACCGACTTACACCACTTGATCCCTACCGATCGTTTGGCAAATACCCAACGTTCCGCTTGGCCTTTAGGCGAGGTGGATGATGTACAATGGACGAACGGTTCTTCGAAATTGGGTTATGGCACTTTTGGTAGCAATAGTTCTAACTTGACTTTTGAACCGGCTGATGAATACAAGGGAGATTTTGCGCGAATCTATTTCTATATGGCGACTTGCTACATGGACAAGAGTTTCACGCAGGGAGGAAAAGGTTTTAAAGTGTTTAAAAGTGGAACCGCGGATCTAAATCAAACAGCGTTATCCCTCTATTTGGAATGGCATCGCAAGGATCCGGTGTCCCAGAAAGAGATTAATCGCAACAACAAAGTGGAGAAGAAGCAGGGCAATCGCAATCCCTTTGTCGATGACCCTGAGATGGCGGAATATATCTGGGGAAAGAAAAAGAATGTGGCTTATTCCTGTGCCGCGGATCGAGGCATTGAGGATATCCACGTATCGGAACCCGCTGCACAAAAGATATGGATGGACGGTGTCCTCTATATCGTTCGCGGCGAGCATATCTATACGATCCAAGGCGTACCTGTACGCTGATTGACACGCAAATAATAACATACTATATCATGAAAAAAAGTTTTGTATCTATACTCGCGCTACTATTTGTCGCGCAGATGGGCTGGGCTGCTTCTGTGACGCCAGCCGCACAAATCCCAACCTATTGGGCTTCAGCAAATGGTAAATCCGGAGCGACACTATGGTCTGCCATTAGTACACAGACCAATGTGGGATACCACTCGCTCGGTTATAACGGTCTTTGGACGGCTTATGCCACCACTGATGTGTATCCCGGTACTAATAAGATATGGGATATGTATGGCGAGTGTGACTTTACCTACAACACGGATAAATGCGGTACCTATAGCGGTGTTTGCGATTGTTACAACCGCGAGCACTCGATCCCGCAATCCTACTGGGGTGGCGGTACTTCCGGTATAGGATGCGATATTTTCCATCTTGTACCTACGGATGGAAAGATCAACGGTGTGCGTTCGAACGATGAGTTCGGCGAAGTAAACGGTGGTACGGATTGGAATGGAAACAAGTCCGGTACTGCCGGTAGCTGGTCCACTGACAAAAAGACAATCGCTTCCACAGCCGGTGAAGTGGTAAATGGCAGTGGAAACGTGTTTGAACCCAAAGCGCAGTACAAAGGTGACTTTGCACGCGGATACATGGGCACGATTATTAAATGGCAGTTGTCCAGCCTAACAACAAGTAACAGTTTCTTCAGCGGCATTTACGATGCGGCACACTATTTCGGTTTTACCAAGAAAGCCGTCGTCCTTATGATGAAATGGCACCGCGAGGACCCGGTTTCGCAGAAAGAGATTGATCGTAATAACGGTATTCAGCAAACCCAGGGTAACCGTAATCCCTTTATCGACTATCCGTATCTGGCGGAGTACATCTGGGGCGAGCATGCCGGCGAAACGGTGGATATGAGTCTCTTGATGCCTTCGACCGATCCGAACTTTGTTCCCGGTGTGAGCAACGGTTGGCGTGGTGGAGATACTCCTCCGACTCCTCCAACACCTGTGACAAAATACGCCGTGACATGGTCTGAGAACGGCATCGTAACGCTGGTGGACTCTATCGCGGAAAACGGCGCACTTGTGTTGCCGGCCAATACTCCTGCAAACTGCTCCGAGAACCGTGTGTTCAGAGGATGGACCGCTACGCCGAACTACGAAGGCGACAATGCACCTGCCGACTTGTTTACCGAAGCAAGTGGAGTGGTTACAGCACCGCTAACTTTCTATGCCGTTTATGCCGATAGGCAAGCAGAAAGCGGAACTGGCAGCGGAACAGTAGAGGTAGAGATGATCGGTGAATTTGCGGGACGAGGAACATCCGGCTCAGGTTCTGAAATATCTGCCACCAAAGATGGCGTAACATTAACCTTCACGAAAGGTTATGGGTCAAGCGCTACCCAGATTCGTGCATATGCGGGAGGTACCTTGACATTCACTGCAGAGAACGATATCACGCAGATTGAACTCAAGACGAATTCGGCAAAAGGAAATGCGGCAGATGTGACTTTGTCGAGTGGTGGTGGATCGTATACTGCAAACGGTACGTCCGGAACATGGACGGGTGCTTCCGGAGAGATTGTACTCGCGAATAGCAGTAAACAAGTTCAGTTCACCAGTATCGTTGTCACAGTAGGCGGAGGTGCACCTGCTTCCTATTCGAACTTCTCGCTCAGATGCTCTTCCGAGCCAATTGTGGAACCCGACTATACCGTCACTTTCTATAGCAACGGTGGCGCGTATGCTACTCGCGTCGGACATGCCGGAGACTCGATGGAGCCTGTTACGGAACCGGTTGCTCCATGCGATCGATATACGTTCGCCGGCTGGAGTACCTATCAGTATCCAATAGAAAGCACGGAGCTCCCCGTATTTGATTTCACAGGTCTGATTCCGGAGGAAGATATTGCCTACTATGCGGTCTTCAGCTGCTTGGCGGAGCAAGAACCCAGCCTGTCTAACGACGAATATCTGAAAATCTCCTCTACGCAGGAATTGACGAGTGGTAATTACCTCGTAGTAGGAGAAAAGGACGGCTTGTTCGCTATGAGCGCTACCTTCACCGGTTATTACTTGCGGAATGCCGTGGTGCAAGCCTATGGTAATATCATCTCTTACCCTGCGGATTCGATCATATGGAATATTGCAGTGAATGAGGATGGTACGCTTACCTTCCGGAATGCTGAGGCAGGATATCTGTATATCGAGAAATCGGTGAATGGAACGAAGACGTATTATAACATCAAACTGGGCGAAAATACAACGGACAATAAATTTACCTATGCTATCAATGCACAGACAGGCGGTTGGATCTTTACGTCCGTTACCTATCCGGAGCGCCAATTAGAGTATTATAGTTCGAAATCCTATTGGTCTTATTATACCCGCCAAGATGCTCCCGTCTCGCTGTACCAACAACAGGCCGGAGGCGAGGATATCGTCTTATATACCACTGCTCCGTGGTGCTCCTCTACCGCCATTCAGCCTGTTCCGTCTATGGAGCCTACTCGTAAAATCCTAATCGGCGGACAAATCTATATCCTCCGCGAGGGTGCAATCTACAGCCTTACAGGAGCACGTATCCGATAGGCGATTTTGCTAACTAAACTTTACAAGGAAACTTTTTCGGTGGAGAAAGTTTCCTTTTTTCTTGCATATATCAAAAAAAAGTAGTACCTTTGCAGCCGTTTTGTGAAAATCTATGAGTCAAGATCAACGCGCACATATTATAAAGACGGCCGGCGAGCTCTTTTTTTGCCTGGGTATCCGTAGTGTCTCGATCGATGATATCTGCCGTGAACTCGGTATGTCGAAGAAGACGTTTTACGTCTATTTCGGTTCCAAAGATGAGTTGGTAGAGCAACTGTTGCGTGCGAATGTGGAGCACATGGAGCAGAAAATGCGCACCGCGATGGAGACGGAAGATTTCCGGGGTATCGTGCGGAAGTTCACCAATTGGATAACGACCGAGAAAGAAGATGTACGCAAAGTGCCGCAATTGGTGTATGACCTTAAGAAATATTATCCTCGTCAGTATAGCGATTTTCAGCGCCATTCTTTTGAGACGCAACAACATTATATTGAGCAGTTTATTGAGCGAGGCATGGAGTCGGGACTCGTGCGCGCGAATATAAATAAGGACTATACCTCCCATCTGTTTGCTAAGATATACACCGATGCCTTGCGGGATTTTGAACTCATAGAATCCAAGGGACATAACCTCCCGCAGTTCAGCCGCGTGGCATCAGACATACTGATGAGAGGCATATTAAGCGAAGAAGGATTAAAATTATATCAACAATAATGAGAAAAGCAGTTTTATTTTTCGCCGCAATGCTCGCGATGAGTACAGCGGTAATGGCGGAAGACCACGTCATGGCAGCTACGCACGGCTCGAAGAAATCGGCCGACGAGGCAGCCCCCACCGTACTGAGTCTCTCGCTCAAAGAGGCGCAGGATTATGCTATCAAGCAGAACCGATCCCTGAAGAACGCCTCGCTGGCGGTGCAGGAAGCCTATGCAGCCCGCTGGCAGACTATCGCATCTCTGTTGCCGCAGGTAGATGGTTCGTATAGTTACAGCAACTATCTCGGCTACAGCGCGACCCTCTCCATGATGGGCGCTGATGTGAATATAAACATGCCGAATGTCGGTGCATTTGGAGTGACGGCTTCGATGGGACTCAACGGACAAGGCATCGTGGGCGTGCTGCTCAACAATATCGCCATCGATATGAAGAAACTCTCGCTCGAGAAATCGGAGTCTGAACTGCGCGGCAGTGTGATGGCGTCATACGTGTCGGTGCTTGCGCTGCAGAGTATATCGTCGCTTTTGGACTCCAGCCTCATCAATATTCAGGACCTCGAGGCCATGACGCGTCACGCGGTGGAAGCGGGTGCGGCAGAGCAGACGGCGGCAGATCAGATTCGCGTTCGTGTGAACACGCTCAAGAACTCGATTAACTCGCAGAAACGTACGATCGAGTTGGCAACGAACGCCCTTAAAGTGCTGCTGGACGTGCCGGTAGAGACGGAGTTGGTGCTCACGGAAAATATCGACGATGTCCTGTCTCCGGATCGCGTGTTGGCGCTGTTAGGACAGAATTTTGCAATAGAGAACAACCTGAGTTATCAGTTGCTTCAGAAACAGGTAGAGTTGGCTAAGAAAAACGTCCACATGGCAGGATGGGCGTACGGACCGACGCTCAGCGTGGGATATAATTACATGAACCAGCATTACTACGGCGAAGGAGGTATGCGTATGACGCCGCCGAATACGGTGCAACTCAGCGTACGAATGCCCCTCTGGTCGAGCGGTAAGCGTGCCGCAGGTGTGGTAGAGAAAAAGATCGCACTCGAGGAAGCCAAGAACACCCTTTCTGAGACGACCGATAATCTTGAGATTCAATATCGTCAGTTGTGTTTCAACCTGACGAACGCGTACGAGACCTATATCAACGAGAAAGATAATATCGAGGTGTCGCAGCGCGTCTTTAACTCCGCTACGGAGAAATTCAAATGGGGCGCGTCATCCAACCTTGAACTGACGAACGCATCGAACGATTTGATTAATGCCCAGAGTACCTATGTCCAGGCGATGCTGGAACTCGTCAACGCGCAAGTCGAGTTGGAGCAGTTCCTTAATAACTAATTACGTCATTACCTCATTACGTCATTACGAAATAATTAAATATCAATAATATGAAAAAGAATTTTCTTTACATTTTTGCCGCGCTGGCGCTTGTGGGCTGCGGCAGCAAAGAGACCTCTGTTGCGGAAGAGGAAGAGCGCGTGGAGCAAGTGCGCACCATCGTTCTCCAACCCCGTGAGATAGAGCGCGAGATCTCTGTTTCCACCAACCTGCAAGGCTACCTGACCCAGAACGTGGCTCCTTCGCTCACCGGTAAGATCGAGCATATCTACTGCGAAGTGGGAAACCATGTATCGACAGGAGCAGACCTCGTTCGCATGGATCAGACGCAGTACAAGACCACCAAGATCTCGCTCGTTAATCTCGAGACCGAGAAGAACCGTGTTGAGCAACTGCTCAAGACAGGTTCGGCTACCCAGCAACAATATGACCAGATCCTGGCTCAGTATAACTCGACCAAAGAGCAACTGGAGTTCCTGCAAATCAACACGTATGTCAAAGCTCCTTTCAGCGGCGTCATCTCTGCGAAAAACTACGAGGATGGCGAACTCTATGGCGGGCAACCTATTCTCGTGCTCACGCAGATCGACAAACTCAAAGCGCTCGTGGCTATTCCAGAGACTTATTTCCCGCTTTTCAAGGCAGGTATGAAACTGACGCTGGCTTCGGAGATTTATCCCGGACAGACTTTCCCCGCAACGGTGGAAATCGTTTATCCGACCATTGACCCCTCCAGCCACACTTTCCAATGCAAGATAGTGATTCCCAACGGCAGAAACCTGCTTCGTCCGGGAATGTATGTGACGACAACCATCGGTCTGGGCAAGGCAAACGCTATCGTAGTGCCCTACCAGAGCGTAGAGAAACTCGTCGGAGCCAACGACCGCTATGTCTTCATCGTGGAGGAAGGACGCGCAAAACGTGTAGCAGTGGAATTGGGTCAGCGTTTCGACCAGGATATAGAAATCATTGCTCCTGAGATTAAAGCCGGCGTTGAGTTCGTCACCACCGGCCAGCACAAACTCGTGGACGGAGTGAAAGTAAACATTGTAGAATAACTAGGATCCCTAGGTTTCCTATGACTCCTAGGTCACCTGGTTAAAATAAATCATATGAGCATATACAAATCAGCAATCCAAAAACCGGTGACCACCGCCCTGATCTTTGTGGCGGTCATCGTCATCGGTATATACAGTTTCCTGAAGCTGCCGATTGACCAGTTCCCGGAGATGGACCTGCCGTATATCACGGTCATGACTACCTATCCGGGCGCATCGGCGAGCGAGATGGAGACCAACGTGACGAAGATCATGGAGAACGCCCTGACCTCCGTCGATCACCTCAAACACATCACTTCGCAGTCCAAGGATAATATCTCCGTGGTGGAGCTGGAGTTGGAGTGGGGTAGCAACATGGACGAGGCGGTGAACGACGTGCGTTCGTTCGTTGATATGGCAGCGAATAACCTGCCGGACAACTGTGCCAAGCCGGTTATCTTCAAGTTCTCCACTTCCTCTATGCCTATCTGCCAGTACTCCATTACGGCGGATGAGACCTACGCGGGTCTGGATAAGATTCTCAACGACGAAGTGGTACCGCAGTTGAACCACATTGACGGTATCGGTAATATCTCTCTTTCTGGTGCGCCGGACCGCTATGTGTATGTCAATATTGACCAGCAGAAACTAGACGCCTACGGTATCACGCTGGAGCAGGTGGGACAAGTAGTTTCCGCGAACAACCTCAACCTCTCTTCGGGTACGATCAAGATGCCGCAGGAGCAGTACCAGATGCAGGTACGTTCGGAGTACATCGAGTCCTCGGAGATAGAGAATCTCATGGTAGCCATGACGCCGCAGGGCCAGCAGGTCTTCATTCGTGACATTGCTACCGTCAAGGATACAATCAAGGACCTATCATTGGACGAGAAGACCAACGGTCGTGAGGCGGTGCGTCTGATCATCTCCAAGCAGACAGGTGCCAACACCGTGCAGGTCTGCCGCGACGTGCGTGCCGAACTGGCGAAGATACAGAAACAGCTCCCGACAGACGTCAAGATTGAGAAGATCTACGACTCCTCGGAGAATATCCAGAACTCAATCAACTCGCTGGAGGAATCCGTGCTTTACGCCCTTCTCTTCGTTGTATTGGTCGTTCTCTTCTTCCTCGGCAAATGGCGTGCGACGATTATCATCGGTATCACCATTCCTATCGCCCTGATTGTGGCGTTCATCTATCTCGGTCTGGCGGATTCGTCGCTCAATATCATCTCCCTCTGTTCGCTCACCATCGCTATCGGTATGGTGGTGGATGATGCGATTGTGGTCTTGGAGAATATCACCCGTCACGTGGAGCGCGGCGAGGATCCGCACGAGGCGTCTATCTACGCCACCAACGAGGTCTGGGTTTCCGTTATTGCGACGACCCTGGTACTTGTAGTGGTATTCGTGCCGCTGACCATGCTCAATGGTATGGCGGGTATTATGTTCCATGAGCTCGGATGGATTGTCACCGTGGTATGTTGTACCTCCACCCTTGTGGCTATCTCACTCACGCCTATGCTCTGCTCCAAGCTGCTGAAAGCAAAGAAAGTGCATGTGGATGAGAACGGAAATCTGGTCGATGACGAGGCGGGCAAGAAAGGCTGGTATGACCGCACGGTGGTACACATGCTCGACGTCATTGATGAGTACTACGCTAAGTCGCTTGGTTGGTGTCTGCGCCACAAAGCGCTCACCTTCCTTATCCTCATCGCGTTCTTTGCCGCCTCTCTGATTCCTGTCTTTGCAGGCAAGATCGGTACGGACTTCATGCAAGAGCAGGATAACGGACGTCTGACCGTGACCGTCAAATTGCAACGCGGTACGCGTATCGAGGAGACCCTTAAGACCGCCCGCAAACTGGAAGCACGCTTCGTAGAACTCGTGCCGGAGATTCAGTTGATCAACACCTCCGCCGGTTCCAACGACGATGCTTCTATCGCTTCTCTCTTCTCGTCCACGATGAACAACAAGATCCAGATGACCATCCGTCTGCCTAAGAAATGGGAGCGTGACCGCGACATCTGGACTCTTGCAGAGATTCTCCGTCAGGAGATGGCATCCTATCCGGAGATTAACGAATACCAGTGTGCTGTTTCATCCGGCGGACCCGGTGGCGATATCACAGTGGACTTGGAGATCTACGGTTATGATTTTGATAAGACCTCCCAGATGGCGGAGCAATGCCGTCAGCTGATTTCGCAACTGCCCGGTGCCCGCGACGTGAATATCTCCCGAGAGGACGACCGTCCGGATATCAAGATTACCGTGGACAAAGAGAAAGCCTCGCGTCTCGGCTTGAGCTCCGCTACTATCTCTACCTATCTCCGCAACCGCGTGGCAGGTATGGCGTGCGGCTATCTCAAGGACGACGGTTCGGAATACGACATCGTGGTACGCCTCATGGAGGAGGACCGCAACTCGATTTCCGACATCCTCAACCTCTCTATACCTACGGCGACGGGTAAAACCGTCAAACTGTCCGAGGTGGCTGCGGTTGGCGAATACTGGGCGCCGCCTACCATCGAGCGTAAGGCGCGTCAGCGTATCGTAACCGTCAAGGCTACGCCGTACAACACTACCCTTGGCGAACTTGCGAAAGCGATTGAGACGGAGGTCATCCCGCAACTTGACATCCCGGTAGGTTACTCCACCCATATCGGCGGTGATGTCGAGACCCAGCAGGACACTTTCTCCGACATGATTCTGCTTGGTCTGATGATTATTATGCTGGTCTATATCGTTATGGCGTCGCAGTTTGAGAGCCTCCGAATGCCGGGAATCATCATGTTCACTATTCCGTTTGCCCTCTCGGGTGTTATCATCGCGCTGTGGCTTACCGGCAGGTCGCTGGATATGATCGGTGCGCTGGGTCTGGTGTTGCTCGTCGGTATTGTGGTGAAAAACGGTATCGTGCTGGTGGACTATATCAACCTGATGCGCGAACGTGGCTACGAACTCAACCAGGCTATCCAGATGTCCGGACGCAGCCGTATCCGTCCTGTCCTCATGACGGCGTTCACTACCATCCTCGGTATGATTCCTATGGCGGTTTCTTCCGGTGAAGGCGCCGAGATGTGGCAGCCGCTGGGTATCGTCGTTATCGGCGGTCTGACTGTCTCGACCTTCCTCACGCTCTACGTCGTGCCTGTGCTCTACGGCGTCATGTCACGCCACGGCGACCGCGACAAACAGGAAGCTCTCCGCAAGAAATTCATCTTCATGAACCTCAAAGTAAAGAAAGGAGACGAGAAATGAAAAACGAAGTTAATCGTGCCCAAGGGGCTAAGAAATCTGTAATGATCGTATTTAATCAGGCAAACACGGGTCGTGTGGAATATATGTTGGACGTGTTAGGCATCCATGGCTTCACGTTCTTTGAGCAGGTGCAAGGTCGTGGTACCAACGGCGGCGAACCCCGCCGTGGTACGCACGCTTGGCCCGAGATGAACTCCTGCGTCATCACTGTCGTCGAAGACGAACAGGTGCCCGCTTTACTCGAGTCTGTTAAGAAACTTGACCTCCGTAACGAAGAAGTCGGTGTCCGTGCTTTTGTTTGGAATATCGAAGCAACAGTGTAGAAATATCAACAACATCTCTATGGTACATGATTTATATATATTAATGATCACGGCAGGTATAGTGAGTCTGTTGTTCAAATGGTTGAAACAACCGGTAGTGTTAGGCTACATCGTAGCTGGCGTATTAGTCGGACCGAATTTAGCGGGTGAGAACCTGGTTAATCCCGAGAACGTCAAGGCATGGGGGGAGATCGGTGTGCTGTTCGTGCTGTTCTGTATCGGTCTCGAGTTCCGGTTAAAGAAAATGTTCGAGAGTGGTAAAACCGCTTTTATCGGCGTGCTGACCATCGTGGTGGGTATGCTGCTGTTGGGTTACGGCGTAGGGCGGTTTGCACTGTTGGATAACATGAACTCGATGTTCCTGGCGGCGATGCTCTGTATGTCCAGTACGACCATCGTGATGAAAGCTATCGACGAGGCAGGATGGAGTAAAGAACGGTTTGTGCAGGGCGCAACGAGTATCTTGATTCTGGAGGATATTATCGCCGTGGTGCTGATGGTGCTGCTATCTAATATTGCTACAAGCAGTAGTTTCGATGCAGTCGTGATACTCAAGACGATCGGTGTACTGGTGCTGACCTTGGTGGTATGGTTTGTAGTAGGTATCTTAGTAATTCCGACCATTATCCGCAAGGTGCGTCCCTACCTTAACGATGAGACGCTCATTATCCTTGCGCTCGGCTTGTGTATGGGGATGGTGCTCACGGCAGAAGAAGCCGGCTTCAGTAGTGCGTTGGGTGCGTTCGTGATGGGTATGGTATTGGCTGAGACCTTAGAATCGCACCGTATCGAGCATCTCATGTCCCCACTCAAGAACGTCTTCGCGGCTATCTTCTTCGTCTCCGTAGGTATGATGATCAACCCTTCCTCGTTAGTGGAGTACTGGCCGTCGATACTGCTGGTGGCAGTAGTGGTTATCGTTGGTATGATCACCTTCGGAACCCTCGGTTGCTGGTGGGGCGGAGAAACGCTCAAAGACGCCATGTGTACGGGTTTCTCGTTCGTGCAGATTGGTGAGTTCTCCTTCATCATCGCTACCTTAGGTAACCAACTCGGTGTCATCGATCCCGCTATTTATCCGATCATCGTCGCGGCCTCTGTGCTGACGACCTTCCTTACCCCATACATTATGAAGACGAGTATACCGTGTTACAACTTCGTGTATAATCACGCCTCTGCGGGGCTGAAGGCCAAGATCGACAAGCGTGAGCAGGAAGTGGAGCAGGCCGAACAAAAGCCCATGACTTCGTCTGAGAAAAAACTCAATTCGCATGCCGATAAAGTCAACAAAGTGCTGAAGCATACCGTGGTCACCAAGAGGGTGGTCAACCTCTTCTTAACGAACATGACGGAGAATGACCCAAAAACCGAAAATCAAAATAACGAAAGCCATGCATAAATTCTATCTGATGATTGCGGCGGTGGTGATGACTACCGCTGTATGGGCACAAAATGAAAGTGACCCTCTGGCTGCCGGTTTAGGCGCCGTAGCAACTGTAGCCGGTGAAACACAAACTCCGACGGACAGCGTATCCGAAAAGGCTCAGGTAGAAGAGAAACCGTTGTGGAAGCAGAAACTGTACTACGGTTACAATTTCGACATCTATTGGCACCATGACTCAAAACAGAACACGAAAGAGAATGGTTGGTCAATCGCATTGCAGCCGGAGATAGGGTGGAAACTCAAAGAGCGTGTCTATTTGGGTTTGCGTGTAGGCGGTTCGTACCAGGATGCCTACACTACCTATTCGCAAGAAGAGGTGCTTACCGGCAGAACTTACACTGAAGATATCCGTGTTATGCGCGGTACCTGGGACGTGACACCGTATGTGCGCTATCGCTTGAAATCAATGTTTAACGACAAGTTAGGTATCTGGCTCGAGGCGCACTTATATACCGGTATGGAGTTTCCGCGTGTGACGGCAGGAAATATATCCGGCACCGACTATGATGGTTTGAAATACAGCGTCACCTACGGTTGCCAGGTATCGCCGGTTATAACCTATCGCTTTAACCGCAAGAGTACCTTCCAGATCTTCTTCTCCATCATGAGTCTCGGATATAGCGGCACGACACGTTTCTACGAGAAAACGGATGATTTGACGGGTGACGTTGAGCACCATAGGGAGTACACGAATGATATCATTATTTTCTCAGGTAAACTGAAGAACCTGTTGGCTAGTCAGTTTACGCCGGGTATGTACGGATTGAAATTCGGTGTTCAGAAGAATTTCTAATAGTATTGTTGCTGCGATAGTCGCGTTATTGAGTTCGATGTTGGAAATCGACATCGATTTGGGACGATTGTACCTATCGCCTTTCCACCATTCCCCGATGGCACTTTACCGTGCGTATAAGGGAGAAGCGGACTTGCCTCTGCGGATTGAAGTAGACAGTTTGTTTGTAGGGCATCGGGGGCAGGACACACTTATCTACGTCCATACACTACGGTTAGGAGCAACCTTACGGACGCAAGGTCAAGATTCTATTCTCCAGCGTTTCACGCAGATACCGATTCAGGTGGATGAGTTGTATCTGGAAAAAACGGTTTTCCACTCGGATAGTCTGATAGCCTCTGTAGGCATTGATGCGCTTGTCGGCAAACTGGAGGTATCCGATTCGCATATCCTCATTGCTGAAGGCAAGTACCCATTGCACGGACTGCGTCTGAACGATGTAGACGTGCTCATTGACTTGCGCGAGACTGCTCCCGATACCACGGCGCAGGATACAACGCCTCTGCTATTGGCTTTCGATATTCCGGACGGTGAGTTGCGCAATATCCACTACGCCATGACACCGCTCAACTTGGATATTCGTACGCGCGCGCTATCCACGCAGGCCTTGGTCGATGTGGGAGCGAATATCTATGACGCGCAGCGTCTGAACGTAGGTGGGCTGGTCTTCGGGCTCGGCGAACTCCGTATTCCGACGGACACCATCTACGGCAATGCTTCCGTTCATCTGAACGACTATCTCATCACCTCGGACGGCCTGCATGTACGTTCCGATGAGATGGGGGCGAAAGCCGACCTCTATGCTACCGAGATGAACCTCGAGACCATGCGGGTGGAGATCACCGGTGATGCCGAGTACCAAGGCAGCAAGGCCAGTCTGCGGGCGTCCTATGATATTGATGACGAAGTCTATGACGCTACTGTTCATATCGATCGTGTCAACCTCTCGCCTTTCCTGAAGGACGCGCCTCGTATTGTCCTCGCCGGTGATGTGGAAGCAGAGGGTAGGGGTATCAACCCTAAACGCCCCATGCGTTCGCATGTCAAACTGCGGTTGGATGAAGCTATCTATGACAAGTTCAACCTCTCCCATACGCGTTTTGAGGGATCCACGGACAGCGTCACTTCGCTGGCGCTTTCCATGCCGGGACTGAAAGCGGATATCGCATCTCCGATGCCGCTCATGACGCTTATCGACCGTATCCAACCGCTCG
Organism: uncultured Bacteroidales bacterium; assembly: GCA_946187695.1. Classification (GTDB taxonomy): domain Bacteria; phylum Bacteroidota; class Bacteroidia; order Bacteroidales; family Paludibacteraceae; genus Colicola. Next base: position 89,520 of record CAMHSB010000004.1, read on the forward strand.
TTGCTACAGTCAGTGACTCGGCGGTGATCGCCTCTCTGACCTCGCTCAAAGATCTCACGGTGCTTGATACGATTCGTCGTAAAATACCGGCTATCAATACTGATATCACGCTGCGCAAAGGCAGTCCGATACAATCCATTATCGATAATACCGGTATAGCGTTTGACAAGGTCGCTGTGGCGTTACGCTCCGATTCGCAGCAGACCACAGTCAAACTCTCTCCGCTCACTCTGTACCTGCCTGATTCGTTGCGCTTGCCGGCGGTAAAGGCCTCCACGGAGATTCGTATGATGGAAGGGTACACGAATGCGATGATTGCTGCCGACACTCGCCTCACGGACGGTGCGATGAGTTTCTATGACCTCTGCACCGACGCGGCGTTCCGGTTTGACTTGATGCGTGAAGGACGCAACCTGTACGGCGGTGGGAAACTGAAACTGGATAGTATCTATTATGCCAATAAGGATTTGGGTAGTCATGCTGTCAACCTGCAGATCGAACCCTCTTCCCTCTATGCCAACGCCCTGCGGGCAGATGTCCAGTTGGATGACATCCCCCTCGAACTGGTAAATAGTTTTGTGACACTGCCTACTGACATCGGCCTCACTGGTGCGGTGCGGGCATCGGCTTCTGTCGATGGTTTACCCTACAAACCGGACATCTCGGCTGACGTACAGCCGCTGGGTGTAACGGCCGAATACAAGCCTTACGAGATAGCGATCGGGTTGGGTGAGACTCCGATCATCATGCACCATAACCATGTGGACCTCAACGGCCTGCCGATCTATGCTGCAGACAGTACCTACCTAACTCTCAATGGTGGTCTGGATCTCGATAGTATGCGGCTCGACATCACGCTTGCTGCCGATAGTTTTGCGCCGGTCAAACTGCCGCAAGGCGGTCCGATCCCCGTCTATGGTGAACTGGCTACCGACATCCGCGGTAGCATTACTGGTGCACTGGACAGTATCATCGCCGATGTCGATCTGACCCTTCTGCCGGTCACCGACATCACGTACCCTATCGACGAGAAAAATCTGGTGCAGGTCAAGCCCCACGGCACGGTGCATGTGCATTGTCCGGTATCAAACCTTGACTCGCTCGCCCTCGGTGGACAGATCAACGTCGATGACGGATTTGTCCGTTACTCGCCCAAAGCGTACCCCATCATGCCGTTCCATGTGGACTCCGGCAGTCATATCGCTTTCAACGGACCGATAGGCCGAACCCAACTGGCTATCTCCGCCTCGCAGAAGGTAAAAGCTGATGTCGAGACGGAAGGGGAGGAGACACGTCGAGTGGACTTCACCACCGGTGTCCGGATTAACGGCGAACTGGACTCGATCGATCTGAAGAGTATCGGTTTCTTCCTCGAAGCGCCCGATGATGAGACCATCACCCGTGAGTTGGCTACCGTGGATGAAGGTACGCGCGAAGGATTGGCTGCAACGCTGCTTGCAACCGGTATGTACGTGGGCGAGAGCAACGTAGCCGCACAACGTAGCGGATACGCCCTCTCTTCCGTTATCAACAGCCGCATCAATGCCGCGTTGGCAAACTCGAAAATGGGTAAGGTGGTGGACATCGACTTTAGTAGCGGCCAGAGCGAACACAACACCGGGACGACCAATGACATGAATATATCGATTAGCAAATCCTTCTTTAAAGATAAGCTGCGCCTCACGTTAGGTACCTCGCTGACGGACAATCCGGAGGTCAATAAAACGACCGGTATGTTCGCCAATTTCACCGCCGATTACAAGTTAACCAAAGACGGCAACGTCCTCTTGCGTCTCTACTCGCAGCGTGACTACAACAACGTCTTCGAGGGGGAACTCTATAAGTCCGGTATTGCTGTACGAGCTACCAAGGACTGGCGGCGTAAACAACTCTTCCGTGGGGATAGCATCACCCGTATCTACGGTCTATCGGCCGATGCCGGCGTGGCGTATCGTTCGAATAATAGTATCGGACCTGACCTGACACTCAAATCGACCATCAGGAACGTGCTCGGCAAAGGCGAGACATTCACGCTCAAAGGCAACGGCGCGTATTACTGGGCGCTGCGTAATCGACATCCGGGTGATCCGAGAAAGACCGATACGTATAAACTCGGTCTCAACGCCTCGCTCGTCTTCCCGTACCTCCATTGGAAAGGAGATAACAACCCACAAGGCGACACGCGGTACATGCTCGGCTACCAATACGAGAACATCGCCGGCGGGTACGGCGTACATAAACTGAGCGGCTCGTTCACCTATTTCATCCGCTCGGCTCACTCTTCTTATATCACGCACGCGTTTACGCCTTTCTCGCTCTCTGTGGTGCTGATGAAAGCGGAGACGGACAGTCTGCTCAACAAAGCAGCCGAGTACCCGCAACTGATCAAGGTCATTGCCGGCGATGAGTTCATTCCGTCTATTGGGTATAACTTTATCTATGATAACTATCGCTCCAAACGCGCCGTGAATACGTTCTTGGATCTCGGCGTGAAGGAGTCCGGTAACCTGATCAACGCACTCTATTGCCTCTTCGGCTACAACTGGAACACCAAAGAGAAACCACTCGGAAAGATCACCTTCAATCAGTTCGTCAAACTCACGGCTGAATTGCGCAATAAATTCAATTTTACGGACAAGATCTGTATCGCTACGCGACTCTTTGCCGGGGCGAATATTCCGCTGGGTAACTCACATTTCTCGCCCCTCTCGGAGGCCTTCTATACCGGTGGTCCCAATAGTCTTCGTGCCTCGTCGCCTTACGCCTATGGACCCGGTAACTTCTATTCGGCGAAATACAACCAGAACTTCTTCCACTCCGGTGACGTGAAGCTCGAGGCTAATTTCGAATTCCGCTTCCCGATCGTGTGGAAACTATACGGCGCAGCGTTTCTGGATGCCGGTAACGTGTGGAACTGGTACTCGACCATGGATCTGTTTAAGGCCGCCGGACACGATGACTACCTCACGCGCCTCGAGATACCCGAGACCCTCTATGACGGCATCATCAACAATCCCGAGTTTGCCAAGCAGATCGCTCTCGGCACAGGTGCCGGTCTGCGTCTGGATATAGACGGACTCGTTGTACGCCTCGATATCGGTGTCGGTATTCATGCACCGTACCAGACCTTCAAGTACGACAAAGAAGGTAAACCCGACTTGAACAAACCCATAAAATCTTATTATAATATTCCCTCCGCCCTTGATGCCATCCGCATCAACTTCGGTATCGGTTACCCGTTCTAATGATTATTTAATGAACTCTATCGGGAGACCGAGTAGGGTATAGAAACGCAGGTCAGGAGTCTGCACGTAGATTGTGCCATCCTGCATGATGAGTTGAGCGCGCCCGCTTAAAGGGACAGGGGCTTCGACAATTGTACCGAGCGGCTTTTGCCACACGCCTTCGTGATAGATATAGGTATCGCCGGCATCGGCATCAAACGTATAGACATAACTGCTATCCGCGTTGCGTAAAGCGGCTGACATAGCGATCTGCTGGGCGTACCAGTGATCCTCAAAAATGCCTACCAACTGGTAAATAACGCCGTCTCCTGGGGCTCCGTTAACGAATGTGATCCGGCCCTCCACACTGTCACAGCCTACGATATCCGCTCCGCTGTCGGTCGTGTATAAAGCGCCTTCGATCGCGATCTCTCCGCCCACTACTATACGTGCTGAAACGAGGTTCGTATCCCGCGGACAGCTTGTCCAACTCGGCGAATAGGAGATGGTGTAGTAGCGTTTGTCATTGTAATCGCCCCATTGTTCCACATCGTACACATAGAGTCGGATTCCGTCCGGGATATGTACCTGTGCTTGCGGTGTTATTTCTACCTCACTACCGGGTAATAAAGCGACATCGTGCGCAATCTCCAGCGTTCCGGACAGCACACGAATTGTCGTGTTGGTGCTAACGGGCAGCACGTATTTGGTGGAGATAAGACTGTAGTTGCTAATCAACGGATTGGTGTGTTTTATATTCAACTGATCAATGCTCACGTCGCCGCTTGTAGACCAGATTATACGATCGGTAAGCGAATCGTACACTTTGTGGATATAGCTGTTCTCATTCGCTGTGTCGGCGATCACAAACAGGGAATTCTGGTTGTCAATGATACGGATATCATCGTGCGTGGCAGCAATCGAACTGATCTTCATATAGCTGGATCCGTACGCTTTACAGCCTTTGTGATAAACAATCGGACATTCGATATTCTGATAGAAGAAATGGGTGATCGGGTAAACACGTTGCCGGTTGTTGAACATCTCATAGGTGATAGATCCTCCTTTCCAGTCGCCTAATTGCAGGAACTCGTGGATATGTGAACCGTTCAGTGCCGAGATCGTTCCCGTGCCGGTGATATATCCCCATGCCTGCAGATGCGAACCGCTCTCCATGATGATCGATGCGGTTGGAGCCAGATGCAAATGACCGTAACCCGTCGCGCCGGACACCGTGCTGATAATTTCGTAACCGTCTTGCTGCAATGCACTCACTTCTAAGACACCTTCCACGATTAACGATGTATTGTCCAGCATCTCCACACGCGCAAACGCTTTGCGGTTGTAATTATCGATGGGGGTGCGGGCTGCTATCGTACCGATAGCGGAGGTCTGACCTTCCTCATTGGCAATCACCAATGTCGCATAGTCGGGAACATAATACGTACCCGCGCTTAACTGACAACTGCCATCCACCACCGTCGTGTACGCCCCCTCATTGAACTGCATGTACGCTAAGGCATCTTCCAAACGATCGTAGGTGTTTACCAGTTGCCCGTTCAGGTATAATTTGGCCACCGGTACACCGGGATTGCTTATCGGACGAATGACATAGTGATATCCCGCCGCGTATTCATCTCCGGACGTGATCTTATAGATACAATAGCCTTCCGGCAAGTACTTGCTTAGGTACTCCCGCTCGGAGTAATAACCGCCGTAGAAAAACATCCTGCCGTAAGCCTGGGTATTGTTGTTGATCACGTACGCTTTGTCCTGTGCCTGCACTTTCAGATGACAATCGTGCACCCGAACGGTGTCGCTCTCCTCTTTCGGAGCCTGCGTGTTGATGCAGTAGGCCGTGTTACCTGCCGAACGCACATCGATCGTACAACGAGCTACCTCTAATTGGCAACCGTTATTGATCCCGTAGGTGTTCTCCGCTCCTTGCGCGGTGATGGTGCAGTCTTCGATCTGTAACCGGGCGGACGCATTGCCTGTGATACCGCTCACACTGCGCGCCACCAAGGGGTTCGTGCCTTGTGCTTGAATCGTACAGCGACGAAGGTTCGCACCGCCGTTAGCGCTCACCGCCACACCGCGCACCGTGCAGTCCACCATCTTGTTTTGCGCCGTGTCTTGACGTGCCTTGCTAAAGAACGAACAATCGGTCGCCTCCAGGTAACCTCGTGCCATATTGGCGCCGTAGGCGGAGATATAACCCGCTTCGGCACTAAACAGACAGTGCGTCGCATGTTGCCACGTCGTATCGCGGGCCGCATAGAAAGCAGTCGCCCGCTCTTGTTCCACCCGGCAGATCACCGTGTCGCGAATCAAATCCACCGGGCCATTCGAATAAACAGGATAGGCTCCGTTCTTGGCGGTACAGGTGACATGCGTATTTTCTATCACGGCGCGGGCATCTGCTTGTATGGTGGAATCACGGTAATTATTAATGAAAATGCCGTACGTCGGACTGTTCTTGCAGTCCACCTGCACACGGCAATTACGGATCTGCATCTGACTACCGTTCGTGAGACCATATACATATTCCGCGCCTTCGGTGAACAACTCGCAATCTTCTACGTGCAGCACGGAAGAGGTGTTGCCGGAGATGGCATGGATACTCTTGGCCAGCAACGGACGAAGGCCCCTGGAGCTTAGTACACAACGCTGCAGAGAGGTCATATATCCGGCGCCGGCACCGATCGCACGTGTACTGCTACCTGTCACAACTGTCGCCGTGTCCATGCGACAGGAGGCGTCAAATACGCACTCCTCCGCGTAGAGGTCACCTAATTGCGAGAAAGCACCGCAGGCCGTGATGGAGCCTGCTTGGGCGGTAAATGAACAACGTGACATGTGGCAGCTGGCAGTCGCCCCGTAAGCGTGATAGCCGTAACAGGTATTGAACGTCGTCTGTACACTCACCGTGTCATCTTCCATTTCCAATAGTCCTTTGTTCAGCACACCGGTGACTTGCTGACGGCCGGTGACATGTATATGTGTGCGAAGGACCTTCGACATAGGGAGCGTATCCGGAGCATTCATGCCAACCCCATAAGCCCCACCGCTACTCTGCACCCGAATTGCGCAGTCTTGCATCTGTAACGAAGCGAGAGTACCTATGTTCACGGCTGTCACAGCCGCACTCGGCATCATTGAATCGCATAGGTTCTCTGCCTCAATATAGATCGAATCAATCGTCACTTGCCCCCTGTTAGCTGACACCGCATAGATACGACCGTTGTAGTTCGTACGCGTCACCCATAGACGACCGCCCGGACGAGAGGAAGTGATATGCAAGCTAAGGGTGTCGATACCTAAAGAAAGAAGACTGTTGTTCTGCAAGGTGTCACCCAACGAGTAGCCGTTCAGGTCCAGAAACAGATTGGTACTAATCGTCTGCGTCTTGGCACCGCCCGGAAAATGAAGGTCGCCCAGTAAGACCATTCGCGCTTCTGTGCTCTTGTTGGCTTTCGTCAAGGCTGTCTGGAAATCCGTGTATTCGGCTGTGTCCGTGGGCGTGTACAAACGAACCAGCGAAGGCTCATCCGCTATACACCATTGTGCAAAGATACACAAAAAGACGGCTATTAGGATATACGTGTTTCTCATTCGGCGGCAAAGATAATACTTTTTTTTGATATATGCAAAATTTTCTGCCATTTTGTCAGTATTTTGTATTCAGGCACAAGATTTGTCCTTCAAAAAGTGGCAAATTAAATACACACAGATATGAGTAAAGGTAATATTGGGGTAACGAGTGATAACATCTTCCCCGTCATTAAGAAATTTTTGTATTCCGACCATGAGATCTTCCTCCGTGAATTGATCTCCAATGCCGTCGATGCAACCACCAAACTGAAGACCCTTTCGTCCGTAGGTGAAGTCAAAGGGGATCTCGGTGACCTGCGCGTACGCGTTTCCATTGATAAAGCGAAGAAAACCCTTACTGTCTCGGATCACGGTATCGGCATGACCGCCGAAGAGGTGGACAAGTACATCAACCAAATTGCATTCTCCGGCGCAGAGGAGTTCCTCAACCAATACAAGGACAAAACGGAAGCCATCATCGGGCATTTCGGTCTTGGTTTCTATTCCGCTTTCATGGTCAGCAAGAAAGTGGAGATCTTCTCGCAGTCCTACAAAGAGGACGCAAAAGCTGTGCACTGGAGTTGTGAGGGTAATCCCGAATACACGATGGAGGACACGATCAAGTCCGAGCGCGGAACGGATATCGTGCTGCATATCGACGATGAGTTTAGTCAGTATCTAGAAGACGCCACGATCGAAGGGCTGCTTAAGAAATACTGCAAGTTCCTGCCCGTCGAGATCGCTTTCGGTAAGAAGAAAGAATGGAAAGACGGCAAAGAAGTCGAACTCGACGAAGAGAACATTATCAATGATATCAACCCTGCATGGACGCGCAAACCTGCCGACCTCAAGGACGAGGATTATGACAAGTTCTATCATGAACTCTATCCGACCCAGATGGACGAGCCGCTCTTCCATATCCACCTCAATGTGGATTATCCGTTCAACCTCACGGGTATCTTGTACTTCCCGAAGATCAAGTCCAACCTCGATGTACACCGCAATAAGATTCAACTCTATTGCAACCAGGTTTACGTCACCGATGAGGTGGAGAATATCGTACCGAAGTACCTGACGCTCTTGCACGGCGTCATCGACAGTCCGGATATCCCGCTCAACGTCAGCCGTTCATACCTGCAATCGGACAATAACGTCAAGAAGATCAGCGGATACATCACCAAGAAGGTAGCCGACAAACTCGCCGAACTATACAAAGCCGACAAGGAAGACTTCGCAAAGAAATGGGACGACATTAAGATGTTCATCCAGTTCGGTATGCTGACCGATGAGAAGTTCTACGAGAAAGCGAAAGATTTCGCGCTCTACAAGAACCTCGACGGCAAGTACGCTACCTTGGAGGAATACAAGGCGCAGGTGAAGGACGCGCAGACCGACAAGGACGGTAACCTCGTGCTTCTCTACACCAACGACCCCGACGCGCACTATACCTATATAGAGCGCGCGAAAGCGAAGGGCTATGACGTACTGCTGATGGACGGCGAGCTGGATGTACACGCCATGTCGCAGGCGGAGCAGAAGAGCGAGGAAGGCAAGCTTCGGTTCGTGCGCATCGACTCAGACACCATCGAGAACCTCATCCGCAAGGAGGAAACAGCCAAGGATACTTTCTCCGACGAGCAGAAAGAGGGACTGCGCAAGGCGTTCGAGGGCTTGCTGCCGAGCGCCGAAGACAAGCTGCGTTATTTCGTCACCTGCGAGGCGGCTGCAGCAGATGCGCTGCCAGTCTTCCTGACCCAGAACGAGTTCATGCGCCGTATGAAAGAGATGTCCGCACACCAGCAGGGAATGTCCTTCTACGGCCAGATGCCCGACCAGTACAACCTCGTCATCAACACCGCGCACCCGCTCATCCAGGAGCTCGTGGCAAAAGAGACGAGCGAGCAGGTAGAGGAAGAGGTCGAGAAGAAAGCAGAGAAAGAAGGCGAGGAGCCTAAAAAAGAGACCGTCATCAAGACGGTCTGCAAGTTAGAGGGTGAGGATGAGCGCATCAAACAACTCATCGACATAGCCCTTCTCGCCTCCGGTCAACTGAAAGGCGAAGCGCTCGCCAAGTTTGTCAACCGGTCGGTAGAACTGCTTTAAGCAATCACGGAGTCGAGGAAGCCCATCGAGATGGCTTCTTCGGCTTTCATCCATTTGTCACGATCGCAGAGCGCCTCGATTTGGTCAATGCTCTGACCGCTGTTCTCGGCGAGGATCTTGTACAAATCTTGTTTCAGGCTTTCCATTTCTTTGAGGTGGATAGCCTGATCTTTGAATGTGGAGTAGCCGATGCCGGAGCTGGGTTGATGGATCATGAACCGCGAGTAGGGCAGGGCGTTACGATGACCTTTCTCTCCGCTCGAAGCAATCACGGCGCCCATCGAGGCAGCCAGACCCAAGACGGTCGTATAGACCGGCGATTTGATGAACCGCATCACGGAGATCAGCTCCAGGCCCGAATAGACCTCGCCGCCCTGTGAGTTGATGTACAGGTTGATCGGGTCGTGGTTCACGGAGTCTAAGAACAGCAGCTGGGCTACCAGTGTGTCCATGTTATCGCCTACTACCTCTCCGCTCAGGAATAGGATTCGGTCCATCATCAACCGGCTGAAGACATCCAGTTGGGTGATATTCAACTGCCGCTCCTCAATGATATACGGGTTGAATAATCGGTTGTCAATCTTGTTCTCTTTCATATCTATTTCAAATTATCAAATCTTCAAATTATCAAATTTCCAATGCCTTGCATTTCTTTGCGAGGTACTTCCGCTCCTCTTCGTTCAGGAGCGGGCTGACCTCTTTATAGACGCGTACGTGGTAGGCGTTGAGCCAGTCGATCTCGTCCTCCGTCATCATCGACATCTCGATGAGGTTGGTGTCGTAGAAACAGAGGGTCAGCGTCTCGAACGCCAGCCACTCGTCTTCGGTGGTCGTGGCCTTCGTTTGTTTCGCCGGAATGACGGTGATCAGGTTCTCCGTGCGGATACCCCATTTGCCGGTGCGGTAGATACCCGGCTCGTCGGAGATGATATGTCCGATTTCCAGCGGAGTGGGGTTATTGTCCGTACGTACGTTCTGCGGACCCTCGTGGCAGCCCAAGAAATGACCTACACCGTGCCCTGTACCGTGACCGAAGGTGATACCGGCTTCCCACATATACTGCTTGGCCAGCGCGTCCAACTGATTGCCCCTCGTGCCGCGCGGGAAACGGGCTCTCAGTAAGGCTATGTGACCTTTCAGCACGTACGTATAATCCAACTTGGCTTGCTGCGGGATACGTCCGCCGAGCCATATAGTTCGAGTTATATCCGTCGTGCCGTCCAGGTACTGACCACCCGAATCGAGCAACAACATGCCTTCCGGTTTCACCTCCGCGCAGTTGTCCTTGGTCGCGGCATAGTGCACGATAGCGCCGTTGCCCTTATAGCCGGCGATTGTACCGAAACTCTCCTCCACGAAGTTCTCTCCCATCATGCGGAACTCGTGCAGTTTCTCCATTAAGTTCCACTCGGTTTGAGTTTGTCCGTTCGCGAAAGCCTCTTCCTCCAGCCACATAAAGAACCGCGTCAGCGCTACGCAGTCCTGCCGCATAGCTATCCGTTCGCCTTCCAGCTCAACCGCATTCTTCTTTGCTTTATCGATCAGGATGGGCGACTTTGCATTGATCTTTTGGCAGCCTTCTGGAATGGCCTCAAACAGCGCCTCATTCACCCGCGCACCGTCATACAATACTGTTCCGTTGAGGCTCTTGATATAATCGAACACCGCCTCGTACGGCTTGACTTCCACATTATTGAAATCGAGGTAGTTCTGTGCCGGCGAATCGATCTTGTTGCCGTCCACAAACAGCGTACATTTGTCCGCTTCGAGTACCACGTACGAGATCACCACCGGGTTGTACTCCACGTCATTGCCGCGGATGTTGAGCAACCATGCAATCTCATCGAGCGCGCTGATGATCATAGCGTCCGCTTTCTTCTTCGCCAGTTGTTCGCGCATTCTCGCGAGCTTTGATTCTACGCTCTCTCCTGCGAAATCGGCAGAGTAGGGGTATAACTTATCCTGCGGAATAGCGGGACGACCTTCCGTCCAGAGCGGCTTGATGAGGTCGATGCTCTTGAGCGCAATCTTCTCGCTCCATTCCTTATAGTCATTCACGCTGAACATCTCCGGATTAACACCCACCGGACCTTGTGCATTGTCTGCGAGCCAATCTATGATCTTCGGACAATCCACATCGCTCTCCCGCATTAACTCGATCGTCGAGTCCTTGAGTTCGATGCCTGCTTGCAGGTAATAGCGGCTGTCGGTCCAAAGCAGTGCTTTGTCCATCGTTACCACCATCGTACCGGCTTCGCCGGAGAACCCGCTCAACCACTGCATCTCGCACCAGTGACTTGCCATATACTCGCTTGCGTGCGGGTCATTGCCCGGCACCACATAAGCAGCCAATCCGTGCTCTTTCATCATTCCGCGTATCGCGGCCAAACGTTCACGTACATTCATATTCAAACGAAATTTTGCGTGCAAAATTAGTATTTTTTTTTCAATTATGCAAATTTTTTTGCAATTTTTCATTTTCTCTTGCATATTTCAAAATTTCTTTGTACCTTTGCCCCCGCAAAGGTTTGGATAACAATTATACAATAAAACATAATGGAGAGAGCCGAAAATCCGATAAAGAGTAGGCACAATGAACAAAATGAAAAAGAGATTGTTATTTATTTTGAGTATCCTGCTATTAAGCGTGGCAGGCCGGGCGCAGTTCTTTACTCAGATGAATTTGTTGACTCCTCATTATTATCCGGGTGAAATATATTTCACAGATGGACATTATGAGGCGTACGACGAGATCGAGTTACCCCGCGTAGGCAAAAGCAAAATTGGTGTCAAAAAGACCGCAGAAGACAAAGGCCACACCGATATCGAAGCAATTGACATTGTAGGCATAAAGATCTGGCATAAAAATTTTCCGGATAAAGTGCATGTGCTGTACTATGTACATGCAAAAAAGATGTATATGCACGATGAAAATCAATGGGGGAATCCGATTTATGCCAATGCATGGGGAGTGCTTTACCAATGCGAGATGAACTACCAAATGAACAAAAAGACAGGTGATCTGGATTTTGTTAAGTTTGTCGGTGGCAATGGTCCAGACACCCCTACGCTCTTTTATCTGAAACGGCCGGAATGGGATCAAGCCCAACTAATCATGGTGAACGGCGCAATGATTCCGAAAAAGAAAGCGGCAGAGTACTTCAGCGATAATGCAGCTATCTACGAAGGCGTCAAGTCGGGTAAACTAAAAGCAGATGATATCGAATATATCATGGACGAGATGGCAGGCGGTAAGCCGGCAGACGAATCCGTTCTATCCATTCCTGAGGCACAAACAGACTCCGTTCCCAATGGTGTAGTTGGTGATGATGAGTAATATTGACATTCTATGAGACGTATAATTTGTTTGGCCGCGTTGTGGCTCTGCATAGCTCAAACTATATCAGCACAAGGACTTCGATACAGCGTGTGTATCGTTGAACCGGAGTTCTCAGATACGGACAAAGCCCTTATGAGTGATTACTCGTTGTACATGGCGCGCGCCGGAATGCAAAGCGCGTCACGTGCTTTGGGTGCCTATAAGAATGAAGGAACATATGGATCCGGCGTTGTGGTAACGCACGAAGGTAACAAATATGTGCTCACCAACCTGCATGTGATCGGATATGCCAAACAGGCGACCCTTATATTCCAACTGCATGAGAAAACAGTTCGTTATCCGCATTGTAGCGTGAGTCATATCGGTTTATCTTCTGATTTGGCAGCCATAGAGTTACCCGCCGAATCAGAGATGATCGCTTTGCCGCTATATACGGGCAATATAGATGATGATCTGGCAATTGTAGCAGCGGGTTTCCCGGAACTGGCCGGTAAACCGTCATGGCAGTTAACACGTGGCTCTATTTCGAATGCCCGCGTGGACATCGACAACCGAGATCGGGCTACAAGAATTATCCAACACACTGCCTCTATTGACCCCGGAAGTAGCGGAGGGCCGCTGCTATATAAAAACGAGAAAGGCAAATACGAAATTTTAGGCATCAATACTTGGAAAGCTTTTTACCGCGAGGGAGTGGGATTAGCGATCGGGAAAGAAGACGTGGAAGCGTTCATGGGTTCGATGTCGGCGCCTTCCGTGCATATTGATAACGCGTTTGAAACATTATGTACCACTTCTGGAGAAGAGTGGTTGTACATCTTCCGCCACTTTCCGGATTCTACACAAAAATCCATCAAATCTATGGACTGGCGTTTGCCTTTGGATCAAGCTATTCGTGTATTAGTTGTTCGTGACAGTCTGATACAATCTGACAGCAAAAAAGCGAAACACTATGACAACAAGGCTTCGCATATTATCAAAGATCTTGATCATAGGAGACACGTGAGATTGGTGTACGATAACTACCTCGGAATGAATCAGCAGGCAGGGGCTCAATTCGGTTTTGAGTGGTTGGGATATATCGCCACCGGTGTCCAGGTTACAGCCCTCATTGCGCAGCCTATGACCGAAGACCCGGTAACTGGTGCCAAATTGGGGTATGAGACGCGCGCCGGAGCTATGTTCGGACTGTATGTCGGTGGACAAATCCCTATTGCCATAGGCAAACATATCCTTGTTCCGAGAATCACCCAAAGCGCTGGTGCAGGCCCGATGAAAACCGGTAATATATATGGAGGTTTTGCGATTATTACCGATACCCGTGCTGGCTTGGACTGGCGTATTCCGTTTGATCCCTGCGATCTGATTCTTGGTCTACATTATGACATGAATTGGCTGTGGACGAAAGATAAACTTTATAAGGCACCCTATAAAGCGGCCGCCGACCGTGAATCTTTCAACCAATATCTGCAGCATGGTATCGGCCTTACAATCGGTATTGGTTGGTGAGACTGTTGATGCCACCCGCACTTACACCCGCACTTACACCCTCACTTACACCCTCACAGGGCAAAAGGTAAGGTAAGGAAAATATATAAAAATACGCAAAAAGTCGGCATATATTTGCATATGTCGATTTTTTGTTGTAAATTTGCAGCGGATTAAAGGAGCGGAACGACGGTCGAACGACAGTCAAGCGACGGTGAAGCGACAGTCAAAGCCAATGTGAAGCCAATGTCGACCCGAAAACAAGCCAAAAATAATGTACAATACTATATTATATATTTATATATAATATACTTTCTATAATCACTTTTGGCACAAATATGTAATTACATCCCTTTGAACAATAAATTGTGATTTTTGATCCTTTTATTTGCATATATCAATTTTTTTTTGTAATTTTGCAGGCTGAATTGTTATTATGGACGAGAACGGGCTTATATTTCGGTGTTTTGCGAGCGGAAGTAGCGGAAACTGCTACTACCTCGGTACGCGTCGTCAGGGTGTCCTGATCGATGCGGGCATCTCTGCCCGTCAGATCCAGAAATATCTGCGGGAGATGGGGCTGGACTTCCAGAATATCATGGGCGTGCTCATTACCCACGATCACGCCGATCATATCCGCGCCGTAGGTACCCTCGGCGAGCGGGTCAAGTTGCCAATCTACACGACCGCGGCGATCCACGAGGGAATAGACCGCAACTACGGCGTGCGCGAGAAACTGCGTACCAGCCGCCGGTATTTTGAGCGAGGGGTAGAGTGGGAACTGTTCGGTATGCGGATCAACACCTTCCACATCGAGCACGACTCAACCGATTGCCTGGGGTACTGCATCGATTATCTGGGTCAGCGCTTTGTGCTGATGACCGACTGCGGGTCGGTGAACGAAGAGATGGAGGCGTATATCCGTACGGCCAATCACCTGGTGATCGAGGCGAACCACGACGAGCATATGCTGCTTAACGGTCCGTACCCGACTTACCTCAAGGAGCGTATCCTGAGCCCGCGTGGACACCAGAGCAACGACGTGTGCGGTGAGCTGTTGGAACGCAACTGGCACCCCGATCTAAGAAACGTGTGGCTGTGTCACCTCTCGCTGGAGAACAACGAGCCGGAGGTGGCGTACAACACCGTTGCGTCCTACCTGGAGGAAATCGATATCATCCCCGGGCAGGAGATTTTCCTCAAGGCGCTCGAACGTACGACGCCGAGTCCGATTTATGAATTAAATGATCAAATGATTACAGAGTGATATGGAAAGACTTGTTATCATTCCGACTTACAACGAAAAAGAGAATATCGAGGCGATCATCACGGCTGTGATGGAACTGCCTTTAGAGTTCCATGTGCTGATTATTGATGACGGTTCGCCGGACGGCACCGCGGCTATCGTGAAGGGCCTGATGGCGGGTAAGTACAAAGACCGTTTGCACCTCGTGGAGCGTTCCGGAAAGCTCGGGCTGGGTACTGCTTATATCTGTGGTTTCAACTGGGCAATCGAGCACAAAGCCGATTATATCTTCG
>CAMHSB010000005.1 GCA_946187695.1 uncultured Bacteroidales bacterium
AGACCGAGCAGGTAGAGTACGGTGCAACTCCTGCCTATACTGGCGAGACTCCGACTAAGACCGCTACGGCTCAGTACACGTACACGTTCAATAATACGTGGTCACCTGCACTTGCGCCTGTTGAAAGTGCGCAAACCTATACCGCTCAATTCGGTAGCACGGTGAACAAGTACACGATTACATGGATTGTTAAACTGAATGGCGAAACGATTGATGAGAAATCGGAGCAAGTAGAGTACGGACAGACTCCTTCATATGGGGATGGTCCTACGTATGGTCCAACAGTAAGTCATGTATTCTCATTCAGCGGATGGACTCCGACAATAAGTGAAGTAAAAGGTGATAAGACCTACTACGGTTCGTTCAACGCAGCACCGCGTCCGTACACTATCACGTTTGTTAATGATGATAATACAACGGTATTAAAATCCGGCGAAGTGAACTATGGTGCTATGCCGACATACGAAGGCACACCTGTAAGTAAACAGAATCCTTCCTATGAGTTTGTCGGATGGACTCCGACTTTAGCCGAGGTTTCAGGCATAACTACTTATACGGCTACTTATCGGCAAGTCATTGCGGATATTGAAGTGAATGCTAATCAGAATGAAACCGTTGCTATTTCAGCCTCTACGAACGTGACAACCGTACATGTAACCGGTTCGCTAAGTGTGGCAGAAGGTAAGACGCTCAAGACGACAACGCTCGTCTTGGAGGCTTCACCGGATGGATCTGGTCAGATAACCGGTGATATTGATGCCGAAGTGGCGTTCTTAGACTATGCTATTGGCAATTCACAAGCTGTTTGGTATGACGTGGCTGTGCCTTGGGAGGTCGATGCAACGGATGGTGTATATATCGATGGCGTTAAGAAACAGTTGAATAGAGATTTCTATCTCATCTATTACAACGGTGCGTTACGTGCAGAACAGAATCGCCACACGGATGAATGTTGGCAGTTTGTAAATAAAGAGAGCACTCCGGATAAATATATGCATCCGGGTAGATTGTACATGATCTATATGCCGAAGACCGGCGTCAATAAACTGCGCTTCAAGCGGCATGGTAATGGCCCGATTGTGACGCCGGAGATTCATGTATATCAATATGATGCAGAGAATGTAGTCAATGCCGGTTGGAACGGTATCGCTAACCCGACAATCTATAAAGCATACCTCAACGCCGGAGCTAATACGGTAGAAGTGGGTGGTTCAACAGCCCGAACACTTAACTACGGACAGAAATACGATCCGATACATGATAGATATGATGCATTTACAATGAATGATACTAAGTTGAATGTGTCGCAGCCGGTATTCGTACAAGTCGAAGTAAACGGAAATGGTACCGGTCGTTCTGTAGTCGTGAATGCTTCTGTATTCCCGAACTTGGCTCCTGTACGTAAGGCCTTGGTAAACAATGCTGCTTATGAGGTACAGATTTCTGACGGAACCAACTATACGGATCGTCTCTATCTGCAGTCTGTAGAAGGTAAGGAAGATAGTTATCGTATCGGCCTTGACTTATCGAAGGCGGGTACCAGCAGCAAGGTGGCACAGATGTGGATAAATCGTTATAACACTAAACTGTGCGTGAATACCACTGCTCCTGTAGGTACAACCGCTACTTATCCGCTCGGTATCTCTGTTCCATCGGACGGCACGTATGAGATCACTTCGGCCACCGAGATGCAGGATGGTCAGGAGATGTACGTAACCTATAACGGTCGTGCTATTTGGAACCTTGCGTATGGTCCGTATGCAGTAACGCTGAACAAGGGTACGTATAACGAGTATGGCCTGAAACTCGTTCAGAAAGCTCCGACAATCACAACGGGCGTTGAGAATGGTGAAGTGGTCAAGGGTGCAAATGGCGTACGCAAAGTGCTCATTGACGATCAAATTTATATCATCCGCGACGGTGCGGTTTATACGATCAATGGTCAACAAGTAAAATAATAAACACAATATGAAAAAAGATTATGCAAGTCCTCTGATGGAGGTAACTCAAGTAGATTTGGGAATGGCAATTTTGCAAGATCCGTCCATGCCACTGCCTGTTCCTCCGGGAGCACCGGAGCGCAAAGATCCGGCATTCTAAAAAAGGAATTAGCGATGATGAAGCGATTCTTAAGTGCATTATGTGTGTGCGCGGGACTGATAATAGGCTCGTGCATGCACGTATGGGCAGCGGCGCCGGGTACGACCTGTGCGACTGCTATCCCCTTAGGGGACAACTACAGTACGAACGTTAGCGGACCGTATCCGAAATCGGTGTGGTACTCGGCATGGACTTTTGACCTGCCACTGACCGTCTATTTCGCTCCGGAACATGAGACCGATCCGGCTCCGGAAGTGGAGATGGACTTCAAATGCCCGTCCGGCGTGTATGAGGATAGTATCCTCTGTAGTTTGTTCTGTCCAAATGCTAGTGGCGGTGTGCAATTCGATATGCCGCACCATCCGTCTTTGAATACGGACTATTTGGAGGACGGAACCTTTGTGTATTACCTGTCGTTGGGTAAAAGATACCGCGACCTGTTGCTCCAGATGGGTATCAGTTATAACCTGGAGGTGTATGTGAAGGTGACCTACAAGGGGAATGGTACGATGAGTATGGCCCCGGATGATATGTTCACCAACTGTATGGATGGACCGAAATTCATGCATTTGGGTGATACGGTCAGAGTAGTGGCGAATGATAAGGACCGCCATGTCATTGTGCCGTATGTACAGTGGCAAGACGACTCCATTCGCTATGTATGGGACGGCACCCAACCGGTAGAGGTTGCGGTCGGAAATACCTGCGATTATGACCCTACGGACGGCACCAACGAGCATCGTGTCGATTACTTTGTGCTGCAACCGCAGGATACGCTCAAGATGACCAGCGCGGATGTAAAATATTACATCCAGAGCGATGATGTGTCCAGCGAGGCAGGTATGTTCTTCGCTAAATTCTATACGTCCGGTACGGGTGTGATGAAGATTGAGCGGGTGCCGCAAGCACCGCCCGAGGGAGGCGCTACGCTGCTCAAATACGACAAGGTAACCCCTGTTCCGTCAGACCCCGATGCCTTGTTCGCGATCCCGTTTACATGGGATACAGCGGTCGTATTTACTACTCCGACAGACCATGTGTTTACCATGTATGTCGGTACAACGTATAATTTTACGCCGGAAACGGCTATAGCGACCTATCATTTCCATGCGAACGAAGATGGACATTGGTGGGGAGTGACGACAGAACAGATGCGTGCATTATGGGCGCAAACGACTGCGCAGTATCTCTATATTCGCTTTGAATGTACGACAAAGACCACCATCAAACCGTCGATTTGGGAAATACCAACCTGCCAAAAGGGGACGACTGAAATTCTGCGCCCGAGCACCACTTTGTCGGTGCAAAAAGGTACTTACGGCGCGGTCTATTATCGGTTCTATTATCGCGAATGGAAGGGGGGCAATATAAAGTTCTCCTGGTCTAACAGCAACGGTAGCTGTCCGACGTTTATCGGCGATAACTGTTCCTTCCCGACCTCCGGCAGTAATCAACATGTAATCACCAATAAAGCAATTGCTAAAAACGGTTCATGGACCGTGCCGGAGGCGGATGTCGATGAGTGGGAAGAATATGTGGATGCAGACGGTTTTCTCTATATTCGTTTTAACCCCGCTTATGCCGGAACGATGAAGATTACCACTACCGCACCGGAGGAGCAAGACCCGGCGCCGATTGTCTATCCGGCATCGACGATACATGTCATCTGCAACGGTGAACCGACCTCTGCGGGGCAGGAATTTGTCATCTTTGTATCAACTGCGCAAACCTTGCATATCGACAACGGAACACCCTGGAATCAGAGTCCGGAAGAGTCGCATACGGTTACGCTCCAGAGTGGTATTCATACGCTGTATGGAGCTACAGAAACGGTACAAATTGACGTAAAATAGCGAATTTTTGTATATTTTTATAGAAAAAACTTAAAAATATTTGTGTATATCGAAAAAAATGTGTACCTTTGCGCGACTTTGGAATATACGCACGCGAGAACAGTGACGAGAAGTAATTATATAGGATATGTATGCATGGTGTTAGCCATGTGCTTTTTCGTGCCTGTTTTTTCGCTCGCGCAGGCGCAATATATCACGCTCGGTACGAACGTAAGCAATGCGCCCGCGGTGACCGACACGGTTAGTGCGACGGTGACGGACGGCGTGGAGAATTATTTCAAGATCGAGGCGGCTCATCTGCCGGCAACGGTCTATTACGTATCCGATAGCGTGTTTGGTCCGATTCCGACCTTAATTAGCGTAATAGGCGACGATACGTTGCCTGCTACGATGTTGGTGAAGGAATGTCTTATGGGCTGGAAATGGGAGTTGGCTGCTGCCGGCGAAGAAGAGACCGTGCGCTATTTCTATTTCTCGAGTCATGAGGATGAGGCGACGACGTTTATTCTGCCCTATGTATGCCAACCGACTTACAGCGAGACCACCGAAGAGGCATGCGATTCGCTGGAATGGAACGGCGTATGGTATTCTCAATCTGGTAATTATACCTTTGAGACGACCAATGCGGCGGGTTGCGACAGTACGGCTATGCTCCATCTGACCATTCATCCTTCGTACCATGATACCCTTCAACCGGTAGTGGCATGCGACAACTATTTGTGGGGCGATACGCTGATTGAAGATTCCGGTACGTATACTCGTTCTTTCAAGTCGATTCACGATTGCGACAGTATCGTTACGTTGACGGTGGATATCCGTTACACATCGGCCGATACATGGGAGTATATCACGGCGTATGACCGCTATACATGGATCAACGGTCAGACGTATACCCGCTCAATGCATGGCGGTCCGTCGTGGGAAGAGACCAATATCGCGGGTTGCGACTCGATTATCAATCTGGATTTGACGATTCGTCATATGGCTGTGAACGATACGATCCGCGAGACTGTATGTCTGGCAGCGGGCGAGAGCTATACCTGGAAAGGAAAAACCTACTCGGCGAGCGGTATCTATTCGACCGATACGTTGCTCGGTCCGGAGATTAACGGGATATGCCAGGATAGTCTGCATACACTGGATTTGACGGTGAATCGCAGCTACGCGACGGATACGACCGTGGAGGTTTGCGCGAACGAATATACCTGGCGTGGCACGACCTATACGCAGAGCGGTAACTATCCGTTCAACGGCAAGACCAAAGCGCTGTGCGATTCGATTGTGACGCTCCATCTGACGCTCAAACAGGCGACTGCCGGAGAAGAAACCGTAACCGCCTATGAATCCTATGTCTGGAACGGCACAACCTATACCAAGAGCGGCAATTATACCTTCGAAACAACCAATGCGGCGGGCTGCGACTCGGTAGCTACGCTTCATCTGACGATTTTGCCGAAACCGGTACCGGTGGACTATGATACGATTGTTGAGTATTTCTGCCCGAAGAGTGGTATTGTGGAGCATGTGGATACGACCGCTAATCCGCGTATCAGCTTCTTGGCTTATAAGTACGAGAAACCGCGTGCAGAGATGTATATGGACGGCGTGGTAAGCGGAGAGACAAGCGCAGGTGCCAACGTCGATTTCGGCCGTGTGGCCGCTAATCTGGATGCATATTATATCATCCCGCTGACACCGGTAGAGCAGATCAACTGGCGTTACATGCCGCAGGGCGGTCAGTACGAGCCGATCGAGGTGGGCGCAGAAACAAAATGGATGAATGCCGGCACGATCTCGATGGATGTGGTCTTCCGTTGCGGTTACCGCTATTACGGTGCGTTCACGGTAGGGCGAATGACCGAAAGCGTGGAGGCTGCGAGCGTAGCAGAGCAACCGATTAAGCGGATCGAGAACGGACAGGTGGTCATCATCCGCGGCGGTATGAAATATTCGATTTTTGGTTTGAAGATAGAAGATTGAAACAATGAAGAAGTTATTCAACATATTATTTTTATTGACAGCGGTTTGTGCATCAGCCCAGCAGCAAATGCCGCAACAGATTGAGGCGAACTGTGCGGGTTGGAATCCGTATATGCCGGCGCACTACTGCGAATGCCGCAATACCTCTTCGCCGTTCGCATTCCCGATGGATATGGATATCTCGGATACGATATGGCTCTCTTCGTCGGTGGAGGATCTGAAACAGGGCTTATCGGCTTACTGGTTCTCCAATTGCTCGGTGACGTTTGAGGTATATGCGTTCTGCAGTTCCTATACCCCGGCTTTCCGTATGACGGTCAGCGCCGATCAGATGCGCGAGATGGATGCGGTTGCCATTAAAAATAAACTGGATGCGATGGGCGAAGAGGCACAGGCTCTCAGCCAGACGCTCATTCCTCGTATCCGCGTTTATGCGAACGGTTGTACGGGACATGTATATTGCTATCCGTATGACCAGGGACCCCTCTCGACCTGCGAAGTTGCTCTGCCGTTCATTCCGCGGATGACCTATGTCTGCGACCAGCCGGAAGAGGTGTATGAACTGCATCCGGAGAAGATTGCTTCAAACGGCAAGGGCTTTATCCGCTGGAAGCAGAAGAATAACGAGGAAGCAACGGTTTGGTTGACCACCGACTCATGTGCAGGACCGGAGATCGGTCGTGCCGTGCTGAGCGACTCGATGCGCGTTTATATGCTGAATCCGGATACGATGTTGGCAGTAAAGCAAGCCGGCAAGAGCGTATTTGTGCATGTGACGCACGACTCGGCTTATGTAGGACGGATCATGTACCATAATACCATCAAATGGGATGTGCAGACGATTGATACGACCTTCTGCCAGGGTAAGAGCCTGCAGTTGGCGGATACCATTCTGCGCGAAACGACGACCTACTCGAACGATACCCTTTGGAAGGCCGGCGATACCTTGGCGCTGACGAATTATGTGGTGACGGTTACCCCGCCAGAAGCGCGGTACGACACCTTGCGTTATAAGGCTGCTCAACTGCCGACGCTCTATCGCAATCAATATATTCCGAAAGACGGTTGGGGTGACTACGACTTTACCATCAGCAGAGCCGGTCAGTGCGATGATCGTGTATTGGTGCATGTGATTCACGATACGGTACATACGACGATGGTGATCAACGATACGACGTGTATGGGTAAGATCGTGACGTACGGCGATGTGGATTATACGACAGATACTGCTTTCCACGACTCTGCATGGGTGGATGCCGACACGTGGGCAATCCGCGACATCACCATTCATTTTACCGAGCCGGAACCTGAATACGATACCGTGACCGTGGCACCGAGTCAGATGACTGCCCGGGGGTACGTGTATAATAACGACGGCGTGTTCGCTTTGCTGCAATACGGTGACACGATGATTGTCAAAACGAAGAACAATACCTGCACCCGCTGGATCTATATCACGGTGTTGGAAGGGGAGGATTTTGTGACAGAAGTAGAGCACTTAACTTCAGGTAAAAAGACCTATAAGTATATACGTAACGGAATGTTGTATATCCGTAGAGAAGGAAAAGACTACGACCTTTTAGGTCGTCCGATAAATAGAAAATAACAAAAAAAATCAAAATTAATTAACTAAATTTATTAACAAAAAATCAACTCTATGAAGAAATTTCTTACATTGGTTGTAGCATTGGTAATGGTCATCCCGATGATGGCTATCGGCCGTAATGACGGTTCTACCAAAGCTAATGCTATCGACTTTAGTTGGGATTCCGTGATGACGCACCCCAGCGGTACGAAATGGTACCACGTAGATTTGGCTCCGCTCTACGAAGAGGAGACCCCTGCGTTGAACCTGTTTCTTGCCAACAAAGATGCGTTCAGCGACGCCCACACGAGTTTGAAAGCTACCGTAGCAGGACAGACGGACGAGAAATCGTTCACGATCCATCCGAAACAGCAACGCGTATGGTCTGCTAACGCTACGATGCTTATCCGTCTGAAGCAGAAAGAGATTTATCTTACCCTGACTTCGGATCGTGAGGTGAAGATGAGTGCGCGTGTGTTTGAAGCACAAGATCTCGATGAGACCTGTACGGATGCACTGTACTTCAACTGGGGAACCGGTATCACGAAACCTGCCGGTGTACCGGTTTGGTACAAAGTGAACATTACCGAAGCGCGTAAAAAGGATTCACTTGACGTGTGCGTTGTTGTAAAGAACGACGGTGCAAGTAAGTTAACCCTCCATGCAGGTCAGTCACTTGACTGTCCGTCCAGTGGTGTAACCAGACGTACGATTGAGCTGGAAGCAGGTGCTACCTTGCGTGACACCATTCCTAACTCGGCGTTGAGCGGTATGGCATACGACGAATTGTTCGTAAGCCTGGAGAACAACCAGCCGATTACGGTGACTACTGAGTATGCGAAACGTCCCAAAGTACCGGTTATGCCTTCTGAGGCAGCTCAGACGTATGTGGAGAAGATCATCCCCGATACTTCTTTGCATAAGAACGACACTACGCTTTTGACGGCCGGTACGACGTACTATTTCAAGTACGATGTGAAAAAGATGAACGCGCTCAAGAAATATGAGCCGGAGTTCACGTTCCGTAACAAGGGCGCGGTTAACGGTTCGATTGAGCGTAAGATGGCTTTCGACGTTCCGGCTTATGTAGCACAAGGTAATACGCTTGAACTGGCACCTGAGGAGGAGTCCGTTGAGGTTCTGACGAAGAACACCTTGATCGGTTTGGAGACGGATTACATCTATGTAAAGATGACTCCTAACCAGGACATGTTGTTGGTAAGCCGTTTCAAACACGTTCGTGAAGGTAAGGCTTGTAAGACCAACATCGACTTCAACTGGAAAGAAGGTCACCGTCAGGATGCACTTACGACTCAGTGGTATGCCATCGATTTGAAAGATGCAAAAGCAAGCATGAAAGACCTGCAGGTCTATGTAGAGAACCAAGGTGCCGGCAAGGCTAACCTCAAGGCTTCGCTCGCATTCTCTTGTCCGTATATCGACGTACAGGAGGTTACCCGTTCGGTCGCAGTAGGTGACACCGCTCATACGCGTCTGGCTTATTCGACCTACGCAATGATGAGCGATACCATTTACATTGGTTTGGAGACCAACCAGGAGGTTAAGTTCTGGGTAGAGCTCACGGATGCCAAGAAGCAAGCTGTTGCAGATTCGATCTGTTTGCAGGCTGAGGACTTCGACTGGGAAAACGGTGAGCTGCTTGACGCAGATACGACCGTTTGGTATGCTATCGACATGACCAAGGTTCGTAATCTCGCTGCTAAATTCCCGACAATCTTCGTTCAGAACTTAAGCTCCACGGTTGCTGCTAAGATCACAGCAGAGCTCTCGCTCGAGTGTCCGGATAGCATTGAGAACCAGAAACGCTCGCTGACTATTGAAGCGAACGGTTCGTACAGCAAGACGCTGTCGAGTAACATGTTCTCGAATATCAAGAAGGATACCGTTTACCTCAAGGTTTATTCAACCCAACAGATCAAGATTCAGATTCGTCTGACTGAAGAGGCTGAGGGTGCAAGCTGTTCGTCGGCTATTCCGTTCAACTGGACTTCCGGTAACACGCAGAACGCCAATGAGAACGTATGGTACTCGGTAGATCTGCGCGATGTAATGAAGAACGGCAATAACATTGAACTGCATATTAAGAACAGAGATAATGCCCAATGTCAGGGCGTGGCACAATTGATTTATGAGTGCCCGAGCGAATCCGCTCCTTCTGTTCAGAATTTCAAACTGGCAGCTCTTGCCGAAAAAACCATCCATGTTCAGAATAGTGCTTTTGAGACAGTAAACGATAGTATTGTTTATGTGAACCTGCAAGGTACTACAGGTCTCCGTTTCTGGGTAGTAGAGAAAGCGGCTAAGCCGTTTGATACGATCGAAGTTTCGAGTATCGCGCATTTTGATACGCTCTACTGGGATAGCCTTTATACACAGACTGCAGATACCGTATGGTACATCATTCCGACTTCGGAGATTCTGCGCATAAAGAATATGGACGAGAAAGTAAAACCGGTTGCTCACATTTGGAACAACGGTACAAGCGAGGCAAGCTATAAGGCTGAAGCTGCGTTTGCTTTCCCGATCGTTAAAGCGATGATGTCCAAGACGCAGAAACTGAAGGCTGGTAAGCATTTTGCAGATACGATTCCTTCCGGTACGTTTGATCAACTCTTGAAAAAAGCCCTTAGAGACCAGTCAGATTCGGTTGTTTATATTCGTATGACCCGTACGAAAGGCTCTGGTACCTTCCAGTTCAAATCCGAGTTGGTAAAGGCCTTCAGCGGTAACTCGCGTACGGACGCGCTTCCTATTCGTTTGGGCGAGCGCTACACGCAAGGCGTTAATACCGAGATGTGGTATAAACTCAAGACAGCCGATATCAAGAAGGATAAGACGTTGTATAACAAGCAGTTGTTCGTTAACGGCAGGAATGCCGGTAAGGGTGACGCTAAGGTACATGTCGAGGTTTACGAAGGCCTGTTGTCTGAAGAAGACCTTCTGGAGGCTTACGGTTTGAATGAATATCGTGAGCGTACGATTAAGAAGGGTCAGGGTAAGAGCCATAACGTACCTGCTCAGGCCGTTTATGCGGTAGCTGATGTAGAGCTCTATATCAAGATTCGTACGACCGACTCGCTCGTATTCGAGACCAAGTTCGTAGGCGAATACAAACCGCAAACTCCGGATCCGAAGCAGCAAGAGGCTAAACTCGTTGTTCCGAACGTAGATTACGTGATTCCGGGCGACAATCAAGAGCACTGGTATATGGTCTGCGTACCGTATATCAACGCGAATGACTCCAAAGACGGTAAGATCAAACGTAACTACAAGTATGTAGAGGAAAGCTACTTGCATTATGAGTTGAGCGGCAAGGCTACGATTGAAGCTACGGCTACCTTCCAGGATACGATGAACTGCGCAATGCCGGTTCGTAAACGTACTATCAACAAGAGCAATAAGAACTATGTAGGCGACAAACCGCTCCGTGAGCTGATTGAGCGCGGTCTGAAGAAAGCCGGACATCCGTTTGACTTCTCCGGTACGGCTCCTGAGTTCATGGATAGTCTGTTGCACCGCTTCATTACCCAAGACTCGATCACGGGTTATGTACGTGTTAAATCCGATAAGGAAATCAAGGTACGTCTGAACACCCCGCAGATCACCGGTGACCGTTGCGACAACGCAATGATGTTCGACTGGGAGCACGGTAATGTAAATGCGAAGGATTCGGATACTTGGTATCAGGTTATCCTGATCAATCCGGACTCGACCCTCCGCATCCCGGATACGTGCGATATCCGTATCCACGTAGATAACTGGAGTGATTCTGACAACACCATCGATGCCGGTCTGTTCTTTGATTGCAACGAGACTGCTACGGTAACGAAGCATTATGTAATGCCGGCCGGCGGTAAGGACTCGATTGATGTCGATCGTGACCGTCTGGAGTTGCTGAAAGCGAACATGTTAATCAATTTCGTCTCGACCGGTGCTGCGCATATCTGGGCAGAGCTCATTGATACCCTCCCGCGTCAGATCCTCCGCGATACGGTTGATACGTTTGTCTGCTACGGCGAAACGTTTATCGATACCGTTCGTATGAACTACAAGGAGATCATTGTCGAGAAAGATACATCATGGATTGATACGTTGACTATTGCGGATGGTGTAAAGATGGTTGACTCGTTGACCTACTTCTATCTCCATCCGATCACTACGCCGACCATCATCAAGCAAGATTCGTTGAAGAAACTGAATGCAGCTCCGCTGCTCGTTCAGGGTATGCAACTCTTTGTGGATTCGTCGAACGTTGCGATGATGAAATACTATCAGGCACTGGGTGCTGCTGATTCGCTCATAGACGTCGATACTGTTTACTGGGCTAAACCGGTTTATAAAGCTAACGGCGATCTGGATACCAAGAAAGAGGCAGCCCTCGATCTGACGAAGTATTATACGAAGACGGATCTCGTAGATACCCTCTTGCTTGTCATGAAGGGTAGCTGTGAAACGGTATACCGCGATACAGTTGTCTTCACGATTGATCCGTACAAATATGTATCGACAGACAGTACTATCTGTCCGCCTCTTCCGACCAAGAACCCTGATACAATCACGTATGCAATGCATCAACATCTGGTTGCGGATACGCTCGGTCGTATGCGCCAGATCGATACGATTGTTAACTTCTATGCGTTAGCAAAACCGGCACTCTATGCACAGGCTCAGATCCTGTTGTTGCCGGTGGCTACTCCGAGAGGACCGGTGGATACAACTTATACATTGACCTCACTCAAACAGCAGTTTGAGGATGATGCGACACCGCTGACGATGCAGGTAACGGATGCAAAATGGCAGGTACAGAAGAGCACCGGCTGGTCCGATGACTTCGCTTCGTACACCGTTCCGGCTAAGGCTACCAGCGTAACGTTGCGTTATATCATTGACACCGAGTGCGGTGTGAAAGATACCAGCGAGAACGTGATTATCAACGTTCCGTGCGAGAACGATACGATCTTCGATCCGCTCTATCCGACGGGTAAGACTACCGAATGCGACAGTTTGTATTGGGCACTGAAAGATACGATGATTTACACCACCGGTGTTTATTACTTCGTTGGTAGTGCACTGCCCGCTCCGAAGGCTGCTTGCAACGAGGTATACGTTTTGGATGTAACGATCAACCACTCAACGGATTCGGTACTGAAGGCTGTGGAGGCTTGCGAAAGCTATACCTTCCAATGGGTAGCAGGTGTAGATACCACGATCACTACTCCGGGTACGCACACGTACAAGCATACGTACACGAACGCTGCCCTTTGTGACTCGGTTGTTTCGATCGACGTAACGATCTACAATGGTACTACCTTTGCAGATGATACGACGGTTTGTGACGAATTCCGCTGGCAAGATGCAGCGCAAGGCTTCGATACGCTTATCATTACTCCGGGTACGCATGCTTACACGCATACGTTCCAGACGATTCACGGTTGTGACTCGGTTGTAACGATGACCGTTACGGTTAACCAATCCGCTCCGACGACCGTTCTGGCACCGGTAGAGGCTTGCTTGAGCTACACGCATCAGTGGGTACCGGGTGTTGATACCGTTATTAACACGGTTGGTAAACACACGTACACGCACATGTACAATACTATTCATGGTTGCGACTCGCTCGTTTCGATTGACGTAACGATCTACAAGACCGATTCGACGTACGAGAAGATCAAGAAAGAGTACTGTAACCTCTACGAGTGGACTGCTGCGGATACGATCATTACCGAAACTGGTAAGTTCTATCATACCTTCACCAATATTCACGGATGTGACTCTGTGGCATGTGTGGATGTAGTGGTTAACGGTATTCCGTATTACGACTCTATTGAGGTGAAAGCATACTACGGCTATCGTATCATCATGATTAACCGTACGCAGGTTAACGATGTCTTTGGTTGGACACTTGACTCGCTCGATACCGAGCATAAGAAATATGTGACCTGGCACCAGATTGACTTGAACGGTAAGGAAACGATCCTCCCGAACGGTTACTACTACACCTTGCCGAGTGGTGATCCGCTGCCGGCAGGATATCAGTACTATGCTACGATCGACGTACCGGCATCGGTTAACGCTAAGTGTGGTGTTCAAGGTAAATCTCAGATCATCACCGTCGGCGCAACCTCTGCCGCTCCGGCACTCATTCCGTCGCTCGCTAAGCCGGGTGAGGATATCCAAGTTGTCAACCTCGATCCGACCGTAGAGACACAGATCCGTATCTTCACGGCAGAAGGCTTGCTGCAGAAGACCTACAAATCGTCCGGCGAGACAAGCTTCACGATCAAGGCTGCATCTGACCTCGGATTCTATCTGGTAGAGTTGTCTGCTGACAGTATGAAATCAACATTACGTTACATCGTTAAATAATAGGAGGTAGCACTATGAAGACTTTAAAATCTATTCTAATTGCAGCCACCTTGATTAGTGCATCTGTTGTGTCGACTCTGTCGGCACAGCAGGAGGCACAACCCGCTAAACACGAGTTCAAAGTGGCTATCGGCGACTCCGTTATGATCAAACGCGAGTGCCAAAAGTACCTCACGGGTGAGAAACCTTCTGTTTGGGTATGGGATAAAGTACACACCGTACGTCAGTTGGGATCCAAGCGGTTCCCGGACGGCGTGCTGTTGATGAATATCTACTCCTGGATGTGTGAGGAGTGCTTGATTCCGGTTAACGGTCGTGCACAAGAGGTTTCCGATGCAGATGCAGCACAAGCTGCTGAGAAACCTGCTCACGAGAAAGCCATCAAAGAAGGCAAGACTCCGCAAGAGGCAGCTCAGGCTGCCGCTGAAGCTGTCGCTGCTGCTGAAACCGCAGCAGCCGCAGAAGAAGCTGCTCCTGCAGAACCCGTTGCGGAAGAGGCTGCCCCCGCAGAGGCGGTAGCTGCAGAGCAAGCGGCTCCGGTGGAGAAAGCAGAAGCAACGAAGGAAGATACGGTTAAATCCGTTCAGAACTTCAAGCACCAGTATGACCGCTTCACCATTGGTGTGCGCGGCGGTGCTTCGGCGCTGATGCATCATGCGGACCAGGCTAATTGGACCTGCGGTGGTGACGTTGTTCTGGATCTCCAGTATGCACACTATTGGGCAAACGATGCTCGTCCGGTGGATCTCGGTATCATCACTGGCCTCGGTATCGGTTACCAACAGAGTGGTCTGAAAGCGGACGATTTGTCTAAGTTCACCAAGGACAATGTGGATTATACCGTGCTGGCAAAGGACATCAAGGAAACGGATCACCAACTCCAGTTGGAGGTACCGTTGATGTTCTCCTTGATTCATGACAACGGTCTGTTCTTCAACATCGGTCCGAAATTCATGATTCCGGTTTATACACCGTACAAGCAATCGGTGAACACGCTGGATACGAAAATCTCTGCGTACTTCCCGGAGACCGGCGTCACGGTGGAGAATAACCCCGTTACCGGTGTTTACACCGGACAACAGCCGACGGAGAAGAACGGTATCCAGTTCAATATCAACATCATGCTGACCGCTGAGATCGGTTACGAGTGGATCCTCAAATCCGGTAATTCGCTCGGTCTGGGTGCTTATGCGAACTACAGCGTCTTCAATACCTACAAGAACGCCACCAATGCGGAAGGTCTGTTCAAGTTGACAGCTCCGTCCGATACGGATAAAGCGCATCTGGACGTATTGTCCGCTACGCATGCATTCGCAGACAAAGTCGGTTACTTCGATGCAGGTATCAAACTGGCTTACCACTTCAACTTCCCCAAGAAAGTGAAGAAGGATTACGAAGCTAATAAATTGTAATAACGCATGACGATACTATGTATCGAAACTAGTACATCGGTTTGTTCGGCCGCCATCTGCAAGGATGGCGCGCCGATCAAACAGTGTATTTGCCTGGAGGGTAGCAACCATGCGCGGTTGCTACCTCGCTATATAGAAGAACTGCTCTCGTTTGCGCGGGAGCAAGGCTTCTCTATAGAGGCGGTTGCGTTGTCTGAAGGTCCCGGCAGTTATACAGGACTCCGTATCGGTGCCAGCACGGCCAAAGGCTTGTGCTACGGTCTGAATGTACCGCTCATCCCCGTACCGACACTCGAAGTACTCAAACTTGCATCCGGCGTCAAAGAAGGCATATTGATACCTATGATAGATGCCCGCAGAATGGAAATCTATACGATGGTTGAGGGAGAAACAAAAGCCGTCGTAGTGGAGAACGAAGAGAGTCTCTATGCAGGAAAGGAAGATGTTTTCTACTTCGGGGACGGAGCCGCAAAATGTGCCCAGATCTTTACCCAACCCAACTGGCACTATGTACCCGATATTGTACCAGAAGCGAAATATGTCGGGGCGTTAGCTGAACAAATCACCAATCATAAATCACAAATCACAAATGCCAAATCCATCGATTTGGCCTACTATGAACCCTTCTATTTGAAGGAATTTATTGCCGCACAGAGTCATGTCAAAGGTCTTAAATAATAGTGTCCTGTTCTTGCTCGCGGTAATGCTACTTACGGGCTGCTCCACGCAAAAAAACACGTGGGCCACTCGTTCGTTCCATCAAACGAAAGTTAAATACAACATCCTTTATAACGGAAACATCGCATACGACGAGGGTTTGAAAGCCATCCGCGATGCGAATACCGACGACTACAGTCGTATCCTGAACCTTTACCCTGTCTCCAATCATACGGCTGCGGAGGCCAGTGCTACCCAGATGGATAAGACCATCGAAAAATGCCGTAAGTGCATCAAGTTGCATTCTATCAAAGCCAAACCGAAACGTAACCCTAAAAAGGCGAACGATCCCGAATATAAACTGTGGCTTCAATCGGAGGAATTCAATAAGAATATGAATCTGGCATGGCTGCGACTCGGCCAGGCGGAGTTCCATAAAGGCGATTTCCTCGGGGCTGTCAGTACCTTCAATTATGTCATCAACCACTACCAGAACGATCCCGACATGATCGCGCAATGTCAGTTATGGACCGCGCGGGCGTACGCCGAGATGGGCTGGCAGTACGAAGCCGAAGATATGTTACAACGCGTGCAGATCGATGCGCTCAGCCGTAAGCACGCCAAGCTCTATTCGGCCGTCAAGGCAGATGTGCTGTTGCATGGTGAGCATTATCATGACGCCCTGCCGTTCGTCAAGATTGCCCTGCCGAACGAGAAACGCAAGATCTACCGTCCGCGTTTTGCGTATGTGCTTGGTCAACTCTATGAGCGGGAGAACAAAACCGACGAGGCCATTCAGGCCTATAAGAGTGTAGTGCGGATGGCACCGCCCAATGAGATGGATTTCAATGCCCGCATCCGCATGGCGGAACTCGGGGGCAAGAGCAGTCTGCGTAAACTGCGCACGATGACCAAGCAGTCGAAATACAAAGACCGTCTGGATCAGATCTACGGTACGATGGGAAATATCTACTGGGCGGCGCATGATACCGCCAAGGCGCTGGAGATGTACGAAACGGCGATAGCCGAATCGACGCAGGGCGGAACAGCCAAAGCAGCCATCCTCGTACGCGCAGGCGATATCTATTTTGAGATGCGCGACTATGTGCCGGCACAGCCGTGCTACCGCGAGGCGGTGACCATCCTCACGGCGGAGAACCCCGAGTATGAGCGGATACAGAAACGCTCGGAGGTGCTGGACGAACTGATTGTGGCCTATACGCAGGCCCAGCTGCAGGACTCGCTCCAACGACTCGGACATATGCCCGAAGAAAAGCAGCGCGCGATTGTCGATAAGATCATTGCCGACCTCATCGAAGCGGAGAAACAAGACTCGATCAAGGCCGCGCAGGAAGCCCGTGAGTTGGAACGCGGCGACAATGAACTGATCAGCGTCAACACCACGAATATGTTAGGCGGAGCCGGCACCCAGAAGGGCGAGTGGTATTTCTATAACCCACAACTGATTAAACAGGGACAGCAGGAATGGCGCCGCCGGTGGGGCAACCGACCGCTGGAGGATAACTGGCGCAGAAAGAACAAACAGGTGACGGTAGATCCGATGAGCAGTTCGTACGAGGAGGACTTGGAAGGCTTAGACTCTCTTTCGATGGACTCGTTGGCGAAAGACTCGCTCGCCATGATCCCCAAACAGGAGACGGATATCCATAAGCCTGAGTATTACCTGCAGCAGATTCCGAAGACCGAGGAGGACTACGCCATCAGCGACAGCCTGTGGCGCGAAGCGATGATTGCGCTCTATTATATCTACCTCGATAAACTGCAGGACGAAGACCTGGCGGAAGAGACCTTGCGCGAACTCGTGGAGCGTTTCACCGGACATCCGAGTCTGGAAGAGATCTTCGAAGAGAAGCGACTGAGAGCCTTGCGGAATGACACCGCTTATATCGCGCGTATGCTTAAGATGCTTGCCGAGCAGGACTCGCTTTATGCTGCGACCTATGCTGCTTACACCAAAGGCGAATATGCTACCGTCAAAGCTAACAAACAATATGCTAAGACCGAGTATCCTCAGAGCCGGCTCATGCCGCGTTTCCTGTTCCTCAACGCCGTGGCGGTAGCGCGCACTGAAGGGCAGAACGCGTTTATTGAGCAACTCAGAGAGTTGGTGGCTGACTACGGATCAACCGAGTTAGGCACAATGGCCAAAGACATGCTCGCGATGATGGGGCAGGGTATGGAGAGCCAGAAAGGCGGCGCGACCGGTGACCTGTCCGACCTGCGCGGAAAGACCTCCGACAGCACAGACGATACGGACGATAGTGGTACCACGCAGGAGTGGTCCGAAGACCGCAAACAGCCGTCTGTGGTGATGCTCATCATGCCGACGGCGGACGAAGATGCGCTTAATAACCTGCTGTACGAAGTGGCGCTGTTTAACTTCAGCCAGTTCTTGATTCGTGACTTTGACCTGCAGAAGATGCCGGTATGGGGCGAAGGTTGTGCCCTCCGTGTCAGTGGCTTTGCCGATATGGACGAAGCCGAGTGGTGGATCGGTTTGATCACGAAGAACGCTGACATTCAGCAGGTACTGACAGGAATACAAATAAAGGCAGTCACCGAGATGAACCTGCCTTTGCTCAAATAAAAAAACAGCCGAAGCTGTTTTTGTCGGGAAGACGTGATTCGAAAATTGCGAATAGCCGTTTTTCGCAATAATCGTTCGAACGAAGAGAGATAAGAACACGCGGGTTGGAATCTGTCATCCAAAAAAGGATGGCTACAAACCATCCTTTTTGTCGGGAAGACGTGATTCGAACACGCGACCTCCGGTCCCCCAGACCGTTGCGCTACCGGGCTGCGCCACTTCCCGTCTTTCGATTTCTCGAAAGCGGCTGCAAAGGTACTACTTTTTTTTGAATTGTGCAAATTTTAGAGCAAAAATAATGAAAAAATTCTATATTGAGACATACGGATGCCAAATGAACGTCGCGGACAGCGAGGTCGTTGCAGCTATTTTGGAGACCACGGATGCGCAGTTGACCGAGACGATCGACGAGGCTGACATCATCCTGCTCAACACGTGCTCTATTCGCGATAACGCCGAGCAGAAAGTGATCCATCGGCTGCAGGCGCTCAAGACCAAAGCGATTGTTGGTGTGATCGGTTGCATGGCGGAGCGTATGGGTCAAGAGCTGATCGACGAATACGGCGTGGATTTTGTGGCAGGCCCCGATGCCTATCTCGATATCCCGAACCTGCTGGCGCAATGCGAACAGGGACACAAAGCGATGAACGTGGAACTCAGTACGACGGAGACTTATCGTCAGATTATCCCGGCGCGTATCGGGCGCTCGATCTCCGGTTTTGTGTCCATCATGCGCGGTTGTAATAATTTCTGCTCTTACTGCGTCGTTCCTTATACCCGCGGTCGCGAACGGAGTAGGGATGTGGAGTCCATTCTCAATGAGGTAAGAGACCTGCAAGCCAAGGGCTATAAAGAAGTGACGCTGCTCGGTCAGAACGTCAACTCCTATAAGTTCGTGCGCGAAGATGGTACGGTGGTTGATTTCGCCGACCTGCTGGAGATCGTTGCAGATTCCGTACCCGACATGCGGATACGTTTCACGACCTCGCATCCCAAGGACATGAGCGACAAGACCCTCGAAGCAATCAGTCGCCATAAGAACCTCTGTAAGTTCATTCACTTGGCTGTCCAATCGGGCTCGAACCATATCCTCAAACTGATGAACCGCAAATACACGCGGGAGTGGTATCTGGACCGTATCGCAGCGATCCGTCGCATCCTGCCGACAGCGGCCATCAGCACTGATATCTTCTGCGGTTTCCATGACGAGACGCTCGAAGACCACGCCCAGACGCTGAGCCTTATGCGCGAGGTGGGCTTTGACTCCGCCTTCATGTTTAAGTATTCGGAACGCCCGGGCACGTACGCGCATAAGCACTTGCCGGACAATATCCCCGAAGAAGAGAAGATTCGACGACTCAATGAAATCATTGCGCTGCAAACCCAACTGTCCCTTGAGTCCAACCAACGCGAGATCGGTAAGACGGTTGAAGTGCTGGTAGAAGGCTTCTCCAAGCGCAGCCGCGCCGATATGTTCGGTCGTACGGAGCAATATAAGACTGTCGTCTTTCCGCGCACGGACCAGAAGATCGGCGATCTGGTGAACGTACGTGTTCTGGAGGCAACGGCCGCCACTTTGAAGGGTGAAATCGTATGATTTAGCGTAAAAACGAAGAAAAATTACACTTTTTTGCTAAATTATTTGGATATATCATAAAAAAGCAGTACCTTTGCACTGAAAATAAAAATTTTCATAGTTAAGGTTTAGGTTTAATGGCGAAAGGAGGCTGTGAAGTTTCCTTTCGTTTTTAAACAAAAAGAAGGCGTACGCCTTATTTTTTATATGGCTGACGAAACGAAAAATACCTCCCTCATTCCTGATTTGACGGATGCTGAGGAGATGCGCAAAGCGATTATCGCAAGCGAGATTTTGAATCGAAAATATTAAATACAAGATAAGAAATGGCAGTAACGTACATGACCGAAGAAGGTCTAAAGAAATTAAAAGAGGAGATTCAGCAGTTAGAGACTGTTGAGCGCCCGCGTATCATTGCCGCGATCGCTGAAGCGCGCGAGAAAGGCGATCTGAGTGAAAACGCGGAGTATGACGCCGCCAAAGAGGCTCAAGGCGTTCTGGAAACCAAGATCGCGTTGATGAAAGCGCGTCTGGCAGAAGCCCGTGTGCTCGATGTGGCAGATATCAAAACGGACGAGGTGCAGATCCTTACCAAAGTGCGCGTGCGCATGGCGAACGGCATGGAGAAGACGTTCCATCTCGTAACCGAAGGCGAGGCGAATCTGGCAGAGGGAAAGATCTCCGTTACAACCCCGATCGCAAAAGGTCTGATGGGTAAGAAAGTGGGTGAGATCGCTGAGATCCAAGTGCCCGCAGGTGTTATGAAACTCGAAGTATTGGAGATCTCGATATGACACTCTTTACCCGCATCATCAAAGGTGAGATCCCGAGCTACAAAGTAGCGGAGGATGACAAGCACTACGCGTTTCTGGACATCAACCCGCTCGTAAAGGGCCACACGTTGGTGATCCCGAAACTGGCGGAACCGGAAGCCGATTATATCTTCGACCTCTCGGACGAACAGCTGCAGGGGCTGATGGTTTTCGCAGCCAAAGTGGCACGCGGTATCAAAGCCGCAACCGGTTGCAAACGGGTCGGTGTAGCCGTATTGGGAATGGAAGTGAACCATGTGCATATCCACCTCGTGCCGATGAACCACGAGAAAGATATGCTCTTCACGAATCCCAAACTCTCGCTTCCGGCTGAAGAGATGGCGATCATCGCCAATTCGATAGCTGAGGCGATTGAGAAACTCTAAAAAAAGAAAGTCCGCGAATTGCGGACTTTTCTTTTTCCCTCTTACCAAATGCTTACCCGATCTTCGGGGGCTACGTATAACGGACTATCTTCCGTCACGTTCCAGGCATCGTACCAGGCGTTGATCTGCGGTAACGCACCGTTCACACGCCAGCGACCGAGCGAGTGAGGATCACTCTTCGTGCGGTTGAGAATCTCCTCCGGACGGATGTTACCTGCCCATACATTGGCGTACGCCAGGAAGAAACGTTGTGCGGGTGTGAAACCGTCGCGTGTCTGCAGACGCTCTTTCGCCGGCTTGGCCTCTTCGTTCAAAGTAAATGCCAGATAGCTTACTTGCAGACCTCCGTGGTCAGCGATGTTCTCGCCGAGGGTGAACGCACCGTTGGCATGTACGCCCGGCGCTACCTCGATCTTATTGAACGCCTCTTCCATCACTTTCGTGCGGGCATCAAAAGCAGCCTTGTCTTCCTCGGTCCACCAGTTAACCATATTTC
This sequence comes from uncultured Bacteroidales bacterium, assembly GCA_946187695.1. GTDB lineage: Bacteria > Bacteroidota > Bacteroidia > Bacteroidales > Paludibacteraceae > Colicola. The sequence goes on from CAMHSB010000005.1 coordinate 21,853, forward strand.
CGTCCTTGTCGAACTGGCAACCCTGGTCATCGAAGCCGTGGGTCATCTCATGACCGATCACCACACCGATCGCACCGTAGTTGAACGCATCGTCCGCACTCATGTCGAAGAACGGATATTGCAGAATACCTGCGGGGAAGCAGATCTCGTTGCTCGACGGGTTATAGTACGCGTTCACCGTCTGCGGCGTCATGTACCATTTCTTCTTGTCCACCGGCTTGCCGAGGTAGCTGAGGCTGTATTCCTGCTCAAACTTAGCAGCGCGCTCGAGGTTCGCATAATAGGTGTCCTCGGCGTTGATATCCAGCTTACTGTAGTCGCGCCACTCGTCCGGATAACCGATCTTGATGGTCATCGCGTTCAGTTTCTCAAGCGCTTTGTCCTTGGTCTCGCGACTCATCCAACTCAGGTTCTCGATGCGGATACCGAGTGCTTTCTGCAGGTTCTTCACCAGTGCCAGCATACGTTCTTTGTTCTCTTCGGGGAAGTACTTCTGTACATACATCTGACCTACTGCTTCGCCTAAGGTCCCGTTCACGACACCGACGGCGCGTTTCCACAGCGGACTCGGCTCTTCGCGACCAGACAATACCCGGCCGTAGAAATCAAAACTCGTGTTGTAGATCTCCGTCGTCAGGTAGGACGAAGCGCCCTCGATCGTCTGCCAAGCAAACAAGGTCTTCAGGTCCTCCAGCGGCTCGTCTTCCAACATTTTACCGGCTTCCTGCAGGTGCGGAATCTGACCGACAGAGAGGCTGTCCAACTCAACACCTAAGGCGGCGAAATAGACTTTCCAATCGATCTGCGGAACGAGCTGTTGCAGCTCTTCGATACTCATCTTGTTGTAGTTGCGTTGCGGGTCGCGCAGCTCCACATTGTTATAGGCGGCCTTCGCCAAACGGGTCTCCATACGCAAGATTGTCTGTGCCTTCTCCGCCGCGTTCTCGAAACCGAAGAGATCGAACATCTTCTCTACATACGCAACGTATGCCTCACGAATCGAACGCGTATGCTCATCGTCATCGATATAATACTCTTTCTCACCTAGTGAGAAACCGGCTTGGCACTCATTGAGAATGTTCATCGCACTGTTCATCGCATCGGCATCGACATACATCGCCCAGAGTTGGAAGTCCATCGATGCACCGAGGATCTGACTCAACTGGCTGCGGTCGTTGATGGCTGCAATCTCATCCAGCGTCTTCTGCACAGGTGCGATACCTTCCTGATCACGGCGCGCGGTGTCCATCGACAGATTATAGATGTCACCGATCTTCTGCGCGATCGATCCCTGCTCGTGCTTCTCGGCTGCGATCTCTTGGATCAGTCCGTTCACCTGCTCCAGGTTCTGCAAACCGAGTTTGTCGAACGAACCGAAACGGCTGTATTCGGGGGTCAACGGGTTATTGGCCATCCAACCGCCACAGGCGTATTGATAGAAGTCATTTTGGGGCACCGCGGTCGTGTCGAGATTCTCGAGATAGATGCCCGTCGTTTGTTGTTTAGTACATGCTGTTGTCATAAGCGTAATGGCTGTCAGCGTAAAAAGAATTTTTTTCATAATAAATTTTTTCTAAATCGACTGCAAAATTACAAAAAATCTTGCATATATGCAAATTTTTTCGTATCTTTGCGCCCAAAATTGTTAAACTGTTCAATAGTAAAACATTAATAGTATGATTCTCGACAAATTAGAGAACGCCGATTGGTACTATGACAGCGTACCCGGGCTCAAAGAATTCATGAAGTTCTATAACGACAATGACCTGGAGGAGATGCCGGCATGCAAGATCTTCCTGGACGGCAAGGACCTCTTCGTTAACATTCTCGACTTCAAAGGCAAGGAGGAATCCAAATGCCGCATGGAGGCGCACAAGGACTACCTTGATATCCAGATTCCGCTGGGGGATGATGAGGTCATGGGTTGGAAAGCACAGGTGGATTGCCAAGAGGTGACGCAGGAGTACGATGAGGGCAAAGACGTGGAGTTCTACGGCGATGAAGCGACTGCTAAATTCACCGTTCCTGCGGGCCATTTTGCTGTCTTCTTCCCCTCGGATGCCCATCAGCCTGGTATCGCGCCGGGTAAGGAGTACCGTAAGCTGATTGTCAAAGCACGCGTTAACCAGTAAAATCTAAAATACTATGGCTACCAAGAAAGAAAAACACTTAAAGATCGTAGCGCGCGATCCGTATCTGCAACCGTACGAGGGTGCCCTTCAGGCACGCGCGGACTATGCCCGCAATAAAGAAGCGGAGTTGACCGGCGGACAGCCGCTCAGCGAGTGGGCGTCCGGCTACCTCTATTTCGGTCTGCACCATACCGATAAAGGTTGGGTGCTCCGCGAGTGGGCTCCGAATGCCACCGCCATCTATATCAAGGGCGATTTTAATAACTGGTCTAAGGACGAGGCCTATCGGCTCCAACCGGTCGGCAACGGCGTATGGGAAGCTATCCTGCCGGAGAAAGCCATGCAGCACGGTCAGATGTACAAACTGCTCGTAGAATGGAACGGCGGTTACGGAGAGCGTATCCCATCGTACGTGCGTCGCGTAGTGCAAGACGAGCAGACAAAGATCTTCTCCGCACAAGTGTGGGACGAACCGGAATATCAGTGGAAGAACCGCGGAAAGAAACTCAAAGAGAAAGGCGCTCTCTATATTTACGAATGCCATATCGGTATGTCGTCCGAGCAGGAGAAAGTGAACTCCTACGAAGAGTTCCGTCGCGACGTGCTGCCGCGTATTGACAAACTGGGTTATAACTGTATCCAGATCATGGCCATCCAGGAGCACCCCTATTACGGCTCTTTTGGTTACCATGTGTCGAATTTCTTCGCGGCCTCCAGTCGTTTCGGTACGCCGAACGAGCTCAAGGCACTCATCGATGATGCCCACGGTCGCGGCATGCATGTGATCATGGATCTCGTTCACTCGCACGCAGTAAAGAACGAGTTGGAGGGACTCGGTAACTTCGACGGTACGCCGTATCAGTATTTCCACGACGGCGCACGCCGTGAGCACCCGGCTTGGGACTCCCTCTGCTTCAACTACGGCAAAAACGAAGTGCTGCATTTCTTGCTTTCTAACTGTAAGTTCTGGCTCGATGAGTACGATTTTGACGGCTTCCGTTTCGACGGCGTGACTTCGATGATCTACCGCAGTCATGGGCTGGGCGAAGATTTCAATGGTTATCCCTCCTATTTCAATGGCAACGAAGACGGCGATGCACTCATGTACCTCACGCTGGCCAACAAGCTGATCCATGAGGTGAAGCCGAATGCTATCACCATCGCGGAAGAGATGTCGGGAATGCCCGGATTAGCTGCGGCAATCGAAGATGGGGGCGTGGGCTTCGATTACCGTCTGGCAATGGGTATTCCTGATTTCTGGATCAAATATATCAAAGAAGTAAAAGATGAAGACTGGAAAGCCGGACATATCCTCTTTGAGATGACCAACCGCCGTGAGGACGAGAAGACCATCTCCTATGCCGAGTCGCACGATCAGGCTCTCGTGGGCGACAAGACCATCATCTTCCGCCTCGTGGACTCCGATATGTATTGGCATTTCGAGCACGGTCATTCGACCTACATGGCAGACCGCGGTATCGCGCTGCATAAGATGATCCGCCTCGTAACCGCATCCACCATTAATGGTGGCTACCTCAACTTCATGGGCAATGAGTTCGGTCATCCGGAGTGGATTGATTTCCCGCGTGAGGGCAACGGATGGAGCTATAAGTACGCGCGTCGTCAATGGAGCCTTGTGGATAATCCCAACTATTTCTTCGCCGACCTCAACCGTTTCGATGCCGAGATGATTCACTTGCTGCGCAAGCACATTCTCATCCAGAACCCGACGGCCGAAGAGAAGAAATACAATGTCGGCAAACACCTGCCGTGGGTCATGAAATGGTGGGACAACGAGGGTGACCAGGTTGTCGCTTATTCGCGCAACGACCTGCTGTTCATCTTCAACTGGAACGGCCAGAAATCCTTCACAGACTATGGCATGCTCGTGCCCGAAGGCAAGTACAAAGTGGTACTCAATACCGATGACAAGAAGTTCGCCGGCTTCGGCCTGAGCGATGACTCTGTGGAGCACTTCACGGAGCATGACGAGCTCTACGCCAAGGACGGTAAGGGCTGGCTCAAGATGTATCTGCCTGCCCGTAGCGCAGTCGTTTTAAAAAGATGCTAAAAATAAATCATAAATTTGAAATACAATGCGAGTAATTATTGAACCTTCGTATGACCTGCTCAGTCAGTGGGCTGCGAATTATGTAGCAAAACGTATCAATGAGTTTGATCCCAAGGAGAGCAAACCCTTCGTATTAGGACTCCCGACCGGTTCGTCGCCGCTGGGTATGTACAAAGCCCTGATCGAACTCAACAAAGCCGGAAAAGTATCTTTCCGCAATGTAGTCACCTTCAACATGGATGAGTACGTCAATTTGGCGGAAGATCATCCGGAGAGCTACCATTCCTTCATGTGGAATAATTTCTTCAGTCATATCGATATCCGCAAGGAGAACGTCAATATTCTCAACGGTAACGCTCCCGACCTCGTAGCCGAGTGCGCACGTTACGAAGAGAAGATCAAGAACATCGGCGGTATCCACCTCTTCCTCGGTGGTATCGGTCCCGATGGACATATCGCTTTCAACGAACCGGGCTCGTCGCTCACCAGCCGCACCCGTAAGAAAGAGCTCACTACGGACACCATCATCGCCAACAGCCGTTTCTTCGACAATGATGTCAATAAAGTGCCCAAGACGGCTCTCACCGTAGGTGTAGGTACCGTGATGGACGCGAAAGAGGTGCTTATCATGGTGAACGGTCACAACAAAGCCCGTGCCCTCCAGCACGCGATCGAGGAGCCCGTCAGCCATATGTGGACCGTCTCGATGCTGCAGATGCACCAGCACGGAATCATCGTTTGCGATGAGGCCGCTTGTGACGAACTCAAAGTAGCTACCTTCAACTATTTCAAGGATATCGAACGCAATAACTTAGATCCGAAAACATTGTTATAATGCTGGAGATTTATAATTCGCTAACACGATTTAAAGAAACGTTCAAACCGTTGCACGAAGGGCACGTAGGCATGTATGTCTGCGGCCCTACCGTGTATGGGGATGCCCATCTGGGACACGCTCGTCCGGCCATCACTTTTGACCTGCTCTACCGCTATCTGCAGTACCTCGGCTATAAGGTGCGTTACGTGCGTAATATCACCGACGTAGGGCACCTCGAGCACGATGCCGATGAGGGCGAAGATAAAATTGCCAAGAAAGCACGACTCGAGCAACTCGAGCCGATGGAGGTGGTGCAGTTCTATACCAACCGCTACCACCGCGATATGGCAGCTTTGAACGTCTTACCTCCGTCCATCGAGCCCCACGCATCCGGACACATTATCGAGCAGATCGCTTTCGTGCAGAAAATCCTGGATAAAGGCTATGCGTATGTGTCTAATGGCTCGGTGTATATGGACGTAGAGAAATACGCTAAGGATTATCATTATGGCAAGCTCTCCGGTCGTAACCTCAACGACATCGTGACCGACACGCGTGAGTTAGACGGACAGAGCGAAAAGAAGCACAGTTATGATTTTGCCCTGTGGAAGAAAGCGAGTCCGGAGCATATCATGAAATGGAAAGCAGTATTCCATTACTACGAGAATGTTCCTTCTGATAATAATTCTACAGATTTAAACAAACCTTCCAAACAGAGGAAACGTCATCAAATAACCTCGGAAGGCTTCCCCGGATGGCATATGGAATGTTCTACGATGGGCACCAAATACCTGGGCGAACGATTCGACATCCACGGCGGCGGACTTGACCTCATCTTCCCGCACCACGAGGCGGAGATAGCGCAGTCCTGTGCCGCGCTCGGACATGAGACCGTCCATTATTGGATGCATAACAACATGATCACGATCGCCGGCAAGAAGATGGGTAAGAGTTATAATAACTTCATCACCCTCGAGCAGTTCTTCAAGGGTGAACACCCGCTGCTCTCCAAGCCCTTCGGACCGATGGTCATCCGTTTCTTCATCCTCCAGGCCCATTACCGTTCTACCGTGGACTTCTCTTCCGAAGCCCTCGAGGCAGCAGAAAAGGGACTGCAACGGATGCAGGAAGCCTACGCCCGTCTGCAGAAACTGCAAGCAGGTAAGGAAACGACTGTCGAAGTAGCCGGCTTGCGTCAGCGTTGTCAGGAATCGATGGACGATGATCTCAATACACCCTTTGTCATTGCTGCGCTGTTCGACAGCACGCGTGCGATCAACACCGTCTTTGACGGGAAGGGAACGATCTCCGAATCCGACCTCAAGGAACTCCGTGAGGTATGGAAGACCTTCGCCATCGATATCCTTGGTCTGCGTCTGGAAGAGCAGGGCAGCGGGGACGAGAAAATGAAGGCTTTCCACGGAGCGATAGACTTGTTGTTGGGTATTCGTCTGCAAGCCAAGCAGAACAAAGACTGGCCGACGTCGGATAAAATCCGTAACGAACTGACCGCACTCGGATTCCAAATCAAAGATACCAAGGATGGCTTTGAGTGGTCTATCTAACAGGCCGAAGGCCGGTCTAACAACGAAGTGGTCTTACAGGCTGCTGGCAGCCGGTCTTACAGTGTTAACGGTCTTCTTCCTCGGCTGCGGCTCTCCAACGCCGCAGGCGGAGGATGAAATAGTAGAAGACAGCCTTGTTTGGTATCCCGGACGGACGTTTGACTACAAGCTTAAGTTCAATGACTTGCAACTCAAGCAACACAAGGTCGCTTCGGCGATCGGGCTGCCGCATCCGCCCAAAGACCGAGCCGAAGCCGCTTCGATGCGCAAGCGTCTGGTGGAGATCAAGACCAACGAGAACTATATCGTCGATAGCCTGACGCACTCGGTGCCGTACCTCATCCCTTCTGCCAAGCGGGAGCTGGACGCGATCGGTGCCGAGTGGTCGGATATCCTGGCGCGCAACGGACTACCGCATTACCGCTTTTATGTCACCTCGGTGCTGCGCACGGAAGAAGACATCAAGTACCTCCAGCGGAGCGGAAACATCAACTCCGTCACGCAGTCCTGTCACTGCTACGGCACGACTTTCGATCTCGCGTACATGCGTTATGATAAGGTAACGCGCACGCATATGTACATGCACGAGGACAATCTCAAACTGGTGCTGGGACAAGTGCTACTCAACCACCAGCGAGCAGGAAAAATTTACGTCAAATATGAGTGGAAACAGAGTTGTTTCCACATTACGGTTCGGCAGTAGACTTGCTCGACTTGTCGCAGATTTCTAATAGGCTGCAATCGGTGCACGCTTGATTATCAGGACTGTCTTTAGGGCAGTCCTCTTTTTTGCGCTTTGCCTTGATACGCTCGTTGACCTCGATCAGCGCGAGTATCACGACCGCCATCCCTATGAATGCAATGAGTGCTTTCATCAATCACCAATTACCAATCACCAATTACCAATCACCAATTACCAATCTCAAATGTCGACATCGTCGACCCTGTCTTCCTCAATCACCAGGTTGTCAATGATGAACTGCTGCCGTTCGGTCGTGTTTTTACCCATGTAATAGGCCAGCAACTCGTTCACCGCATCTTCTTTACGCAGCGTTACCTGATCCAGACGGATACCGGCACCGATGAAGCCCTTGAACTCGTCCGGCGAGATCTCTCCCAGACCTTTGAATCGCGTGATTTCTGGGTTCTTGATCTTGTTCAAAGCTTTCTGGCGCTCCTCTTCGGAGTAGCAGTAGATGATCTGGTTCTTGTCCTTCACACGGAAGAGCGGAGTCTGCAAGATATAGACGTGTCCTTTCTTCACCAGATCCGGGAAGAACTGCAGGAAGAAAGTGAGCATCAGCAGTCGAATATGCATGCCATCCACATCGGCATCGGTAGCGATGATGACCTTGTTGTACCGCAACTCGTCCAGACCGTCCTCGATATTGAGCGCCGATTGCAGGCAGTTGAACTCTTCGTTCTCGTACACCACCGACTTACTCAGTCCGTAACAGTTGAGCGGTTTACCGCGCAGCGAGAACACGGCTTGCGTGCGGACGTCGCGACTCTTGGTGATCGAACCCGAGGCGGACAGACCCTCGGTGATGAAGATACAACTCTCCAGTCTCAGATCGTCGTCCGAGTCCTTCGAACTCTTGACGGGCTTGGTGTCGTTGAGGTGAATCTGGCAGTCACGCAGCTTCGGGTTATTGACGAGGTTCTTCTTCGCGCGCTCTTTGGCCGCTTTGGTTACACCCGCAATCGCCTTACGCTCTTTCTCGCTGTCCTGGATCTTCTGCAGCATGATCTCCACCGTCTGCGGGTTCTTGTGCAGGTAGTTATCCAGCTGCTGCTTCACGAAATCATTGACGAACTTATTGATACCCACACCGCCGGTAGGGCTCATGTCCTTCGAGCCGAGTTTTACCTTTGTCTGACTCTCGAACACCGGCTCCTCCACATTGATCGCGATTGCACCGACCACGCCGTTACGGATATCTGCCAGCTCCTGGTTCTTGTTGAAGAACTCCTTGATCGTACGACCGATCGCCTCTCGATACGCCGCTTGATGCGTACCGCCCTGGATTGTATGTTGTCCGTTCACGAACGAGAAATACTCATCGCCGTTCTGGTCTGTGTGCGTGAGCGCAATCTCGATATCTTCGCCCTTCAAATGAATAATCGGGTAGAGTGCCGGTACGGTCATATTTTCCGAAAGCAGGTCCAAAAGACCGTTCTTGCTCACGAACTTTTTGCCGTTATAAACGAGCGTCAGCCCCGTGTTCAGATACGCGTAGTTGCGCAGAAGCTCCTCGATATAATCATCGCGGAAATGGTAGTTTTCAAAAAGCCCTTTGCTGTCGTCTGGCACAAACTCGATGATCGTACCGCGTTTCTCCGGACCGTTATAATCTTGTATGTCCGTGTCCTTGGTCAGCTTGCCCTGTGCGAACTCTGCCCGACGCATTTTGCCCTCACGGTAGGACTCGACGGCAAAGAAAGACGACAGCGCGTTCACCGCTTTCGTACCCACACCGTTCAGACCGACGGACTTATGGAAAGCCTTGCTGTCGTACTTACCGCCGGTATTGAGCACACTCACTACCTCCACCAGCTTACCCAATGGAATACCGCGACCGTAGTCGCGCACGCGTACACGACCGTCCGCTACATCGACTTCGATCACCTTACCTTCGCCCATACGGAACTCATCGATCGAGTTGTCGATGCTCTCTTTGATGAGCACGTAGATACCGTCGTCCGAGTGACTACCGTCACCTAACTTACCGATATACATACCCGGACGACGCCGGATGTGCTCCATGTCGTCCAAGTGGATAATGTTCGCTTCGCCGTACTCTACAGGCGCTACATTTATTTCGTTTTCTTCTGCCATAATTCAATAACAAATGCTTTGGCGGCCTCGTACTCGTTCGGGATAACCCCGTCGAGGATCGCATCTTTGATTGCCGTCTTGAGTTCTCCTACCAGCGAGCAGGGTTCGAGATGGAACATCTCCATGATCTCGTCACCTTTCACCGGCGGCTGGAAATTACGGATTCTATCCCGTTCTTCCAGCTCCACCATCTTCTGCCGAACCAACTGATAGTTTTGGTGGAAACGCGCTTTCTTCTCTTCGTTCCGACTCGTGATATCCGCGTCGCAGAGCAGCATCAGGTCCTCGATATCGTCCCCTGCCTCGAAGAGCAGACGCCGTACCGCACTGTCCGTCACCGTGTCCTCGATCAGGTTGATCGGCCGCATGTGCAGATCCACCATCTTCTTCACGTACTCCATCTTCTCGTTGAGCGGCAGTTTCATCTTCGCAAAGATACGCGGCACCATTTTCGCACCGATATAGTTGTGATTTCGAAACGTCCAACCGGCTTGCGGATCCCAGGCCTTGCTCTTCGGCTTTCCGATATCGTGCAGCAACGCCGCCCAGCGCAACCAGAGATTATCGGAGGTCTGTGCCACATTATCCAGCACCTTCAAAGTGTGGTAGAACACGTCCTTATGCCCGCGACCTTCCTTCACCTCGATACCCTTGAGTGCCGCCAGTTCCGGGAAAATGAGCGGCAGAAGTCCGGTCTTGTCCAGCAAGATAAACCCTTCCGAAGGCCGGCGACTGAGCATGATCTTGTTCAGTTCCTCCGCGATACGCTCCTTCGTGATGATACCGATACGTTCTTTATTACGCGCGATCGCATCAAAGGTCTCGCCGTCGAGGTTAAAACCTAATTGCGTCGCGAACCGTATCGCCCGCATCATACGCAGCGGATCGTCGCTGAATGTGATATCCGGATCGAGCGGGGTCTTGATGATACAGCGTTCCAAATCTCCTATCCCGTCGAACGGATCCAGCAACTCGCCGTACCGCTCTTTATTCAGACAGATAGCCAGGGCATTGATCGTGAAATCCCGCCGGTTCTGGTCCTCCTGCAAGGTGCCGTCCTCCACGATCGGATTGCGACTGTCCCGCGTGTAACTCTCACGCCGCGCACCCACGAACTCCAACTCCAACTCCCCGCGTTTCACCTGCGCGGTACCGTAGGTCTTAAACACACTCAGATGCGCTTTCTTTCCCAGCGCCTTCGCTACTTCCTCTGCTAAAGCAATGCCCGAACCGACCACGACGATGTCGATATCGTCGGAGGGGCGATGCAGGAACAAGTCCCTTACCCAACCGCCGATCACGTAGCACTCCAGCCCCATCCGGTCGGCGGTCTCGCCCACCAATCGCAATACGGGATTTTCTATTTTCGGATCGCTTACAAGCATATTTTGCAAAATCGACTGCAAAATTACAAAAAAAAAATGAAAATCGCAAGAAAAATTTGCGTATTCCGAAAAATTGTCGTACCTTTGCACGCTTTTTCGTGAAAAAAGCACGTTAACATTAATTAACATTACAAATTTAAGTCTAAATGGCAACAAAGATTCGTTTGGCTCGTCATGGTCACAAAGACTACGCTTTCTACCACATCGTAGTAGCAGACAGCCGCTCGCCGCGTGACGGCAAAATTATCGAACGTATCGGTTCGTTCAACCCGAACACCAACCCCGCTGCTGTGATCCTCAATTTCGATCGCGCTCTGTATTGGGTAGGCGTAGGTGCACAACCGACAGACACCGTACGTACCATCCTCTCCAACGAGGGCGTGCTCCTCATGAAGCACCTCAATGGTGGTGTCGCTAAAGGCGCATTTAGCCAAGAAGAAGCGCAGAAGCGTTTCGATGCTTGGAAAGCAGAGAAAGATGCTAAGAATGGTAAAGTAAGCGCTGCTGAAGCAGACAAAAAGCGTGCTGCTGCGAAGGCTCTCCTCGCACAAGAGGTGGAGACCAACAAGGCAAAAGCCGCTAAGATCGCTGAGAAACGTGCCGCTGCTGCCGCTGAGTTGGCTGCTGCCGCGCAAGAGGCTGCTAAAGAAGCTGCTGCTGCAGAGGCAGAGGCTAAGGGCGAAGAGGCTCCCGCAGAGGAACCTGCTGCTGAGGCTGAAGCATAAACCACTTCTTTTTAAGCAACAAAGCCCCGAAACATCCGTTAGGGGCTTTCTGCTTTTTTAAACACCTATTTTTTTATTCCATATGCTCAACGTCACTTTTCTCGTACCTCCCGTCATCGTTGGCGAACATCCGGCTGAACGTAGCTCAGGATGTACACGCGTCGTCTATCCGACCCCCAATATCTACGAACTTCAAGTAGCTGCTTGCGTGGAAAAGAAACATCAGGTTGCCTATCTCGATTGCGTCAACCACGCTCTCTCGGTCGAGGCCCTGCTCAAACGTGTCGCGGAGCAACCCGCCGATATCTACTGCATGTGGACCGTCAACCTGTCCGTGCAGAACGATATCGAGATGACGCGGCGTATCCATCAGACCGCCCCGGACGCATGGGTCATCCTCTTGGGACCCGGTGCCAGCTATTTCTACAAGGACTGCCATGTCGATGAGCGCACGATCGTCGTGCACGGCGAACCCGAGATCACCCTTATGAAACTGCTCGACAAGCTCGATCAGTCCGAACCCTGGCAGGACATCGACGGTATCTCCTATATCGCCGACGGACAGCATCATCGCAACGCGATGCGGACGCTGATGAAAGACCTCGACGGACTCCCCTTCCCGGCGCGCCATCTGGTCAGTGACATCACTTACCGTAACCCCAAACTCAAATGCACGCCTTACACCACGATGGTCACTTCCCGTAACTGTCCCTTCCGGTGTATCTACTGCGTGCCCAGTTCGCTCACTTTCGCGCGCGAGATAGAATATAAGGAATTTAACCACCGCAAACCGCCTATCTCTTTCCGTTCTACCGACAAAGTGGCGGAAGAGATACGTCATTTGGCATCCGAAGGCATCAAAGCCATCGGCTTCATGGATGATAACTTTATCTGGAACGAGCAACGCACGGCGGCCATCTGCGACGTGCTGCGCGAGACCGGTATCGTCTGGGGCTGTCAGGCACGCGTCGATGCCATCACCGAACCGATCGCACAGATGCTTGGTTCCTCCGGTTGTCAGTACGTGGACCTGGGCATCGAGTCCTTCAACGACGAGATCTTGGCGTACATCCACAAAGGCATCACCTCCGAACAGATCTATACCGCCATCCGGCTGCTCCAGCAATACAAGGTGCCTGTCAAACTCAATATTCTCATCGGTACCAGTCCGCTCGAGACCAAACAGACCATCCGCGATACCATCCGCAAAGCCAAAGCACTGCATGTCGATCAACTCATGATCAACATCGTCTCGCCTTTCCCCGGTACGCAGTTCTATAAGATGGCGCTGGACAATGGCTGGATCAAGGACGGTGTCTATACCCCGACCGACGTGCAACGCGAGTCCATACTCAACTACCCGCAGCTGTCCAACAAAGAGATGGAGAAGCTCCTCTTTGAGTCCAACATCAGCTATTTCCTCTCGCCGCGGTTCGTATGGAAACAGATGCGTAAGTTCCGTTCGTTCTCGGATTTTACCCACGCACTCAAGTCCCTGAAAATAAAACTGTTTGGATGAGTTCCGTCAAGATATCCTATATCATCATCACTTGGAACGGGCTTGCTTACCTGCAACGCTTGCTCGCCTCCATGGCCCGCCAGCTGCAACGCCCCGACGTAGAGGTCGTGCTCTGCGATAACGGCTCGACGGACGGTACGGCGGAGTTCATCCGTACGTCCTATCCCGCAATCCGCTATATTCCCCTGCCCGAGAACAAAGGGGTGGCGTATGCCCGCAACCGCGCGCTGGAGCAAGCGAAAGGGCAGTACTTCTTTATCGTCGATAATGATCTGGAACTGACCGATGAGGCCGTCGAGACCCTGGAGCAATACATGGACACCCATCCCCAAACGGGACTGGTGGCACCCTCGCTCGTCTTCCCCGACCGGACCCTGCAGGGCAGTGCCAAGCATTATCCGGGGCTCCTGCGCAAACTACGCAATGTCCTCTTCCCGCATCGCCGCACGATGGACTACGCCGCGCAGCTGCAAGCCGCTACTCCTTTCGAACCCGAGTACGTCATCGGTGCCTGCCAACTTGTGCGCGCCGAAGCGCTCCAGACAGTCGGACTGCTGGATGAGCATATTTTCTATGGTCCTGAAGATGCGGATTTCTGCCTGCGGCTCCGTGCCGCCGGATGGCAGGTTGTCTGCTTACCTACCGTGCACGTCATGCACCATTGTCAGCGCATGACTACCCACCGGCCGCTCTCACCCATCGGACGGGCGCATATCAAGGCTTTGCTGTATTTCTACCGCAAACACCGCCGTCTATAAGATCGTATATTCTTTCCCGTTGCGGCGGATATAAAGAATACCGTCGCGCAGGATCTTCTCTACCTGAGGCATCTCCTCTCGTACCTGCTCGAACGACTCCGTCGGTTCGGGTTCCGGTTCCGGCATAGTCGCCGTCGGCTCGACGATATAGATCGAGTCCGCGGTGATCGTCATCTGACATTTCCACCGGCCGATGTTCTTGCAGTACAGCGGAGCGGCTTTGCTCTCCCCAACACGCACCGCCACCTCTACCTCATACGTGCCTTCCGGATAATCCTCGCGGTTGGTAAAGTAGGGGGCAAAAGACATCCGTTGGCGATAATATCCGGCTCTTAAGGGGGTGTGGTCTTTACTCGTACGCGCCTTATACTGGGCACCGTCCTTGTAGATGAATATACCCAAACCACCCGTCCATTCGGTGAAACCGCCGTTATAGAACGTGTCCACTACGAAGCGCACCGCCGAGTCGCGGTGATAAACCGGCAGCTGGGGATGGATATTTTCGCAGGAGAAAGAGGAGTAATAATCGCCGTTGGCGTTCGGACGGATGCGCGTGAACAGCCGGATATCCTGCGTGTACGCTTTATTGCTCGCCGATCCGCCTGTGCCCTGCTGCTGCGGCGCAAAAGCTGAGAGACGGTAATAACCGTCGCTCTTGCCGCCCCAACCCCAGTTGATATGCAGCAGACCGTTCGCGTCCATACCGTCGCACACAAACGCATGACCGCTGCCTTCTTCCGTCTTTGCACTCACATAGATCGGCCGACCGTTTTGCAGGTTAGACGCAATCTCCGGCATGATCAGCGAATCCGGTTGGTAGTTTTTGCGATACGTCCGGATACGCTTGTCGTACCCGAAGTGATCGATCAGATTCATCACCATGTGGTGCGCGTTGCCGCCGGTCGAACGACCGTAATTGAGCTCGTCTGATACACCGCAGTGGTACACCAAGGTCGCTACGGCATTCTTCTGTACGTCCGTGGCGGTGTTGTCGTACTGGTCAAGCATGCTACTCCAGGCATAGGTCGTGTTCGCAAAATCCGCACTCAACTCGATCGAGTCGCCGTTCTCGTTCGCCCACATATAGCTGTGACTCCCAATACCTTGGGTGGGGTAGTTATGCTTCTTCATGATCTGTGCCGCCGCAAGCGCTACGCATCCGGTCGCACTGTGTTTGTTTTGCCACATCGGACACAGGTCGTTATACGGACTCTTCTGACTCCATTGAGTCGTGCAGAGCGGTGCTACCGGCGTGTAGGTCGACTCCTCTGCTTGCGCCAACCCTTCCGTAAGCTTACCCTGCAACTCGTCTTGAAGCATCTCCAGCCATGCCTGCGCATTGGCCGGGATATCGTTTGCGTCCCAATGCCCTTGGTCGGTATAGCCGAGTACCGTGTACGCACGATCGTCGGCCGAGATGAGCATATAACCGCCTTCGTTCGGACGGTCAAACACATACATCACCGGCTCTCCGTGTACCTTCATCGTATGTACGTGGCGCATGCCCGGCGCGGCCATGCGAGCCTGTTGAAGACTGCGGGGCGAAGCCCATAACACTGCGCTCATCAGCGCACCCATTGTGAGTAAGAATAGTTTTTTCATATGGTTATTAATCGATAAGTCAAATAAACTCCGTACACGAGCAACAGCAATGCACCTGCCCAGCGCTGGATCTTGCGTTCGTGGTTCGTCTTCACCGCCAGCCAGACGATGATACTGCCCAAAGCCGCCATCAACGCGTCCAATTCGATCCCGTCGTACGCCGGCAACGGACGCACCATCGCACTCGTCGCCAGCACAAAGAACACATTGAAGATATTGCTGCCGAACACATTACCCAACGCAATATCGCTGTTATGTTTCGCAGCCGCTATCACCGATGTTGCGAGCTCCGGCAATGAGGTTCCCAAAGCCACGATCGTCAGACCGATGATCGCCTCACTCACTCCGCAACGCACCGCGATATCCACCGCACTCTTCACGATTAGCTCTCCGCCGACGACCAGTCCGACAAAACCTCCGAGCATCAGCATAATCGCCCGGCGTACCGTTAATTCCTTCACTCCTTCATTCGTTAATTCGTTATCCTCCGGATGCTCCTTCGCGTGCCGGAACGTGTTGTAAAGGAAATAGCAGAATAGTAGCAGCAGCACGATACCGCCCATACGGCCGATCCCCTTTCCGCTCTCGCCGAACGGCAACTCGACCGCCACGAAAGCCAGCACTAAGATACCGGCGATGATGGACAGCGGGATATCGAAATCGCGACTGCGTTTCTGCGAAACGATCGGATAGACCAGCGCCGTCAGACCCAAGATAACAAACGTGTTGATGATGTTCGAACCTAAGATATTGGTGATCGCCAAGTCGGTCGAGCCTTCCGCTACCGACACCATGTTCACCACGAACTCCGGCATCGATGTACCGAACGCTACCACCGTCAGACCGATCACCAAGTCGCTGATCCCGAACCGTTTGGCAATCGCCGATGCACCGTCCACCAGCCAGTCCGCACCCTTCACTAAAGCCACGAAACCGACCACGATGCACACCGCACCGACCCACCATCCATATGCTAATAACTGTTCGATCATACGTTAAAAAGAAAATGCATGATATCGCCGTCTTGGACCACATAGTCCTTGCCCTCGATACCCAGTTTACCCGCCGCACGGCATTGTGCTTCGCCGCCCAGCGCAATATAATCCTCGTACTTGATTACCTCCGCGCGGATGAACCCGCGCTCGAAATCCGTATGGATAACGCCCGCGCATTGCGGCGCTTTAGCACCGGCTTTGAACGTCCATGCACGCACCTCGTCCGAGCCCGCCGTCAAGAACGTCCGCAGGTTAAGCAGCGCATAGGCCGCTTTAATCAACCGGTTCACACCCGACTCCTGCAAGCCTATCTCCTCGAGGAACAACTGCCGCTCCTCGTAGCTCTCCAACTCCGCAATCTCACTCTCTATCTTCGCCGCCAGTACCAGCACCTGTGGTTCCTGCATAGTTTGTCCGTCTGCGGAGACTCTCCGCTCGTCCTTAACCGCTTCGCGCACCTGCTCCACGTATGCGTTGCCCTTCACAGCCGAGGCCTCATCTACGTTGCATACGTACATCACCGGTTTGTTCGTCAGCAGGAACAGATCCCGCGCAGCAGCTTCCTGATCTTTGTTATCCAACTCCACCGTCCGGGCGTTCTTGCCCTGCGACAACGCCTCGCGATATTTCACCAGCACCTCCAACTGCAACTTCGCCTGCTTGTCTCCACCGGCTTTCGCCGCTTTCTCGCATTTCTGAATACGACTCTCCACCGTCTCTAAATCCTTCAACTGCAACTCCGCGTCGATGATCTCTTTGTCGCGCACCGGGTTCACCGAACCGTCCACATGCACCACGTTCTCGTCATCGAAACAGCGCAGCACATGGATGATCGCATCCGTCTCACGGATGTTCGCCAGGAACTTGTTTCCTAAACCCTCACCCTTACTTGCACCCTTCACCAGACCCGCTATGTCCACGATCTCTACCGTCGTCGGGATCACACCGCGCTCGGGCTTGCACAACTCACCCAGCTTGATCAACCGCTCGTCCGGTACCGTGATCACTCCCACGTTCGGCTCGATCGTGCAGAACGGAAAGTTCGCACTCTGCGCCTTCGCATTACTCAAACAGTTAAATAACGTACTCTTGCCTACATTCGGTAGGCCCACTATCCCACATTGTAAACTCATAATTCTTTCATTTCGCCTTTGCGCCTGCAAAGGTACTACAAAAAAATGACATACGCAAGATTTTTTGCAAAATGCTGAAAAAATGCACTAAAAATCACATTTTTCTTGCGTAATCCAAAATTTTTCCGTAACTTTGCAGCCGAAAGTTGCAAAGGTAACTAGAAACACTATTAAAACTCAATATTATGCCGCAGATTAGTACTTTTTACGGAATCATCATTTTTATGAACTTTCAGGATCATGCTCCTGCCCATTTTCATGCGTGGTATGGCGATTACAAGATCATGGTCAGCATTAAAGACGGTGTAGTGAAAGGCGAGATGCCCGGACGTGCCTTGCGCATGGTACTTGAGTGGTTGGATTTGCACCGTGACGAGTTGTTGGAAAACTGGGATCGTGCACAGAACGGAGACATGGTAAAGCATATAGTTCCTTTAAAATAATACGATTATGGATTTTCTGGAGATTACAAAAGCACAGTATGTTGGAGACCATAAGATTCATTTGTGGTTCAACAACAATGTGGACAAGGTGGTCGATTTCAGCGACAAGTTGAAAGGTGCTGCCTTTGAGCCGTTGCGCGATTTGGCGTTCTTTAAGAACTTCCACATTGCGTACAATACGATTGAGTGGGCGAACGGTGCTGATTTTGCACCTGAGTATTTGCTCAACTGTTAATAATATCGTCTCTGCTCCGAGACGTAAAAAACGGAGCGTCGTGCGGACGTAAAACGCAAAGACAGGCGCAAGGTGTTGCGCCACATATATAAAATAGCGTAATAAGCCCGACTTGATGATTTGAAACCCTAGACAAGTTTACAAAATCATTAACTATTCAAGCACGGTTTATGCACGCTCACGTATAAGCGTGGGTTTTCTGTGCGTAGATTTGAATAGTTAAGGTAAGTCTAGGACCTCAACAAATCAAATGAAGCAGCGAAAGCGCACGCTTTTTTTTTGAAACATGCAAATAAATCGTGTAAAAAATCACTCATTGAGGGATGTTTTGTGAAAATCTAGCACTCATTGAGGGCAAAACGGCAGAATAGTGATCCAATAGATGTATAATATACTACAAAAAAATGACATACGCAAGATTTTTTGCAAAATGCTGAAAAAATGCACTTAAAATCACATTTTTCTTGCATAATCCAAAATTTTTCCGTAACTTTGCAGCCGGAAGTTGCAAAGGTAACAAATATGAACCCGATTGTATCTAAAATCAAGACATTAGGAAAGCAGGTTGTCCCTCAAGACAGCCGTCTTGTGTTGTTTGGTTCAAGGGCACGCGGAGACTACCATCCCGGCTCCGATTGGGACTTGTTAATTCTCCTGAATAAAGACAGGATTGCAACAAGCGATTATGATACCATCTCGTATCCGTTTGCGGAATTAGGATGGGAAGTCGGGGAAATGATTCATCCGATTCTTTATACCCAAAGCGATTGGGAGAGAAAACGCTTCTCGCCTTTTTATAAGAACGTAATGAAAGAAGGAATTGTACTATGAGTCTGACTTTTGACGAGCGCAAAGCCGTTGTTGATTTCCGTATAGAAAAAGCGCGTAGGGCTTTTGAGCAAGCGCAGGGTGTGGTTGAACTGCAATACTGGGAGACTATTGCCAACCGTTTGTATTATGCAGCATACAACGCGGTATCGGCTATGCTGATTGCGTATGGTTATATGGCTCATTCTCATGATGGCGTGATTCATCTCTTTGGTCAGCATTTCGTAAAACCGGGTATTGTAGATGTCAAGGATGGCAAGTTGTACCATCAATTATTTACTATGCGGCTTACCGGCGACTACGATGATACGTACGGGCTGACAAGCGAAGACGTGTTGCCGTTGATAGAGCCTGCATCAGAACTCATTGAAAAAGCAATAAGCATTGCTACAAAGAAGATAAACGAGTCACAAGCATAAGATAACTCTCATCGTCTTCTCCATAGACGTTAAACGGGAGGGGAATCTATCTACGCCGAGACAATCTGCCCGGTGGGGCACAAAAGATTGTGGGTGAGAGGTTTCTTTACATATTGAAAGGCGTTTATTGACGCTTTGTTATTGACAAACAAAAAGCTTCGAACACTTTTTTACAATTCCAGTCAGAAACAAAGTAACAATAGATGCCTACGGGTATGACATTCATACATGCCCTGCCGTTCTTGGCAGGTGTGTCGTCATATCGGCGTAGGTTTCTTTATTGTTTATTTGACTGGATGGGTTAGTTCGAAGGCCCTTGTTTGTAGATGAGCAATAGCGGAGTCTACGCTTTTTGTGCGTGCATAGGTATGGCATCCCTACTAATCTCTGCTTAAACATGTATAGAGAAAATAAACAACAAACTAACATAACAAACAATCTTTAAAACCGACGGGGCGATGGGATATAACAGCCAACAAGGAATATGAAAAATAAATTACAAAAGTTTTTATCGTTATTGTTAGTACTATGTGCTGCAATAACAATTAGTGCCGGTAACATAGCCTCGGGCACATTTAAGAAAGGAGGCTCTTGGAAAATAAGCAGTAATGGCGAACTATACATTGATGTTAAGAATGTTCCTGATTATAGAAACAAAGATGTTTATATGGAAGGATACCGTCCGAGTATTGCTGTAGGCAACCGACTGATGTTTGTATGGGCGAAAAACTCGGCTCCTTGGGGGAAATATATAGAAAAAATTGTTTCAATCAAATTTTCTTCCAAAGTAGAATATATCGGTGTAGATGCATTTAGCGGTCTTTATGCTTTACGCTCAGTTTCTTTCGAGCAGCGAAATACCAATAATGTTGTTATAGCAGAGAGTGCTTTTTATGATTGCGTTCTCCTTTCTCAATTTGACTTTTCCTACGTTAAAGAAATAGGTCATTTAGCTTTCAAAAAAGCCAACTTTAGTGATGTGACACTGCCGGTTATCACCAAATTATCCGTTTCTGCATTCGAAGACTGCTACAACATGTTCGGAAAAGCAGATAACATGACACAGGGTATTCACATTACCTCGACTACTGTACCTTTTGATTTTAGTGATCCGGAGTTATTGGATATTTGGTATGTAACAGAATCAAAAACATATCTGCAAGATAATAACGATGGAACTTTTACCAAGAAAACGGAACGGTATGTACAAACCGGAGAGTCGATGAAGATTATCGTTCCGCCTTCTATGTATAGCCAATATACAAAGAAAGAATTTGAGAACCGGACTTTTAAATATGACCATGCTCTTTATGTTGTGCCTGGTGGTGAAAATTGGAACTTAAGTGGTGGTTCATTGATTCATTATGGTGGAATTGCTGATTATGCCCAAGCAAGTGATGCTCCATGGTATAGTGTGCGCAATGACATTAAAAGAGTTGTCATAACCTATGCAAGTGTCGGCTCAAGTATCGGTAATAATGCGTTTACGGGTTGTGTCAATCTTGAATCAGTACAGGGAGGCGGAGCGCGACAAATTTACCAGATTGGAGAAAATGCCTTTAAGAATTGTACTAAATTAACCAGTGTGTCCAATTTGAGCTATGTGAAATACATAGAAAAGAATGCGTTTGCAGGATGCACGAACCTCAAGCTTGTTGATTTGTCTCATGTCTATACCATTGGGGACAATGCGTTTGACGGAGCCACATTGTCTGCATCAAATGTCGCCTTGGGTTCTACTCTCGAAAGTATCGGACAGTATGCTTTCCGTGGCTCTTTCACAAACGGCGGACATATTTATATCTCTGCTACAGTACCGACCACTCATAGCACCGCATTTTCCGGTGCAGATGCTACACGAGTAACATTACATGTACCCGGAAGCGTAGTAGCCGGATATATGACAACCGCGCCGTGGAGTTCTTTCCAATTGGATCAATCTATGGCTTTCCCAGTTAGTGGTACATACGGTAGCGGTTTCGGTCAGTGGGAGTTATCAGAAGATGGAACACTTACGCTTGACACAAAGTATGAGTATGATCATAATATACCTGATTACGCTAATATTACTAATCAACCTTGGTATCTCTATCGTGTTTTTATTCGCAAAGTGGTATTATCTGAGAATATTAAGGGGGTCGGTAAAAATGCCTTTGCATTTGCAGAAACGGGCAAATCATCTATTCATAGTGTCGAGGCTCCGGCTGTTACTACAATCGGAGATAATGCCTTTAAGAACAACGATGCTCTTATTTCTTTCAATGGTGAGTATGTAAAGACTATCGGTAACGAAGCATTTGCAGGTTGTGCAGCATTGAAGGACGTAAACTTCGGAGACAAACTGGTCTCTCTTGGTAGCCGCGTATTCGATGGTTGTCCTGTAGTTGCCAATTTCGCCGTAGATGCTATCACTCCTCCGTCAGTGAACTCACAGACCTTTGTGGGAATGGGCGCGGGTGCATCGAATGCTCCGGGTCGCGGAGCAAAAGCATCGGGTTCCGGTCAGCAGAGTGTGACGCTGAGTGTGCCGGAAGAGGCAACGGTGAACTACCTCGCAGCTCCGTATTGGAACTTGTTCTCAATGGAGTTCATCGAAGGTCACGGCTCCATCGTCAAGAGCGGTGCTTATTACGACGGTGCATGGGTGCTTTATTCGGACGGTACGCTGATTGCTTCGTCGCAGACCACCAACGGCTCTATCGACGTGGCAACCGTCTATAACGATGCCACGGTGACACGTGTCGAGTTCCTCGGCGGTGCCAACGAAGTCAAGAGCACGTTCTTCTCCAACCTGCCGAACCTCAAAACGGTTGTGCTCAATGCTGCTGTCAATAAAGTAGGTTACCGCACTTTCCAGAACTGTGCGAAGTTGGAGAGCATCAACTTGGAGAACGTGGACACCATCGAGAGCGAGGCTTTTAAAGGCTGTTCCAAACTGGCATCGGTCAAATTATCCGCTATCCAATATATCAACACGAATGCGTTTGAGGGTTGTACCCAACTGGCAAGCGTGCAGTTAGCCGGTGGTTGCCGTATCCGCAGCCGTGCGTTCAATGGTTGTACGTCACTCACAAGCATTGACCTGAAAAGCGCAACCATTGACGGCTATGTATTTGAGGGCTGTACGGCACTGAGCAGTATCTCCAACGGCGGTCTGCAAATCACGACCAATGCGTTTAACGGCTGCTCTGCCCTCCAGAAATTCGACCTCGGTTCGGGCTGTTGGACCGTCTATAGCAATGCGTTTGCCAACACGAACATGCAGACAATCTACTGCTCTCGTCCGGAGCCGACAAAACTCTATGCAGATGCTTTCGGTAGCCTCACTCTCTCTAATATTACCGCGTACGTACCGGCGGATTACATCCGTATGTACCAGAAAGCCGATGTGTGGAAAGAGATGACGCTGATGATAGATACGACCTTCGAATCCATGCTGCCTACCGGCGGTGCATTTGGCGACAAGGGAACATGGCAATTAGACGACAAGGGTACGCTGACGCTTACAGGTGCAGGTTCCATGCCGGTTTTGACCGATGACAACCGTTACCATTGGAACCATGTGTTTGATGAATGGGCGATGTTCACCGAGGATGTCATCATCTCCGACGGTTGGACAGGTATCAATACAGTCATCGCCGATAAGAACGCTACTGCAAATAAGTACAAAAATATCAAGACCTTGGAATTGGGCGCAGACATCAAACTGATACGTGATAGTTCGCTTCGTTATCCGAACTTGACGGATGTCTATTGCTATATCCCTGATCCGGTGAACATCCAGACGAGCGACAAATATTGTCCGTTCGACAAAGCAGCACTCATCGCCAACAACGCGACGCTGCACGTGATCAACTTCACCGGCACCAAAGCCAAATACCAGAACAGCAGCGCATGGAACTGGTTCCCGAACATCGTTGATGACCTCGTTACCCGTAAGGAAGGTATCATCTACGTGACGAACGTCCATATGGACAAGAATTACAATATGTTGGGAGTAAGTGCTTCGGAATTAGGCACAAAGACCTACCAACTGACGGCAGGAGTGCAACCGGCGAACGCAACCACTTCGGCTCTTGCATGGAGTTCAAGCGACCCGACAATCGCAACTGTTGATCAGAACGGACTTGTGACCATATTGAGCAATAGCAACGCCGGTGCGTTTGCCGAAGTGACCATCACAGCCAAAGCAACCGACGGTTCGGGCAAGAAAGACGAGTGCCGTCTTGTTATCTATGATGCGGACGAGATAATTGATGATACGTACGTGGAATCGCTGCATGCAGACAAATACGCTATCACCATGAGCAAGTCGCAAATCCAGTACCCGGAGATCTCGCTGCTGGTTGAGCCGTATAACGGTCGTCGTCAGTTTACGGTTGATTTCTCAAACGCAGGTACGGATGTAGTACAGGTATTTGAAGTGCGTGACGACTATAGCAACTGCATCGGATACCAGTTCATGCCGCAAGGTGTAGGTACGGCTACCGTGACTTTCACCGCCAACTACTACGACACACAGGCACACGCTTCCGCTCCGTCCGTAACCGTTACCGTCAATGTGACCGAAGACATCATCTTCACAGAAGAGAGCAAAGAAGGTATTCCTGTTAAATACATCGTAGAAGATGCAGCCAAGATGACCTGCAAGGTATATGGCGCATTTGAGCAGGAGATCAGCGTTGATCCGAATACAGGTGCTATCATTCCGGGGGCGTCCGTATATCGCACGGCTGTTGATCCTTCGGCAACAGGTGTACTTACTATCCCGACCACCGTACGCGGCTATGCCGTAACCGGTGTGTGCGATTATGCATTCCGTAATTGCGCAAGTCTCACCGAGGTGAATTTCTGCGCAGGTGTGGAGCGTATTGGCGAAGGTGCTTTCCAAGGCTGTAATGCCCTGACGACACTCCGTCTGCCGTACACTTTCAAAGGCTTGGGTCAGAACATGGCTTCGATGCTGCCGAACCTCAAAGATGTACACTTGATGGCTACCGCGATTCCTACATCGTTCGATTGGGCAGGTCTGGAACCGGGTGACGATGCACTCGGCACAGGTGCTTTCGACGGTCTGCGTGAAGAGCAACAAGACGCTACGTTGCATGTGGCTACCGGCTGCGCTACGCTCTATGAGAACGCTGGATGGGATGTTTGGTTCCCGATTATCGTTGAAGACGGCGAGGAAGTGGACAATAATATCGCTTCTTACGTCTGCGACTTCACGAGCAAGGTATCCAAACACAGTGCATACAACGACGCTTGGACCTACGACACTGAATGGACTGTATATGGCGGTGCAAACAACAACGCCGGTTGGGATTATGTCAAGATGGGCGGTAAGAGCGGAACCCTCGCTAACGCTAACCCCGTTTATGTGATGAACAAGAACCGCATGGGACGTAATATCACCGCTATTCGCGTTACCTATCCGTCCGGCTCGTTCCCCAAGAACAACCAGATGGATTGCAGCGAATGGGGTGTTAAGGTGTATAGTGACCTTGCATGCACGAACCTTCTCTACACCGTGACATCCTCCGTGGCTATCACCGGTGCAGCACAGGTCGTTACACTCAAACCGGTTCCCGGACAACCGTGGAAAGCAGGATACGGCATTCAAGTTTATTGGAACCTCTCCAACACCGGCTCTACTAACGGTATCATCTGGGTAAGCAAGATCGAGTACCTCACCGATGCCGACGATGCCGCTACTCTCTGGCCGATGTATAACATCAGCTTCGTCAATTGGGACGGCTTTGTGCTCCAGAACTTCCCCGTTCGCGAGAACACCATGCCTGTCTTCGAGGGCGTAACACCGGTACGTGCAGCAGATGCCGAATACACCTACGAATTCAGCGGCTGGAGCCCTGAAATAGTTGCAGCAACCGCTGACGCAGTCTATACGGCGCAGTACACCGCAACTCCGAAACCTGTCATCCCCGATGATCCGGGTCCGGGTACAGGAGTGGACAACGTACAGAGCAATGAAGTGAAATGCACCAAGATCCTGTACAATGGTCAGTTGTACATCATCCGTGGCGACATGATTTTCAACGCCTCCGGTATGCGCATTAAGTAATATCTTGTCTAATCCATGAAAAACACACATTAGGTAAACACAAAAGTTAGTTGCCGAAGCCCTCACATCCCGTGGGGGCTTCTTTTTTGAAGAATGTCTTGGCACTTTTTGACGAGGTTCCTGTTCGTTTAGTACTGTTAGCCCCCTATAGGGGGGGAACGTACGTACTAAAGAACGATAGAGGAACCTGTCAAGGGCACCGGATGGCATCCGGAATAACAGACGACGTAAAACCGGAAAAGGACCGGACTATGACGTCCGTAATGCAAACGAGATGCGTTCGAGAGTACCCACAAAAACAGAACTGAATGAAAGGAAAAAGGCATGAAAAGGACTTTCTCGGGTTTTCCTTAGGTCGTTCTCGGGACGTGGTCCCGTGATGGTCGCGTTATTGACCCGTTATTGACCCGACATAACCAGGCAAGAAGAAGGCGAAGCCTACGATCTGGGGCTCTTTTTTGTATTTGTAGTAACTTCGGCACGCCCCTTCCCCTACGGGGTGGGTTCCCTCCGAAGGTACGTTCGCACTTCTCTCGGTTGGCATAGTCTCCCCGACCGCCTTCCCTTTTCGAAGCCAAAAGTCAATTGGCTTCTCCATGTGCAAACTACAAGCTTTAACCGCAAAAACACAAATTATGCGAGCATTTTTGATTTTTTTTGCGGCTAAATCTTGCAAATTTGAAAAATTTGTTGTACCTTTGCGGCCGAAATGGAATATATTACTCATTTTAAATACCTATTTGTATGAAAAAACAATTCTTTTTGATCGCTGCCATGGCAGCTGTGCTGGTAGGTTTTACCGGCTGTAAAGACGATGCAAACAGTAACGGCCCCAGCGGTTAGGATACCCCGTCGGGTAAGGTGCTGACACCGGAAGAAACCAAGCAGGAGATGATGAACATCGCCTCCGGTCTGATCGGTAAGTTCCATACGGAAGACCAGAAAGCAGCGGTTAAGTTGGCGGACGATATGTACGACAAATACAAGGAATACGATTTCGAAGGGATCGGCAATTATTTCGACACTCGCTACGATGAGCTGTTCCGTCTGCCGCAGTATGTCTGTGCAGTAGCGGAGGGCGGCAACCCCGTTCCGGCGATGAACCATGCGTACACCTTCAGCTTCGCCGGCGAAAGCGTGATCTGGGAAGCCGACGAAGTGAACCGCACCTGGGTGAACAAAGGTAAGGCTTCGGACAACAGTATCATCATGCGTGCCAAGGATAAGAACGGCACGATGTGCGAGGCGAAGTTCTGGGGCGAGGGTACGGAGAAGACCTACTCCTATACCTGGACCGAGGGCGGCGAGAGTCACACCGCCACCGGTGTACTGCCGGCAATCCTGCATTTCACGCTCAAGCAGGGCAGCACCGTCATCATGAGTGCCGATCTCCAGCAAGACCTGCAGAAGAACAACCACGCGACCTTCAACCTCGCCGCTTCGGTAGCGAACCTCCGTTGGACGACGGACATCAATATCCGTTCGACCAATGCGTCGCTCGGCTTCGCGTTCTACTATGGTAGCGAGAGCCTCCTTAGCGCGCTGATCAACCTCCCGTCCTATAAGTTGATCGATAAGCAGGACAGCCAGTCCTACGAAGACTGGATCGAGCAATACGAGGAGCGTTATGAGGAGCTGATCCGCCAGATCGGCGGTGCTGACGCCGTGATCGATATCAACGGTAAGGCGCAGATCAAAGCCGTTGTCAGCAATGCCGGACAGGCTTACAACAGCATCATGAGCATGCAGAATCAGGGTGTGGATCCGGAGTCGCAGCAGGGTGCACAGCAGTACTGCAACATCATCAATAATGCGCAGTCGAACGGTGTCTATATCGGTAATGCCAAGCAGGCAGAGGTTCGCGTGATCGCGATGTCGGAGACCGACTCGTACTACGGCGAGAGTTACTACTGGCCGGAGCCCGTGCTCTATTTCTCGGCAGACGGTACGACCTATGCCTTCGAGCAGTATTTCGAGCAAAACCGCCAACCGTTTACGGACCTCAAAAACAGTGCAGAGAATCTGGTGAACGCTTATATTCACCTGTCCTCCTGGCTGTCGCAAGAAGTAGGTGAGGTTCATTTCTAATGCGTAAGGCTTCGGTAGGCATACTACTTATCCTATGCAGCAGTCTGTCCGTTCTCGGGCAGACTGTTGCTGATAGTAGTATCACTATCGTCAAGCAGTTGGACGATATCGAGGTGGTGCAGGACCGCGCGGTGTCGTTCGTCGAGCAGCAACCCGAACGGCTCGTGGTGGAGATGCAGCATATACAGTGCATGCCTAAGTTCCTCGGTACCTCCGACCCGATACGCTACCTGCAGAGCCTGCCCGGTGTGCAGACCAACAACGAGACCTCGACCGGTCTGCATATACACGGCTGCGATGACCATCAAACGCTGGTCTCCATCAACGGTGCACCGGTCTATTATCCCAACCACCTGATGGGCCTCTACTCGACCTTCATCGGCTCGCATTTTGCGTCTATCCTCATGGAGACCACCGAGCACACCGGTACGATGGACAACCGTATCGGCGGATGGGTGGATTTTCGTACGCAGGATAAGCAACCCAAACGCTTCGGACTCACCGGCAACGTGGGCCTCATCAACTCCGATCTCACGCTTACTATCCCCATGGGCGCCAAGCATGCGCTCTGGATATCCGGTCGCTCGTCCTATATCAACGGCTTGTACAGCAAGCTACTCAAGATAGACAGCTACTCCATGCGGTACCATTTTATGGACTTCAACTTGACCTATCTCGGTCAACTCTCCGACCGCGACCGACTGCTCATCACAGGTTTCTACAGCCGCGATAAGATGCGCCTGTACTCGGATAACAGCATCGTCAATCTGCAATTTCCCTGGCAGAATATCGTCGGTTCTTTGAACTGGACGCATACGCTCGACAAAGGTTCCTGGCGCACCACCGCCTATTACTCCTCCTTCGATAATGCCCTGAACGCTTCCCTCGATTCGGCGCAGGTGAAGACCAACGAGTGGTTCGCCTCAACGGGACTGAAGAACGAACTGAAATACAACATTTCCGATGCACTGCTGCTGACCGCTTCGCTCGACTATTCCCATTATCTCAACCGCCCGCTCTCCTATGCATTGACGGGTATATCGATGTTTGCTAACCAAGAGACGCACTATGCTACCGAGCATGCGGACGAGTTGTCTGCGGGTGTCGATTTGCGACATGAGGTCACACCGTGGTTTGCTTATAATGCAGGCTTGCATCTGAGCGGTTACAAGCACGGCAAGACCCTCTTCGGCGGCATCGATCCGCGGGTGAGTTTGCATTTCACCCCGGCACCCGATCATGCCATCTCGGCGCACTATGGCATGTACCATCAGTATTTCCATAAAGCAGGTCTGACAGGTGGCGGTCTGCCGGCGGATTTCTTCTTTCTGGCTTCGG
The DNA here is from genome assembly GCA_946187695.1 of uncultured Bacteroidales bacterium. Lineage (GTDB taxonomy): Bacteria > Bacteroidota > Bacteroidia > Bacteroidales > Paludibacteraceae > Colicola. The sequence goes on from CAMHSB010000005.1 coordinate 50,824, forward strand.
ACGCTTTCCCTGCCGAGTGGTGCCATGCGACGAGCATCAAATACGTCTATTCGTTCTTGCACAAGCAGTACAGCCTCTCGGCGGAACTCTATTTCAAGCAGATTTACAACATTGCCGAATCGACCGGCAATGTGCTGCAGGTGCTCAACAAACGATTCACGTTTGAGGACTATATTGTGACGGGCAACGGACGCAACTATGGTCTGAACCTGATGTTCCAGCGTTCGCGGGGTGTCGTGACAGGCTACGTGAGCTACACATTGGGTTGGGCGCGGCGCAGTCTGCCGGCCTTGGAGGGTTATACCGACTATCGCTATGCGGCTTCGAGTGAACGCGTGCATGACCTCAAACTGGTGCTCAACTCACGTTTCGCCAAGCGCTGGAACATCAGCGCGATGTTCGTGCTCGCCACCGGTCTGCCTTTTACCCTGGCGGAGGAGGCATACGTGCTGAACGGTCAGATGATCTGCCGGTACTCCACCTATAACGGTGCCCACATGCCGCTCTATCACCGTCTGGACCTGAGCTGCTCCTGCGATATCATCAAGACCAAGGAGCATGAGTTCGGTATCAACCTCTCGCTCTACAACACTTACGCGCACAAGAACGCGCAGTTTGTCGTCTATCGGGAGAACCTCAAGCCCATCCTCGGAACGGGTCTGTCCACCATTATACCATCCATCAGTTTTTACGGCACTTTCTAATGAAAAAACTCCTATACATAGTACTCGCGGCCTTGGTGTTGGTGGGCTGTAAGCAGGACGACCCGCAGCCGCCTTCGCTCATCATGGAGGGTTGGATCGACGCGAACGGTCATCCGGTGGTGATGATCCACCAGACCTATGTCCTCAGTTTCGGCAATGACAGCTCGCGGACGATCGAAGAGACGGTGGAGGACCTGCTCATCCCCTTCGGTAAGGTGACGGTCTCGGACGGTGAACAGGAGGTGATCTTGACCGGACGTCTCGACACGGCTTACCTGCCGCCGTACACCTACAGCTCGACTTATATCCGCGGACAGGTCGGCAAAAAATACACCTTCACCGCCAAGTACAATGATTTCTATGCTACCGCCACGACCACCATTCCGCCGGTGGCGAGTCTCGATTCGCTGAAGGTACGCGAGATGGAGGATAAACTCGATGTGCGGGCTTACATGCACGTTGCGCCGGAGGGTTACTATGCTTTCTTTGTACGCAAACCCGGCGGTAAGCAATTTGAACTCTGTCCGTTCGATGTGTTTGAGGGCCGCGATGCGGTGGACGGCCGCATGGAGGTGAAGGTCTATCGTCCCTTTACGGAGACGGAGGACGGTTTGATCGGTGTGGATTTTCAATTCCGCAACGACCCCAAGAAGGACGATAAGGAAAAGACCTACCGGCTCAAAGTGGTGCGGCTGGACGAACAAGCCTATCGCTTCTGGAAAGCCTACAACGAGTTGGCCATCACCAAAGGTATCCTCTTCGTGCCGGTCTATAAAAACATTCCTAGTAACGTCGTCGGCGGGTACGGCAACGTCTCCGGCATGGGCGCTTCGTTCTACGACATCCTCGCTGCCCGCGATACGACCTATCGCTTTTAGGCTAAAAATTAGCGAAAAAGGTAGAAAAAATGAAAAAAGGATGGCATATGCTTGCATATGTCATTTTTTATTCGTAATTTTGCAGTCGCATTATGTGGCGAACAAATTTAACATCATTTAATACTTAAACATTATGGCAAAAAAAGCATTGAACAAGTGGACCGCGCCGAAGAGCGTTGCTCCCGAGAGAATCATTCAGTTTGGTGAAGGTAACTTCCTCCGCGCTTTCGTGGACTGGATCGTATGGAACATGAACGCCAAGACGAACTTCAACGGCTCGGTAGTAGTCGTTCAGCCGATCGAAAAGGGTATGGTAGAGTGGCTCAACGGGCAGGATTGCTTGTATCACGTCAATCTGCAGGGTCGTCTCAAAGGTGAGGCAGTGAACTCGCTCGAGCGTATCGACGTCATCTCGCGCGCCCTCAACCCGTACACCCAGAACTGGGCCTACATGGCGCTGGCAGAGCAGCCGGAGATCCGTTTCGTCATCTCCAACACCACCGAGGCAGGTATCACCTTCGATCCCGCTTGTAAGTTCACCGACGCACCCGCTTCTTCCTATCCGGGCAAGCTCGTGCAACTGCTCTTCCGTCGTTACAAGACTTTCAACGGCGATCCGACCAAGGGCCTGATCTTCATGCCCTGTGAGCTGATCTTCTTGAACGGTCACCACCTCAAAGACTGCATCCGCAAGTACATCGAGTTGTGGAAAGACGATTTCGGAGCAGACTACAAGGGCTTCAAGGACTGGTTCGAGAAATACAACTATGTCTGCGCTACCCTCGTGGATCGTATTGTACCGGGCTTCCCGCGCAAGGACATCGCAGCAATTCAGGAGAAAGTGGGCTACAACGACAACCTCGTCGTGCAAGCCGAGATCTTCCACCTCTGGGTGATCGAGAAACCGGAGAACATGTCGATCGAAGAACTCGAGGCAGAATTCCCGGCCAACAAAGCCGGTCTGAACGTGCTCATCGCCGAGTCCGAGAAACCGTACCACGAGCGTAAGGTGACGCTGCTCAACGGCCCGCACACTGTCCTCAGTCCGGTGACCTACCTCAGCGGTGTCAACATCGTTCGCGATGCCTGCAACCACGACGTGCTCGGTAAGTACATCCACCTCGTGATGTTCGATGAGTTGCTCGAGACCCTCAACCTGCCGAAGGATGAACTCAAGGCGTACGGCGAATCCGTGCTGGAGCGTTTCAACAACCCGTATGTAGATCATGCCGTTACATCAATCATGCTCAACTCCTTCCCGAAATTTGAGACACGCGACCTGCCGGGCCTCAAGATCTACTTGGAGCGCAAAGGTCAACTGCCGAAAGGCCTCGTGCTCGGTCTCGCTGCTATCATTGAGTACTACAAGGGCGGTACCCGTGCCGACGGTGCACCGATCGAGCCGAACGATGCACAGGAGATCATGGACCTGCTCAAGCAACTCTGGGCTACCGGCGACACCCGCAAGGTGGCAGAAGGTGTGCTCGGCGCTACCGACATCATCTGGAAAGAGTCCAAAGAGGACCTCAACAAGATCCCGGGTCTGACCGATATGGTAGAGCTCTACCTCAACAGCATCGAGAAGATCGGTATGCTCGAGACCGTTCAACTGATGCTCGCTGCGGACAAAGTAGAAGGCCTTGTTTCGAAAATCAAAAGCTTATTCTGACATGACGAATATCCTGAAAATCAACCCTGCCGACAATGTGGTGGTAGCTATCCAGCCGCAGTCGGCAGGCGCGGTTATTGAGGTGGACGGCAAGCAGATCACCGTTTTAGAGGACGTGCCTGCCGGCCATAAGATAGCCATCCAAGATCTCGCTGAGGGCGAGAACGTCATCAAGTATGGTTTCCCCATCGGTCATGCACGCGAAGCCAAGAAAGCCGGCTCGTGGATGAACGAGAACAATATCAAGACCAACCTCGCCGGACTGCTCGAGTACGAGTATCATCCAAAGGATGTGGTGCTCAATATACCCGACGAGAAACGCACCTTCATGGGCTACCGCCGCAAGGACGGTCAAGTAGGTATCCGCAACGAAGTATGGATCATCCCGACCGTAGGTTGCGTCAACGGTATCATCCAGAAATGTGCCGAGCGCCTGCGTCAGGAGACCGGTGCGGACAATATCTTCGCTTTCCCCCATAACTACGGTTGCTCGCAGTTGGGTGACGATCACGAGAACACGAAGAAGATCCTGCGCGACATGCTTCATCATCCGAACGCAGGTGCTATCTTGGTAGTCAGCCTCGGCTGCGAGAACAACCAACCGGATGTCTTCAAACAGTTCTGCGGCGAAATCGATGAGGACCGTATCAAGTTTGTGACTACCCAGAAGATCGAAGGCGACGAGGTGGAGTACTGCATGACTATTCTGCGGGAACTCTACACTAAGACGCAGCACGACAAACGCGTAGCAGTACCTCTGAGCGAATTGCGCGTGGGTCTCAAGTGCGGTGGTTCGGACGGCTTCAGCGGTATCACCGCCAACCCGCTGCTCGGTTGCTTGAGCGATTGGTTGGTAGCCCAAGGCGGAACGACCGTCCTCACCGAAGTGCCGGAGATGTTCGGTGCCGAGACCATCCTCATGGACCGTTGTGCCAACCGGCACCTCTTCGACCAGACGGTGCACCTCATTAATGACTTCAAGGATTATTTCCTCAGTCACGGTGAACCGGTAGGCGAGAACCCGAGTCCGGGTAACAAAGCCGGCGGTATATCGACCCTCGAGGACAAAGCCCTCGGTTGTACGCAGAAATGCGGTAAGTCTCTCGTACGCGGTGTGATGCCTTACGGTGAGCGCCTGCAAGTGAAGGGACTCAACCTGCTCTCTGCACCGGGTAACGACCTCGTGGCATCGACGGCACTCGCTTCCTGCGGTTGCCATATGGTGCTCTTTACTACCGGTCGCGGTACGCCGTTCGGAACCTATGTCCCGACGATGAAGATCTCCACCAACTCGAACTTGGCGAAGAACAAACCGAACTGGATCGATTTCAATGCCGGTGTGATCGCCGAAGGCGAACCGATGGACGAGGTAGCAAAACGTTTTGCGGACTTCGTGATCGAGGTAGCCAACGGTGCCAAGACCAACAACGAGAAGAATGGTTATCACGAGATAGCGATCTTCAAGAACGGTGTCACTCTTTGATATCCTGTATCCCCGTACCTGTCCTTTCTGCGGACGGTATATCAGTGACCGGCAGATCCGCGAGGAGCACATCGAATGGCTCTGCGTGGACTGCTGGAAACATTTGCCGCGTACCGAGCAGGACATCCTGCGGGATAACAGCACCGAGGAGACACTGACCGACGGCCGTTCGGAGATCAAGCAAGCGATGCGGCTCGAAAAAGCGGCGGCGTATCTGTTCTTTGAGAAAGAGCATCCGATCCAGTGGGTCATCCACCGCATGAAATACCGCGACCAACCGATGCTGGGCTTCTGGCTCGCACGGCAGGCGCTGCTGGACTGGCGCAACGAGACCTTCTTCGAGGATCTGGACCTGATCGTTCCTATGCCGCTCCATCCCAAACGACTGCGGGAGAGAGGCTATAACCAGGCGGAGTACATCGCCTTGGGGATCAGCGAACTGACCGGCATACCGGTGGATACGACCCATGTGCTGCGGGTGCGCAACACACCCAAGCAGGCCCGGCAGACCGGAGACGAACGCAAGACCAACGTAGCGAACGCGTTCGCGGTGGTTCACCCCGAAGAACTGAAGGACAAACATATACTCGTGGTGGATGACCTGATCACCACCGGAGAGACGATGCGCTCGTGCCTCAAGGCCATGAAACGCATCAAAGGGGCACGATTCAGTGTCTTTGCCTTATGTAAAGCATAATAAAAATGACAAAAAAATACGATTTTTTAATTATTGGCGGCGGTGTGGCCGGAATGAGTTTTGCATTACAGGTGGCGCGCTCGGGCAAATATAAGATTGCTCTGTGCTGCAAGACCACCCTCGAGGAAGCTAACACCGCCAAAGCACAGGGAGGTATCGCCTCGGTGACGAACCTCTTGGTGGACGATTTTGAGAAACATATCCACGATACGATGGTCGCCGGTGACTGGTTAAGTGACCCTGCCGCCGTCGAACAGGTGGTACGCAACGCCCCCAAAGGCATCGAGGAACTGGTTCAATGGGGCGTGAACTTCGACCGCAAAGAGGACGGTCAGTTCGATCTGCACCGCGAAGGCGGTCACTCTGAGTTCCGTATCCTGCACCATGCCGATGACACCGGTGCGGAGATCCAACGCGGACTGATGGCAGCGGTGCGCAGCAACCCGCATATCGAGGTGCTGGAGAACCATTTTGCCGTGGAGATCATCACGCAGCACCATCTGGGCGTACGTGTGACGCGTCGGACACCCGATATCGAGTGCTACGGTGCGTATATCCTCAACCCCAAGACCCAGAAGATAGATACCTATTTGAGCCGTATCACACTCATGGCAACCGGCGGAACGGGTGCCGTCTATGCGACCACCACCAACCCCGAGATAGCCACCGGAGACGGCATCGCTATGGTCTATCGCGCCAAGGGACTGGTCAAGGACATGGAGTTTGTGCAGTTCCACCCCACGAGCCTCTTCAACCCCGCCGAGACTCATCCGGCCTACCTCATCACCGAAGCCATGCGTGGGTACGGAGGTATCCTGCGTCTGCCCAACGGCGAGGAGTTTATGCAGAAATACGATCCGCGTCTCAGTCTTGCGCCGCGTGACATCGTTGCTCGGGCGATCGACAACGAGATGAAGATCCATGCGATCGACCATGTCTGCCTCGATGTGACCCAAAAAGATCCCGAGGAGACCAAGCATCACTTCCCCAATATCTACGCCAAGTGCCTGAGTATCGGTATCGATATCACAAAGGAGTACATCCCTGTCGCACCCTGTGCGCATTACATGTGCGGCGGTATCAAGGTCGATCTGGACGGTCAGTCGTCCATCAAGCGTCTTTACGCCGTGGGTGAGTGCTCGTGTACAGGCCTGCATGGGGGTAACCGTTTGGCGTCCAACTCGCTCATCGAAGCCGTCGTATATGCCGAGGCAGCTGCCAAGCATAGTTTGTCCGTTATCGAGAACTACGGCTTCAATGAACGTATCCCGGCTTGGAACGACGAGGGTACGCTCTCAAACGAGGAACGCGTGCTCATTGCCCAGGACGTCAAGGAGGTGGGACAGATCATGTCCACCTACGTGGGCATCGTGCGCTCGGATCTGCGTCTGCGTCGTGCGTGGGAACGACTCGATCTGCTCTATGAGGAGACCGAAGACCTCTTCAAACGTGTCAAGGCCACCAAGGAGATCTGCGAACTACGAAATATGATTAATGTCGGATACCTCATTACCCGTCAGGCGATCGAGCGCAAGGAGAGTAGGGGACTGCATTACTCCATCGACTATCCCAAAAAAGAATCCGACCATCCGCAGGAAGTATGGTAGCCCTCTCCTTACATAGCGTCGTGCCTGTTCGTGCCGAGGCACGCGAGAGCGCCGAGCAGAACACCCAGATGCTCTTCGGTCAACTCTGTGAGGTCCTGGAGGAGCTGCCGCGTTGGTACCGTATCCGTTTGGAAGCGGACGGACAGGAAGGCTGGGTGGACGCGAAGATGATCGCACCAATCGCCGGCAAGGATCTGACTGCCTATCGCAAGGCCCTGAAGACAGCCGCTGTGGTCGCTTTCCCGATGACCTATGCAATGAGCGAGAACAACGGTCAGACTATTCCCCTCACCGCCGGTACACGGCTCACGAACTACCAAGACGGACGCTTCGAGGTGCTCGGTGTCGGTTTCCGTATCGACCCCTCGATGGTCATCACCGAACCGCTCGAACTCACCCAAGACAACCTGCTCAAAGCTGTGCGGTTCTTTATCAACACCCCTTATCTCTGGGGCGGCAAGAACGCACTGGGCATGGATTGCTCGGGCTTCACGCAGGTGGTGATGAGCCTCTTTGGCAAATCCCTCTTACGCAATGCCTCCGAGCAGGTGACACAGGGACGGACGGTCGCTGATCTCAGTAAGGCAAAGGCCGGTGACTTAGCGTTCTTCGACCACGAGGACGGGCGCATCTCGCATGTGGGGATCGTCATCGATGCCGAGCGCATCATCCACTGCTCCGGGCGAGTCAAAGTGGAGAAACTCGATGCTACCGGCATTTTTAATGCCGAAACGAACGCATACTCCCATCACTTAGTCTCTATTCGTAGGGTGTAGTTCCTTTCGGATATATCGAAAAATGACGGCTCATGGAGTCGTCATTTTCGTACCGCGAGCCGGGGTCGAACCGGCACGCCCATCACTGGGCAAAAGATTTTCGTACATTCGCTGTTGATCACTCAGCGTCTGCTTGGACTATGTCATGACCGTGTCCCGGAGGATGTAGGTCGTGGGTATATAGTCTCTACACATTTAGGTGTTGCCACCACTTAGCTCGGCGTTCTGAACATATAAAGGCTGTTCCATTCACCGAATTAGCCCACTTCTACTTCAAGCCTTTCGACTTGAGCACTCTTTACCTTTGTTCTTACCTCGATAATTCTCGGTCAGCGCGTGACAGTTTGGACATAATAGTTGAAGATTCTCCAACCGTTGGTCATCCCGAATGGCATTGATATGATGTAACTCCAATGCAATGGGCTGCCCTAACCACTCTGTCAAGCCACAACATTCGCATTTACGTTGCTTAATTCCTTCGCGCAACAAACGTTCGCGCAGGTGGTTCGCGTTTACGAATGTGGAATGTGTTACCAAAATTGTCTCTAGCGGTTGAGGCGCGCGGAGCGGCTTACGTCGTACTCCTTTGTTCCAGCCTTGTCTCGTCATATGAGACGTGTCGAGGTGTAACTCTTGAATTTTGCGTTTAACCGTATCGTAATTGCTACCCGCTATACACAAGTGTAATTTTTCAATTACTTGTGCGAATGAATAACTCGTACGAACCGCTTCTACAAAATCCTGATCAGTCCATTTTCGTTTACTCATAAACAAAAAATGTTTCGTCAAAGTCTTTCTTGTCTACCTATTCCAACATCGCGGCAGATGATTTTCGTCAAAATCGGCTGCAAAATTACTACAAATTTTCGACATACGCAAATAAAATCGCAAAAAAATTGATTTTCTCGTACGCGCACTTGCGTATATGGAATATTTTTCGTAACTTTGCGCACTTTTTGTTATGGCTAACAAACGTAAGATCATAAACGACCCCGTCTTTGGGTTCCTTTCGATCCCGAATGACCTGATATTTGACGTGTTGCAGCACCCCTACGTGCAGCGTCTGAACCGCATCCGTCAGTTGGGGCTGTCGTACCTCGTTTACCCCGGTGCGATGCACAGCCGTTTCGGTCACTCGCTCGGTGCGATGCACCTGATGCACGAGGCCATTACCTCGCTGCGGCTCAAGGGTGTGGAGATCACCGAGCAGGAAGAGACGAGCGCTATGATCGCCATCCTGCTGCACGATATCGGTCATGGACCTTTCTCGCATGTGCTCGAGCACACGATCGTGGATGGGGTGTCGCACGAAGACATCTCCCTGCTGATGATGGAGCGGATCAACCTCGATCTGCACGGTCAGCTGGATACGGCGATTGCCATCTTCAAGAACGAATATCCAAAACATTTCCTGCACCAACTGATCTCCAGTCAGCTGGACGTGGACCGCATGGATTACCTGTGCCGCGACTCGTTCTTCACCGGCGTGCAGGAGGGACGTGTTGCGAGTGAACGACTGCTCAAGATGCTCGATGTGCGCAATGATAAGTTAGTAGTGCAGATCAAGGGTATCTACTCGGTGGAGAAATTCCTTGTTGCCCGTCGGCTGATGTACTGGCAGGTGTACCTGCACAAGACCTCGGTGGCGGCGGAGCAGCACCTGATCAAGATCCTGAGTCGCGCTAAAGAGCTGGCGCGGAACGGCAAGGAGCTCTTCTGTGCCCCGGCCTTGCGGTATTTCCTTTACCAGCATGTGACCTTCGAGTTGTTCAGCCCTACGAGCGAAGCGCTGGAGCAGTATGCGCTGCTCGACGATAACGATGTGCTGTCGGCCATCAAAGCCTGGACGGCGAGTGATGACAAGGTGCTCAGTGTGCTCAGTGAGTCGTTCATCAACCGCCGCCTGTTCCGGGGCGAACTGCTGGACGCGCCGCTGACGGATGCACAGAAAAACGAACTAAACCGTCAATTCGCAAAGGCTTTGGGCGTCTCGGAAAGCGATGCGGCCTACCTCTGGTCGGAACATGTGTCCACCTCTAATACTTACTCCGAGAAAGCGGACACCATCGATATCCTCTATAACGACGGCACGGTGCGCGATATCGCCAAAGCCAGTGAGATACTCGACCTCGAGTCCCTCACCCGTAAACCGAAAAAATTGTACCTCTTTAAATACAGAATAGATGAATTTTAGTGCACAACAGATAGCAGCCGTTTTAGGCGGACAGCTCTATGGTAATGCCAGCGCGCAAGTGTGCGACGTAGCGCCGATCGAACAGGCGCAGGCCCACCACCTCTCTTTCATCACGGACGAGAAATACCTGCCGTGCCTGCAGGATACCAAAGCCGGTGTCGTGCTTGTCACACGCAGTCTGGTTGAAGGAAAAACCACTTTTCCGGAAGGCGAAGGCAAAGCCGGTGGGGCAGTCATCCTCGTGGACAACGCCCGCGGTTCGATGGGACAACTGCTGTCGATGGTGTCGAAAGCGATGTTCCCCGCCAAGAAAGGTATCGAGCAACCCTGTTACATCACCGAAGGAGTCGCCGTTCCAGAGGATGCCTACGTGGGCGCGTTCGCCTATATCGGTCGCAACGTGCGTCTGGGTGCCGGCGTGCAGATATACCCCAACGCCTATATCGGCGATAATGTCACCGTCGGCGAGGGCACGATCCTCTATGCGGGCGTGAAGATATACGCCAACTGTCAGGTAGGTGCGCATTGTATCCTGCATGCCGGTGTGGTGATCGGTTCGGACGGCTTCGGCTTCGAACCCGATGCACAGGGTGTGAACCGGAAGATCCCGCAGATCGGCAACGTCATCATCGAAGACGATGTGGAGCTGGGTGCAAACACCACCGTGGATCGCGCGATGATGGGCTCGACCATCGTACGCAAGAACGCCAAGGTGGATAACCTCGTGCAGATCGCCCATAACGTTGAGGTCGGTCAGTCCACTTTCCTCTGTGCACAGGTAGGTATTGCCGGCAGTACCAAGGTCGGAAAGCATTGTATCCTCTCCGGTCAAGTAGGTGCCGCAGGTCATATCGAGATCGCGGACAACTGCGTCTTCGGTGCGCAGTCGGGTATCCCAGGCAACGTACGCAAACCCGGTGTCTACATGGGTTATCCGGCAATCGATGCCGGCGTATGGCGTCGCGCCGTGGTACGCTTCAAACAATCAGGACAGAAATAACAACCCTATATGAAACAACACACGATTAAAGAGCCTTTTTCGCTCAATTCGGTCGGCTTACACACCGGCTTGCAGATTACGGCAACCTTCAACCCGGCGCCGGCCAACACCGGTATCTGCCTCCGTCGTATCGATCTGCCCAAACAGCCCTGCCATCAGGCGTTAGCGGACTATGTATCGGGTACAGAGCGCGGTACGGTGCTCGAGAAAGGTAAATGGCGTATCTCTACTGTGGAGCATGCGCTCAGTGCGCTCTACGCGATGGGTGTGGACAACTGCATCATCGATGTGGACGCTCCCGAGATGCCGATCCTCGACGGTAGTGCCCGTTACTTCGTTAAGGAGATCCAACGCGTCGGTCTGGAGGAGCAGGATGCGGAGCAGAACATCTTTATTGTCACCGAACCGATCGAGTATGTCTCCGAGCACGGAAACATCATGCGTATAGAGCCCTGCGACCATTACGAGGTCGATGTGACGATCGCTTTCCCATCTCTCTTCCTGCGTGAGCAACACGCGACCCTCACGGATATATCCAAATACCCCAAAGAGGTGTCAGCGGCACGTACATTCTGCTTCGTGCGCGAGATCGAACCGCTGCTGCGCGTCGGTCTGATTAAGGGTGGGGACCTCAAGAACGCACTCGTCATCTACGAGACGGAGATGTCCCAGGACGGTATGGACTATTTCTGCGATAAGATGGGTCAGCCGCATATGGACGCCAAGAAACTCGGATACCTCTCGCCGCTCAACTACCAGAACGAGCCGGCGCGGCACAAGCTGCTGGATGTCATCGGTGACCTCTCCCTGCTCGGCATGCGTATCCAGGGGCGTGTGAAGTGTTACAAACCCGGACATACCTTCAATACCCAGTGTGTCCGTCGATTAAGAAACCAAATAGTTAGCGAGTAATATGATATCTCCTTTAGCTTCTATTCATCCCGAGGCCAAGATCGGACAGAACGTTGAGATCGGTCCGTTCGTCTTCATTGACCGCGACGTAGAGATCGGTGACGGTTGCATCATCGATGCCTCCGCGACCATCTGTCAGTACACCAAGCTCGGTAAGAACTGCCACGTCTTCCCTTCGGCAGTCATCGGTGCTATCCCGCAGGACCTCAAGTTCCACGGCGAAGAGACCTGGACCCTCATCGGCGACAACTGCGTGCTGCGTGAGTTCGTCACCGTGCACCGCGGTACCTTCAGTAAGGGTAAGACCGTCATCGGCAACAACAACCTCATCATGGCGTATTGCCATGTGGCGCATGACTGCGTGCTGGGCAATAACATCATCATGTCCAACACCACGCAGCTGGCAGGCGAGGTGGTAGTGGATGACTTCGCCATCATCGGTGGCGGTACACTCGTGCACCAGTTCAGCCATATAGGCAGTCATGTCATGATCCAGGGCGGTTCGCGTATCAACAAGGATGTGCCGCCGTATATCATCGCAGCACGCGAACCGATCGCTTACTGCGGTGTCAACTCTGTCGGCCTCAACCGCCGCGGCTTTACCCCCGAGCAGATCCATACCATCCAAGAGGTTTACCGTCTGCTCTATCAGGGCGGCATGAACACCACCCAGGCTCTCGATCATATCGAGGCCACCGTGCCGGCATCGACCGAAAGGGATACTATTGTTAATTTTGTTAAAGCATCGACACGCGGTGTCGTAAGAGCATAATATGGAAGAAGAAAAAAGTCTCAATTTTATTGAACAGATTGTAGAGAAAGACCTCGCGGAGGGAGTGAATAACGGACGTATTCAGACCCGTTTCCCGCCGGAGCCGAACGGATACCTGCATATAGGACATGTCAAGGCCATCTGCATGGACTTCGGCATCGCGGAGAAATACAACGGCGTGTGCAACCTCCGTTTTGACGATACCAACCCCGCCAAAGAGGACACAGAATATGTAGAGACCATCGAGCGCGATATCGCTTGGCTCGGATTCAAGTGGGGACAAATATACTATGCCTCCGACTATTTCCAGCAGCTCTACGACCTCGCCATCATGTTCATCAAGCAAGGCAAAGCCTATGTCGATGAGCAAACGGCCGAACAGATCGCCGAGCAGAAAGGAACGCCTACCGAACCCGGTGTGGCATCGCCTTACCGCGACCGTCCGATCGAGGAGAACTTGCGCCTCTTTGAGGCCATGCAGCGCGGTGAGATAGAAGAAGGCAAGATGGTGCTGCGTGCCAAGATCGATATGGCGAACCCCAACATGCACTTCCGCGATCCGATTATGTATCGTATCATCACCTCTCACCCGCACCACCGTACGGGCACGAAATGGAAAGTGTACCCCATGTACGATTTTGCCCATGGTCAGTCCGACTATTTCGAGGGTGTGACGCACTCGATCTGCACACTCGAGTTTGAGGTGCATCGTCCCCTCTACGACTATTTCATCGATCAGTTCAGCGGACCCAATTTCTGCGGTCTCTCGCCCTACGGACCGGATTACCGACCCAAACAGCGCGAGTTCAACCGCCTCAACATCACTTATACCGTCATGTCCAAACGTAAGATGCTTCAGCTCGTCAAAGAAGGGCTGGTAGCCGGCTGGGATGACCCGCGTATGCCGACCGTCTGCGGTCTGCGTCGTCGCGGTTATACCCCGAAAGCCATTCGCGATTTTATGGACCGTATCGGTTATACCAAAGTGGAGGGCATGATCGACCAGGGCCTGCTCGAACATACGATCCGCGAGGACCTCAAAGAGACCGCACCGCGTGTGTGTGCCATCTTTGATCCGGTCAAACTCGTCATCACCAATTACGAAGGTGCCGGCGAGACCATCATCGCGGAGAATATAGACGGTCATGAGGAGCTCGGTACCCGTGAGATGAAGTTCGGTCGTGAACTCTGGATCGAGCGTGGTGACTTCCTCGAAGAGGCAGACAATAAGTTCTACCGCCTCTCCCCGGGTGGACGCGAGGTACGTCTCAAAGCATCCTACATCATCCAGGCTACCGGCTGTGAGAAAGATGCGTCTGGTAAGATTACCACCGTCTATGCGACCTACGATCCTGACTCCAAGTCCGGCACCGAAGGCGGCAACCGTAAGACCAAAGCGACCATCAATTGGGTGGAGTGCAACTCCGCACTCGATGCCGAGGTGCGTCTGTACGACCGGCTCTTCGCCGTGGAGAACCCCTCTGCCGAAGAAGGTGACTTCCGCGACCTGCTCAACCCCGACAGCCTCAAGGTGGTTACCGCCAAAGTGGAATCGTCTCTCGCCACCGCCAAACCTCAGGACCACTTCCAATTCCTCAAACAGGGTTACTTCGTGGTGGACGACGACTCCAAGGCTGACAAGCTGATCTTTAACCGCACGTGCTCCCTCAAAGATAACTATCTTAAGTAAGTGCGCACACGCGTATATAAAAATAAGGAACAGATCTTCTGCGAATGGCGCCACCGCTGGGTGCGCCTCACGCCTGAGGAATGGATACGTCAACAGTTGCTTCACCGCATGGTGGAGCAACTTGATTTCCCCGCTTCCCTCATCGCCGTCGAGGTGGCATTTGAATTGTCCAATGACCAATGTCCAATGTCCAATGCGCGTAAGCGCTATCGGGCAGATGCCGTCGTCTATGACCGCCAGATGCAACCCCTGCTCATCGTCGAGTGCAAGGCCGAGACCGTGCCTTTGACGCAGAAGACCCTCGATCAGGCCATCACCTACAATCGTCAACTCAATGTCCCCTATCTGCTGCTCTACAACGGAGTGCAGGCTATTTTTGTACATGGAAACAATATTTACCCTTCAGGACTCCCTCGATACACCGACCTTTTACGGTGTGAATAACAACAACATCCTCTGCCTCAAGAACCAGCACCCCGACGTGCGGGTGGTGGCAAGAGGTTATCAGGTGAAGGTCACCGGATCGGAATCAGCGATTGATCGGTTCGAACAATCGCTCCACCTCTGCGAGAACTTCTGCATCCGCAATAACCGCCTCACCGAGCAGGATATACTCATGCTCATTCGCGGTGACAAGCCCCAGGAACAGGCAACCGACAACCTCATCCTCCACGGCGTTAACGGCAAGTCTATCTATGCCCGTTCCACCAACCAGCAGGCGCTCGTCAAAGCCTACGAGACCCATGACTTGCTCTTCGCGGTCGGACCGGCCGGTTCGGGTAAGACCTACACCGCAATCGCTTTAGCCGTGCGGGCACTCAAGAACCGCGAGGTACGTCGGATCATCCTCTCCCGTCCTGCTGTCGAAGCAGGCGAGAAACTGGGCTTCCTGCCCGGCGACATGAAGGAGAAGATCGACCCCTATCTGCAGCCGCTCTACGATGCCCTGCAGGACATGATCCCTGCGGCCAAACTGACCGAATACATGGAGAAAGGTACCATCCAGATTGCACCCCTCGCCTTCATGCGCGGACGTACCCTCTCTGATGCCGTCGTCATCCTCGACGAGGCGCAGAACACCACCGCACTCCAACTCAAGATGTTCCTCACCCGACTCGGCTTCGGAGGCAAGATGATCGTCACCGGCGACATGACACAAATCGACCTGCCACCGACCCAGAAATCCGGTCTGCGCGATGCCCTCGAACGCTTCCAAGGCATCCCCGACATAAGTATCATCACTTTCAACGAGAAAGATATCGTCCGCCATCCGCTCGTTAAGCAGATCGTGGCGGCTTATAAAGAGAATAAATAATCCAGTGCTTCGGAGGCTTCGTCCCGTGTGATCACCTGATTAATCACCGGCTCGCCGATATCCTTTAAGAGCGTGCAGTTGATCTCAGCAGCACGCTCGTTCTTTTTGTCCTGCTGCATCAAAGCCACCAACTGCTCGCGGTCCGAACATTTGCATTTCGGCTTCCCGTACACCTGTAACATCACTTGCGTCAACTGCTGAAGCGGCTCTTTTGGGCAACCGAGCTTCACCACACTCAGGTACAACTCTGCTATCAGTCCGTACACCACCGCATAGCCGTGACTGATTACTGAATACTGAAATAATCGTGCCTCTTTGGGGCTAAGAATACTGATTTCTTCGATCGCATGCCCGAACGTATGTCCTAAATTCAGTACCTTTCGCAGTCCCTCTTCTTTCGGGTCTGCCTGTACGATCTTTTCTTTCACCTTTACGCACCGCTCGATAAGCGGCTTCATATCCTCGATCGGCATCCGCTCCAGATCGTATTGCAGCACATCCGGCCATAAAGCCCTATCCAGTAAGCCGGTTTTAAGCATCTCCCCGAATCCGCTCAGCATCTCCTTTGTCGGTAAACTCTGCAACCATTTCGTATCGATAATCGTCTCCAGCGGGGGATAGAACGCACCGATACTGTTCTTCAGTCCTCGGTAGTTAATCCCCGTCTTGCCACCCGACGAAGCATCGATCATCGCCAGCAGGGTCGTCGGAATATTCACGTACTGCACCCCGCGCTTATACGTCGCGCAGGCAAAACCGACCATGTCTGTCAGTACACCGCCACCCACAGCCATCACCAGCCCTCGGCGGGTCAGACCCTGCTCGAAAAACCAATCCCAGATCCGCTGCACCGTCTCCAGTCGCTTCGCCTGCTCGCTGATATCCAGCGCCAGACACGGATAGGGACTGTCCCACGCCACCTTCCGGTCGCGTACAACCACTATCGGGGAGAAATTATCGTATTTCATGGCAGAAAATGTACTTCTTTGTTCGTTATCAACACCCATTGGTTACCCGGGATCTTGGTCATCACCAGCGGCTGCTCACCGTAGAAACGTATCGGTGCCTGATCTTCGATCAGCGCACTCGTCAGATGCCGTATATGCACAGCTCCGTCGATATCGGTCACCACGCAGCGGAAACCCGTCTCGTCCGGCAGCAGACAGAACACCTCTTCCCGCGGCAGAACATCTACGCGCATCGTCTCACCCGAGACGGGACTCGTATAGGTCGGTTGGTGTTGTATCCTGAGCGGACGCGCCATATCGATCAGGTGCTGCTGCATCAGGCGCAGCGCATTGTCCGGCTGGGCATCCTTCCGCTCGGCAGCGATAAGCAACAGCGGCGCCAACTCCCGGATCGAAGCAGGAGTGGCACTCCGTGCAATCGTCTGCTCGGCGACCGCATTGCGCAGCGTCTCTTGAAGCATTCGCAGCGAATCGACCTGCGGCGTTGTGATCTCCAATCGCTCACAACGACCGATCAATGCACCGTCTGTCGTACCCGAGATAGGCCTTCCTGCCTCGTACTGCTGCACCTGCGCACGCGCCGTCTTCAGCGCGCGGGCAACCTCTTCATACAGCGCTTCGTACACATGCTTCTGCTCGTACAAAAAGCCCAGCACCCATTTCTTATAGTCCCAGATCACTATATCGTTCTGCAGAAAATCCGTGTACGTCAGTCCGTCCAGACGGTACAGCACGATCGGCTCCTTGCGGAACACAGGGTGATAACCCGGCACGGCTTGCAGCGTCAGAGCCTGCTGGTACTGTGCGATATCCGTCTCCAGACTGTCTGCTGCCAACAGCAGCTCCATCAGCATCGACCGCTCCGAGGGTTGCAACTGCAGATGCGCCGTCTTCTCCCGCGTGTACTGTTTCATGAAATTGGCGAACAGCGACCGGCAACGGTCATACCGCGCCGTCATGCGGAGGAAGGACGAGTGGATCGAGTCGCAGGCGGTCTTCTGCCGTTGGATATCCTCCAAGCGCGGACGGATAAACCACTCCAACGCATTGTACTCGATCTTCTTCTGACCCTGCGCAATCAACTCGTACTGCCACCCGGGCAGCTTCTGGTCCTTGGCGAAATGCAGGCAGTTGCCGTAAAACAACTTCGACCGGTACAGCAACGTACTCAACTCCCTATAATGGTGCAGCGGATCGCGCGTCGGGAGCAGATCGTAACTCAGATTACCCAACTCGAAATACACACCCGGCAACTCCGGTTTCCACTGCTGGTAGTCCATCAGCTCATAGATCGCCTCGTACGGACTCAACGTCCGCGTGCGCGCCAGCACCTCACTGTACTTCTCCTGCGCCTGCGCCCCTATTGCCAAAAGGAGGATATATAGAAGAATTCTGCGTCTCATACCTAAAACTCCAATACTTTGATTTCCACTCTTCGGTTCAGTGCCCGGTTTGCGTCACTGTCATTAGGCACCAGCGGCTTGCGTTTGCCGTATCCGGCGATCACCATCCGTTGCGTGTCCACACCGCGCTCAATGAGCCATTTCTCCACTGCCTGACCGCGTAGCGTGGACAGACGGTCGTTGTACTTATCCGAACCCTGATCATCCGTGTGGGACGATAACTCGATCCGTAGCGTCGGGTTCATGAAAAGCAACTGTGCCAAGGCCTCCAACTCCTCGTTCGAACTCTCGGTCAACTGATAGGAATCGTGCTCGAACTGAATATTACGCAGCTGCAGCACCAAGTCTTTCGCCAGCGGCTGCAGACGGATCAGCACCGTGTGCTCTTGCGTGATTTTACCGGTCTGGAAGACCGTGTCGTGGAAGATATATCCCTTCGCACTCACCTGTAATGTGTGCTCTTCGTTCAACCGCATCAGCGTGTCGGTACCCGTTTTCCTTCCGTCTAACAGTAGCTGTGCCTGACCGATCGTAGTCCCTGTCACCGCGTCCGCCACTACGAACCGTTGCCGGCTCTTCTTCGGTCGTACCGCGATATCCAACTCCGTCTCGGTGAACACCGTCGGACGCTGCGTGTTCACCACTAAGGTCGTGTCGTAATAGCCTGCCTGCTGCAGCACCAGTCGGTGGATCTTACCCAAGGGCAGCACCTTCTTCTGCTTGCTCACGATCGCCTGCGTCTCGCTGTCGTACAACTGCAGACTCAGCGCCAACTCATCATCCAGCGCAATCGGTTTGTACACCCGCTCCTTGCGTCCCCTCAAGCCCTGCGTCGGGATGTCGATATACGAGTACGAATAGCCGTCCGCCGTCAAGGCCAGACGGTAGTGATGATCGGCCTGCAAGGGTACCCGCCAACGACCCGTCCGCTTATGCGCGGCAGCGCTTTGCAGCAGCTGCTCCGTCGTCGCATCATAGACCAGCACCTTGCCCGACGTCAACGGCATTCCCGTTTTCACCGACACTAAGGTGCCGCTCACCGCCAAGATCGGTCTGGGCCGCAAGGTGTCCGATGCCGGGATCGGGAAAGTCCAGTTATGATCGTCCAGCATCGTGCTGCTCCATTTGGCCCACGCGCCGTCGTGATGCTTGCTCTCCTCGCGGCGGAAGAAAACCAAGGTCCGGTTATCTTCCAGCAAGCGCGGACGCAGATCTTGTTCACCGCTGATGATGATCGGTGCCGGTTCGGTCCAACGTCCCTCGCGCTGCCAGGCACGCATGATCTGCGTCTTCTCAAAACTGTTCTTCTCCCCCGTTGCAGGCGTCACTTGCACATAGAAAAGCATCCGCTCGTCGCTACCGATACTCGGCCACAACTCGTCCTGCGGCGTGCAGATCGCACTCAACCGCTCCGGCTTTGTCCAAAGCCATCCGTCCGAACGGACCACATACAGATCATAACTCGTGCCCCGAGGCTCCTTGGCAGCAAAATAGATGGATAGCGAGTCCCAACTCATCACCGAGTGTTGGATACTCCAACCCTCGCTCTCCAAACCCCGCACTTGCGGCAGTTTGAGTTGCGCCCATGCGGACCAACTGACCACTATCCCGATGAAAAATACCGTTATTCGTTTCATTTCGGCGGCAAAATTACAAAAAATCTTGCATATATGCAAATTTTTTCGTACCTTTGCGCCCGATTTTAATTTGGATGATTATGCGTAAATCATTTTTAATAGCTTTATTGGGGTTGTTCAGTCTGTGTGCCATCGCGGACGACGTAGTTTATATCACCACCGAGCAGTTCAAAGCCCGTATCTTCGATTACAAAACCGAGAAGGACTGGAAATACAAGGGCAAGAAACCTTGTGTCATCGATTTCTATACCACTTGGTGCGGACCCTGCAAACGGCTCGCCCCGATCATGGAGGAACTCAGTCAGACCTATTGCGATAAGGTCACTTTCTACAAGGCCGACACCGAGCGCGAACGCGAACTGGCGTACGTCTTCAATATCAGCTCTATCCCGCAGGTGCTCTATGTGCCTGTAGAGGGCAAACCGATGCTGCTCAAAGGACTCTATCCCAAAGAGGAAATCGTCAAAATAATCGAGGAATTTTTGTTGAAAGATGCACGTTGAGTTTTTCCTGCTGATTCTCTCGCTGCTCTTCTTCGTCAGCATTTTTGCGGATAAGATCGGTTATAAGTACGGCGTACCGGCCCTGCTCCTTTTTCTGGTGGTCGGTATGTTCTTCGGTTCGTATAGCATGACCGGTCTCATCGGCATGAGCGGCGTGCAGATAGATATTGATACCGCCCAGGGACTGAGTACGGTCGCCATGTGCATCATCCTCTTTACCGGTGGTCTGGAGACCAAACTCAGCGACATCAAATCCGTCCTTGCGCCGGGTATCACCCTCGCTACCTTGGGCGTGCTCATCACTTGTGTCGTTACCGGTGCCATCATCCATCTGCTCTTCGGTTGGATCAATGCCGTCGCCTCCGTCTCGATATGGCTCGCGCTCCTCATGGCAGCAACCATGTCCTCCACTGACAGCGCCAGCGTCTTCTCCGTGCTCCGCACCAACGGTATCGGACTCAAGCATAACTTGCGTCCGCTGCTCGAACTTGAATCCGGAGCGAACGATCCGATGGCTTATGTGCTCACTACCACCCTCATCGGTGTGGTGCTCAGTCTGCATACCATAGCCGGACTCGAGCAGGGGATCACAGCGCTGCCTATCATCCAGACCATCGTCATCCAACTTGTCATGGGTACCGTCCTCGGTCTGGTGCTCGGACAGGGACTGGTCCAACTCATGCGACGCGTCAAGTTAGGCAACGAGGCGCTCTATCCCATCATGATCCTCACTGCCTGCATCTTTATCTTCGCCATCACCTATTACCTGCAAGGTAATACCTATCTCGCCGTCTATGTCGGCGGCTTGATCATCGGCAATAATAAGTTCACCCGCAAACGGCAGACCAAGTCTTTCTTTAGCGGACTTGCATGGCTCAGCCAACTCATGATGTTCCTCATGCTCGGTCTGATGGTCGAACCTTCTGACCTGTTGAACTACCATGTCTGGATCCCTGGCCTCATCATCAGTATCGTCATGATCTTCATCTCCCGTCCGCTCGCGGTCTTGCTCTGTATGTTGCCTTTCCGCAAACAGTACCGCCAGCGCGATCGACTGATGCTCAGTTGGGTCGGACTCAAGGGGGCTGTACCCATCATCTTCGCTATTATGTGCAAGGCCCAGGGTGTTCCCTATGCCGATCTGATTTTTAACGTCGTCTTTCTCTGTACCATCGTCTCCTTGCTCGTGCAAGGCACGACCCTCACTTGGATGGCGCGTAAACTCAAACTCGATGTGCCCCGCGAGCAGGAACGTTCGCTCGAGTTCTTCGATATGGATCTGCCAGATGAGATCCAGTCTTCGGCACGTGAGGTCGAAGTGACGGACACCATCCTCGCCAAGGGCAATACGCTCCGCGAAATAACCATCCCCCCGCGCACACTCGTCATCATGGTACGGCGCGGAGAGGACTTCTTTATCCCCACCGGATCCAGCGTCCTCGAGAAAGGTGACCAACTGCTTGTCATCAGCGACAAGGATGCCGAGGCGACTTATAAGCACATCACCGATGAAGCCGAGGAAGATGCTCTCTGGCGCTCCGAAGTGCGTGCCAACATGCGCAAACGATTCGACCGCGCCTTCGCCTGGATGAAACGAAAAAAATAAATCAAAAATCATAAATTTGAAATTTGAAATGAAAAATGAAGTTAATCGTGCCCAAAGGGCTAAGAAAACTTGCATTTTTTTAACCGGTGCCACCGGCACCATGGGCTATGCCGGCATGACGGAGATCCTCCGTTATCCGGATCAATACGAACTCCGTATCCTTGCCCGTCCGTCCCAAAAGAACAAGGAACTCCTTGCTCCCTTAAACGATAAACATTCAACATTGCACATTATCTGGGGCGATTTAACGAACTACGAAGACGTCCTCAAGGGTGTCTCCGGTGCGGACATCGTGCTCCATGTGGGCGGTATGGTCTCGCCCCAGGCGGATTATCGTCCCAAGGCCACCCTTCGCACCAATATCACCGCCGCGCAGCACATCACCAAGGCCGTGCTGGCGCAGCCGGCGGATCAGCAACCCAAAGTGGTTTATATCGGTTCGGTAGCCCAGATGGGGGATCGCCGCGAACCCCTCCATTGGGGTAGAGCAGGGGACCCGATATGCGTCTCGGCATACGATCATTACGGCCTCACCAAAGCACAGGCCGAGCGGATCATCACCGACTCCGGCATCAAGACCTGGGCGTCCCTCCGGCAGTCCGGTATCCTCTATCCCGCCATCCTCAAGAACTACGACCCCATCATGTTCCATGTCCCCATCCGGGGCGTGCTCGAATGGGCAACGGTCGAAGATAGCGGACGACTGCTCGAGCGCGTCTGCCGTCCCGACGTACCGGCGGACTTCTGGAATAACTACTATAACATCGGCTCCGGTGCCGAGTACCGGCTCTCCAACTATGAGTTCGAGTGCCTGCTACTCGATGCCATCGGTTGCCCCAAACCGGAGCAGATCTTCAACGCCAACTGGTTCACCACCCGCAATTTCCACGGTATGTGGTATATCGACGGCGATAAACTGGAGAACTACCTCCATTTCCGTGCCAACGTGCCGGTAAAGGAGTACTTCGCCCAAATGGCTAAAGCCGAGTCTCTCCCGGGTGGTATTAAGTTCGCCGCCAAGACCCGCATCGCCAAACTCTTCCCGCATTGCGTCAAAGCCGCTATGGCTTTCATGGCCAACAGCAAGGAGCACGGCACCCAATGGTGGATCAAAAACAAGGTAGCGCAGCGTATTTCGGCTTACTATGGAAGTCTTGAGGCCTACAACGCCATCCCCGATTGGAAGCATTTCGATGTCTCCCATCCTTCCGAGACACCCGTTCTGCTCGATCATGGCTTCGATGAGACCAAGGATATCGACACCCTCACCGATGCCGAACTCAACCAAGCAGCGGCTTTCCGCGGCGGGAAGTACCTCGGCAACGACACGTGGCAGGATGCCAACGGCAATACCTTCAAAGCCGGTCGCCGGCTCATCCTCCTCGGTGGTCACTGGAGTCCGTTCGATATGCCCTATCCTTATGCCCACGAGCCGAAAGAGAAGCAAGTG
The DNA here is from genome assembly GCA_946187695.1 of uncultured Bacteroidales bacterium. Taxonomy (GTDB): domain Bacteria; phylum Bacteroidota; class Bacteroidia; order Bacteroidales; family Paludibacteraceae; genus Colicola. The sequence goes on from CAMHSB010000005.1 coordinate 74,088, forward strand.
CCTTGGCACTGGGATCGTGTCGCCAAACAGAACCCCTTCTTTGCACAACTCTGGGCACCGCTCCACGATCCTTCCGAGGACAACGTCTACGGTCCGGAGATCTTCGAGGGTTGGGAAAAATAAATGGTAAATGGTAAATGACCAAATGGTAAATGTACTTTGATGAACTCCCCCTCTCGGACGAAGTCTTAGACGCACTGTGGGACATGCACTTCGATGAGTGCACCCCTGTGCAGGAAAAGGCGATACCGGTCATCCTCGACCGGCACGATGTCATTGCCTGTGCCCAGACCGGCACCGGTAAGACCGCTGCCTATATCCTGCCGCTGCTCACCAATCTCGCCTTCGACGACCACGATCCCGATAAACTCAACGCCATCATCATGGCGCCCACCCGCGAACTTGCCCAGCAGATAGACCAGCAGATGGAGGGCTTCGGATTCTACGTGCCATTCTCCTCCGTCGCGATCTACGGCGGTAAGGATAACGGCGCCTGGGGCACGCAGGTCACAGGACTCCAACGCGGAGCGGACATCGTCATCGCTACCCCCGGACGATTGCTCTCCCAGATGAACATCTACGATATCGATTTCTCCGGCATCAAGTATTTCATCCTTGATGAGGCGGATCGTATGCTCGATATGGGTTTCTACGACGATATCATGACCATCGTCCGCAAACTGCCCAAGGACCGGCAGACCATTATGTTCTCTGCCACCATGCCGCCTAAGATCCGGCAACTCGCCAAGACCATCATGAACCATCCCGTTGAGGTCCAGATAGCCGTCTCCCGTCCGCCCGAGACCATCCACCAGATGCACGAGTTTGTGGACGAGGCGGACAAAACAGCCAAGGTGGTGGAGATGCTGGCGGGAAAAGATCTCAAAAAAGTAATAGTGTTTGCGGGGAAAAAACAAAGAGTGAAAGACTTGACACGCATGTTGCGCTCCCTCAAGATCGATGCCCATGCCATGCACTCCGACCTCGAGCAGCATGAGCGCGATCAGGTCATGCTCGATTTTCGCAACGGCAAGATCGCTGTCCTCGTCGCCACCGATGTCGTCTCTCGCGGTATAGATGTCACCGACGTGCCGCTCGTCATCAACTACGATGTCCCCCACGATCCCGAGGATTATGTCCATCGTATCGGCCGCACTGCACGCGCAGAGAACAGCGGCGAGGCCATGACCCTCGTCGCACCCGATGATGTACGTTATTGGAAAAGAATAGAACGCTTCCTGGATCCCGCTAAAGCTTCCGAATCCGCCACTCGTTCGGGTAAAGGTTATTCAGGCGGTTCCCGACATTCTTCGCGAAACCGAGGGGCACACCCTCATAAGTCAAAAGGCAGAGGCCCAAAGGCACATCGCTCAAACTCAAAGCCTCAGTCCTGAGATAACTCAGGGCCTGTTCCCGCGTCAGCGCTACATTCGGAAAAGCTTCCTTTCGCAAGTCTTTCAGCATACTTAGACTATGCTGCGGCGCAATGCCCTTGCCTCGCTCTTCGCCTATACCGAAGCCCGTTGAGATACACGTCAATTGCGTACCTAACCATTCGATGATCTCTTTGTATTTGAACGGATAAGCCGTTGCAAAACGGTCTGAATAACGGATCGCCCAGTCGTCCGGGTGCTGCAACCAACTGCGCATCACCGGCATGAACTCCGGATGCGGCATAGCTGCCTCTTTCTTCGGCGCTTTCATCTTGAGCGGCTCGATATAGTCATTGTGCTTGCGCAACGCGCATACGTAGAACCCTTCGCCTTTCGTCTTGTGCGGATAGAAATGGTAGCCCACCGAACCCTCGGTGATACCCCAGTCCGGCTCATAATCCACCGGCAGCACATCCGCACCCAAGGTCTCCGCCAACCACTCCACGTTCTTCTCGTTCTCCTCTTCGTTGAACGTGCAGGTCGAGTAGATCAGCACACCGCCCGGCTTGAGCGCATCCCAAACATCCATCAGGATCGCCCGCTGCCGCTCCGCACATTGCTTCACAGCCTTTAGGCTCCATTCACTCCGCGCTTGCTCGTCCTTGCGGAACATACCTTCGCCCGAGCACGGGGCATCAACCAATATGCAATCGAACAGGTGCTTGCACCGCTCGCCGTATTCCTCTGCTGTGTTATGCGTCACCACCGTATTGCCGTTGCCCCATTTCTGGATGTTCTCGCTCAGGATGAACACCCGCTGACGCACCACCTCGTTGCTCAGCAGCAAGCCGTCTGCACCCAGATACTCGCTGATCAGCGTACTCTTGCCGCCCGGCGCTGCACACAGATCCAGCACAATCGACGACGTATCCACATACTGTTCCAGTATCTGCTGGATGAACATCGAACTCGCTTCCTGCACGTAGTAACAACCCGCGTGGAACAGCGGATCCAGCGTGAACGGCGGACGCTCACTCAGATAGTACCCGTCCACATGCCACGGCACCTCGTCTGTGTCGCACTCAAACGTCAATACATCCAATTTGGAATTCAACCGGATCGACGTAACAGGCTCCGTTTCCAGTGCCCGCAACAACAGCTCCGCCTCATTGCCTAACTGCTGATGCATACTCTCTATAAACTCAACCGGCAGCATTTTCCCAAATTTGCTGCAAAATTACTACAAAAATTTGACATGTGCAAATAAAAATGAAAAAACACACATTTCTATGTGAAAATGTAATGCACTGAAAGTAACATTACTCTATTCTCCGATAAGTTGGGCGTATAAGTCGAGACCTTTCGCTGTGAGGCGGTAGGCCTGTTCAGGTTTGTTGGGAGAACCAGGATAAGCGAAATCAATCAGTCCGAGGCCCCAAGCCGGTTTCCAGTAGTGGTAAATGAAGTTACGACGACTCTTTTGCGTTAGACCTAAATCGGCCAATATCTGCCGACGTGTTCTGGTGAACACTCCGTGTCCTGATTTCTGGAGCGCGTCTGTAACGAGGAGTGCATATTTCTCGCTCTCTGCATTGTACTTTAGATATATCTTCATGGCTGTATTATTTGGCTTGTTCCCTTTGTGGGGTAAATTAGAGGGAAAGGGAACAAGGTAGAGTGGGGGAAATGGTGAGGGAACAAGCTAAAATAGAATAACTATATTAATAGTAGCTATATTTAGAAAAATCGCTCCCCATCTTAGCCATCTGTGCAAAAGTTGCGCAAGTGCGAATCCGGAGAGGAAGGGTTATGCCTGTGTTCCGGAAACCAGCGTTAACCATTGAGGTGTAATTACCGTCCTTGGACTGGTCAAAATTGTATTCAGTATTTCCATATGAGAGCCGTAACTACAAATATTTTGTACTTTCAGCGCACAAAGGTACAACAAATATTTGGAATACGCAAGGATTTATGTAATATTTTTGCGTAATTACGCATTTTTGTCAGATAAAGAAGCTTATTTATACACTTTGTGAACAAACAATACTAACAAAACAACTAACCAACCATATTAACAAACAATCTTTAAAACCGATGGGGCGATGGGATAAAACCGCCCCCAAACCACACCTAAACCGGCAAAATAACATGCAAAATTTATTTTTCTTCCAAAATCCTTGCGTATTTCATAAAAAATAAACAAATATTTGTTGTACCTTCGAGGACACCGACACGGCAAGCCGTCCCACCTCGAAGCTACGCTCGCATCCTTGTGCGAATAACAAGTCTTTCCCGCTAAAATCTTAAATAAATATAATTTTTATCGTTAAATCCTTGTATATTCCAAATATTTGTTGTACCTTTGCAGCGGATTTGTGCTTAATGCAAAAAACACATATTCGCGATATGTGCTCAATATAAAAAGCACGAAAGAAGATAGATTGCTCAATATAATAATCACAGACTAACACTACAAGCAATGAAAAACTTGATTGACAAGCATGTAAGCTACTACAAGAAAACACCGATGAATATCATCCGTCAGTGTAGTAAGGAGATCAACTGGGACACGCCTTTGATGGCATTGCGCGGTCCCAAAGGAGTAGGCAAATCCACCATCATGCGGCAATATATCAAACAGCATTATGCGATCTCCGACCGTTCTGTGTTGTATTGCTCTTGTGACGGGGCCTATTTTGCCTCCCATTCGTTGCTGGATTTGGCGGAACAGTTCTACAAAGTAGGCGGCAAACATCTGTTTTTGGACGAGATACACAAATACCCCAACTGGAGCCGTGAGATAAAGGAGATTTACGATCTCTATGAATCGGACATGCGCATAGTGATCAGCGGAAGCTCGCTGCTGAGTCTCCAACAAGGCGATGCGGACCTGAGCAGAAGGTGCGTCAATCATGATATCCAGGGTTTGAGTTTTCGCGAGTTCCTGTATTTCTTCAAAGGAATAGATTTCCCCAAATACACCTTGGAGCAACTGCTCGCCGACCCTTGGACATTAGCCAATGAAGTAAACGGAAAATGCAGACCGTTGCAGTTCTTCCGGGAATACCTGCAATATGGTTATTACCCTTATTATTTGCAACTCAAGGACACCGTGGATTATTACTCTACCATTGAGAATACAGTCAGCTATATCATCGATGATGAGTTGCCGCGCATATGCCGGGTGGATGTAGCCAACACTCGCAAAATCAAAGCGTTGGTCAATATCCTGTCCGTCTCTGTTCCGTACGATGTAGATATCAAACGTCTGTCTGTTCAGAGCGCGCTGCAACGGAATACGATTCTGGAGTACCTCAATTATCTGGAGAAAGCGGATATTCTGCATCTGCTCTATTCCGACTATTACAATGCCAAGAAGATGCAGAAACCGGACAAGATTCTGATGGATAACAGTAATATGCTGTACGCTATGGCGTCGCAGCCGGTCAATATCGGTACCGTCCGCGAGACTTTTGCAGTGAACCAACTGGCGCAAGCCCATTTGGTGGAATATGGCAAGTCGAAAGGTGATTTTCTGGTCGATGGCAAATATACGATCGAAGTAGGCGGTGCAGACAAAGACTATACCCAGATTGCCGATATACCGGATTCCTACATCCTTGCGGATGATATGGAATACCCGTATGGCAACAAACTGCCTCTCTGGCTGCTCGGTTTCCTATACTAAGCAGTCAATACATAACTACATTTCAAAAAGCGGTAATCCTCGCTTAAGCTAAGGCTTGTGCGACTGCGTGCTATGCACTTGTATAGCACGCCGCCTTGCTCTGCGCTCTCCCCAAAGATTAAAATCTTCAGGGACCCTTTATATGCGGAGTCCCGCTTTTTTGTGTATATATGAACCAACAAACAAAATCAACCATAACAAACAATCTTTAAAACCGATGGGGCGATGGGATATAACCGCCCCCAAACCCTACCTAAACCGGCAAAATGCCGTGCAAAATTTATTTTTCTTCCAAAATCCTTGCGTATTTCATAAAAAATTCGTACCTTTGCAGATGCAAAGGTTTTAACACTATGACAACACAAAATCAGATGTTTAATTTTACACCCACACATGCTGCGAATGGCGGCATAAAGGAGTATTCGCAGGGGAAAGCAACGCATAAATAAGCGGTGTACACGGATTGTGTGCGCCGCTTGCGCGTATTGATAATATTTGACTACCATACATAATGAAGAAAATCTACACTCAGCCACGCATAGAGACCGTGGCAACCACTCCGCAGCAGATGCTCTGCGCCAGCGGAGGTATCAAAGCGCAAATCTCCGGTTACAAACAAAACACCGGCGGCGGCTTCAGCCAGACTTTTGTATGGCTGGCAGGCGTAGTCTGCTCGTCGCTGCTATTCTTAGGCACGGCGTGCAGCACAACCAACAATCCCGACCAGCCCAAACAGCAGGCGGAACTCAAACCCCGCACGCTGATAGTGACGGAAGTCGAAAGTCAAAAGTCAAAAGTCGCAAGACGTCTCCCGCAGGCGACGATCACGGAGAACGGGAATGTGCTGGATGCCCTGTGGAGCGCAGGCGACGAGGTGTTTTACCGTAATCTGAGTTATAGCTATAACTACTATGACGACGATGAAGGAAAACCCCTCTACGGCGTCCTCGAAGCGGACAAAGAGGGTAGCGTTGCTTCCTTCTCCGGCGACCGCGTCTGGTGTGATGAGCTGGACCAGTTGGCGCTTATCTATCCGAAGATTGATCCGGCGGCATTCACTTGCCATGACCTCTTGACTGCGGAATACACGATCTCCATAGCAGGGCAGGACGGTTCGTTAGCAACCTTGGCAAATAAATACCACCATATATACGGTATCGCGAGTGTGGTGTCCGTCACGGAGACTACCGCCAATGCGGAATTGGCTGAGATGAAGAGCCTGATGACGGTTTGTAAGTTCTCCTTTGGGATAAAGAAGTCCCGGGCACGCTGCTCCCGATAAGCTCGCTCCAAATCAAAAAAGGCGGCATCGGTAGTCCCTTCATCGGTACTTATCCGCAGGAGGGTACGGTGTACATCGCGCAGAGCGTATCCGCATGGGATGTATCCGTAGATCCGGAGTGGGAAATTCCCGCCGCAGGCGGCAAGCCGCTCACCATTGACACCAAAGGGGTAAATCCGACGGAGGTCTATGTAGCGTTGTTCCCCGATGATGGAGTAACCTATTCCTTCACCGTCATCAGCGGAGGGAATACCTATACCGGCGAGGCTACCGCCACTCTCAAAGAAGGCGAGTTTGTGCCTGCCACCGGGCTCAAGCTTGTGAAGCAATAAAATCTCAAAGCTGACAGCTGAATGCTGACAGCCCAAATACGATCTTTGACATATTCGGACATCTGCCTGATTGCATTGCAATCATTCCCCCGAATGTAGGAGGGAGGTGCTTTGCACATTTTTGCAAGGCTGACGCCTGAATATATATATATTGCCGGATAAATCCTCTGGCAAAAATGTGTTCTTTGACATATTGGATTACCCCCATTACAGCAGCCCGGTCATATAGACAGGGAGGTAGAGAATGTCGTCTTTGATTTCCAGATCCTTGGTATGAAGGACAACGGGGCGGGTGACGTATTGGCTGAATTTGGTCATGCACTTCTTCAGGGACGACAGCGCATAGCGTGGGGAAGATTTGACTTCTATCGGGCATATATTCTTCCGCGAAGTAACGGAAGGCTTGCTGACCAGAAAGTCTATCTCCATGGTATTGTCGGAGTCTTTGTCGTCATATTGGTAGAAATAATACAATTTATGCCCTGCCGCCTGTAGCATTTGTGCGACCATGTTTTCCATGACATAGCCAAGGTTGACTTCCAGTTTGCCATGCAGGATCCGTTCGTACACTTCTGCCGGCATACTTCCCTGCTCATCGAAAGCAAGTGAGAGGAACAAACCGGTATCAGCCATGTAGCATTTGAGCGTGGTGCGCTCTGTGTTCATTCCCAGCCCGATATTCGGGGCAAACGTATTGTAGCAGATATTGACAATACGCGAATCGCGCAACCAGAAAAAGGCACTCTCGTAGTGAACGTATCTTGCGTTCGCGTTTATATCCGCCAATACAAAGCGGGTGCCTTGTTTTTGCAACTGCGAGGGGATGGCTTCGAATATATCCGCCGCCTTGGCTTCTGCGCCCGTGGCATATTTATGAATATCGTCACGATACAGGGCAAGAATATTCTGCTTTATCTTCTCCGTCTGCCGGAAATCATGCGTATCGATATAGGTCTGGATCACTTGCGGCATTCCGCCCAACAGCATATACAGCCGGAAAAGATCCATCGCCTTGCGGTGAAGCGGGCCGAGGGGAGTCTGAGTAGCGCAACAATCTTTGATATAAGCCATCATCTTCCCGTTTCCTGTAGCCCACAGGAATTCCTCAAAATCCATCGGGTACATCGCCAGATGTTGCTCCTCGGAGGGGATGACGATATTCTTCACGTTCTTATGAATGCTGATGAGTGAACCGGTTTCGATATAGTCGTACCTGCCGTCTGCCACAAGATACTTGATGAGCGCACGCGCAGGGGGAAACTGCTGGACTTCGTCGAAAACGATAAGCGACCTACGCTCGACCAGTTCCACGCCGTAATGGATGGATAACATCTGGAACAACATATCCAACCGCGTAGCATAATCTTCAAAGAACGACAGCACAGCCGCTTCCGTATGGTTGAAGTCTATGATGAGATAACTTTCATATTCATTACGTGCAAACTCCTCTACAATGTAACTTTTCCCGATACGGCGTGCCCCTTCAATGAGCAATGCACTCTTACCATTGGAAGACTGCTTCCAATCTACTAATTGAGAATAGATCTTGCGTTGCATATATAACTGTTTTTAACGTTTCTGACAATTTAGAAGAATTAGAAATTAACGTTTCTCGGTTTTATGATTGACTAATTTTTAACGTTTCCGGCTGCAAAAGTACTAAAAATAAATGATATATGCAAGTAATTCCGCAAGAAATGCATCTTTTTAGTGCAGATTTTACATAAATATGCATTTTTTTAGTGCAATTCGGTAATCCGATATGCTGATATATATTGAAGCAATTACAAACAACAACTAACCAACCATATTAACAAACAATCTTTAAAACCGATGGGGCGATGGGATAAAACCGCCCCCAAACCACACCTAAACCGGCAAAATAACATGCAAAATTTATTTTTCTTCCAAAATCCTTGCGTATTTCATAAAAAATAAACAAATATTTGTTGTACCTTCGAGGACACCGACACGGCAAGCCGTCCCACCTCGAAGCTACGCTCGCATCCTTGTGCGAATAACAAGTCTTTCCCGCTAAAATCTTAAATAAATATAATTTTTATCGTTAAATCCTTGTATATTCCAAATATTTGTTGTACCTTTGCAGCCGAAAATAATAATTATGTATTATGGGAACTTTGTTAGGAACTAAAGAAACAAAAACTGAGAAAGGCATTCTCAGACAACTATACTAACTTTGACTAAAAGCAATTCCTTAGTCCCCTATGCAACTGATTGTAAAACAAATGTTTAATTTTACCCCCCCCAGTACGAATATGTCGTAAATAGAGGTGGTGTGATTATTCGCAACGCTATAGGCGGTGTACACTTATTGTGTATGCCGTCTTTTTGTATGCATATCACAAACAACTAACATAACAAACAATCTTTAAAACCGATGGGGCGATGGGATATAACAGCCAAAAATGCTTATGAAAAAATTATTTACAATGCTCCTATGCTTAATAGTTGGTATAGGAAGTATGTTTGCGCAAGTGAATGCAAGTGGCACTTTTAGCAATGGAGGCACATGGAAACTCCAACAAGGCACACTTTATGTCGAAGCATCAGCTATTCCGAATTTTAAGAAGAGTTATGTAGATGGTGGAGCATGGCATACTAAAACGACCGCTCCTTGGTGGGTTTATGGCCAATATATCAATGAAATTCAAGTAGACGGAGCCAGCACTATAGGTTCATGGGCATTTGCGGGATTGACTAAGGTACAAAGAGTGGTCATTGCCGGGGTAACAAGTGTTGAAATCGGTGAATATGCCTTTGGAGGTTGTTCGTCTTTGTCTTCTGTGGATGGATTCCAATATATGACCCAAATAGGCCAAGGTGCTTTTATGGGCTGTCCTCTAAAATATGTCGTTCTTCCTAAAGTGACATCATTGGGTAGTTTCGCTTTTGGTAGTCAAGACGGCAGTAATGCAAGTGCAGATGTGGGTTATGCTAAATATACAGTCATGCTTAATACCAGTTCTGTGCCTACGTTCGATAACATCGATTTTATGTTATGCGACAGAGCTGCCAGACTGATAGTGCCTGCATCTTTGAAAAGTCAGATCTCTGCGTTATGGGACGCTGACGCACATAATCCACAAACAAACAGAATGAATAGAGAATTCCAGATGCAAGAAATCTGTGTAGGTGGTTTGCTGAATCAGAATAACTCACGTAATTTTTGGATGTTGAATGAAGATGGTACGTTATGGGTAGTAGGTACGATGCCGGACTTTGCCAACGCATCAGATGCACCATGGTATTCATTACGCAGCCAGATTAAAACAGTAATCGTAGATATAGCTTCTAAAATTGGAAACAATGCTTTCCGTGGTTATCCTTACCTCACAAAGGTCATCGCAGAGAATATTTCTACTGTTGGAGACTATGCTTTCTGCGACTGCGCTCAGTTAAAAGATGCGTACATACAGAATGTTAGAACTATTGGTAAAAACGCTTTCGAGAACTGTTCTGCTTTGCAAACAATTAATTTGCGCAATGCTATCAATACTATAGATGACAATGCTTTCAAAGGCTCCGGTCTGAAAAGTATATACCTTGGTCTTCCTCTCCAGAGCATAGGCAATAACGCTTTTGCTACAACTGCGCTCAACAACGGCGATATTTATGTGAATGGTCCGTGCCCGCAGACCAGCAGCAGTGCTTTCGGTTCCGTTTCATGTTCTACAATAACGCTACATGTGTCAATTGACTATGCGGACAGTTATAAAGCCAACAATGTTTGGAAACAGTTCCAAGTGGACAAGATTGTTAGTTTCCCGGTAGTAACAGACATGTGGAGCATTAATCAAGTGGGTACGCTGACTATTCTCAATACAATTCCTGATTATGCAAAACCGGAAGACCAACCATGGTATGCATATCGCGACTATATTCATAGTATTGTAGTCAAAGAAAATGTGACAAAAATCGGTAAGAATGCTTTTGCTTCACCAAACGAAAGCGAGTCGCAGGTTACTGAAGTAGTAGTTCCCGCAACGGTAGAGACCATCGGCGAGAATGCATTCAAGAACAATGACCAGATTGAGGAGATTGTTGCCGAGGGCGTTCAGACTATCGGCAACCAAGCCTTTGAGAACTGCTCGTCTCTTGAGAAAGTGAAATTCGGAAAGGACCTGAGCAGTATCGGAAACAAAGCCTTCAATTATTGCGGTCTGATGGACGCTATGGCAGTGAAAGCGGCAGTACCGCCTCTTGTCACCGCACAGACCTTCCAAGGCCTCGGTCGCATGTCGTCCAACGCGCCTGCCAAAGCCAAAGCCAAATATGCAGCCCGCAGAGCTACGGCTGCCACAGGTCAGAAAGCCGTTAATCTCGACGTGCCGGACGACTACATTGCCAAGTATCTGGCGGCGCAATACTGGAACCTCTTCTCGTTCGAGTACATCGGCGAGCACGGCGGTATCGTCCGCAGCGGCCAGTACTACGACGGCGTCTGGGTGATCTACGAGGACGGCACGCTCATCGCCAGCTCGGAGACTTCCACCGGCAACATCGACGGTTTCTATAACGACGCTACCGTGAAGCGTGTGGAGCTGATGGGCGGCGCTACCGAACTGACATGGAGCGGCTTCTCCGGTTCGCACCTCGCCAACCTGGAGGAGATAGTGCTCTCGCCGGCTCTGCACAAACTGGGTACGGAGGTCTTCAAGGGCTCAACCAAACTCAAATCCATCAATCTGGAGAACATAGACAGTATCGGTCAGAACTGCTTCAAGGGCTGTACGTCCCTGACGAGCGTGAACCTCTCGGCTGTCAAGTTCATCGACAACAACGCTTTCGAGGGCTGCAACGCCCTGACGGACGTGACGATCTCCGGCAACGGCGCACGCCTGCGTAACTTCCTTTTCAAGGACTGTACGGGTCTGAAGCGCGTGGAGCTGATCGGTCTCGATCCGGCTTATACGCCGAGCGGTGCTTTCAGCGGCTGTACGGCGCTGGAGCAGGTGAAGCTGGAAGGAACGGCCATGTCGGTCGGCGGGTCGATGTTCAAGGACTGCGCAAGCCTCTCCGTCGTGGAGTTAGGCAGCGACTGCCGCTCGGTCGGCTCCAAGGCGTTCGCCAACACCTCTCTGGACACTATCTATGTTTCTTCCCCTACACCGGCAACGCTGAGTGCCGACGCGTTTGAGAACGTGACACTGGCGGACATCCATGTACGGGTGCCGGCGGACTACGTGCGTATCTACAAGAAAGCGAACATCTGGAAGGACATGGATATCCTTGCCGATCCTGCTTACGGCGAACCGATGCTGCCTGTGGGCGGTCTGATGAACGGAGATAACTGCCGGTGGTATCTGGAGACGGACGGAACGATGACATTCTCGGGTGAGGGCGGCTGCTATACCACCGGTGCAGCGAAAGCACAGCATCACCAGTATGCCATCTATATGGAGAACATCATCTACACCGACGAGATCACGGAGATCGGTTCGGACATCACGAGCCAGTACGCCAACTATGCGTATGTGAAGAGTGTGGAGATCGGTGCGGACGTGAAGCGTATCAACGCCAACGCGATGCTCTATCCGCACGTGACGGATGTCTATTGCTTTGCGGCAGACGTGCCGGCACTCAACGCCAATGCGTTCAACAAGGCTGCGCTGATAGCCAACGACGCTACGCTGCACGTAGTGGACTTCTCCGGCACGCTCGCCAAATATCAGGCAAGCAGCGCATGGAACTGGTTCCCGCATATCGTAGCCGACCTGCCTACCCGCAAGCCCGGCACCATCAAAGTGACGAAAGTGATTGTTGATCCGAATGTTCGCAATATACCGCTGACGGCGGAAGAACTGGGGACGAAGACCATCCAACTGACGGCTGCCGTTTATCCTGCCAACGCCACCAACCAAGAGGTGACATGGAGCACGAGCGATGCCGGCATTGCTACCGTCGATCAGAATGGTTTGGTGACCATCGTGGGCTTTGACGAAAGCGGCGAAGGAATCACCATCACCGCTACCGCCAAAGACGGTTCGAACAAGAAAGGCAGCTGTACGATGAGCGTCTGGGATTCCGGTCAGGGCGGCAACAATATCCCTGCTACGGGTATTGACGTGAACCGCACGTCGCTGACACTGATGAAAAGCGAGACGGGCATTGTACGCGTATCGCTCACCCCTGCCAACTCCACCGCTTATGTGGACGCCACGTTCGTTACATTAAGTGAGACACCCGCGACTCTGGATGTGATGCCTGTCTATGACATGGAGTCCGGCCAGCGCACAGGGGAGTTCTCCATCACTCCGAGAGAACTCGGCACGTTCGAAGTGACCTTCTACACCAACGACTACGACGACCACGGCGATCCGGCAACCTATCCCGCTCCGTCCGTGAGCATGACCGTCAATGTGGTGGAAGATGTCTTCTTCACCGAGAATACCAAAGAGGGTGTGCCCGTCACCTACCGGCTCATCAAGACCGATGACAAGTTGGTAGAGGTCTATGGCGACGAGGAGCAGAAGATCACCGTGGATCCGAACACCGGCATTCCGTCGGTCGAGTATATCTACCATACCGCTGTCGATCCTTCCACCGCAGGCACGATCACCATCCCGTCCGTCGTCCGCGGCTACAACGTGGTCGGCACCGGCGAGATAGCCTTCCGCAACTGCACGCAGCTGGAGCGCGTGGACTTCTGCCCGGGTATCCAATACGTAGGCGACCGCGCTTTCGAGGGCTGTACGAGCCTCAATGAGGTACGCCTGCCGGCTTCGCTCAAGGGCTTGGGCATGAACAGCTTCGCCATGCTGACGACGCTGAAGAACGTCCATCTGATGGCAACCACGGCACCGGAAGGACTGAACGGTTCGGACATCTGGGGCACCTCCGCGTTCATGGGTCTGAGTGAAGGCGAGGACGGCGCGACACTCCATGTGGCACCAGGATGCTACAGCGTCTATAACGTATCGCCGTGGACCGAGTGGTTCGCTTCGATCGTAGAGGACGGCGAGGCGGTAGCGCAGACCTTCTCTATCCGCTTCCTCAACTGGGACGGCGAAGAGCTGCAGACCGGCGAAGTAGGCGCAGGTATCACTCCTGTTTATGTAGGAGAGACTCCCGTCCGTCCTGACGACGAGAACTATACCTACACGTTCAGCGGCTGGAGTCCTGCTGTCAAACCCGCAACGGATGACGCTACCTATGTGGCACAGTTCACCGCAACGGAAAAGATTACAGAAGGGATAGAGGATATTTTCACCCGTCCGGACGCTCCGGCAGCCGTGAAGATCCTCCATAACGGCATCCTCTACATCCTCCGTCCCGATGGCGCCATCTACAACGCTACCGGCTTGAGAGTGCGTTAAGATGCGCTGAGCGCACGTTAAGATGCCGCTACGCGACGTTAAATAGTTAAAATGGTTTTGCAGTACGCAAAACGTTAAGCTGTTAAACCGTTAAATTGTTGAAAGACAGACTTACAAATAAAAAATGTAGGTCTGTCTTTTTTTTACCCAATAAATCAATCAACATTATGAACAAGTATCAATTTCTGCTCAAAAAAAAGAAGAAGGAGAACTGAGCATTCTCTTCAACGATTTCGAGTTCCCCCTCAAGTACGCCCAGTGGATGGACATCTACGCCTACCATCTGGAGCATCCGAAGAAAAGCCAATGGCAAGTGTCATTGGCTTTTCGCGTTAGTAAAGGCACCGTCTGGAATGCCTACCGGTTTATGGAAGGGGAGATCGCCCACGATTTTGTGGTCGCTCATGTCGAAAAAAAGCAGTACCTTTGTCGTCGGAATTGGAGATTTACGGGAGAAAAAAATGATGAAGTATGGAAACAGAGAAAGTGAGCCTATTTGGGCAATTGGAGCGTGCGCGTATCACGGCGCAATCGGCTATACCGCCGCATGAGTTTTTGTATCGGTGGCACGGTGTCCCTTGTTTTGCGAAAGGGGAGTTGGTGGCTGTAACGGGTAAGGCAAAGAGCGGTAAGACGTATCTGAACTCGATCCTGATGGCAGCAGCCGGTTTAGAGCAGGTACATGCCAGCGCAGCGGGGTGCCGGCGGGGAAGCCTGTTGGGCTTGGAGCGGATCAGCGAAGCACCGATGCGGGTTGTATGGATCGATACGGAGCAGAGTGAGGACACAACGTGTGAGATCCTGCGAGACCGGATTGGTGTGATGATGGGGGAAGCGGCGAATGAGGATACGTTTCACGTGTTCAATCTGCGCCGTATCCCCTGGCAGGAGCGTATTTTGCTGGTACTGTCAGCTATTTCAGTATGTAAACCGGATATCGTCATTTTCGACGGTATCCGGGATGTGGTGGGCGACATCAATAACTACGAAGAGGCACAGAAAGTGATCGGTCAGTTACTGGCTGTGGCTTCGGAGTACCGCACGTGTATTGTCTGCGTACTGCACCAGAACAAGGCAGTG
Organism: uncultured Bacteroidales bacterium; assembly: GCA_946187695.1. GTDB lineage: Bacteria > Bacteroidota > Bacteroidia > Bacteroidales > Paludibacteraceae > Colicola. Next base: position 89,180 of record CAMHSB010000005.1, read on the forward strand.
GAGGACAAGACGCTGCGCGGGGCATTGGGTACGGAGTTGCAGAACAAGAGTTTTGAGACGTACGAATGCACGAAGAACCCGGATACGCGTATCTTTACGATCCGGCAGGTGGCGACGCGCAAGTACGATATGGCGAGTCGGATTGATTTCTGCGTGGACAAGGAGGGGCTGCCGATGGCGTGTGAATCCTCGCTCTCGGAGGTCGCGAGCACAGAACACTTGGATAAGGGCTTTAACAGCGGGTATGTAGGAGCTGACGGTAAGATAGACAAGGGGCGGTTGTTCCGGATTGTATTGGCTAATAAAAGCCTCGCGTGGAATGAGTTACGTTCGCAAATCATGCAGAAAGTCAATATACGCAGTCCCCACTTTGCAGAGACCTTGATGCAGGAAGCGCGAGACGGGGGAATTCTCCAGACGATCCTCATCAATGGTAGAAGGGAGTATCTTATACAAGGGCAGCAGCAACTTTTTGACGAGGTTACCTGAGCCCGTTAGTACTACATACGCCCCCTTTAAGGGGGGTATGTGTACGTACTAAGGGCGTCGAGCGGTATCCTGTCAAGGGCTCCGGATGGCATCCGGAATAACAGACGACGTAAAACCGGAAAAGGACCGGACTATGACGTCCGTAATGCGAACGAGATGCGTTCGCGTTCGGCGGCAAAATTGCATGAATCAAACCACTCCGCTAATTGATAAGGGCAATTTGCGCCTCCGAGGTTCTATGTGTTGCTTGCAACACTCGAAGTGCTATCCGAAGCACTTCTTCACCCGCAAAAATTGAAAATTATTTGGGGACCCCAAAGTTTGAAACCAAAATTTTGAATATATGAAAGTAGAATTGATCATACCGATAGAGAGCTTGAGAGGGCAATTAAGGAAGGACGGATACTATTTCCGGCTGTACCGAGGGCAGCAGATTGTACAGAAATGTCCGAGCGGGTGGAAGGATACGCCGGCACGGAAGGCTGCGCGGGAGAAGTTTGCGGCGACATGGGGGCGGCGGTATGCGCGGGGAGTTAACCCCGCGAGCAAAACCTGATTATTAACCCGCGGGATACTATCCCGCATAAACAACAAACGTAATGGCAAAAGTAACAACAATGGCGGGGATTGCGACGATCTCCGGACGCGTAGGGAACTACAGTTTCCGTACGATGAAGGCAACGGGAAAGGTGTTTATGCACGCTCTCCCCAGTAAAGAAAAGAGAGGTCCGAGGAAGGCACCGAGTGCAGCGATGGTGGCGCAAAGGGAACGATTTGCGGCGATCGCCAAGATGGTGAAGCAGATGCGGAGTACGGGTACCAAGAAAAGCAGTAAGCAGCTGTGGAAAATTGCGAAGGAAGCGTATGATGCAGCGAATCAGTAAGGAGGAGTTGGCGGCACGGTTGGATGCCGCCCTCGGAGAGCCGGTCGGTATAGCAGGACTGAACATCCTGCTGTACGGCTGGAAGAAATACCGGAAGTACGGTGCGAAATACTGCGATGCGCTGAAGCATCGGGATTGGTTGTACCGGGTGGAGGTAGTGGATCTGAGCGACTATGCGCAGGTGGATCTGACGTAAAAGTGAGTGGAATCCCTTTTGCGGAGGAGAAAATTTGGGTATATGCATGATTTTTCGTACCTTTGCACTGTAAATAAAACGCGAGGAATTAGCCCCGCGAGCAAAACCTAAATTATTAACTAAACCTAAACTTTAACTATTTTTATGGCAGAAATTAAGCCTATGGCGCTCATTGAGAGCATGAAGAAGAAAGTGTGTGAGCACAGCGATGTGTACTTCCGCACGAACAAACAGACCGGCAAGACAACGACCGGTAAGTTGTGTAACCCGAGTACGCAAGAGCCGAGTGCGGCGCAGACGGCAGCGAAAGCGCGTTTTGCGAAGGTGGTAGCGGCAGTCCGTACGATTCTGACGGATCCGACGGAGAAAGCGAAGCTGAAGGCTGAGTACAAGGCACAAACCAAGATCGGTTCGCTGTTTGGATACGCGATGCACAAGCTGAACGGAAACTACGATGCAAACGGAGATCTGATTGGAGGCTAAGCGATGAGAAAGATCCTGTTTGTGGCACTTATCGGCGTAGCGCTGATGGGGTGCAATGTGACGCGGACGATCACGACGCAGAGTCAGTACTTCCAACACGGCGACACGAGCGTCGTCATCCAAACGCGCACTGTAGAGAGTTACGATGCGTCGAAAAAACTCTAAGCGCGGGGAGTTAACCCCGCGAGCAGAACCTAAGTATTTGAGCTCGCATATGCTCACAATTATCAGTAACCCTTTAAAACCTTAACTAAAATGGCAAAAGTAGAATGGAGTGCCGGTATCGACCATGTGTCGGGCGCACTCGCGAAACCGAGTAAGAGCGGTCAACACTCTTGTACCAAGATGCTGCTGGGTACGCACCGCGTGAAACCCACCGAGAGCAGCGATTGTAACCGTATTTACCTCCGCAAGAAAGTCGTTCGTTCGACGGCTCCGGGCGAAGACGAGCTCTGGGCACGTAACCGCTTCACCGCGGTAGCAGCAGCGGTCAAGACCCGTCGTAAGGACCTGAGCCACATCGCTACCGACCTGCAAGCGTTCGAGGCGCAGAAGAACCTTGCCGGCGGCAAAAAGACCATGAAGGCCTACCTCTGGCTTGTCTGCGGTCAGGAGTACGATCAGGCGCACCCGCGTGGCTAATCGTCACTCGCACAAGGCTTACCGCCTCACGAAAGAGGGCCTTCGGGCTCTCTTTTTTTGTATAAAAATATACAAACTATTGCATATATAAAAAAAAAGCAGTACTTTTGCCGCCGAAAAACAATTCGTCGGCTGGCAAACATACGCAAGTATTGACGAACTAAAACACTAACCACCGCCAAATGACTAAACAAGAAACATACAAATCTATACTGCCGCAAATTGGATCGCTGGTTGCCGGAGAGACGGACATGATTGCAAAAATGGCCAACGTTGCTGCTGTGCTTCACGAGGCCTTCGGTTTCTGGTGGACGGGATTCTATCGCGTGGAAGGGCAACAGCTCGTCTTAGGTCCGTTTCAAGGGCCTATCGCTTGTACGCGCATTCCGTATGGAAAAGGTGTCTGCGGCACGGCTTGGCAACACGCAGAAACGGTTATCGTGCCCAATGTGCATAAGTTCGCTGGACATATCGCTTGTTCATCAGCTTCCAACAGCGAGATTGTAGTTCCCCTCATCAGCGACAAACAAGTCATCGCCGTTCTTGATATCGATAGTACCGATTTCGGCACATTCGACGAGGTGGACAAGTGCTATTTGGAACAAATCTCACAACTAATTTTATAACGAACGAAAAGGATAATAATCAATATGCAAACTATCCGACTGAATAATGGCATTGAGATGCCGCTCTTAGGCTACGGGCTCTTCCAAGTGCCTCCTCAAGAGGCTGAACGGTGTACACGTGACGCGCTCGAAGTGGGGTACCGACTTATCGACACCGCGCAAGCGTACGGTAATGAACAGGGCGTAGGAGACGCTATCCGCCGCTCCGGCATTCCACGCGAGGAGATCTTCATCGTCACGAAGATATGGATCACCAACGCCGGTGAAGAGAAAGCGGCGCGGAGCATCGAGCAGAGTCTAAGTAAGCTGCAAACGGACTATGTGGATCTGCTGCTCATTCATCAGGCATATGGCGACGTGTTCGGCTCCTGGCGCGCGATGGAGAAAGCGTACGAACAAGGCAAGACTCGCGCTATCGGCGTAAGCAATTTCCAGGCCTGCCGATTCTATGACTTCGCGTCCGTAGTGGATGTCAAGCCGGCCGTGAACCAACTTCAATGTTGCGTCCTCTCGCAACAGCGTACCATTCTTCCGGAGATGGCGCGTTTTGATACGAAGATGATGGCTTGGGGACCGTTAGGACAAGGATCGGATGACCTGCTCAAGAGTCCCGTGCTTGCAGCTATCGGTGCGCAATACGGTAAGACACCCGCACAGGTCGCCCTCCGATGGCTTATCGAACGCGGCATCGTAGCTATCCCTAAATCAACGCATAAGGAACGTATGGCGGCGAACTTCGACATCTTCGATTTCTCGCTCACAGAGACGGATATGAAGGCTATCGAACCGCTCAATCAGAAGGACACCGGCTCCCGCGACTTCGCCGACCCGAACTACCTTCGCCGCATTCTTGGCATGTTCGACCAAAAGTAAAAAAGAAAAACGACCTGTTGAGGGTCGTTTTTCGTGGTGCCACCGAGAATCGAACTAGGGACACAAGGATTTTCAGTCCTTTGCTCTACCAACTGAGCTATGGCACCTTCGCTTGCTCTTCGGTCGGACTCGCGAAGTCGTCGTAAGTCACTTCCGACGTAAAAGCGGGTGCAAAAGTACTGCTTTTTTTTGAATTGACCAAATTTTTTTGCATTTTTTTTGCATAAATGCGCATTTTTTTGTAATTTTGCACCAAAATTGAGAGAAAAATGGAACTGAAAGTGATAGCATACGCCCGAAACGGGCACACGGACAAGTTCGGCATCCCGCGGCAGAGTAGGGAAGAGAGTCCGATCCGGACCCGTATCGTTTTTGAGCCCGAATACAGGGTGGCAGAAGCGCTTCGCGGGATTGAGGGATATTCGCACTTATGGCTGATCTGGGGATTCTCGCGCTCGTTCTCCTCGCACACGAGTTCAAGCACAGCCGGGGACCCCAATTCTTTAGATTGGTCGCCGACGGTGCGGCCGCCGCGATTAGGAGGGAACACGCGGATGGGTGTGTTCGCTACGCGCAGTCCGTTTCGTCCTAATCCGCTGGGATTAAGCAGCGTACGACTGATCGGTATCGAGCAAGGAGACCTGATCGTGAGCGGGGCAGACCTGCTGGACGGCACGCCGATATACGACATTAAGCCCTATCTGAGTTTCAGCGACAGTCATGAGGATGCGAAGAATGGTTTTGCGGAGGAACATAAGGAGGATCGGTTAGCGGTTAGCGGTGAGCGGGGCGATGTACCGGAAGGGGTTTGGGAAGATATAATTTATATCTTGAGTCAGGATCCACGTCCGGGGTATCAGGATGATCCGGAGCGGGAGTACAAGATGGACTATGATGGGTGGAAAGTGACGTTTTGTGTCCAAAAGGGGACGGTTTTGGTTAAAAATACAGAAAAAATATAAAAAAAAACGAGCGCGCGCTTGCGTATTTGAGAAAAAAGCAGTACCTTTGTGCGATTTTTGTGCAAACAAATATTAAAAAACTACTAATACAATGAAGAAATTCTTTTCGATTTTAGCGGCCTTTGTGTGTGCAATGAGTCTGCAGGCCGAAAGTACTCGAATCTATTGTAAAATGTCCTACGATTGGTGGAAAGCCGACGGCGCAGCGGTAGGTGCGCATGTCTGGGGAACGGGCGGCGATATGACGTCTTGGCCGGGCCAGCGCATGGCGGCTGTCTTCGGCGAAGCGGACATGTGGTACATAGATATCGATATGACGCAGTACCAGAATGTGATTTTCACCCGTATCAACGGATCGGGTACCCTCGAGTACTGGGGCGCCAAGACGGGCGACAAAGTGATTCCTACTGACGGCAAGAACCTCTTTGAGATCTCTACCCAGTCGGCTTGCTGGGAGGGAGAGACTTGTACTTGCGACGGTACCTGGAGCAGCTATGAGCCCTCTACGGAGGATCCCGATTATTACCTGGCGGGCGAGGGTTTCCCTGGTGCTTCGTGGAGCGAGGGCAGCCATCTGCTGATGCCGGATGGTACGATCTCCTTTCTGGGTCTTGAGGCCGGTACCTATCGCTTTAAGATCACGAACGGCACCTGGAGTTACTCCCTCGGTATCGGCGGCGTGAACGCTGCCTGCAGTACCCAGGGTGCGTACAGCGGCGACTCCGACAATAATGTGGTGATCCGTCTGGCGGGCGAAGGAGATATCACGATCACGATGGTCGATGGCGCTATCTGTCTGACGGTGGTAGGTGAGACCCAGGGCCCCGGCGGAAACGGGGTACCCAGCGCCTGCGGCGATGTATCGATGCAGGGCTTCTACTGGAACAGTTATATGAAAAACGATTCCGCTACATGCACCAACCTCTACGGCGATAACCGTTGGAAAACGATGTTGGAGCAGGCCGGTGAGATCGGTGCTTATTTTGATATGATTTGGTTGCCGCCCAGTGCAGCAGCAGGTGGAACGGGTTACTACCCGCGTCAATACAGCAACCAGAACAGCGACTGGGGAAGCCGTGCGGACTTGGAGAAATTGATTGCAAGCTTCCATAACAGCGGTATGAAAGTGGTGGCAGACGTGGTGTTGGACCACATGATTGCGCAGTCCAGTTGGTGCGATTTCGCTACCATGGATTTCGGTAAGTACGGTAAGTTCACGCCGGACATGAGTTGGATCTGCCGCGGCGACGAAGTGAACGACCCGGCTAATAAAGGCGATTCTTTGGCGGGTCCGTGTTGGGGCTTGGCTACCGGTCCGGACGATGAGGGCGATAACAACGTAGGGGCACGTGACTTGGCGCACGCCAAACCCGAGGTGCAGGAGTTCAGTAAAGCCTACCTCCAGTGGTTGCGCGACGAGATGAAATATGACGGTTTCCGCTGGGACGAAGCAAAAGGTTTTGATCCTGCTCATATCGGTGAGTACAACGCCGTGGCAGAGCCCTATATCTCCTTCGTAGAGCGCTGGTCTGGTAATAGCGATATTACCTATACGATAGACCGTTCCGGCTATCGCACCATGGCTTTGGATTTTATGACCAAGTATAAAGTGTTTGACGGCATAGCTAACCATTACTACGGCGGTTGCCGTGTCAACGGCGTGGACCATCCGTGGGATAACTCCGGTCTGCTCGGTTGCGGGTGGAGTAAGTATGCCGTTACCTTCATCGACAGTCACGACTGGTTCCTGCGTAACGACCAGGAGTTCGGCGGTCGGAAGGGGCAGTCGATGACGGAAGAGATGAAACCCCGTCTGCTGCAGGCTAACGCCTATATGCTCGCTATGCCGGGTGTGCCGAGTGTCTTCTATCCGCACTGGGCAAAATATAAAGAGGATATCAAACCGATGATTAATGCCCGTCACCTCGCCGGTGTACACTCGGAGAGTGAGGTACGCGAAGAGGAAGTAGAGGACGGCGGTTATAAGGCTACGATAGTAGGTAAGAATGGTCTGCTGATCCTGATGTTGGGCAATAAGACCGTTCATTCGGCCACCGGAGAGTACCAATGGCTGGCTGATAACGGCTATCGTTTGGTGGCTTACGGAGCCGGTTATGCGATGTGGGTGTTAGCTACCGGTGATGTAGCACCGGGTATCATCGTCACGCCGGGTAACACCTCCTTTGAAGATTCGATCGCCGGCATTGACGTGTCTATCAAAGCAGTAGGCGGAAGCAGCGATCCGATTATTTACTACACCACCGACGGCTCGACTCCGACGACCGAATCGGCAGTCTATAGCGCGCCGCTGAACTTTACCAAGACTACCACCCTCAAGGTGATGGCGGTTTGCGGAACGGCGCAGTCTCGCGTGCAGGAGTACACCTACACCTATCGTGAGCCGTTGCAGCACGGTATCCGTGTGCGCTTCGACAAGCCGGAACAGTGGAACAAAGCGTATATCTTCGCATGGCAGCCGTACGTGGACGAGAAAGGTGAAGCTGCCTCGGTGAACCTGATGGGTGCTTATCCGGGTCAGCGTATGTACCAGGATGTGGACGGTTGGTTCACGTATGAGTTCGATCATGATCTGGGTATCGATACGATCCACTTCTGTATCAACTCAGGTAATGACTGCGGCGATATCAACGTACGTTCGAATGACCTGGAGACCGACTATGATATCTGTATCGAATGGCTGGAAGGTAAAGAGACCGAAGGCGAGATGGAGCAGATCATTGAGGGTTGCGAGAAAGAGTTGGAGCCGAAGTTCGACTTGGCGATTGTTCCGGAGAGCGGTTTCTTCCGCGATCAGAACGTAGGTCAGGAAGTGATTATTCGTCCGATCGGTGATCCGGATGCAACGATCTATTACACGACCGACGGTACGGAACCGGGGCCGGGTAATAACATGGGTCAAGGCGAGAAGAAGTTCACGGTGAACAAGACGACGACGGTGAAGGCCTATGCCGAGTCGAACGGTCAACGCAGCGAGACTTATACGGCTATTTATACCTATAAAGCCCCGCAACAGGGTGTGATTACGGTGAAGTTCGTCAAGCCGGCTGATTGGGAAGACCTATATTTATACGCGTTCACGCGTGTGATGAAGACCTCGAGTCAGTATGTAGATACCCCGTATTCGTTGGACGGCGGCAGTGCTAAATGGCCGGGTATGAAGTGGACGACGACAGACGGCAAGTGGTACACCTATACGATGCGTGAGGTGATTCCGGAGGGTACGGATTTCTATATCATCTTTAACGCCGGTATGAACAAATCGCAGAGTCAGGATATCTTCATTGCAGAGAACACCTGCTATTTGTGGAGCGATGTTTGCTACCGTGCGGTAGTAGATGCTGACTGTGACGGCGAGCCGGATGAACCGTGGACGGAAGGAATTGAAGTAATTGAGAATCAAGTGAAGAACAACCATGAAGCGTATAAACTTATCATCAACGGTCAGCTCGTTATTTTCCATAACGGCGCTATGTATGATGTTCTTGGTCGCAAGCTCTGATGCTTGTGCCAAGACATTGTATCTGGACGAGGGCGTTTGGGACACGAACAATCCCAAGTACGCCATCTATTATTACGAGGGCAGCGATAACGGCTGGACGGCATATATGACCTCTGAAGGAAATGTCTATAAGGCCGAAGTGCCGGATACCTACACGCATGTTATTTTCTGCCGTATGGATCCTAGTAAAGGGATCGATTGGTTTGGCCGTTGGGATCAGACGGAAGACTTGACCATACCTGCAGACGGGAAGAATATGTATGTGATAACCGATTGGGGACAAGGAACGAATGTATGTCCTGGTTATTGGGATACCTATACGCCGGGCGGCGGAGGTGATACTCCTGGCGGTGGAGGTAAAGATCCGGTGACTCCATCGGATTATGCCACAGCCGTTCCAAGTGAGTGTGGAGATGTAATGCTGCAAGGTTTCTACTGGAAGAGCAATATCAATTCGGGATACGGCGATACCAAATGGCAGACACTGAATAGCCAGGCTTCGGAGATAGGAAGTTATTTCGACCTCATCTGGTTACCGCCCAGTGCACAGGCTTCGGGTATTTCTGCAGGAGGTTTAGGTTATATCCCGTTGGAGTACAGTTCCCAGAGCTGTCTGATGGGAAAGCGAGCCTATCTGGATCAGCTCGTCAGTTCGTTGCATAACAACGGTGTACGTGTGATTGCCGACATCGTTATCAATCATATCGGAAACGGTCAGGGTAATTGCGGAGATCTCAAGACCCACAATTTCGGCTCCTACGGTTCGTACACGCCTACCAAGGACTGGTTGACCAAAGATGACGAGGGAGGCTGCGGCTCGAACGGTAATAACGACGACGGTCAACATACAGATAAGAACTTCGGCTCTGCGCGTGACTGGGATCATACGAATAGCAATGTGCAAAAAATGTGCAAAGCGTATCTCCAGTGGATGAAAGCGGAGGTAAAGTACGACGGTTGGCGCTACGATATGGTTGGTGGCTATCACGTGAGCCATATCAAAGACTATAACACGGCTTCCAAACCTTATTTCTCTGTAATTGAGTACTGGCTGGGCGATGCCAATGTGCTGAAAGCCCGCATTGATGAAGCGGGAAAGAATACGCTGGCATTCGACTTCGATGCCAAGTACAATGTTTTCCGCGACGGTATTTTCAAAAAAGACTATTCCAAATGTAAGGCAGGCGGTCTGCGTGGCAAGGGCTACAGCAAGTACGCTGTCACTTTCATTGATAACCACGACACGTTCAACCGCGGTAGCGACAATGAGGATGTAGCGAACAAACGTGACGGCTCCAGTATCAACGACCAGAGTTTGATGATGCGCTGCCATGTGTATCTGCTGTCCATGCCGGGTGTGCCTTGCGTGTTCTGGCCGCACTGGGTAAAATACAAAGCGGAGATCAAGAAGATGATCGAGGCGCGTAAGAAAGCAGGCATTCATTCGGAGAGTGCGGTGACAGAAGAGTCAGGCAGCGGTTACTATCGTGCCACCGTTCAGGGTAAGTACGGTAGCGTGAAACTGATGCTTGGTTCTGCTGCTTCGGATGCGGCTCCAGCCGGTTACACCGAGGCGATCAAAGGTTCCGACTATGCGATGTATTATACAGGAAACGGCACTTGGGCAGTAGAGCACGTGAACGCCAACTCGAAGGGCGAGAAATTCCTCAAGGACGGTCAACTGTTTATCCGCTGTGGCGAGAAAATATATGACGCGCAAGGACGCATCGTTAAATAACAACATTTAATAAATTAAATATTTGTATCATGAAAAAGATTTATTCTTTATTAGTAGCGATGACGTTGATGACTAGTTCGACGTTCGCTACGACTATTTATTGTAAGATGGCGCAAGACTGGTGGAAAGCCGATGGTGCTGCTGTCGGTGCTTACGCATGGAAAGGCGACGGCGATTCTGCTGAGAAAAACGCTGAATGGCCGGGTGTTCGTATGGCTGCAACGAGTGATGCAGACGTTTGGTCTGTAGATATCGATCTGACCAAGTATGAGAAGGTTATCTTCACTCGTATGAATCCGGGTAATGAGGGCGATTTGTATTGGGGCGCTAAGACGAAAGATCTGGTACTTCCGACAGATGGCAAGAACCTCTTTACAATTACCACTTCGACCGCAGTATGGGGTGATCCGGGCTGCGATGGCGAATGGTCTGTCTTGGGCGATGAACCGGGCCCCGGCCCGCAACCGCAACCGGTGGGCGATCATGATTATTACCTGAAGGGCTATCGCGGTCCGACCAAAGGTGATATCGAGACTCCGAGCATGGAAGAATATTTTGAGTGTGGTGTGTTGGCAGACTATGCGTTTGACGGTGACGCGATGTTAGGTAAAGGTCACTTCTTTATCTTGGTTTGCGATCCTGGACAAACAGTCGGTGTTTGCTATATGGCTAAAGGTGATGTAGATGGTACGCACTGTACACTGTATAACCAAAATGAAACGCCCGGAGCCAACGGTAAGCTGATGATTAATCCTCCTTCGGCAACATTCTATCTCTATGACAACGGAGACGGTACTCTTGAATTATCAATTGAAGAATTGGCAGGTAAGACCTTAGTGGGTAACTGCGGTGGCGGAGGAAGCACACCGGGTGAGCAAGAGGCTGTAGAGAACACGAAGGCTGTTGTGAAAGCGCGCAAGGCGATTATTGATGGTCGTTTGGTGATCATCCGCGGTGAGCAGATGTTCGACGCCACCGGTCGCGCGTTATAATAAAGAACATATGTAATATATGAATGTATATTATTATTAAATTATTAACTAACTTTTTTGTTTAACTAAATCAATTTAAATCATGAGAAAATTCTTTTCTTTGATGGCTGCAATTTTATTTGCAGGAAGCATGATGGCAACTGATTACCAGAAGGTGACTTCTACCGATCAATTGGTAGCAGGCGCTAAGTATGTAATCGGTACGGATGACGGTAGCTTTATTGCTACAACGGCAAACAACAACAACCGTAAGATCACTACAGCTGAGGTTACTGACGGTGTTGTTACGGCAACGGATGCTTTGATGGTATTTGAACTGGGTGGCGAAGCAGGTGCTTGGACGTTCGCTACAGTGAATTACCTCGGCACGGCAGGTTATCTGAACACTACCAGCACAACAGGTAGTAACAACCTGAAGATTGTGGCAGAGTTGGATGACTACGCTTACTTCACTATTGCTATTGAGGAAGGCGTAACAACAGTTACCTGTACCGGTAAGGATAGCCGTAACATTCTGTATCAGAATGGTACAACTTGCTTCTCTTGCTACAACACCCAAACGTCTTCGCAGTATCACAAGCCGAACCTCTACAAAGAGATTGGTGGTGGTGACGATCCGCAACCGCAACCGCTGGCAGACGGTTTCTATCTCGTAGGTACCATGAACGCATGGACCCCGGCAGCTGCTTATAAGTTCGAGGCTAACCCGGCAAACGAGAATGAGATGATGTTGGCAGGTGTTAACTTGGCAGAAAATGCAGAGCTCAAGGTTCGTCAAGTAGCTGGTGGCGAAGCAACTGCTTGGTTCCCCGATGGAGAGAACAACAACTATGTAGTTGACGCAGCTCACGCAGGTGAGAAAGACATCTATTTCCGCGCAGACGGTCAAGGTGGCGAAGGTTGGCACTATGGTTACATCTATATCGCAGAAAATGTAGTTCCTGTAGCTGACTTTACGCAGCCGTTCACGTTGAAGTTCAAAGGTACGGGTAACTCCGGTTCTGACGCTTCTACAGCTTTCGCAGCAGATGTTGCTGCTATCTTTGACGCTGCAAGTGCTCCTTATGTAGCTGAAGTAACGGAAGCTACCAAAGTATATGCAGGTCGCCCGATTGCTGACGACAATTCGAGTGTTAAGTTCGGTACGTCTTCCGCACAAGGAACGTTGGCTTTCACTTTGGCTCAAGCTATTGAGGTTGATTCGATTGTTGTGAACGCTACTCAGTACGGTAACAATGCATCTAAGATCACGGTTAACGGTACTGAATTTGACCTCAATGCAGGCAATAAAGTTCCGCAAAATGTAAAGATCACTCCTGCCGGTGAAATCAGCGCAATCACGATTGCTCAAAGCTCGAGCGAACGTATGTATCTGCGTTATATAGCTGTTTATCCGAAGCAAGGTGGTGGTGTTGAACCGCAACCGCAGCCGCTGGCAGATGGTTTCTATCTCGTAGGCACCATGAACGATTGGACGCCGGCAGCTGAGTATAAGTTCGCTGTTAACCCGGACAACGAGGCTGAGATGGTATTGGCAGGTGTTACCTTGGCAGAAAATGCAGAGCTCAAGGTTCGTCAAGTAGCTGGTGGCGAAGCAACCCTTTGGTTCCCGGCAGAGGCTGGCAACTATGTAGTTGACGCTGATCATGCAGGTGAGAAAGACATCTACTTCCGCGCTGACTATCAGGGTGGTGAAGGTTGGTATGCAGGCTGCATCTATATCGCAGCTAACGAGCCGGAACCGCAGCCGGGTGAAGGTGGCGTAATTTATGACTGGGCTGGTGCCGTCGGAACGACTATCTTTGGCCCTGCAGGCGTAGAAACTTCAACCGTTAAGATTCACACGAACACAGACCAAGTTGATGCTATCAAGTTCGGTAGTTCGTACGTATATGCAGATGGCAAGTACATCGCTATCAAACCGGCTAAGGGTGGATTCCTGGCTGGTGACGTACTCAGCGTAGCTGTTGTATTCAGCAACAGCTCGGATGCTAAGTATGCACAGGTAGATTTACGTGCAGCTGATGGTGACACCCGCATTTGGCTGTCTGATTCTGCTTCGACGATCAACGCTCGTACCCAGGCTGGTGATCCTATCGTTCAGACCTACACCTTGACGGCTGATCAAGATTCGCTCCTCCTCGGTCGTTATGGTAACACCTCGATGTTCATTACTCTGTTGAAGGTTGAGCGCGGTGTTGAACCGCAACCGCAGCCGCTGGCAGATGGTTTCTATCTCGTAGGCACCATGAACGATTGGACGCCGGCAGCTGAGTATAAGTTCGCTGTTAACCCGGACAACGAGGCTGAGATGGTATTGGCAGGTGTTAACTTGGCAGAAAATGCAGAGCTCAAGGTTCGTCAAGTAGAGAATGGCGTAGCAACTGCTTGGTTCCCGGCAGAGGCTGGTAACTATGTAGTTGACGCAGCTCACGCAGGTCTGAAGGATATCTACTTCCGCGCTGACTATGCAGGTGATCAAAATTATTGGTATGCAGGCTGCATCTATATCGCAGCTAACAACGGTTCCGCAATCATAAACACCGAGGCTGCAAAGGTTGCTGTTAAGCAGTTGCGCAACGGTATGGTAATCATCCGCCGCGGTGATCGTGAATACTCGATTATGGGACAGTTGGTTAAATAACCAAAGGTCTAAATAACTCAAAAGGCGGGCAGTGAATACTGCTCGCTTTTTTTTTGTGCCCAATTATAAAAAATACGAAAAAAATATATCTTTTTCTTGCATATGTAAAATTTTTGTAGTAAATTTGCAGTCGATTTTGTACTTATACAAAGAATACCGAAAGAACACAACGTAAATATTATAGATTTACTCTTAATTAACCCAATTTATAAACTAAAAAATCAAAAATCATGAGAAAATTTCTTTCTTTGATGTTCGCTGTCTTTATGGCAGTGTTTGCATTTGGACAGAGTTATGGTATTTTGGTTAATGGCCACACGTATTATGCCGGCACACATCAAGGCATGAACTTTGAGGGCTTTGACGAATATCTTGCTCATGTTCAACTTGAAGCAGGTGATTATTGCCAGCTCTATGATGCTAGCAATGAAGCTGCTTGGGCAGTACCTCTGAACACGTATTCTGTTGAGGGCTTTACCCTTAACAATGATCGTTATGAGGTAGCAACAGAAGGTTGTTATGATTTCTACATCCAGTTGAAGTATCAGGCAGACCAATTGTATATTGGCGCTGGTTCTAACTGCGGTGCTGGAGAAGAGATCGGTGGTGGCGAAACCCCGGAACCCGAACCGGTAGATCCGAAGACAGGTTACGCTTTGTTGGTAAATGGTATTGACACTATAGATCT
>CAMHSB010000006.1 GCA_946187695.1 uncultured Bacteroidales bacterium
GACAGGAGATTATTTGATTATCTCCCAATGACCATTTTTGTTTGCTCCGACGCGGCGGATAAGATTTTTCTCACGCAACGAAGCAAGTAGCCGCTCGGCTTGTCGTGTAGTAATACCTAACAGCTGACCTATTTTGACTGCGGAAAGCGAAGCGTCTGCACGCAAGGCATCCAATACACGTTGCTCGTTTATCCCGACATTTATACCGACATTTATACCGACATTGTCCGTCACTTTTCGTTGCTCTTGGATTGTTTGGAGAATGCATTTGAGCATAAAGACGATAAAGTCTGTGCTGTCTCCCTTTGCGTCCGATTGAGCGATTGCTTGGTAATATTCCTGCTGATATTTTTTGACGATTGTTTCTACCGGAAGCCAAGCAAAGATACCTTTCCATCGGCTGAGCAACAGTGTCTGCCAGTAGCGTCCCATGCGGCCATTACCGTCCATGAACGGATGTATAAACTCAAACTCGTAGTGGAACACACAGCTGCTGATTAGTGGATGCGTCTTTGTCTCTTTCACCCATGCAAACAACTCCGTCATCAATGTAGGCACGCGGTCTGCAGATGGTGCAACATGAATAGACTTGTCGCCATCAAAAACGCCGACACTGTCTTTACGGTAATGCCCTGCATTATCTACCAGATCAGCCATCATCAGACTATGCGCACGGAGCAAATCGGATTCAGAATACGCGTCTAATTGCAGCATCAATTGGTAAGCTTGCAGCGCATTCTTAACCTCTTGTATCTCATTAGGAGCGCCCAGCACATGCTTGCCGTCGATGACGTCCGTCACTTGTTGCAGCGACAGACTATTGTGCTCAATGGCCAAAGAGGAATGGATGGTTTTTATTTGGTTCTCTTTCCGGAGCATAGGTGATG
The DNA here is from genome assembly GCA_946187695.1 of uncultured Bacteroidales bacterium. Taxonomy (GTDB): domain Bacteria; phylum Bacteroidota; class Bacteroidia; order Bacteroidales; family Paludibacteraceae; genus Colicola. The sequence goes on from CAMHSB010000006.1 coordinate 888, forward strand.
GCATACGCTCTCCAAGGAGTGCATTCAATGTGCCTATCTGCTCTGAGATCTCAGAGACCAGATGCAAAATCTCATCTGTTACTATAAATGGCGGTGTGTACATTGGTGTATGTTTATAAAACTATTATTTTTGCCAATCTATTCCTCGCAAGCAGGCGGGGAGTTTGGTTCCTGCGGCTTTGTGGTGAGCTACACACTCGCAGCACTTTCCGTGACGAGGACAATTCTCCTTTGCGCAAGGACAATCTATGTGATTATGTGGACAGGGCATATAATTAAAACTTATACAAGCTTATATTATATTTGGTTGAATTTATACAAGCTATAAATAAAAGATACAAGCTATGTTATTATTATGTAGACAGGGGATATAATTAAAATTTATACAAGCTAAGCAATATTTATGCTAGGATTTATACAAGGTTGCAAAGGATGAATGCTTGTATAAAATTTTAAAGAATGATATGGAAGGATAGATGTTTATTTATACAAGCTACTGCTCTATATGGCTTGTATAAAAAATACGGAATGCGGAATGCGGAATGTTAAAGGGAAGAAAATTTATACAAGCCAAATAAGGGCTATAGAGATTTATACAAGGTTAGTGTGTGGATGGGGCGAAATTTATACACGCCAAATAAGGGCTATAGAGATTTATACAAGGTTAGTGTGTGGATGGGGCGAAATTTATACAAGCCAGTACAAATACAATGGTTGTATAAAAAGAAAGAACTATATGGAAGGGTTGTATAAAAAAGGAATTGCGGGAAAGGATTGTATAAAAAACTGATGATAATTGTGATAGGGTTATTTTTCTTGCTTTAATTCTGCCAATCTATGCCGTGCAAGCATGCCGGGAGTTTGGTGCCGTGTTCTTTATGATGCAATACACAGGCACAACAATGTCCGTGACGGGGACATCCTTCTTTTGTACAGGGACAATCGATATCGTTATATGGACAACTCATAACTATTTATTTCGAATCTGTCTGAATGTCCGAAACGTTGTCAGAAACTATCCATTTCTTGGCACTCGTATTCCCTTCTCGAACAACAATTCCCTGTTTCTGCAAAGCAGCCAAATCACGTTGGAAAGTGCGGTATGGTACTTGCGCCACTTGCGCCAACTTCTTAACACTCAGCAATGGGTTTTCTGCAATGAATTTTATTATATGTAGCTGTCTTTCAGTCAATTGACTTACGACATTACTTGCGCCACTTACGCCACTTGCGCCATCTTTTTGTTGTTGCATGGCGATAAATTTCTCCCTCTTGATAGTAGCGAGCACACCACCTCGTACTTGTTCAAAGGTTGGCATTTGTAGTTGTTCATCCTTGAAAGCTTCGCGTATCTTCTCAAATCCTCTGCCCCATGCCTCAATAAACCCGGCACGGAAGAAAGCATCTGCAATAAGCGTGTTTCGCGGATAGGATTCATGGTCTTGCATGAGGGTGTCAATAGTGTAGTCTGGTGGCAGTGTGCCTTGATTCCACAACTCATTATGATCAGCCCATATACGCATTTGTGTGAACGTGCCCGTATAGTCGCGGTGTACAATAGCATTGCAAATCATTTCGCGCAATGCATCTTCCGGTATCTCCATAGGTTCAATGCGTTGCAAGCCCTCATAGTGAATGGGCGAAACTAGATAACCGCTACGCAGAACGCCTATTATCTTGTCCGGCATTTTGATTAGCGGACAATCTATCTCGTCCTGCATGATCAAATCCGCTCTACTTGCTCCGAAACGTCCGATTCGGAATGTAGCCATTCGGCACCAGTGACGGATATTCTTACCAAATAGCAAGAGCGCGGCATTCGTCAGTTGTCCTTGTTTATTCATCAAGTCAAGATTGTGCAACACTTTTTCTAAGCTGTCGTTCAATGCGCCTTGACCAATACGGTTTTTACGCAATGCAGCACGAATGAAATACTCAACGGCTTCCGGATCAATATCGTCCAAAGTAGCTTCGGGTTCTATCTGCTTATCCCATGCGTTTTTAGTCTTACGCATCAGAAACTCCGTAAGAGCTGCACCATTCAGTTCTTGCAGGGTGCTCCCACTACGAAGATAATACTTACCATTGCATGATACAGGTTGCTCCGAGCGCATAATATGTATGGCAACATACTCCTTTTCATTAGCTGTAAGTAGATTGATCTCCGGCACAATGCCAGTTGCTTGCACGGCTTTATTCGGAAGATTGACTAGTAATAGCTTGGCATTATCAATACCGACAATGTTTCCATTGTCATCCAATCCGATAAAAAGTGTACCGCCATCTGCATTGGCAAAACCGCTAATGTAATGCAGGTATTCGTCTTTCCACTTTACTTTGTACTCAATATTTTGTGTTTCCATATTCTTTAACTCGTTAAAGCATTTTTTGCCCATATTGCTTATTTCTTATGGCTCAATGCAGAGCCAACTAAAGTGTTTACTAACTGTGCTTTTGTGTCGTATATCTTATTGAATAGTTCCTTGTCAAATTCTTTGTTCTCCTCTAAATCGGACTTGTATTGCAGTATGGATATACTCAGCCTTCTTATTAGATGGTCAGCAAAAACTCCTTCATCGAATTTAAAATACTTCAACCCTGTTTTTTCAAAATCCTGCAAATAGTACCAAATCTGTTGTACAGACTCGATGTGTTCTTTGCGAGAGGAATAATTATTCAACCTGTTCATCTGCTGAATAAATGTGTCAATTTCTTGCTTTCTTAATTGCATCAAGAGTAATTCTTGCTCTTTCTCCAGAGCTTTCTCTGAACGCTGTTCTTCCAATTGAGATATAGCAATTGTTAGCTCGATAAAGACAGCAATATTTATGATTGTCAGCAATGGCGTTAGAAGACTATTAATGTAGTTACCAAAGTTGCTCCATACATTTGAATCATCACTAATACTTCCATGAAACGTAAAGAAATATATGCCAAAAGTAAGTGCAACGACTAATGCAATCGCGGCATAATAAATATATTTTCTTTTAGTAATCATTCTTTATCTGCTAAATTCACTTCGCTTTTATAATTTGCACAAGGGCTTTTGCGATGGCAATAGCATCCTCCTGTGTATTGTATTTTCCGAATGATATTCGAATCGTGCCCTTGGCAAGGCTTTCAGATAGGTTAATAGCCTTCAAGACGTGAGAAATCTGAGTATCTTTACTATCACATGCAGAGCCAGTAGAAATCATTATACCTTTCAAATCCAACCTATGTAAGATTGCTTCTCCGCTTAATCCGTCAAACGATACACTTATATTGCCTGGTATGGAACTAAGTGCTCCATTACGGTGACATTTAATACCTTCTCCAGCAAGTTGAGCAAAGAAACACTCTTCCAATTGACGAAGATGTTTCTTGTTCTCTTGTAAATGAATCACATTTTCTTCCAAAGCCGCTGCCATAGCCACAATAGAGGCAATATTTTCTGTTCCAGCTCGCATGTTAGACTCCTGCGCGCCTCCTAAAATCAAAGGATCAAGCGTTATGCCCTTACGGATATACAGAAATCCCACACCTTTTGGACCGTTGAATTTATGTGCGGATGCTGATAAGAAGTCAACATCAAGTTCGTGCACGTTAATATCTATATGCCCAACGGCTTGTACTGCATCTGTATGAAATAAACAATCATGTTTATGCGCGATAGCCGCCAATTCTGCAATTGGTTCAACAGTTCCGATCTCGTTATTTGCCATCATGACAGAAACAAGAGCCGTCCTATCAGAGATGGCGCTGGTTAATGCCGTCGGCGATACTATTCCCTCATAATTTACAGGGAGATAATGATCAAGAATTTCTGCCTCTTTAGCTGCATTTAATACAGAATGATGCTCTATGCTAGATACCAGTACTTCTCTACCACTAAAAATAATATTACGTAATACCCAGTTGTTACTTTCAGTTCCTCCAGAAGTAAAATAGATTTCTTCTGGTAACGCCCCTATACATTTAGCAATTGTTTCACGCGCCTTTGCAAGAGCGGCTTTAGGAGCACGGGCAAAAGAGTATGGTTGTGACGCATTGCCATACTCAGATTGCATATAAGGCAGCATAGCTTGCAGGGCAGCATCACTTAACCTTGTAGTAGCAGCATTATCAGCATATATCATCTTATTCATCAAATGAATAATTTACATCCTTCTGACTTAAATTCTTCTATCTTAGCGTAGATATCTTCAACATCACAACCTAAATATGAAGCCAAGCAATCTATGCAGTAGTAGTTTTCTATATCTTCCCCAAGCAGTTTTTTATTAATACCGATGGTATTCTTGTCGAGATTCTTCTTCCCGCAAGATATGCATTCTTTAGAGTTCTTCATGAATATCTCGAATTGAAAACGCCGGCATATTTTTGCCTCGATATTGTTCATCAATTATTCCCATCTGGCGCAGGATGATTTGACGCATCTTAACCGCTGGACGCAGACAATATTGTTGGAATTCGCGCACGTTGATATCTTCCTCAGAACGTACGTGGGGGAACAGAAGTTTTAAATATGCTGTGGCTATACGTTTAACCGCCTCTGTATTACGTGTGTCTGCATCTGATGGATACTCTACAATCCTATCTACAATAGCACGATAAGAAGCATCATCACGAAGCAAGTGAAGGATAGTTGTAAAGTACTCCGAATTAAGTGCCCAGCCGGAGATTTTGAGACCTTCATTCATACGAGGAATATCCCATCCCTTGATGAAACCGTGAATACGATCCATTAAAGCACTCGTTCTAAAGATAAGAGGTAGTGAGTCAAACATATTTTGGAATTCATCCATCTTATCTTGATCGATATTACCAAGCATTACAAAACCAGCATCAGCAACATCATTTTTGTCTCCTATTTTGACAGTACCTTGCTCCATATAACCTTGTAATGTTTGAGTCATTTCGGCAGGATTGTCAAATTCAACCTTTTGAATTTCATCAAAAGCAATATAGTCATGGAAGAAGACAAGACCATCTTCTCTACGTCCTAAGTCGTAGAACAATTTAGCACGTGTCATCTTTCCTGCTGATAGATATCCATATCGACTGATATTTCCGAATATATAAGATTTACCAGTTCCTTTAGGAGCCAATTCAATTAAATTGAGACGTTTTTCTACGAAAGGTAGAACTCGTTGAATCATGGATAGTTTCTCGTGCTCGTCTTTATAGCCGGAGGCGTTATAGTCCATGGCGCCAAGAATAACATCAATCCATTCATGAATATCAAATTCCTTTCGAATGTTTTTGTAATAGTCCAAGTCTATTTCGTAAGGGCAGAAATTTTGGAAACTGAGTAGTTTTATTTTTCCTTTCTGTTTCAAAACATCATCAGGATATCGATAGCCGAGTTCTACTATACCCCATGTCTCTTTTGCTTTAATCAATTCATCTTGACACATATCCCATACCCTTGACTCAATGATGGTATCTTTATTTGACAACCCAAAATCAGGTAAAGAGAAGGTCACTTCTTGATTCTTAATGTCAATATCTACAGAGATACGAGTAAGAATCTTTACATGTTCATTTTCTACTACTATACGGTTCTTTACCGCTGTCCACTCTGCTTTTGAGGGTATATATGTGTGGACAAAATCGGTAATCTCTTTAATATCGAATTTACCATCTTCATCTTCAAACATTTTTAATAGCCAATCACGTAAAAATGATGGTAAACTTAGTGACTTAAAAAAGTTACTTTCTTTGAGGTCTTTATAAACTACCATCTCCTCAAAGCAATTTCTCAATTTCTTCTCCATATATGACTAAAAGAATTTACGTTCGTTAATACCTTCCTTCTTGACTTCAAATGTCAAATTTTGGGCGATAATACTATTATTTACATAGACATCCATCGTGTGCATTCCTGCTTTTTTAACATCAGGCATTTCAACTGTATAGTAATACTTATTCTCAGTTTTGTGAGCTTCGTAGTACTTGCCTTCTACTAAAACTTTAACATCTTCGAAATCTTCCGATATATAAATGCGTACTACCGCATTTTTCTTAAAGCTTGCTGTTACAATCGTGGATTGAGAATCAATCATGCATTTTAGGGATGCAGACTGACGAGTAATCTCAATAATTGGAACAATAACTTCCTCTAATGTTGCTCCTCCGTGAACCTCGACATTAGCTTTGCGACCACCACGGAATCGATCGTAGTTTGCTAAACACCAGAAATCATTTTCTTCTGTTGCCTGTTCCGGTTTTTCTGAAATGTCGGATTTGGGGCAGCAACGACCGGAGTGTTGTCCCTTTTCGCTAACTTCCCACTTGTTTTCGTGCTCATTTATCACAGCAAGGCGACTAGCACCATGATCCGAGATTAGGTATATTCTTCTATATTGACCCGACAGTAAATCGCTTTCCACGTGTTTGAGTAACGTTTGTATCTCGGATAGTTCAGAATATAAATGGATAGGAAGCTTTTCTGTCTCGTAATTGTATGACATCACGCCATTATGCTTTATCTCATCTATAGCCTTTATATCACGTACCGGAGTGTTTGATAAATTAAATTCGCCAACAAATTCCTTATTCTTACTTGTAATAGATGGTAAATTACATAGACCATACTTGATATTACCAACAAGTCCTAATTCATATAGTTTCTCTTGAATATACCCGAGATATTCAACGCCCATAGCGTCAGTAAAATATACAAGAGCATTTTCTTTTGATAACTTAGATACAATCGAGGCGCGAGGAACTAAATATTTATTGTATTCTCGTTTTATAGCCTGTTCGCTCACAATCTCCTTCATTTCATCTGAGATATAATTTGCAATCTTACAATATTTATACATCTCAAAATAATGAGTAAAGATATCCTCTTTGAATCTAAACTTTTTAAGGTATGCCAATAGATCTGGTGAAACATCAGTTAATAGAGCCTGTACTTTATCTATTGTATAAATATCTCTGTATTTTGCAATAACCGAAAGCAACATGCGTTTCTCGCTCCAAGTGTAATCTGTTAAGTAACCTAATGCCTTTTCGTTCTTCCCACTGACAATTTTACAAAATTCACTCGCAGCACCTTCCTCAGCTACATTCTTGAGAATATTTCTTCGTTCTAAATATAAGTTCCTAAAATGCTTATTAGTCGTATCAAAGTCTAATATAAAATTGTAGAAATTTTGAATAAAATTCTCATATCTGTCTGTTTTGCCGAGAACGTACGATAGATATTCGTTATTCTTGACTCCACATACCTTTAACGAGACGAAATGTGCCCACTTTTTATTTGGAGAGTAGGAAGAGTATTGATGGAAACAATTAGCTAAATTAGGTATTCCGGCATATTCGGACACAAGAAAATCATCCCAGTTAGAGCGCTTAATGAGCGTATTAGCTAAATATTCCCATTGTTCAGATGTTCCCCATTGTTCTTCTATACCACTAAGTGCAGAATATATTCCAACTATACTATCAAAACTAGAGTTAAGTTCTCTAATAGGGATGAGGGATAATGGGAAATCTTTTTTTGTTTTAGAAGTTACAACATTACATTCCATATCAGCAGATTGATCGTAGTATTCCACCATCTTATCAAGACCATCAGAATATACGGTACAGGTGTTTTTTAGTTTTTTTGATATGAATAATAATGTTGTTATGGGATGATTTGTGTCGGAAGAAACGATTAACACCCTGTTGGCGGCTGATATACGCGGGTCGCTAAACTTGAGATAATCTGCACATTGTACTGTTACTAATATCAATTTCCCTTGAGCTTCCAAGGAGATAAAATTCTTTAAAAAGCGTTTAGTCTCTTTGGCACCCTTTAGTTTAAGAGCCACACTAATCCCGGTCAAGAACGTTGTTCCCGATAATAATGACACGTCATTGAGCAACTTTGGTATGTCGGGAAGGTTATCCTTGATGGCATATTTGTGGCTGCCAACAAAACGATTCTTTCCAACATGATAGTGGGTCTTAAACTCAGATAAATCTTTCGCCGAAGGTAAGTCCACTATTATTGGACTTTGAAATTCGGACGATAGGTATTTATCGACTTTTTTATATGCTTCTGCTATTGTCATATTACTTTGAACGTATTATTTCAACACCTACTCGGGCATTGGTTTTGATGAGTTTTTTCAAATATTGTTTAGCCTCATCCGGATTCATAGTATCAATCTTGGCGAAAGCTTTATTGTAGCCGTCTTTCATATACTTATCTCTGAATAACTCGTCTAACTTATTCGAGAGTGAAGTTGACTGACACCAGTCATATACTTCTGCATACAAATGCTCAGCTAAATAATTCTTAATCAAGTCTATGTCATCCAGTAGAACGATTCGATCTCTAATAATATATTTTTTGAACGCTTCATCCCGAGCATTCGCATCTTTTAGTACATTCCAGAATGCAAAAGCTTTGAAGTAAGAGAGAGCCTTCTTGGTTGTAGAACTATCCGGATTAGATGCGTTTATGCACGCGAAATATTGCTTGTTATCGCTCCATTCTTCTTCTGGCAGCATTATTTGTAAAGGGACTTTATATTTCTCAGACCATGCAGAAGGTGTATCTGTACCTGTATTTTCTTTCCATAGGTTTCGTAGCAAGATAGAATCAAGCTGTTGAAGATATTCTTTGATAATGGCAGAAACGCAATTCCTGTAATCCGATTCATCCATCGTGAAACAGTTGGTCGGAATCTTTCCAAATATACTATCTTGGTCGTTATCAGACAAACCTGATAATAAATCTGCACATGATTTCTTGAAGTATTCTGATTGATTCGCATACAATCTAAGGAATTCGTAGCCTTGATTTTGAATCTCTTGTAAGAATGCTTCATTTTGGAGCGTCGTGAGTGCGGTAGATAACTTAGATAGGTAATATAAGCGCTCTAATAAACTATCTATTTGACTTGTATAATTTTTGATTACTTGATAAGCCAAATGCATATTACTGCAACGAGATGCCCACAAATTCAATGCGTCTTTATAAGATTTACATGGACTATGGAGAACTTCAGAGGTGGCTTTTGCTATTTTGTACTCACATATCAACTCCTTTATTTTACTCTCTGCTGTATCTTGCTTCCACACCCAATTGGCTGCATCTGCATCAAACTTCTCCCTAAGTACATTGATATATTGACCTCCGTCATTTATATCTGCTGCGATAGATAGAAGTTCCGAATAATAAGCCTTTATGAATAATTCCATGCCTCGTGTGCAATTTTCTTTCGTTAGCACAAGTGACAATTGATCCATAAGGTCATCATCTGATATGATGATTCTTCCTATTTCCATCGCAATGTCGTTATCAGATTTACCGGAGTTATCCTTAACATTATTTGCTAAATTGCAATAATGCTCTAATAACGTACACAATTCTTCCCCTTTAGTTACTCCATCTATCACTTCTAATGCATACTTAAGAGTCCACAAAGGAAATGCGAATTCTTTCATCTTGTTACGAATGTATGTGCGTGTATGCTCTACAGACGTACAATATTGGTGCGATATGTCAAACGCCTTAGATGATGCGTTGAAAAATGCTTTCTCTTCGGGAGTGACTGCGACTATGTATTTCTGACGGTAACGGGAATTTGGCGTGTTATCGAGTTTGATAACCTCGTCAACCATTTCTTCAAATTTCGTTTCCGTTAATTCTTCGCTTGATATATCATCACTATAAGAGAATGAGCCACTTTTAACGTACTCCTTCATCAAAAAACCTATCATGAATGCGGAGAAGTTACATGGCATAAATCCATAAGGTTCTGCTTTTAAGAATTCATATATCTCTTGGATTGCTATACGACCATTTTTCTCTAAATGCTCATCAACAAAGCGATTGAGTGCTATCTTAATTTTCGAAATATTATAAGATGGTATAGATTCCCAATAAGCGGGCTTCTTCCATACAGAGTCTAAAACCACATTCAGCCTGTTGGTGGCATTTCCAGAATTGTACACTCCCTTCAATTCTTCTTGTAACGCACTTTCTACTCCTTGTTTTAATGTCGTGCATATCCATAAGTTATTATTAACCGAGAATTGATCAAGGCATAGATGGTAGCGTTTAACTGTTATTGTGCGTAGCGCATCAATTATAGACGCAAGGTTAGGATGATATTCTGTATTTGCTAATTCCTTGCAGGACAGTTCGAATTGACCTTTAGTTATAGCAAGTTTCCAGTCCTTTAGAATGTTATTCGCATAGTTCGAATAATATTGAGCCTGTTGATTGTCCTTGCCGGTAAATATTGCGGCTTTGGCTTTATATCCGACCCATTCGTCGAATTTAAGCTTTCCTAACACGGTCTTAGATGTATTGACAAATACAACTATGCTATCTGGATTTTTAGAACGAAATTCAGATATTTTTTGTGTTAACATAGCTGCCTCTTGCTCATCCTTTGCAAATAATAGAATAAAAGGTATTTTCCCATAAGTTGAATTATCATTATTTGCTTTGGAAGTGATCAACTCAAAATTATCCAAACATGCTTCATATGGTTTGAATCTCAATTTGATAGCATCCGTCAACTCGATAAATTCACGCAGGGCACCCTCCGAGATAAGCGAGTTGGTAGTTGTAGATTCAAACTTCTTTTTGGAATCGTTGATTTTTGTGCTATCTAATTCTGAAGTAAGAATACTATAGACAAACTTATCAGAACCCATTGGTTTTTTATATACGATATTATCTCGAACCAATTTTTCGGCACATGAAATAGCCTCATTTTCTAAATCAGAGCCTTCAAACGCATTAGAAAGATTCCTTTCGGTCGCCAGGAATATATCTACTGCGTCATTAACCTCAAGAGACATAGCCTGCATGAGAAGAATCGTTTTTAACACTCTCTCTTCTTCGGATGTCAATTTTTTCGTTGTGCTCAGGCGAGGATAGTTGTCTAGAATCATGCGAATATTCTGGGCTAAACTATCTTTTCCTAAGTCATAGAAGAAGCCCCATAGCATATCGATTGTCAAAAGAGGATTCTCGTCATAAGGTCCAAAGTTATCAATAAACCAACAGAATCCTTTGTTTTCTCCTCCATTTTCATTTTTAATAAAGTCAAACATACTGCGTTGGTTTGACTCAAAGGAAGTAGAAATGTGCTTTAACAAACAAGCTGTGTATGGATGTATAGGAAGAACTCCTTGTAGAATATCATCATCTATTTGAGCTATGTTTTTAACTATCTTGCGAGATTCTACTGTTCGTTCACATAAATCGGCAATTATTTTTCCCCATTCTTTTTGTAGCACCTCGTCCTTATTTTTTTGCATAGCGGCTCCCATAAGTTTGAATGCCATATTCTCAGGAAGTTCGATTCTGCGAGTTGGGCGATTAAAACGTCCTAAAATCTTACTCTTTTGCGTAGGATCTGCTAACAACGCCTCGCTCTTATGGGTGACAAGGATGAAACTAAACGGCGTAGTCTCGCTCAGTTCAAGTATCGTTTGGAATCCGGTCTGAGTGTCCAAATTGTTCTTAAAGTATTCTGTGAACTCATCCCATATAAACACAATAGAATTAAGATTGTTTACATTGATAACTTCTTTTATCCATCCACATAAGGCTTTGTCATCAAGCGTAAACGCTTTAATTTGTTTTTCATGCGCTACACGGAACACCTTACTCATTAACTCTAATAAAGGAACTCCGGTAAAAGTAGAGAGATTGTGTATGATATCATCAACAGACGCTCCTGCAAAAAGATTTTTGTAACTACCATTTACATAGACAGCAAAGCTATTTTTGTTTTCTTCGTCTGAAAGATACTTAATGACAGAGTCCTTCATAGAAGAAGAAGCCATGTTTGTAATTCCTGCCTCTTTAAGCGCATCTTCTATACTCTCTTGTATCGCCAAGAATAAATCGTTATCGCCATGAATTGCTGACGAACCATAGCGATGAATGGTAATTACTTTCCCTTGATTCTTTGCACTAAGAAACTTATTAAGAAGGTCGTTATCTAAGCTAAAATTATGAAAATATTCTTTGGTCTCCGCTTCCGACGCATCCAATAATCGTTTAAGGGTGAGTACAGCATGGGACTTTCCTGTTCCATATGCTCCTTCTACCCAAATGTTTAATTTTTTAGTACGTGTGATAACTCCTATAGTATCTTTAAGCAAATCAACAAATGTAGAGTGTGGATAGAATTTCTTCCACAAATCTTCGTCATGCTTAATAACATCAGCGTTTACTGCAGGAAAGTAATCAGGATCTATTTCAAAAAAATGACGATAACTATTAGCCATGATTATAACAAGATTTAAAAGAGGTTAAGTACATCTGTTGAGAATTTATCATCTCGTAAGGAAATGTTATCAAGATCGAGAGTAAATGATGACGAAATGAAGTCTGGATATTTAGCGCTGAGGCCATTAATAACGCGCTTCATTATTTCTGAATCTACGCCAAACATTTGTACCGGGCTAATTCCTTCACTATCAACAGATGTATCCATTAAACGACTTAAAGTGAATTGATAATAGCCACCACAAGCTTCTGCAAAGCGGTACAAGCTATATAATATAACGAGATCGTCAGGATTCCCCCACGGCATTCTCTGAATCTTATAGTTATTGCGCTCTGCATCTACTATTAAGCCGAACCCAAGTTCGCCTAAAGGAAGAGCCGATATGCGTTTAATAGAATTCGGAACCGATTTTACAGCACTTGCGCTAACTCCTTCTGTGTTGCCGAGAATTTCAGATATATACTGCTGTGATATAGGTTCTCCAAAGTCAAAGTTGCGCACAAACCAACCTACTTGAGCAGAATAACAAAGATTGACATACATAGCAGCCCATATCTGCTTGTCATCTAGTCCACGCTCACGTAGTAGAGAGGCTAAGATTGTCTCTGTATTGTTACTCAAAAGACCTGCATCTCGCAAGAACTTTTTGAACGCAGGAAATTCATTATTTCCTAACGTGTACTCCGTGTAGAATCTGCTCTCTAATTTGATAAATTGACTAAACCAATCTAATTTAGGAGCGTGTGTTGCATAACTGTCAAGTGATGATTTCATATTTCCATTTCCTTTTGATAACCATAATGATTTATAAACGAGACAACCTGTGTCTATGTCAAAACATTGTCCACAGCGTATGCAAGAGTCGCTAATATGAAGATGTCCCGCCTCGTCAAATTTCAGATTGCCATGATTGCAATTAGCTTCGCATACTTTACATCCAACGCAATAATGACTTTTGCGGAAGACTCGCCTAATCATTTTGACGAATTCTATTCCTAATTTTGATTTATCGTTTTTTACAATAACTTTTAAATATCCATTTTCCATTGGTAAAACTTCCAAATCAAACTCTGTACCTCTAAACAGAATTTTGTATTTGTCGTCATAATCTGTGACAAGTAGTTTCCCAATTGGCTTTATCCATTGTTTCCAATTGTTATCGTGATTGTAGAAGGTAATGATCAACTTTCCGTCGTTGGTAGTGGCTTCGTCATAATCTTTTTTCGCTATTGTTAAGTCTCGTCCATTTTTACGAGCTTTCCATCCTGTATTTTCAAGATAGCTCCTCAGTTTAGCTTCATTACCTTTATCTACCGCATTAAATTCACGAATAATATCATAGTACGGATCCGCTTCTGATTTATAACATTGTTGATTCATGTAATCGCTCTTGCGTGCCGACATAGGACACACTAAACAACCGGCACGGCTATTCCCTCTTTTGTATGCCTTGTTAATAGGAAGACGATTAGAGTATAGATATAAATAAACTTCAGCAGAGTTCCATTCTAGTATAGGGTTGCAACTATACTGACCTCTGTGTTTTGTGCCGTAAGACACGAAATCATAACCGCTACGACGGAGACTTTCATCGCCTCTAACTCCCACAAATGCCATTTCTCGGAAATTTTCCTTTCCTACAATTTCCCTTATAGTCAACAACTGTGGAGTTGTCTTATGCACACTACAACACCAGCGAATTGCGGAGGCTGGAGGACCGAATAGTTTCCATGAGTCTGATGGTTTCAAATGAGATTTCGCCACATAAAATTTAATATTGTAGTCTTCACATCTTTTCTTTGCCATCTCTACTGCTTCATATGTATCGGAGAACTCCATACCTGTATCTCCAAAGATCACTACAAATTCGTTATGCGGGAGAGCTCTCTGTACTAAATCTAAAGCCACCTCACTATCTTTACCTCCGCTAAAAGATACGTGGAATATATCAACTTTATCTTTGTAGGCAAGGAATGTGTTGTATATAAATTTGATGGTATCTTGTACTAATCCATTGAGGACTTCTTTATTTTTATATACCATCATATCAATATCCACGAAACGGAGAGGCGCATTATTTTCTTCGGGAGTATCAATAATATTTACTTCTGGAGCTGTATAAAGCGAACCGCCTTTAAGAGAGGCCACTAATTTGCCACGATAGTAATATTCATTAGCTTCTGCCCACATATACGGGGCAGAGTCATCTTTAGCATATGACCAATGCTGATTAAAACCAAGAGTGTCCATCTCTTGATAATATACTGGACGTGGCTCTTTGCTAAATGCCAACGGAGTAGTATTCAGCAATAACCCTCCTGATTCTTTGTCGTAGGTATATGAGTACATAATTATTTTTTATTCATCTTATTTCTTAATTCCTGCGCTTTAACTAATATTTTCTCTATGTTTTTAAAAGTGCGGAATGCTATATATTTTTTATCGACTAAAAATTCCAAAGCTTCAGTTTTATTTAGATCGATATCGGACTCTGCAAGAATTTGTGTAATAACACTACTATAGTCATCATAGTGGGATGTTCTTTTTATTATTGCTCCGACTACTTTATCTTGATTATATCTTTCATGTGCTAAAGTGAACTTTGCACTACAACTAACGAGATAGGATTCAAGCAGATAAATATTCCAAGGGTATTGACTGGGAGGGAATGATGTTAGTACCACATCTGAAAAGCTTACATATGAACTTTGTGTAAACTTTTCTATAGTTTCATCTATTGCATTAACATCAAACTCTATGGTGTTTTTGTGTACAAATGTATCATAATTAATGCGAAGATAATAGTTGTACGCTATTTCATAACGAATAGAATCAGAACCACATTCTAAACAGAACGCTTTCAGCTCTGCTAGAGACGTTGTGTCGTGAGTCTTACAAAATGAATCTATTGCTGAATTCGAATCTACAGGATGCTCTATACTGCTAATGATATTTCTAATGAAAGAGAATTTATCTTGTAATAAAACATACAAAGAATTTCTAATACCCAACTCTCGAAGAGATATGTTATTGTCCCATACATTGGGAGTAGTGGCTTTGATAATATCTATTAAATCTGATTTTGTTGCATAACCATACGATAGAATAGTAGAACTTAATTTATTTTCTACCCTCTGCAAGTCCGACTTGTTTATATCGAAATTGTCTATGTGAAAACATAATTCTCTGCCCCCAGAGATTATTTTATTCGGCTTTTGTTCTATGCTCCGCATGATCACTTCGCGTGGTAAGTGATGAAGTTCATTACATAATTCTGTAAAAGAAATAATTGTGCCATACTCCTTAATGAAAGTTTCTACTGTCTCAGCAATATTTACGGAACACTCTGCTGAGTTCGTTATCATATTGTCTTTATAGAACCATCCACTATCGCCATACTTTTTCAAGTATTCACGTAACATTTCTGCATCAAACATCTTTTGATTAGAGAACATTTGGTTGAAATGTTCGTATAGTACAGAGTAATAGATAAAGGTATTGCCAGACTCGAAACATTCGGCAATATAGCTCAGCAATTCTATTTTACTATCTTCGTCTAAAATTTGAGAAGGTAGATACAGCATGTCTTTATATATCACTCCATAGGCAGACAGTTCGTCATCACTAATTTCTCCCAAAGGTTCTCCAATAATATCAAGATACAAATGTGATAAACGCTTTCTTTCATTATGTGAAGAAAAACGGAAACCGTGTCTAAATTTTGTAGTAAGTACTTCCTGAAGATGCGGATTAATCTTGAACTCCGTTTTTATTCCATCATTTTCCATATCTTGTTTTGTGGGGAATAAGACAGGAGTGCCTTCTCGGTCTAATGATGGCGCATAGGGATACATTACTTCCGCTTCTGCAAGAATTGTTTCATATTCCTCGGGACTATCTAAACTCATATTCGCAACATCTGCTATAACCTTACTTGGACTATGTAATCCATGAAGTCCGTCAGTTAACGTATATTTAACAGAAGCAAGTTGCATTGAAATGCCATTTGTGTTTCGATATGTCGGATCTATTGTTAAACCTTTTGATATTGCAGCTTGACGCAATCGATTAGACACTTCGATTGTTGCATCATTTTTTGAGATCTTTCCATTACGAATGCGCCAATAAGCATCCACAAGAAGGGATGCTTCGTACTGATTCCAATTTGCGTTTATGTTTTGTGTCATTTTGCCAAGTGTCGTGCGTACATAGCACGCATGCATCTGCGTGCACAAAAAAACTGGCTGCAAAGGTACGAAAAATTTTTGATATGTGCAAGACATTTTGCCATATTATGTTTATTTTAGGCTAAAAGCAATTGTTTTTTTACTAAAAACTTGTATATCTGATTAAAATTTGCTAATTTTGCGAATAATTTTACAATTATATATACAATATGACACCAGAAAGGTTTCTAAATGCATTTGAGGAAAACAAAATGTTTGAGAAGTCATATTACATGACTCCTTCACGATGGAGTCATGCTATTGGTTCCATACCTGAAGTTCAAGATGAGGCGAAATGGATGCCGCCCGTAAAATATATGAATAGTACTAATGATGATATTTCTGACGACATCCGTAATTTACCAAATGATGTTGGCGGAATCTATGTTTTCTTCATCAAGGTCCATCTCTTCCATTTTTGGAACGATACATAGCATATATAGGAAGAGCTCAATTGACTGATTCACAAACTATACGTAAAAGAGCTAAAGAGTATTATCCAGAAAGTCAGAAAGTTGATGGCCGAATTAAAATTGTTAAATTATTTGAACATTGGAAAGAGTATTTGTACTTTCAATATTTTCCATGTACGGACAACTCGGTTATCCAAAGATGTGAGGCAAATCTGATACATGCGATTTTCCCTCCATTTAATGACGATATCGCAGAAAAAATCATATTTCACACCCCAATAAATGCATTTTAATTATGGCAACTGCTATTAACATACCAGCCATACGTGGTCATGTAGGTGAGATTGTTTATTACACATCTGTTTTTACTTTTCAACAAATTGTTGAGAGAGTCAAAAAAATAGATGATGAGTTGCACACGTCTAAATCTTTGCGCGACCAATTGCAACGAAACCTAACGGAAAATTATAAGAGCATCAAAGACTACATTCTGAGTCACGATGATAGGTTCTTCAATGCGTTAGTTTTAGCTGTTTATGATGGGGAGCCTACGTGGAATCCCATTGAGATATTTTTTAAAGAAAATCCGTATCATTCGATGGGTTTTCTTCAACTGAATGGAGAAGAAAAGATATTTCCCGTAGATGGGCAGCATCGTGTTGAAGGAATAAAAGCGGCTCTGAAAATTAATCCAGAACTAAAAGATGAGACCATTGCTGTTATATTCATTGGTCACCAGAAGTCTGAGCAAGGCATGGAGAAAACAAGACGCATTTTTACCACCTTGAACCGCTATGCTAAACCTGTCAAATTAGGTGATATCATTGCATTGGATGAAGATGATATAGTTGCCATTACGACACGTGAACTTTTGGAGTCATATCCTTTGTTTATGGGGAAAAAGATTAGCAATGCAAAAAATAGTAAAGCTATACCAGATTCAGATACCAATGCGTTTACTACTTTAATGTCGTTATACGAAAGTCATTTGACGTTATACAAATATTTCAAACAGCACCATGACAGAAAGAGTAAACCATATTCATCTACAGAGATAAAAGAGTCTCTAAAATTACGTCCAAATCAGAGTTCACTAAATGCCTTTAAATCTTTCGTAATAGATTTTTGGAACATATTCTGCGCGAATTATGATGGCATGCGTGAATTTAAGGATAGTCAAGCAGATAATGCTGCCAGTCCGTATCGAAACAAACAAGGAGGATTGATATATTTCCGTCCAATTGGAATAGAGTCACTGATTCACGCACTGCTACTGACGGCTCAACGCACACCAGAAAAACCATTGGCAAATATAGTGACTGAATATGCTACTTTAAAATACAACTTGGCTGAGACACCATGGAAGGGCGTGTTTTGGAGACAAAATAATCAGACAATGATTATGGGAAACAATCCCCTTGCTGTTTTGTTGCTGATGTATATGTATAATCCAGATCTCCTCACAGAAAAAGAAATGGAGCGTTTGAAGAAAAGATATGCGGATGCTCTACAACTTGAGAACATAGAAGATGTGGATGCCAAACTAGAAGAGTTAAGAATGGCATAGAGATACAAACAGAAAAGTCGGAAACTCCGACTGTCTTATACTGAAATAGGTTTACTCATAAAACTGATAAAAAGTGTCAAATTTTAAGATTTTAGTTTTATAAAGCGAACACTAAATCGTTATTCTCAATCGTTCAAACAACAAGTTTTGGATGATTATTTTCAGTCTAATGCTGACCAACGCGAGTGTGCCAGGAAATGGAAAATTCCGCAATCAACATTATTTACATGGCTTTGTGCTTGCAAGATCGTAAAAAAAGTGTATCTTTGCATTGTCTTTCAAATGGTAAACCTTTTTCGCACTCCGGTCAACCTTTTTAGGTATCGAGTCAATAGTTTACGATTTTTAAGATTCTATCTCAGTTATCGAGTCAACCTTTTTCAGTTTTAGTCACCTTGACTGTCCACCGGACACTCTGCGGTGCGCCTGTTTCGCTTCTCGGTCTTGTCCCGCTCATCGCTTGGTGAGAGAGGGATGCTATTACAAGGATTATTGAAAGTAACTCTTTCAATTTCTCCTCGTCCGGAAGCGCCTTGCGGAGTTCTTCTGGCATATCTGCTGCCATTTTTCTTGATCCGCCATTTCGGCAGCCGCTGGCTGCCAAATTAACAGATTGCTCCATGTTTCATAAAGTGTTGGCTGCAAACTGCAAAAATCTATATCAATAAGCTTTTGTATAACTACGTTTTACAAAAGTGCGTGCAAAGATACAAAAAAATTCTGACATATGCAAATTTATGTTATAAGTTGCATAATTTTGTGTTTAAAAGCAGGTGTTTGAGATCAAAAGTTATACTTATAGGCTTCAGCTCTCATAGCTTCGAACTCAGCCAGTGCCTTTGCCGCCTTGCGCTCGTGAGCCATTTCATTGCGCAGGCAACTGAGAAGGGTGAAACCATTTTGACGAGGTTACCTGAGCCCGTTAGTACTACATACGCCCCTTTTAAGGGGGTATGTGTACGTACTAAGGGCGTCGAGCGGTATCCTGTCAAGGGCTCCGGATGGCATCCGGAATAACAGACGACGTAAAACCGGAAAAGGACCGGACTATGACGTCCGTAATGCGAATGAGATGCGAATGAGACTTAGGTCAAAGTCTCAGAAAAGAGGCATGAAAAGGGACTTGCTTGGGTTCTCCTTAGGTCGTTCTCGGGACGTGGTCCCGTGATGGTCGCGTTATTGACCCGACATAACCCCGTAAGTATAGCGATTTAATAAACAGCAAACAACAATCTTTTTAGCAAACTCAAGTACGCTTAAGCGAGCTTAGACAAAGTCTTTTTGCAAGCAAATCGAAGACAAGAAATCTTTTTTTTGCAAGCAAATCGATTATTTTTTGCTAAAAATCTTGCAAATTTGAAAAATTTGTAGTAATTTTGCAGCCGATTTTGGTTGGAGTCGTTATTCTCCCTCGGGAGGACTTCGTGAGTCCGACCGAAAAGCGTAGCATAGAACGTAGGCGTAATTGAGCGACGGGGTCGCGAGTCACGCGAGTTCTAATGCAAGCGCGCGGTGTTAGCACATCGGTAGTGCATCGGCTTCCCAAGCCGAGGAGGCGGGTTCGATTCCCGTACACCGCTCTCAGAGTAGGCCGGTCTATCGCGCATGCGAGTGCGAGGAAAGTCCGGGCAGCATAGAGCACCGTAACGGTTAACGGCCGTCAGGCAGTGATGTTTGGTCCCTGCAACAGAGACGAGACGCTATGCTCTCCCCGAAAGAAAGGGGAAAAGGGCAAAGCGGGTGAAACGGGCACACTACGGGCTGCAATTCCAAGTAAACCGATGTCTGAGCGTTGCTCGCGCGAGTCGGAGGGTAGGAAGCGTTAGATTAATGATAGACGCCCGCAAGGGTACAGAACCCGGCTTACAGGCTTGCTCTTTAATTGACCATGAAGAATTTCTCCCAAATAGGTAAATTTGTGCGCTACGATATGTGGCGGAGGACGACGACGGAGCTCGATACCTGGTACAAACGATTAGGGTATCAGGTGATCCGTACGATCGTGCTGGTGGTGCGCGGTTTCGGAAGCAAGAACCTGAACGACACCGCCAAATCCCTCACCTTCTCGCTCATCTTTGCCGTGGTGCCTATCCTCGCGATGATCGTTGCGGTAGCCAAGGGTTTCGGCGTGGTAGATATCATCGAGCAACAACTGAACGCCTCTTTCCTGGGAGAGACCGGCATGGTGCCGACCATCATGGAGATGGTAGAGCGGTACTTGGAGACCACGCAAGGCGGGTTGTTCATCGGTATCGGTATCCTGATCTTACTCTGGGCGGTATATACCTTCTTCCAATCGGTCGAGACCGCCTTCAATCGTATATGGTACGTCAAGAAACCGCGTTCGATCGTCCGTCAGGCAACGACCTATATCGCGATCGTGGTGCTGATTCCGGTGCTCATCGTCTGCAGTGCCGGTATCACGATCTTCATCCACTCGATGGTAGGCGACTTAAATGGCGTGAGGTTTATGCAATTCGTGATCGTTTGGATGCTCTTCACCGTGATGTATCTGACCGTTCCGAACACGAAAGTTAAGTTATGGAGCGCCCTGATACCGGGTATCCTCATGGGTACGTTGTTCCAACTGCTGCAGATGCTGTCGGTCTATCTGATCACGTTCCTGAGTCGCACGAGCATCGTCTATGGTGCGTTTGCGACCATCCCAATTCTGATGATCTGGTTGCAATACACGAGCCTGCTCATTTTGATCGGCGCGCAGATGTCGTACGCCATCCAGAACAACGAGGAATACGAGTACGAACAGGACCTCAACCAGATGTCGCGGCGGTACAAAGACTATATCATGCTCTACCTGCTATCGACTATTATTGCGCGCTTCGAGAACGACGAAGCCCCGTTAACGGCACACGATTTAGCCGTTCGCGACAACCTGCCTATCCGATTAGTCAATCAGTTGTTAGGCCGATTGGTGGAGACAGGCATCCTGCGAGAGGTCTATGTAGAGGATGAAGGTGAGGAGAAGACCTACCAGCCGGCGCTCGATACACATAAGATAAGCGTGGGCTTGGTGCTCGACCGTACGGACGCGCAGGGCACGGAGCAGTTCCTGCAGGCGCCGACCGAAGAGATGGAAGCGTTCTGGCACAAGTACATGGACGCGAAAGTGAACCACACGACCTTGAACCAAATATTAGTAAACGAATTATAAGTATGAAAAAGAGTTTCTTTTTGGCAGTCGTGCTGTTGCTGAGTCAGTTCAGTATGGCAGCACCGAAGATTGAGCAAGTGGAGCCGCTGAGTTGGTGGACGGACATGAAGATGCCGCTGACCGTTCTCTTCCACGGCGAGGACCTGAAGGACGCCCAAGTGAGCGTACAGCAAGTAGTGAACGGCAAGGTAGCGAAAGGTGATTGCACGGGCTTGGTGCCCCGCAATCAGCATAACGCCGAGAGCCCGAACTACCTGTTTGTGGATTTCGGTGTGTTCCGTCCGGGTTTGTACCGTATCACCTTGAAGAAAGGTAACAAGAAAGCGAGCTACGACTACCTGATCTCGGAGCGCCGCAAGGACAGCCGCAACCGTACGAGTTTCGATGCCTCGGACGTGATCTACCTCATCATGAGTGACCGTTTTGTGGACGGCGACCCGTCGAACAACACCACCAAGGACACCAAAGAGCGTGGCGACAAGAAGAACGTACACGGTCGCTGGGGTGGCGATATCCAAGGTATCATCAACAGCTTCGATCATATTCAGAAATTAGGCTGTACCGCTATCTGGCCGACCCCGATGTTGGGCGACAACGAGGCCGAATGGAGTTACCACGGTTATGCTTGCTCGGACTACTACCATATCGACCCGCGTTACGGTTCTAACTCCAAGTACGCCGAGATGGTGCAGCTGGCGCATCAGAAGGGTTTGAAGATCCTGATGGATATGGTGCCGAACCACTGCGGTGCCGCGCACTGGTGGATGCAGGATCTGCCTTATAAGGATTGGATCAATCAATTCCCGAAATTCACCAACACCAATAACTGCTTTACCGCGAACTATGACATCAATGCTTCGGAGTACGACCGGCTGTTGAGCAACCGCGGTTGGTTCGATCATCCGATGCCGGACATGAACCTGGAGAACCCCGATCTGCTTAAGTATTTCCAGCAGTGGGCAATCTGGTGGGTGGAATACGCCGACCTGGACGGTCTGCGCGTGGATACCTATCCGTATATCGAGAAGAAACCGGGCAGCGAGTGGCTCAAGGCTATCCGCGAGGAGTACCCGAAGCTCAATATCGTAGGTGAGTGCTGGACCCGTCCGGCTCCGGCGGTAGCGTACTGGCAGAGCGGCACGAAGAACTTCGACGGCTTTGACTCCAACCTACCCTGCGTGATGGATTTTCCGCTGGAGGAAGCGATCCGTCAAGCGCTGGAGAACGACGGCAGCGGTTGGGGCAACGGTCTGACGAAGGTCTATGACGCCCTGACGATGGACTATCTCTATGGCGACATCAATAACGTGATGACACTGCTCGGCAACCACGATATGGCACGTATCACCGATGTCGTGAAGGACAAAGACCCGCGTCGCGTCAAGTTAGCGTACGTGCTGCTGGCTACCATGCGCGGTATTCCGCAAGTGCTGTACGGCGATGAGTACGCCATGACATCGAAGAACAAAGAGGACGTGAACCACCACAGCTATCTCCGTGCACCGCTGCCGCAGGGTAAGGAAGTGACGAGTGAGATGCAGGATATGTTTGATTTCCAGAGCGCATTGTTCAATTGGCGTAAGCACGAGAAAGTGCTGCACTACGGCAAGACCATGCATTTCATGGCACGTAACAACACCTACGCTTATTTCCGTTATAACGACGATGAGGCAGTCTTTGTCTTCGCCAATGCAGCCGACGACGCACGCGAGGTGCCGGTTGAGACCTACCAGGAGATCCTGAGTCTGTATAACCCTGTAGGTGTTGATCCGCTGACAGGAAAAGAAATCGACCTGAGCCAAGCGCTGAAGGTCGATGGACTGAGTACGATCATCGTGAAGTTAAAACGATGAACGATTAAGGATTATCGATTATCGGTTAGTATAATCGCTCCGCAAAATGGAGCAGTGAATCGGGGGCGTTATTCAGGACATGAATAACGTCCTCGAGCATTTCTTCGGGGTGTACGACACCACGCTCCCAGAAATTATTCGCGCCGGACGGCAGCCTTTGCTTACGCCAATTATATACACGTCCGTCTTGATACGCCTTGAACCAGGTATGCTTCTCGTCTAACTCCGCCAACTCAGCAAGCGAGGTACCGTTTGCTCCTACCCATACATCCGCCTCATGGAAATAGCGCAGCGTCTCCTCAATCGTCAGCGGGATCGAGGTCTCTCGCTCATCGTCGTAGAAAGGATAATCCGCACCGGCATCCTTGAAGAGATAGGCCAGATAGTTCTTACCGGAAGGGACGTACCAGGTGCCTCTAAAATTATTGCCGGACATAATAGAGCGCTTTGCGCTCTGACCGCCTTCGGCTGTAGGATCGCTGCCGCTATAAGACCGTTTCACTGTAAGACTTTTGTATTTCGTCTCCACCTCTGCAAAGACAGAATCGGCTTCGTGCAGACGGCCGGTGAGGGCACCTAGCACGCGGATCCATTCAGCTCGCGCTAAAGGAGAGTGTTCTTGCCATTCGTTGATATAGATCGTGCGCACGCCGAGTTTCTCCAAGCGCACCGCCTCGAGATTATCATACTGGCCGTAATTGACCGCCAAGAGGGCATCCAGTCCGGCTTGGAGCGTCCGTTCCGCCGAGGGTTTCATCGAGTCCCCCAGGTCTATCTCATCGCCTTTGACGGGCGTGTAGATCAGTTCGGGATTGCAGACCGCCACGAGGCAGTCCATCGCATTCAGCGCATAGAGAAAGCCTACCTGCACGGTGGACATCGTACCGAGCCGACGCATCGGTTCGCGCACACAAAGACGCGTGTACGGCTGGAAGACCTCCACGATCGTACCGGTGTCGGTAGGGGTGATCTGAAAACCTACCGCGTACTTATTCCCCGGGGGAATACTACCCTGCTCTGCGGACTGTTTGGTACAGCCCGCAAAGCAAAGCAGCAGTACATTAAAGCTCAGCGCCCAGAATATTGAATGCCTTGTTGCCACGAACGATAACTACTTGACCGTTACGCATCATTTTGGTTGCCTTCACCTCAGCCTTTGTATTGACTACAGCCTCCTTCGGAGCCTCTGCACCCAGGTTGTCGATACAGAAATACGACGGGGTATTCAGACCATACTGACCCGTACGGCTACCACTCATTTCAAAATACAGCTCATCGATCTCACCCAGCGAGCTGAGGTCTACCCAGGTCCATTTGTCCATAATGTTGGTGCCTTCTGCCAAATCAACAAACACTCTTGCGTTCACGCCTACACCATTCAGCTTTGCGTAAACAATCAGCGAGAGATAATCGTCCTTCGTAAACGGCTCACCTGCATACGCATCACCTTTAGTCATCGAGTTGTACGCATAGACGTTGTTGCATACAAACATACCCGGAACAACAGCTGCTTCCTTCAGTGTGATTTTGTCCGGATCGCCCCATGCATTTACATAAAATACAACATAGTTCTGTCCTTCGTAGGCACCACCTGCAATCGACTTGTTAGCATCCTGAAGACCACCGAAAACCGTGTCAGAGTGGCTGGAGATAACAGCACCGGCAACAGAGCTACCGCTGTAAGAAACGGTCTCTTGGAGACTGAAACTACCGCTCTCGAAAAAACCGGTCGTGTCATTAGCGAACTTCAACTCCTGCTCCGGTGCGAGGTTAATGTTCTCGAAGTCTGCTACTTGCAGATCTGCAAACATAGCGGTGCTCATCAAGGCAGCCGCTGCAAAAAAGAAAATCTTTTTCATTTGTTTTTTGTTTTTAAATTGTTAATAAATAAGTTAATATAAAGTGTTGTTAGCACTATTGTACATGTAAATCGATGGCGCCTGTTATCTCGGTACTAAGCTCACCGGTTGCCCCCAGCACCTCGTCGGAGGCATTATAGACGCGCACGAAATCAATGGCGGAGAGCGTCACCGCATTTCCATCCGCGTCTACAGCCCAAGATATATCAAAACTCGTACCCTCTACGTCCTTATTGGGTTTGTTATCCACGTATCCGTATTCCAAGATCCGCTGCACGTTCTGCCCGCTGATGGTCACCGTCTGCGGGGTGATCTTGGCACCCTTAAGCGTGTACGCATCGGCCGTCAACCACTGCGGATAGTAAGGCTGCGAATGGAATTCATTTTGTAGCGTATCCCCTGCCCGCGTATAGGTGCGGGAGAAGGCATGGTCGGTCTTCGGATCATCGTATAGACTGCCCTTCAGCTCGTACCATGTATCATCGGGTTGTCCGTTCTTATTGGCATCCACGCTCACGAGCACGATACCCGGTTCGGAAGAGCCGTACTCAGTAGAACCGGTCATGTAGAACGCATTGCCGAGAATCTGTGTATCGCGTCCTTCTTTGTTCTCCACCGGATGATCAAAACCGAAGGTGATATAGCCACCCCACCCGCCTAAAGTTACCATGCCTCCGGCGTTGTTGGCGAGCGCCTTTTCGCACTTCCTGCACATGGCCGCCGCATCGTCTCCCTCCTCGTATGCAGGCAGTACGTTGACGAACTGGCCCATCGCCGGCAGGTACTCATAGACTTTGTAGAGGTAAGCGGAGTTATGGGCCACCGGTGTCGTGTCCTGTTTCTGCTCGTAGGTGCCTGTCACGCGGCACAGATGTCCGGGAATGTCACCGGTCATAGCCGTCCATCGTTCAGTTCCGTCGTAGCCGTAACAATGCAGCACGCCGGACGAGACGTAGTTCTTCGCATCCGTGATATAAAGCGCCTCATCGGTGGCCAGCATGCCGTAGGGGTTCTCATAGGACGATAGCGGATAGACCTTCGAATATTGATAATCCGCCGTGGAGATGCCCCGCACTTGCTTATTCGCATGATCGAGTACATAGACGGTAGAGCCGAGCACGGAAAGGTTATTGGCATGGATCGGCAGGACGGTCTTGACCTGCTTGTTAGCGAGCACGTAGAGTCCGTTATCGGTAGCCACCCAGAGCTGTTGGCGGTCATCAACACGGATACGTTGCGGGTTCTTACCGACGATGATCTTCTGTTTCTCGGTTAGGGACGCAAGATCGATGACGGACACCGTGGAGTCATGGCGGTTGGTGATGTACCCGCCGGAGTTGACGACAAACAGCTCGTCCCCTACTACGCATAGCTCGTCCGGCTGATGGCCGACCTTCACTTCCCGCGTGATCTTCAGGCTGGCGGTGTCGATCTCGAAGACCGAACCAAGCATGTCCGGATCAGCGATCGAGCCCACGTACGCACTCACGTATGCCTTGCCGCCGTAGAAAGCCACGTACCGGCAGTTCGGTATATCGACGCTTCCGATATGGCGCGCCTGCAGGTCCATGATCTCCACGCGATGGGAGCAGTTGATGACGGCATAGAGCCGCGATCCGTACTGCTGAATATCGTTGCCCACATCGCCGAGTTCCTTCACCTGCGTAGGGTTCTGCGCCCCATACCAGTTGGCGTAATAGGTACCGGTCTCGAGGTTCATATAATCGAGCCGCGCTTTGTTCGAACCCATATTTCCCTCGCAGAGCACGTACAGTCCACCCTTCTGCACTTCCGTCGTCACCTCCGTCGGAATCGTCGGATAGATGACCTCGTCATGCCTGCAGGACCATAGGAGTACACATACCAAAATGGTAAATGGTAAATGGTAAATGGTAAATGGTTTTAGTATCGGAAAGCGAGCGTGCATCGTACGTTTTGTTTGGGCATCGGGTAGTTCTGGATTACCTCGTAATCCTGCCCGAGCAGGTTGTTAATCTCTATGTTGGCTTTGAGCCAGTACCGCTTGATCGACCACTCTCCGTAGATGGTCATATCGTGCGTGTACCAAGGCTGTACATAATTATAGATCGTGTTTTCTTGCTGACCGTAGCGCTCCCCGACGTAGATGAAGGAGTACGTCAAGCCATAATGGTCGCCGCGCTTGCTGGACCAGTCCAGACTTGCCACCACACTCCCGCTGTGCCATGGGATATAAGGGATCTGATGCCCGTAATAGGTGTCGGTGGGGTTGGTCACATCGATCGCTTTGTTGTAGGTATAGTTGAGTCGCGTGCGGAGCACAAAGCGCAGCGGCAGATAGAACGACATATCACCGTGTGCATCGACACCGTGGATCTTGACTGTCCCCAAGTTGAGCATCGTCCAGCGGAATTGCTGTCCCTTCGGGTACGCGATGATTTTATCCGTCACACGGTTGTAGTAATACGAAGCCGAGAAAGACAGCTCATACGCCTGCGCCTTCTTGCGGTACGCCAGTTCGATACTATGTTGCCGCGCCAGCTCCGGACGGAGGTTCGCATTGCCCAGATCCGTGTAATAAAGGTCGTTGAAGGTCGGATAGCGGTAACTCTGCTTGTAGAACGCATTGAGACTGAGGTCGATCTTGGGGTACGGACGGAAGGAAGCGAACACGCCTGGCGTGAATTTAGGATTGGTGATTGGTGATTTTTGATTTTCGATTTGGGTCATCAGTACCGAAGCCTGCAAGCGTACGTACTCCTTAAAGTTGAATGCCGTGGCGGCAGAGAGCCAATGCGAATGGCGGTCAAAGAACTCCTTTCCATCGTCCAGCAGCAGGTTCGCACGATCGAGGGCGTTATACTGGTAGTCATACGCCAGGGACAGGTCCCACCAGTTGAACAGCTGCACCTTATTGGCAAAGGAAAGGTAGGCTTCCTGCTGCGTATATTCGTTGTTGGAAGGCAGGAGCTTGACATCGAAATTGTGATAATGCGTGTAGTCGTTCGCGTACTTGAGCAGCAGCCGCGTGCTCCACCGATCCCACCATTCGTCCTGCCATTGAGCCTGCACGAAGGTGTTGCGGTCCTGGAGTCGTTCTCCGTTGCGCCAGACGTTATTGACAATAGCGCCGGGTATTCCTCTGTCGGACCAGTAGTTATAGGCATGCACGCGCCAGAAACCGGTCGTGCGGTAGTAATGATGCAGCCCCAGCTCTGCCCGCACGGCATTGATATCGCCGTTCTGACGGATGGCTGTGGTATCATAGGCCGTCGTGCCGTCCGGAAAGACGCGCTTGTAGCGGAAAGGATACTTACCGTTCGAATAGACATACTCCGCGTCCATGGTTAACGACAGCCCTTCCGTCAGCTTCACATCCACGCCCACGCAGGGGTTCGCCAAAGCAAACGAACCGAAGCGCATCTGCGCGCGTACGTGTACGCGCTCGCCCGTTTTAAAATAAGGTTTACGCGTGGTAAGATAGACGTTCCCTGCCGCACCGAACTCGCGGGCAGACTGAAAGATATCGGATTTCTGACCCTTGTACAGGTCTATCTGCTCCATGTTATCCAGCGAAAAACGTCCCAGGTCCACCTGTCCGTTCTGGGCATTGCCTAACTGCACGCCGTTGTAATAGACCGCCGTATGCTGGCTACCCATCGAGCGGACGTTGATCGTCTTGATACCGCCTACCCCGCCGTAATCCTTGAGTTGGATACCCGAGAAATAACGCAACGCGTCGGCCACCGTAAGCGCACAGAGCCGTTTGAGCTCCGCCCCTTTGAGCGTCTGCGGCACGATGACATCTTTCGTTAACGCACGCGCCGTCACCTCGACCTCCTCGATGCGGAAGTCGTTGTAGAGTGTGTCCGGCTCGTTTTGAGCAAGCACAGACATTGCACTCAGTGCGGCAATAACTATGAGAATGTTGCGTCTTATCATCGTTTCGTCCTATTCCAGGAGGACTACTCCTTTGCGCAAAGAGGGAAGCGATCTGACTTAGGTCGTACGACCATCACAGTTGCCGGTCAGTCCGGGATTTGCACCCGTGTTCTCTTCCTTTCCTTGCTTTATTTTTTAGCGGGGTCGGTTGTTAAATCGATACCTAATTTCTTAAATGTCTTCCAATCCACCTCTTTGAGCATGACGGTCGAGTGCGCCTGACAGCCCTTCATGAGCGGCAGCGTGGCGAGTGCCTTGCGGCAGTTCTCATCCTGCAGCGAGAGGACGGACAGTGCCACTAATACCTCGTCCGTGTGCAGACGCGGGTTCTGACCATGCAGGTAGCTGATCTTCGTGCGCTGGATCGGTTCGATAATATTCTGCGGGATGAGCCGTATGCTGTGGTCGATACCCGCCAGCTCTTTCATCGCGTTGAGCAGCAACGCAGCGGACGAGCCCAAGAGTTCACCTGCCTCGGCGGTGATGATCTTACCGTCCGGCAGTTCGATCGCCGCGGCATGGGCAAACGCCCCGTCGTGCATTGCACCGGCGAGTGCACGCCTTTCGCGGGCGGCTACCGTCGTAGGACGGATGGCTGTGGTGATACCCATCTGTTGCTGCAGCAGCGCCAGTTTCTTGATCTCCGCTTCGTTTCCCTTGCCGTTCGCCAGATGGCAGAGGGCTTGGAAATAACGACGGATGATCTCCTGCTTGCACGCTTCGCGTACCGCCTCGTCGTCGCTGATGCAAAACCCGACCATGTTGACGCCCATCTCCGTCGGCGAATGGTACGGACTCTTACCGTAGATCGAGGTGAAGAGCGCATCCAGCACCGGATAGATCTCGATATCGCGGTTGTAGTTCACCGCCGTCTTACCGGTGGCTTCCAGATGGAAGGGATCGATCATATTCACATCATTGAGGTCCGCTGTGGCAGCCTCATAGGCGATGTTAAGCGGGTGCTTGAGCGGCAGGTTCCATACCGGGAACGTCTCGAACTTGGCGTATCCCGCTTCGCGGCCATGCTGCTGCTCGTTGTAGAGTTGACTCAGGCAAACCGCCATCTTTCCGCTACCCGGTCCCGGTGCCGTGACGACCACTAAGGGACGCGTGGTCTCGATATAATCGTTCTTACCGAAACCGTCCTGCGAGGCGATGAGCTCCACGTTATGCGGATAGCCCTCGATGACATAGTGGTAATAGACGCGGATACCCTTGCGCTCCAGGCGCTGCCGGTACGCATCCGCCGAACGTTGACCCGAATAGTGCGTGATGACCACCGAGCTGACCATGAACCCGCGGTGCATGAACTCGTCGCGCAGACGCAGCACGTCCTCGTCATAGGTGATACCCAGATCCTGACGTATCTTATTTCGTTCGATATCCTGCGCCGAGAGCACGATCACGATCTCCAGCGAGTCCTGCAGTTGCGTGAGCATCTGCAGTTTACTGTCCGGCATGAAACCCGGCAATACCCTACTCGCGTGCAGGTCGTCGAAGAGCTTACCGCCTAACTCCAGATACAGCTTGTTGCCGAACTGGGCGATACGCTCGCGGATATGCTCCGACTGAATCTTGATGTATTTATCGTTATCAAAAGCTTTCATTCACTTTTCACTTTTTATCCGTATTGTTCTGAGCATCCTCGTCGTCCTCGTCGTGGTGGTAGTAATAATACGAGCGGTAGGCCTTATCGTCCTTCACGAGGCGACCGTAGATCTTTCCATAGATCTTTCCGTACCGTTTGGACTTGGAGTTGTTACCGCCGTAGCCGTAACCGTAGCCGCCGTAACCACCGTAACCGAAGTGACCGTAACCGTAACCACCGTAACCGCCGTAGCCGTAGCCATAACCCGAACCGTACGAGTGACGACCCTCGGTCGGGATATCGGACAGCACGATCTGGATCTGCTCGGGGTTCTCAACGACCTCCGACATCTGCTCCAGTGTCTGCTTGCAGAACGACTTATTGGTCTGCATACAACGGATGACGAACAAGCACATATCGCAGTTCTCGATGATGGCATACGCATCGGGCACCAGACCGATCGGAGAGGTATCGATCACGATATAATCGTACTCCTCGCGCAAGTCCTTGAGGGTCTGGCTCAGTTTGTCGGTGTGTACCAACTCACCCGGGTTAGGCGGAATCGTACCGGCACGCATGAAATCGAAGCCGTACGGAGTGTTGCGTACCATTGCCTCCTCCATCTCGCAGTCGCCGATCAGGTAGTTCGATATACCTTCACCGTTCTCCAGACCTAACTTGGTGTGGATATTCGGTTTACGGAGGTCGAGGTCGATGAGCAGCACCTTACGGCCGGTCATGGCATAGAGCGCCGCGAGGTTGGTGGAGAGGAAGGTCTTACCGTCACCGGACTCCGTGGAGGTCACACAGATGACCATCTTCTCTTTGCGCTTGAGCACGAACTCAATACGCGTACGGATGGCACGGAGCATCTCCGCATAACTCGATCGCGGCGATGCACGGACGAGCGTCGGGTTCTGGCTCTTGGCGTGACGCAGCGTACCGATGAGACGGAAATATTTGAGTTTGACTACATCCTTCGGCGAGCGGATCTTGTTATTGAGCAGCTCACTGAGGATGATGAGGATCATCGGAATCAGGAAACCGATAATGAGGTAAGTCGAGGTCGTCTTGGATTTGGCCTTGGCGTTCATGACAGCCGTCGTACGGGCCTTATCCATGATCGAGTTATCCGGCGTGTTGGACGCTTTCTGGATCTCGGCTTCGGCACGTTTCTGCAGGAAGAAGGTGTAGTAGTTGTCATCGATACGATAGTTACGCTCGATGGCTACCATCTGCAGCTCTTTCTCGGGCAGTTGCTTGATCGAGTGCTCCACCTCGTCCATACGGCGTTTGAGGTCCGCTTTCTCGATCTCCAGGCTCGCCCGCATGGAGGTGACAACCTCTTCGATGGCAGTCTTGACGTTCTCGATGTCCTTGGTGTATTTAGCGTAGTACACGTTCTTCTCCGTCAACTCGCCGCGCTGGATACGCAGGTCGTTGAGTTGTTGTACGAGGCCCATGAGCATCGGTTCGTTGATACCCATCGTGGTCGGAGCAATGACCGCACCGGTCTCGATGTTCTGCTTGATATACCCGATCAGGTAATCGAAGTAGGTCTCACGCAGACGCAGCGCCATCGCCTGTTGGTCGTAACCTGCTACGAGGCCCATCAACTGACCGGCATAGGAGTTGACATCAACGAACTTGTTCTCCTGACGGAAATTGGTCATCGCACCTTCGCTCACCTGCAAAGACGACTGGAGGTTATCCAGCTGCTCGTTGATGAAGCGGATTGAGTTCTCCGCCACCTCGTTCTTCTGCTCCAGGTTCTGCAGCAGGTAGATCTTCGCCAGCTTGTCGATGAACTCGCAGTCACGTTGCGGGGTCTCACTCACGAGCGAGAGGGCCAGCACGGTTGATCCTTCGGTGACGAAGGAGAGCTGCAGACGGCTCATGAACTCATCCACCAGCGACTCGTGCTTGCGGAAACGGAAGTAGATCTTTCCGCTGTTAACCATCAGCTCGGTCGGCCAGATGACGATATCAAACAGTTGACAATGAATCGGTTCGCCGTAATGTGCCTCCAGCTCCAGGGGAAGGTCCTCATCCGTGGAGGAGATACGCAGCGAACCGTCGTTGCGGAACGCCACCTGATACATCGGACCGTAGGCACGCTCATCCACCCGCGTGTACTCCACGAGGATAGGCGTCTGGCGATAGAGCATACGGGTCTTGAAACGTCCCTGGGTGATATACTCCACGTTCATGAACGGAAGGCTGTCCACTACCCTGCTCATCAGGTCGTACGACCCGAGCATGATCATCTGGTTGTTCACGTTCTTGTACCCGGCATCGACACCGAAACCGCTCATCAGGGCAGATGCCGAACCACCGTACGTGCCGCTCTCCTTAATGACGATCGTGCCCTGCGAGAAGTACGTAGGGATCCAACGACGGTTCTTGAGCATCGCCATACCTAACGCGATCGCGAGTGCAATCACGAACAGGTACCAGTAATGAAGGAAAGTGAATAACCACTCCAGCGGGTTAAAATTGAGACCGCTGTCCTCATCGTCGCCGCCTTGCTGCGGATCCGCCTGATAATAGTTCTGATTTCCTCCGGCCTGGTAATAATACTGACTGTTGCCACCGGGCTGATAATACGCATTTTGCCCGGGCTGACCATACGGGTTCGCTCCACCGGGATTGTAATATTGATTATTTGCCATAATTCTTATTTATAGATATAAGCCACATAATTCAACACCGTCGTGAGTAATGCCACCGAGCTAGTGATCAGGCTGATGAAGCCTGAGTAGGACGGCACGGTATAGAAGCTGTTCTTCGTACGTGCCACGTAGATCACATCGTTCGGATAGACATAGTAGTACTTGGAGTCGATGATCGAGTTGGTACGCATATCGAACTCCAGTACCTCCGGTTCCTCGCCGTTGTCGCGCGGACGGATGATACGGATATGACGGCGGTCACCGCTGTTCATCACATCGCCTGTCATCGCCAGGGCCTGGAAGATGTTCATCTTCTCCTTATAGATATAGAACTGTCCCGCGTGCGCGTCACCGACCACGGAGAAGTACTTGTTGTACAGCGCCACCTTCACGTCCGCATCGGGGATGATCTCGCGGAACGCTGCCCGCAGGGTATCCTGCGCCTCGATCTCCGTGAGGCCCTGCACCTTCACCGGATGGAGGAAGGGCAGGTCTATTGTTCCGTCCTCGTGCACACGGTACGAGTTAGCGTACTGACCGGAGGTCGCGGTGTTGTTCGTACCTAACATCTTACTCATCGTCTCGTCCATGGTGATCAGACGGTAGATGATCTCGTCGTTGATACGGATACGGTACGGCTCGTAACTCACCGAGTCATAGACCGGTAACTTATTGCATTTGGTCGGCTCTTGCAGGTAACCGATCACGCGATGGCTGTAACAACTGCTCATCAATACGGCAACGAGGCCGAGCATCAAAAGATAGACCTTTTTCATTTGCTACCTCCGTTTCCGTAATATTTGTTCACGTGGTTGATACCCGTCTGCACGATCGTGTAGATGAAGACACCGAACGAAATTGTGGCTGCGGTCACGCCGATGACGGTCGTCACGTGGTTGATACCGAAGCTGTAACCCGGGATCTGACGAATATAGATGATATCGTTCGGCTCGATGTAGTAATACTCCGAGTTGATGATATCTTTCGAGCGGGCATCAAAAGTCTTGATGGTCGTCACACCGTTCTTCTCGCGCACGAGCTTGATCTCCTTACGGCTGTTGAACTCACTCAAGTCTCCTGCCATGGCCAGGGCCTCGAAGATGGTCATCTTCTCTTTGTTGATCATGTACCGACCACTCTGGGCACCGATCACCGAGAAAGAGCGGTTCACGATATTGACCTCCACCGAGACGGTGCTGTAACCCGGGATCTCCGCCAGCAATTTGCCCAACTCCTCTTCGAGTTGGAACTTCACCTCACGCGTCGTCTTCCCTTCCACATACTGCTTACCGATGGTCGGGAAGTCGATATTACCTTCCTCGTCAATCAGATAGGTGTACAGATCATAACTGCCGTAGGAGCTCCGCTGATTCATCTGCTGCCGCATCTGGGATGCATTCGATCCACCGGCATTGTACATCTTCATGATCTTCTCGTCTAACGAATAGACATAGACATACAATCGGTCACCGATTCGCAGTTGGTAATCCTCAAAACTAAGCGTATCCGCATAGTGCGGGATATACTTGTCCGGTTCCTGCATGTAGTTCACTTTCCGCGCCGTCACACAAGAGGACAAAGCGATAGCGACTACTGCCAGAAAGAATAAATATTTAAATTTTAAAATCATAAATCTTAAATCTTAAATTCGCGCTAGCGACGCTCGTCCCAACCAAAGGGGTGTTTTGCTAATGGTAATTTGGCCAAGGGGTGATACTCGCCTACGAATCCGATCGGTTCGGCATGACGGATCTGCGCCACGGTCTCGATACACGGACGTGCCTCGCTGATACGGAAACCGTTGCCCGCGAGGATCTGCTTGTACGACTCCGTATGCAACTCCGTGAAGCCGGCACTGAACTCAAACTCCTCGCCATCGATGTTAAGCGTACGGTAGGTGCGCTTCTCGCCCTGCACGGCATTAGCAGGCAGACAAGCGGCATTGATACTGAGGAAATATCGTACGCGCGCGTGCTCAAGCTCCAGGTACCCCGCTACGCGGTCGAAGGACATGACATGGACGATGTTCTGCTTCACCGGACCGAACACCCACTGCAGCATATCGTAGAAATGCACACCGATATTGGTGGCGATACCGCCGGACTTATGCACGTCGCCTTTCCAGGACGCATAGTACCAGTTTCCTCGACTCGTGATATAGGTTAAGTCCACATCATACACTTTCTTCGGATCGGCTGCCGTCTCGCGCTCCACTTTCTCTTTGAGCGCACGTATCTTCTCGTGCAGACGCAGCTGCAGGATCGTGTAGGCTTTGTGTCCCGTCTCGCGCTCTACCTCCAGGAGGTTGTCGATGTTATAGGGATTGAGCACCAGCGGTTTCTCACAGATCACATCGCAGCCCAGACGCAGACCGTAACGAATGAACGCATCGTGCGTGTAGTTCGGCGTGCAGATAGACACCCACTGCAAGGGGTTCTCCGTCCGCATCTGCTTGGAACAGAAACGGTCAAACTGCTCATTCTCCGTATAGAACGAACAATCCGGGAAGGACGAATCCAGACGTCCCACACTGTCAAACTTGTCATACGCCACGAGCAGGTTGTTACCTGTGTCCGCAATCGCCTTAATGTGCCGCGGCGCAATATATCCCGCCGCTCCGATCAATGCAAAATTCAATTTTTTGTTTTCCACAATAGTATCCTTTTAATTATATTTTTTCCGTTTTGTAGTATTGCTTCTTTGTACCACGCCCCGCGGTTATTGGTCCAGCGCTGCGGATGGGTGGTCATCATCACGTGCTTGGGCACTCTCCCCTGCCCGATCGCTTGCAGCAGTTCGGGCGTCGTGTGCCAAGTCAAGCCGGCTTTCGTCCATTCGTCCTGATGACCGGGTATCTTATCCCGCACACTCACTTTATAGCCGTCCCAGCAGCGTCCCGTGTCCGTGAGGTAGAACACATCGCTGAAATCCGTATCCAGATACGGCTCGCCTGTGATACCGAGCGTCTTGTAGTCGTATTTCTTCCACAGGTCCTTGCCGTCCCACTTACTCGTCGGCGCTCCGTGCATGCAGATAGTCTCCACAGCGTAGTACTGCCGGAAATACGCCAGCCAAGTTTGGAAATGACTCCACGCGGCATCCACATCGCCGCCGCAGAGACTCATGTCCTCGTAATGGTAACCGATCTCGTGTCCTAATTTCGCAATCGCGCGGATGATCTCCGGATTGTTGCTCTCCGGTCCCACGCGGAAATAGTAGGTTGCTTTCGCACCTAAGGATGCTTCTATCTGCGCCGTTTTCAGACTGTTCGCCGGCTTCGCATCCACATCATGTCGCAGGATGACGAATTTCGATTCTCGATTTTCGATTTTCGATTTTCGATAATCCGCATACGAGATCAACTGATAGCCCTTTGCTTGCAGGGTCTCCAGCAGCTCGCGATATATGTCCAGAGTAAAGTCCCGCATTAACGTTCTGCCCGCATGGGGTTCTCCAAAAAGTCTTTGTACGCGAGGCGGATGCCGTCCTCGAGTTCGGTCTTGTAGGTCCAGCCGAGTGCCGTGGCTTTGCTCACATCGAGCAGCTTACGCGGCGTGCCGTCCGGACGCGTCGTATCCCAAAGGATCTCGCCTTCGTAACCAACGACTTTTGCCACGAGCTCGGTCAAGGCCTTGATCGTCAACTCCTTGCCCGTGCCGGCGTTCACCGTCTCGTTGCCCGAGTAGTTATTCATCAGGAACACGCAGAGGTTCGCCAGGTCGTCCACATACAGGAACTCGCGCAGCGGGCTGCCCGTACCCCAGCAGGTCACAGATTGCTTGCCCTCTATTTTCGCTTCATGGAAGCGGCGGATGAGTGCCGGCAGTACATGACTGTGCTCCGGGTGGTAGTTATCGTTCGGTCCGTAGAGGTTAGTCGGCATGACAGAGATATAATCGGTGCCGTACTGGCGGTTTAGGAACTCGCAGTATTTGAGTCCGCTTATCTTCGCGAGCGCGTACGCTTCGTTCGTCTTCTCCAACTCACCGGTCAGCAGACACGATTCTTGCATCGGTTGGGGCGCCATACGCGGGTAGATACACGACGAGCCCAAGAACTCGAGCTTCTTGCAGCCGTTCTTCCACGCCGCATGGATGACGTTCATCTCCAGAATCATGTTATCGTACATGAAGTCCGCGAGGGCGTTCTGGTTCGCCACGATACCACCTACCTTGGCTGCAGCCAGGAAGACGTATTCCGGTTTCTCCGCAGCAAAGAACGCTTCTACCGCCTCTTGGCGACACAAATCTAACTCCTTATGCGTGCGGGTGATAATATTCGTATATCCCTGACGTTGCAACTCGCGCACGATCGCACTTCCCACCATTCCGCGGTGGCCGGCAACGTATATCTTTGAATTCTTCTCCATCATTTTACAATTCCTTTCTCGAGGTACTCGGCGAGGTTAAAGTGCTCGCGCGTCACTTTATGCATATCGTGCTTTACCATCAGTTCGACGAGTTGCTCAAAGCTCGTGCTCTGCGGGTTCCACCCCAACTCACGCTTGGCTTTACTCGGATCGCCTAAGAGGTTCACCACGTCCGTCGGACGGTAGAAGTCCGGGCTCACGGCTACTACCACCTTACCGGTCTTGACGTCAATACCTTTCTCGTCAATACCCTTTCCTTCCCAGCGCAGCTCGATGCCGGCATGGTGGAAAGCCAGGGTGGCGAACTCCCGTACGCTATGCTGCACACCGGTAGCGATCACGAAATCTTCCGGCGTCGGGTGCTGCAGAATGAGCCACATGCACTCTACGTAATCCTTGGCGTATCCCCAATCTCGGAGCGAATCCAGGTTACCCAAGTACAGGCAATCCTGCATGCCATGCGCGATACGAGCGGCAGCCAGCGTGATCTTACGGGTCACAAAAGTCTCACCGCGACGCTCGGACTCGTGGTTGAAGAGGATACCCGAGCAGCAGAACATATCGTACGCCTCGCGGTACTCCTTGATGATCCAGTAACCGTACAGTTTGGCTACAGCGTAGGGCGAGTACGGATGGAAAGGCGTGGTCTCGCTTTGCGGCACTTCCTCCACCTTACCGTAGAGCTCCGACGTTGAAGCCTGGTAGATCTTGCATTTCTTTTCCAAGTGGTTCGTACGCACGGCCTCCAAGATACGCAGTACACCGACGGCATCCACGTCCGCCGTGAACTCCGGGGCATCGAAGCTCACCTGCACATGGCTCTGCGCGGCGAGGTTGTAGATCTCGTCCGGCTGCACCTTACCCACCAATTTCACGAGCGACATCGAGTCACTCATATCGGCATAGTGCAAATGAAAATGCGGCGTACCCTCCAGGTGGGCGATACGCTCGCGATAATCGACCGAGCTACGACGGATGATACCGTGTACCTCATATCCCTTCTCCAATAAAAACTCCGACAGATAACTGCCATCCTGCCCGGTCACACCGGTGATCAATGCTATTTTTGCCATAATAAATTACAAATCGGGCGCAAAGGTACTACTTTTTTTTGACATACGCAAGCCCGCGCGCGATTTTCCTTCTTTTTTTGTAAAAAAAATCACTCCCCCTTGCATATATCAAATTTTTTGTGTAATTTTGCAGCGCAAAATGCATTATGAGCAGAATATACATTAAAGAAGCAAAAGACGCGGGTAATTTGTCAGTGGACTTGTTGTTCAGCGATCAAACAACCCGTAGAGTGGATATAGGTGACTTCATCCGTCGTCATCCTCATCCGCAGTATAATAAATATCTTGACCCTCAGAAATTCCGTCGTTTTGAAATCGAAAACGGCAACATTGTTTGGGGCAAGAATTGGGATCTTATTTTCCCGGTTGAGCAACTGTACGCAGGTGTAATTGCCGACTAACCCCTCGCTGCCACCGACAGCGTAAAAAAGCGGTGACATATTGAATTTCGCGTTTGCGATTTATTGGACATCTTGAAATGTGAGAAGTTTTATAGATACACCAATAATAAGTCAGCTAGCGTCCATAATATTGGACGTGACTTATCGGTGTATGGGCATTTCTCACAGCCTCAAGATGGATAAGGAACGTCCATTTTTTTGTATATTATTAAGTTTAAAAATAATCTTTTATGAAAGCAAAGTATTTATTTCTAATTGCATTGAATTGCATAGTAATGATTTCATGTCAAGGCAATATCCCAGACAGTGTCCAAGACATTAACAATGGTAAAGACGATAAACAGAGTTCAGGGGTTGTCGAACGATTAGATGGACTAGTCGACAGCATTGGCTCTATTGTTAGCTCCGTAACACAGGAAGATGGATCTATTGTCATGACAGACGACCAAGGCAATACTATTACCAAAGATACGGAAGGAAATATTACCATTCTCACAAAAAATGGAGTGGTTATTCTTGTAGATTATTCTGTAAACGAAGATTCTTCAGCTGCGAAAGATAAATGGTATGACTCAAAATGGAGTGGTACAAGGAACAAGAAAAGCTCTTATGGCGTAGATGAATTTCATGAATTCTTGCAGCGCTTAAAAATGTATGGCTTTCAAATGGAAACGCAGACTTTTATGAAAGATTCCATTGTAACCTATATCGTTAATGGTAATTTGTATAATATGAGTCTAAAATCAACAACTTGCGCAATCCAAAAAACTGAAACGCAAACGAACTATACTGGTAGTAGAAGATATCATCTTGTCCAATATGTAGTTTCCCCCGATATTGTCGAGAAACAAGGAACTACATATAGATATGCGGTATTAACAGAAGATACACATTTGTATTCCCATGTGGTATATAGGAATGAAAAAATGTATGACAGGTATTTATCCGTGGATAGTGTATTAACAGATGTAATAAATTTTGGGGAAATAAATATGCAAGAAAAAATCCTATCAAGAAGCGACACTACAACGCTATATAATTATCGTCGTTTAGATGACTCTCAATTTGCGGTATACAATAATTCTGAATCATATATATTCAAAGAAATCACAGATAGATCAAAACCATATTTATCCATGCTAGACATGAATGGAAATGAAATAATGGTATTTGAATTAATATCTTTTTAACGTTTAATCAATATAGCGAGCAGGAGCGCTAATCCAAAACTAATTATGACAATAGAATCAATTATTGGAATAACCAGTGGTATAATTGGTATAGGAGGTTTTCTATTTGCAGTAGGGCAAACTTATAAAGAGCTTTCATTAGCAAAGTCTTTGGAAAGACTTACGAATAAAAACTTTTCTACAAAAAGGCATCGTCGTATCCTTAAATGGATGAATTTTCGACTGTTAGGACATCCAATAAGCCAAAAATACATTCAAGATTTTGTGTTGAGCGATAGAGGCAAAGAGGCTGTGTTTATGGATATTTGTGAGAAAAACAACATAGAACCGACCAAGGAGATGTGTGTGAAATTTCTAAAAGCAGATATGCCAAAGTTCAGAAAGGAATATCAAAGCAAAAAGAAAATGCTTACACCTTCATTAAATACCAAAGGGGAGCAAATCGTGTATATGTCAGAACTTTTGAAAGAACGTTATCCGGAAACATGCACTCGACTTCTCCAAATTCTCGACAAATACCATGTGCAATACGATTGGATTAAAGGCACCAAAGATATTTGGTGTCGCGATTACATGCCTGTACAAACGGAATCGGGTAAATTCTTTCAATTCAGGTATGAGCCAAGCTACTTGAAAGGCAAGAAAGAATGGGAAGACTCTCGCTCTGATGTAAAAGATATTTGCCAAATAAATAAAATAGATGCCATATTCTCTGATATTAATCTAGACGGAGGAAATGTGCTGATTTGTGATGGCAGAGCTATTATCTCGGATAGATTGTTCTCGGAAAACTCGGAGCGCGATAAAGATTCTTTGATTAAAGAATTGGCAAAACTTCTTGAATGTGAGATCATTATTATTCCGGCTTTAAAATCACAGGAAGAAGACATGACGGGACATGCAGATGGCATGGTCAGATTCGTAGATAGAAATACTATTATCGGTAATGAGCGTCGTCCGAATGAATATAAATATATGAAGGACGGTTTGCAAGCAGCGATAGATAAATTCAACCTAACATATATTGATATTCCGTACTTTGAGGATAAAGATGCCAAACATCCGTATAGCGCAATAGGAATATATGTGAATTATTTGGAGTTAAACGATTTGATCATAGTGCCTATATTTAATAGTAAGGAAGATAATGCTGCTGTAGAAATTATAAAGAAGGCATTTCCTAACAAGCATATAGAAACCATCAATTACAATGATGTTGCTAAAGAAGGAGGCCTTTTGAATTGCACAACTTGGGTCGTGAATAAGTGATACTGAATACCTACACCCTCATCGGCGCCGAACTAAAATAGGCAACGTCCATTTCGCCCAAATATTATTCGGACATCAGAGTTCCCCTGTTCTCATGAGCAGGGGATTTTCTTTAGCCTGTATTATTTTTCGGCTTTTCTTCCTCAGCCTGTATTATTTTTCTTGTTTATACTTCTTTAGCTTGTATCTTTTTCTGAATTTATCATACTTAGCCTGTATTATTTTTTCGGATTGTTTTATCTTAGCCTATATTATTTTTCGGCTTCTCCTCCTCAGCCTGTATTATTTTTCTTGTTTATACTTCTTTAGCCTGTATTATTTTTTCGGATTGTTTCATCTTAGCTTGTATTATTTTTAGCCATTTTTGATAAAATTCTCTCAAGATATTTGTATATGTGGGATTTTTTGTGTACCTTTGCACCCGAATTTAAGTGGCGGAACGACGGTCAAACGACAGTCAAGCGACGGTGAAGCGACAGTCAAAGCCAATGTGAAGCCAATGTCGACCCGAAAACAAGCCCAAAATAATGTACAATGCTATATTATATATAAATATATAATATACTTTTTAAAACCATCTTTTTTATGTCAAAAGTAACAACATCCTCAGGTATCGAACAAATCCACGGAAAGACCTACGGCCTCGACCGAGGTTATTTTTACATGCGTAATGGCAAACAATTCTATCGCGAACGCGACGAAGATTATCAGCAACATCAGTCTCCCCGCCAAAAATGGAATTCTGCCGCTTTCAAGTACGCCAATTCTCAACTTAAACTTCTGACCTCTCCCGAAGCCAAAACTCAATTGGCTTCTGACTTCGAGGCTGCTAAACACATTGCTTCCAACGGCAAAACCTACACTACCGTTCGTGCGTGGAAGTTCAATTCCCTCATTCACGAGTACAAACAATCGCACCCTTTTGGACAATAAATTGTGATTTTTTGCGGTTAAATCTTGCAAATTTAAAAAATTTGTAGTACCTTTGCAGGCGCAAAGGTTTGGACAAATGAGTAAACAAGCGGCGATAGTGATTCCGGAGGGGTGCAAGCGGGTGCTGCTGCATGCATGTTGTGCGCCGTGCTCGAGTGCGATCGTGGAGTGGTTGCTGGCGCACGAGGTGGAGCCGGTGATCTACTACTATAATCCTAATATATACCCGCGCGAGGAATACGAGATCCGCAAGAACGAGAGTAAACGCCATGCGGAGTCACTCGGCATCCAGTGGATCGATGAAGACTATAGCCATGAAGCCTGGCGGAAGGGTGTTTGCGGACTTGAGCAGGAACCGGAGCGAGGTAAGCGCTGTGCGCGCTGTTTCGCTATCCGGCTACGCAAGACGGCCGAGAAGGCGCAGGAGTTGGGGATAAATTATTTTGCGACTACCCTCGCCTCTTCCCGCTGGAAAAGCTTGGAACAGATAGAAGCCGCCGGCAAAGCCGCCGAGTTACCGGGCGTACATTTCTGGGCACAGAACTGGCGGAAGGACGGCTTGCAAGAACGGCGGAACGAATTACTGAAAGAATATCAATTTTACAAC
Organism: uncultured Bacteroidales bacterium; assembly: GCA_946187695.1. Classification (GTDB taxonomy): domain Bacteria; phylum Bacteroidota; class Bacteroidia; order Bacteroidales; family Paludibacteraceae; genus Colicola. The sequence continues at coordinate 44,240 of CAMHSB010000006.1, forward strand.
CAACAATACTGCGGCTGTGAGTTTAGCCGACGCGACGTATGATTACCTATCCTCTTGCCATTATTGCGATTGTATTAGCGACCATCCTCTTTGTGCCGATGGTGTGTCGCAAGATCCGTATCCCGAGTATCGTGGGATTCATCTTGGTCGGCATCGTTGTCGGCCCTTACGGTCTGGACCTTATCAGCGGTGGTTCCGCGATCCAGACCCTTGGCAAGATCGGTATGTTGTACATCATGCTGCAGGCAGGTATTGAGGTAGATATCAACGACTTCAGGCAACAGCGAAGGCATGCTATTGCGTACGGTTTCTATTCCTTCGTATTTCCATTTGTGCTCGGATTGGTGACGAGTAAGTTGATGGGATTCGGTTGGGTGACGAGTACGCTGATGGGTGCGATGTACGGTTCGCACACGCTGATGACCTACCCGATTGTGAGTCGTTACGGCGTGCAGAAGAACGCGGCGGCGAACATCGCGATCGGCGGTACGATGCTGACGATCTCGCTCTCGCTGTTGGTGCTGGCGATACTGAAATCGAATTTCGTGTATGAAGATGCGATCACGACGAGCGGTCTGATTGCCCGCGTGGTAGTGACGATCTTAGTGATCACGCTGCTGTTCCCGTGGTTGGCGCAACGCTATTTCAAACGCTGGACGGACCCGACGAGCGGTTTTCTGGTGGTGATGACGATGATGGTGGTGTCGGCGCTGCTGGCTGACTGGTCGGGGTTGGAAGGTATCTTAGGCGCCTTCATCTGCGGCGTGTCGCTGAACCGGTTGGTGCCGAACCTGAGTCCGGTGATGATGCGCATCAATTTTGTGGGAAACAACATCTTCGTACCTTTGTTCCTGATCGGCGTGGGTATGATGATCGACGTGAGTCTGTTGTGGGAAGGTTGGGCAACGATCACCATCGCCGTGGTGATGATCGGTACGAAATTGGCCGGCAAATGGATCGCCGCCTGGGTGGCGCAGAAACGATTTGGCTTACAAGCGGCAGAGCGGCAGTTGATGTTCGGTCTGACACACGCGACGGCTGCCGGTACGTTGGCGATTGTGACGATCGGTTACGATACGGGTATCTTCAATGCCGAGATCTTGAATGCATCGGTGCTGATGATTTTAGTGCTCTGCACGAGTGCCTCGTTCATCACGGAGTACGCCGCCAAGCAGCTGGCGCTGCAGGAAGAGGCGCGTATCGAAGCGGATAAGATGGACGACAGTTGGCAGGTGATGACCATCGGCGAGAACCGGCACTATGAGCTCAAGGAGTTGAGTGAGTTGGCGGAGTTGCACGAAGCGGATCTGGCATCGGAAGGCGATTGGTCGGAAGCGCTGTCGCTGATCAATAAACAGCGCAAAGCCGCCATCATCTATCATCCGAATCAGCCGATCAACACAATCAACCGGCTGTTAGTGGCCGTTCCGCGGTACGCGGAGAAAGAGCACGATTTCATCAGCTGTTTCGGTCTGGTGCGTCGTCTGAGCAGTCAGATCGGTGCACGCGTGGTGTTCTTCACGAACGAAGATACGCAGAAAGTGCTGCAGGTTTTCTGTCGCCGTAAGGGCAAGTACCTGCGGGCTTCGTACCGCGAGATGGAGAACTGGGAAGATGTGCTGATGATCGCCAAGCAGATGGGTCCGGACGACATGATCGTGCTGATCAATGCGCGTCCCTCTACCCCATCCTACAACCCGCTGTTCGAGCAGGTACCGACGACCTTAGAGCGGTTCTTCAGAAACCACAGTTATATCGTCGTTTATCCGGAACAGGAGACCGGCGCTGCGATCCCGGATATCTTAAGCGGCGATACCCCGCAGGCGTCGAAGACGTGGAAAATGATCAGTTGGTTGAAGCAGAAAGTCTTAGCTTTTCAACAAACCACACCCAAAGACCAAAAAGCATAGCGTAGAACGCATACTTGAAGATGTAATCGTGGAGGACGTGGAACCAGTCGGGATGGAACTCCACGAAGAGCGTGATGGCGGCAATGCGTAAGATATTGAAAATATAGCAGCAGAGCCAGCCGAAGGGAATAAACCACAGTTTCTGCAACCATGTTTTGTAGGCCGGTTCGGTACTACGTACCGTGAGGATAAGACAGAGCCAGATAAAGCTCTGTTTGAGTCCGGTGCATCCCCAGATGATGGTGGATCCGGAGCCGGTAACAAAGCGGATGGTATGTTCGTCGGGCATGTAAGCGGTGTCGCGGACGAGGGAGACGAGCCAAAAGACCGCTTGCGCGATATGACAGGCCATGATCTCGAACGGCGCCGTGACATCCATGCCGAGCCAAGTGACGACATCGCCGTATTCATCGCCGGTGAAGGTCCATTTCCAGGCATAGTTCGCCACCAGCAGCGTGATCATGAAAATCAGAACATCTTCATAGGGCTTGAGCCACTCAAATCGTTGTTTTAGCGAAAGGCACTTCATCGATAGCACAAAAATCGTTGTCGAGGTATTTGAAATAGCCGGCCTGGCAGACCATAGCGGCATTGTCAGTCGTGAAAGAGAAAGGCGGGATAAAGACCTTCCAGCGGTACTTGCGGCCGTAGTCGATGAAAGCCTGACGCAGCGCACTATTGGCGGAAACGCCTCCGGCTACCGCGACCTGATTGATATGCAGATCGGCTGCCGCTTTCTTGAGTTTGCGCATGAGGATATCGACCACCGTAGCCTGCAAAGAAGCACACATATCCTCCCGGAGATTTGGAACATTCTGCGCCAAGTCGTCGATGGTCTCTACGCCCTGCGCTTTGAGCATGTCGCGCAAGGTATAAAGGAAGGAGGTCTTGAGGCCGGAGAAGGAGTAATCGTACCCGGGAATATTGGGTTTGGCAAAGGGGTATTTGGCGGGGTCGCCGAGCTTGGCGAGTTTGTCTATCCACGGGCCTCCCGGGTAAGGCAAGCCGAGCACTTTGGCGCACTTATCGAAGGCCTCGCCGGCAGCATCGTCGATGGTCTGACCGATGATCTGCATGTCGTTGTAGGCACGGACGAGAACGATCTGGGAGTTACCACCGCTAACCAACAAACACAAGAACGGAAAAGTAGGATGTTCGAGGCCCGTACCGTCTTCGACAAAATGCGCGAGCACATGGCCCTGCAGATGGTTCACATCGATGAGGGGGACGTTAAGGGCAAGCGCCAGCCCTTTGGCAAAAGAGGTACCGACGAGCAGGGAGCCCAGGAGTCCGGGTCCGCGGGTGAAGGCGATGGCGGAAATGTCGTTTTTCGTCACGCCGGCACGCTTTAGAGCGGTGTCCACGACAGGCAGGATATTCTGCTGATGGGCCCGGCTGGCGAGTTCAGGAACGACCCCTCCGTATTCCTCATGCACTTTTTGACTCGCGATGACATTGCTACGCAACACCCCATCCACGATGACAGCCGAAGAGGTATCATCACAGCTGGATTCGATTGCCAATATTACGGTTCTTTTTTCCATTATTTTCAAAATCGGCCGCAAAGGTACGATTTTTTTTTTAATTATGCAAATTTATTTGCGCATGTCGATTATTTTTTGTATCTTTGCACGCTTTTTGAAATTATAAAGATGTTTTTGTATTTTTTGATTATACGGATAGCTGCTTTTTTCGGGCACGCGAAAGCCCGCGCGATGGTGCGTGGGCAGAAGGCCACGTGGAGCGATGCACGTCTTCAGGAGAAGGGTGCGATCTGGATCCATGCAGCGTCCGTAGGTGAGTTTGAGCAGGCGCGTCCGCTGATTGAGCGTCTGCGTCGTGAGCAACCGAGCCGTCGTATCGTGCTGACGTTCTTCAGTCCGTCGGGTTACGAGATGCGCAAGCAGTACGACAAGGTGGATGCCGTAGCGTACCTGCCTTTTGCCACGCGCCGTAACGCACGTCGGTTCATCGAGATGCTGCAGCCGGCGATGGCTATCTTCGTGAAGTACGAGTTCTGGCCGCCGTATCTGAAAGAGTTGAAGCGCCGCGGTATTGCGACCTACAGCATCTCCGCCATCTTCCGCCCCACCCAACGGTTCTTCCATTGGTACGGTAAGGCGTCGTTAGGCTTGCTGCATTGCTTCACGCATATCTTTGTGCAGGACGAAGCCTCGCGTGCGTTGTTAGAAGCGCACGGAGTGAAAGACTGCTCGGTAGCGGGAGACACCCGTTTTGACCGCGTAGAGCAGATCATGGAGGCTGCGCCGAAGAACGACGATCCGCGTCTGACGCCGATCCGTCAATTCATAGAGGGTTGCGAGCGGGTGATCATAGCCGGCAGCACATGGCCGAAAGACGAGAAGCTGCTGATGCGCTATATCGAGGAACACGAGGACACGAAGCTCCTGCTCGTGCCGCACGAGATCGGATGGAAACGGCAACATTATATCTTCAACTTGTTCCAAGGTCGGTTGGTGCGTTACAGTCGTGCCAAACAGAAGAGCATGATGCATATGCGGGTGATGGTGATCGATACGATGGGTCTGCTGTCATCGGTGTACCGTTTCGGACAGGTGGCGTATGTAGGCGGCGGATTCGGCGTCGGTATCCACAATACGATCGAGGCAGCGGTGTACGGTGTACCGGTGGTGTTCGGTCCGAACTACCACCATTTCCGCGAGGCACAGGGCTTGATTGATGCCGGTGCGGCACGGAGTATCACGGACTACCCGAGTTTTGAGGCTGCGATGGACACCGCGCTCACCGATTATCAGGCGATCGGCGCCAAGGCTGCGGAGTACGTTGCCAGTGAGATTGGAGCAACGGATAAAATCTTTGAAAAGATTTTTAGTTGAAAGTTTAAAGTTTAAAGAAAATGGCACAGAAACCAAGTATACCAAAGGGCACGCGTGATTTCGGACAGATGGAGATGGCGCGTCGCAATTATATCTTCAACACGATTAAGGGTGTGTTCACCTTGTACGGCTTCCAGCAGATTGAGACGCCGGCGATGGAGAACATAGGGACCTTGATGGGTAAGTACGGCGAGGAAGGCGATAAGTTGCTCTTCCGCGTTCAGAACAGCGGTGAGAAAGCCGCCTTAGCGCCGGAGAAGGGTCTGCGTTATGACCTGACCGTTCCTTTTGCGCGTTACGTGGTGCAACACCGCGAGGAGATTGCTTTCCCGTTTAAGCGTTTCCAGATCCAGCCTGTATGGCGTGCGGACCGTCCGCAGAAAGGACGTTATCGTGAGTTCTACCAGTGCGATGTGGACGTGATCGGAAGTGACAGTCTGATCGGTGAGTTGGAGTTGATTCAGATTGTGGAGGAAGTGTATAAGCGCTTGGGCATCAACGTGTGCCTGCATATCAACAACCGTAAGATCCTCGCCGGTATCGCGGAAGTGATCGGTGCGCCGGATAAGATGGTGGACATTACCGTAGCGATCGACAAGCTGGACAAGATCGGCGTGGAGGCAGTGAATGCAGAGCTGGTGGAGCGCGGTTTGAATGACGAGCAGGTAGCTAAATTGCAACCGATCCTAAATCTCAGCGGAACGACCGCAGAGAAACTCGCGGCACTGAAGACCATTCTGGCGAACAGCGAGACCGGGTTGAAGGGTGTGGAGGAGATGGAGATCGTCTTTGATGAATTGAAGAATGTAGATTGTAGATTGAATATTGAGTTGGATCTGTGTCTGGCTCGCGGACTGAACTACTATACGGGTGCGATCTTTGAGGTGAAGGCCTTGGACGCGCAGATCGGTTCGATCACGGGTGGTGGCCGGTACGATAACCTGACAGGTATCTTTGGTCTGCCGGGTGTATCGGGCGTCGGTATCTCGTTCGGTGCAGACCGCATCTACGACGTACTAACGGAGTTGGATTTATTCCCGAAGGAGTTGCTAAGTGCTACGCAAGTACTCTTCGCAACTTTTGGCCAAGACGAATTGAAATATGCATTGAAGTGGGCCAAGGCGCTGCGCGAGAAAGGTATTGCGGTGGAAGTGTACCCGGAGGCGACGAAGATGAAGAAGCAGATGGGCTACGCAGACAGCAAGCAGATCCCGTATGTAGCGATTGTCGGCGGCGACGAGATGGCAAACAACACGGTGATGCTCAAGAAGATGCTCACCGGAGAACAGAAACAAGTAACGCTCGAAGAGCTATGCAACACGATACAGTAAAAGAGTTTGATGCCGTAACGGCAAAATGCCGGGCGATTTTTGTGGACAAGATGCAGGATTACGGTCCGTCGTGGCGTATCTTCCGCCTGCACGGCATCACCGACCAGTTGTACATCAAGGTATGTAACATCCGTCAGCGTCAGACGACGGGTGTGAGTCTGGTAGGCGATGATATAGAGGGTAACCTGCGGGCGATCGTGAATTATGGTATCACGGCGATTATTCAGTCGCGGCACGGGTACGCAGATTCGATTGATATGTCGCGCGAGCAGGCGGTAGAATTGTACGACAAGGTGCTGAACGAAGCCAAGGAGTTGATGGTACGCAAGAACCACGATTACGGTGAGGCATGGCGCGAGATGAGTAAGGAAGGGATCGTGGATATGATTCTGGCCAAGATCATCCGCATCAAGACCATCCTCGAGAATGATGGTAAGACCATCGCGTCGGAAGGCGTTGAGGGTAACTATTTCGACATTATCAATTATGCCATTTTTGATTTGATACATTATGAAGGATAAAGTACAACACATCATTGGTAGCGTAGCGCGGACACTGCTGGCGATCACGTTTCTGTTCTCGGGCTTTGTGAAAGCCGTGGATCCGTTAGGAACGGTGTATAAGATAGAAGATTATCTAAAGGCCTTTGGCGGGTGGATGACGGACCTGCTGCCGTTGGCAGGTGTGGCGGCGGTGTGCCTTATACTGGTAGAATGGTTGCTCGGTTGGGCGATGTTGTGTAACGTGCGCACGAGATGGACGAGTTGGCTGTCGCTGGTGTTCTATCTGGTGATGACCCCGCTGACGTTGTGGATCGCGCTGACGAACCCGGTGAGCGACTGCGGTTGTTTCGGTGACGCACTGGTGCTGACGAACTGGGAGACGTTCTGGAAGAATGTGGTGCTGCTGAGTCTGGTAGTGGTGCTGTTGGTATGCCAAAAAGCGATCCAGCCGCTGTGGCGCGCCGGCGTCGAGTACGTCATCCTGCTGTTGGCCTTGCTGTCCGGTATCGGAATCATGGGATACAGCTATAATCACCTTCCCCCGCTTGATTTCCGTCCGTACAAGATCGGCAATAACATCCCCGAGTTGATGGAGATTCCGGAAGATGCGGAGCCGGACGTGTATGCGGTGACCTTGATTTACGCCAAGGACGACGGCGAAGAACAGGAGTTCACGCTGGAGAACTACCCGAAGAACGATCCGGAGTGGTTCTTTGTGGACCAGAAATCGGTGCTGGTGAAGAAAGGTTACGAAGCGCCGATCCATGATTTTGAGATCCTGACGATGGATTTCGAGGATATCACGTACGATGTACTGGAGTCGGAAGCACCGGTGACTTTGGTGACGATGTACGATCTGAAGAAGACCGACCTCAAGCAGATCGATAAAGTACGCGATTTGTACAGTGCATGCTGGGAAAATGGTACGTTGTGCTATTTCCTGACGGGATCGGGCGAGGCAGATATCGAAGCCTTCTGCGATGAGCATGAGTTACCGATGGATGCGTTCTGCACGATGGATCCGGTGACCTTAAAGACGATTGTGCGTGCCAACCCGGGTGTGTTTGTGGTGGAAAACGGTACGATTATCGATAAATACAATTTGAAACAGAAATAAGGGATGAGAAAACTTTTATTAGGACTTTTCCTACTGCCGTTGATCGCCGTGATGGCGGGTCAACGGAGCGCAGACCAAGCTGCTGAGATAGCCGCTCGGTTCTGCCATCAACAGCCGCGGGTAAGGCAGCTCCCTCAAGCATCGCGCGAGGTAGCGTCCGTTCGTCTGGTGCATGAGATGAAGAAGCGCAACAAAGACGAAGCGGCTTTCTATGTGTTCAATCAAACGGACGAGAAGGGTTTTGTGATCGTGTCGGCGGATGACCGCACGACGGACGAAGTGCTGGCGTACAGCAACGAGGGTACGTTCGATGCCGAGAAGATCAATCCGGCTTTTGCATGGTGGCTCAGTCGTTTCGCCAACGAGATCTCGTCGATCGAGGATGCTGCCGAACCGTATAACGCTCCGGCAGCGGATTCGGTAGAGCCTATTGCGCCCTTGCTGGTGAATCAGGACGGTGTTGAGATCACCTGGTACCAACAGAAACCGTACAATAACCTCTGTCCGATGGACAAGTTGGACAACACACGGAGTTATACAGGCTGTGTAGCGACCGCCGCGGCGATGATCATGTACAAATGGCGCTGGCCGAAGACAGGTGTCGGTCGCAGCAGTTATACGTGGCAGGACTGTCTGAAATACAATAATTATTCGGGGGATTGCACGAAGAGTGTGGATACGATTCTTACCGCGAATTATGCAGCCACGACCTACGATTGGAACAATATGCTGCCCGCCTACAAAGGCCAGCCGTACACCACGGCGCAGGCCAAAGCGGTAGCGACTCTGATGTATCATGCCGGTGTGGCGAGTGAGATGGGATACGGCGGCAATAAGGCCGGCGGTTCCGGTACGATGACGGATAATATGGCGTTTGGTCTGGCGGCTTATTTTGACTACAAGTACGATAAATATATCACGATGTACGGTCAGTCGGATTGGGATGTGCATGACAATGTGCCGACCGATTACAATGTCGATCGTAAAAAGTTCATCGAGTATTTCAATGCGGATCTGGAGGCAGGTCGTCCGATCATCATGGGCGGAGAGAGCGGTAGCAGCGGTGGTCATGAGTTTGTTTGTGACGGCCGGGATAAAGATGGTAAGTTCCACATCAACTGGGGCTGGGAAGGAGAAGGCAACTGTTACACCACCCTCTATACTATGCAGCCGAGCGGTGAGACGGATAAGTTCAAAGACGGTTTGGATGCGATCATCGGACTGCGTCCGAACGCTCCTTATGCGGTAGCGCAGACCGAGGCGGCTTCAGAAAAGCGTGCCCGGAAGGTGCTGCAGAACGGGCAAGTGCTCATCGTGCGCGAGAACGTGCGATATAATGTATTAGGACAGACGATCCAATAAACACAAGAAATATAATCTATCATGAAGAAATTTTGGGTAGGCCTTTTGGCCCTGACAGTGTCGATGACACTATTCGCAGAGCGCGTGAGTGTAGATGATGCAGCGCTCGTAGCAAATCATTTTATGAATGCGGCATCCGCAAACACGAATGTAAAGAAAGCCGTTCCGGCAAAGAAAATGGTGCGCAAAGCCACCGCAACGGAGGACTTATATTACCTGTATGAGAACGAGAACGGTGAGGGATGGGTGCTTGTGTCGGCCAACGACGCGATGACGCCGATCTTAGCGTACTCGGAGACGGGTCATTTCCGTACGGACAACATGCCGTCAAACCTGAAGAAATGGCTGAGTAAGTACAACGACTTCACCCGTAAGATCGAGGCGGACGGTGTCGTAGCCGGTGAGGAAGCACAGAACGAATGGAAAGCGCTGCGCAAGGGTGCACGTAAAGCGACGGCCGCTGTGGTGGTAGGTCCGCTCGTGAAGACGACCTGGGATCAGGACGCTCCGTACTGGAACCTCTGCCCCGGACAGGAAAGCCAAAACACCAAAGCCTACACGGGCTGTGTGGCTACGGCGATGGCACAGGTGATGAACTACTGGCAGTGGCCGGAGCAAGGAACAGGCAGCCGTACGTATCAACCGCAGGACCCGAACAGTAACACGGGTGCCAAATCCAAACGGTACGGTCAACAAACGGCTAATTTCGGTGCGACGACCTACGACTGGGCACACATGAAGAATAGTTATAGCGGCAGTTATACGGAGACCGAGGCTACGGCGGTAGCAACCCTGATGTATCACTGCGGAGTAGCGACGGATATGATGTACGGTAATGACGCGGACGGCGGTTCGGGTACGTACACGGTGAATTATGGCGACTGGGATTGGTCTGACAGCGAAGGCGAGTGCGCCCAGAATGCGCTTTATAAGTTCTTCGGTTATAAGAAACCGACCGGTTATATGCGTGACGGTTACACCTACAACCGAACGAAATACTACGACGCTTGGTCGGATGCCGACTGGACGGCGATGATCAAGGCTGAGTTGGATCTGCAACACCCGATCATGTATGCCGGTGCCGGTGACGGTGGTGGTCACAGTTTCATCTGCGACGGCTACAGAACGGATAACTATTTCCACTTCAACTGGGGATGGTCCGGCAGCAACGACGGCTACTATAAACTGTCGAACCTGGCTCCGGGTAGCGGTGGTGCCGGTGGTGGCGACTACTCTTTCTCGGAGAATCAGGATGTGATCATCGGTATCGTACCGGATCGTGAGGAGCCGGAGGTGCTGCCTACGGTGCATATCACCTGGGCAGTGAACGGCGTAGCGGGAACACCGGTGGAGATGAATGCAGGCGACCTGATCACGCTGCCGGCTGATCCGACGTGTGACTGCGGTAAGGTGTTCGTAGGCTGGACCGAGCAGATCAGTATCATCAACGGCGAGCGTCCGTCCGATCTGTTCACGAGCAATGAGGGCAAGAAAGCGACATCCGATAAGACGTATTACGCTGTATTCGCTGATCAAGAAGGCGAAGGCGGTGCGCCGGTGAACGATGTACTGACCCGCGAGACGACAGGTGTGACCAGCACGAGTTACACAGAATGGAGCGGCAAGACCTGTGCTTCGAGTGCCGTTTATGCCGGTATGAGTGCAGGTGGTCATGAGTCTATTCAGTTGCGTACAAAGAACAAGAACGAGGGTATCATCATGACCCAATCCGGTGGTAACGTAACGAAGATCACGATCGATTGGAACGAGAACACGAGTGCCGACCGTAAGTTGGATATCTACGGAAAGAACACCGCCTACTCTTCCGTATCGGATCTGTACGGCGACAAGCAAGGAACCAAACTCGGTCAGTTAGCATGCGGCGAGACAGAGTTGAACTTAAACGGCGATTATCAGTTTATCGGTATCCGCTCCAACACCAGTGCGTTATATCTGACCTCGATCGTTATTTCGTGGGGTGGCGGTATAGTACACAGTAACTTCAGTATGAACTGTTGCGCCACGGAGGGTATCTCCAACACGAAAGTAGCCGACAAGGCTGTAAAAATGATGGAGAACGGACAGATTGTGATCCTCCGCGACAATAAGAAATATTCCATTTTCGGACAACGTATACAATAAAGAAATATCATGAAGAAATTTTGGTTAGGCCTTGCGGCCTTGATGGTGTCGGTGACACTTTTTGCTGAGCGCGTGAGCTTGGATGATGCAGCGCTCGTAGCAAATCATTTTATGAATGCGGCATCCGCAAACACGAATGCAAAGAAAGCCGTTCCGGCAAAGAAGATGGTTCGCAAAGCGTCGGCGCCCGAGGACCTGTTTTACCTCTACGAGAACGAGAACGGTGAGGGTTGGGTGATCGTATCTGCCAACGATGCGATGCGGCCTATTCTGGCGTACTCGGAGACGGGTCATTTCCGCACGGATAACATGCCCTCGAACATCAAAAACTGGCTCGGTAAGTACAACACCTTCACCCGTCGCATCGAGGCGGACGGTGTAGAAGCAAGTGAAGAGGCACAGAATCAGTGGAAAGCGCTGCGCAAGGGTGCACGCACTGCAACCGCTTCCGTAGTAGTGGGTCCGCTGATTCAGACCACTTGGGATCAGGACGCTCCGTACTGGAACCTCTGCCCGGGAAGCGGAAACAGCAAAGCTTATACAGGCTGTGTAGCGACAGCGATGGCGCAGGTGATGAAATACTGGGAGTGGCCGGTACAGGGAACGGGTAGCCACAGCTATCGTCCCTTGGATCCGAACGAACCGTATCAAACGGATGAAGATGGAAATTATGTTGTCGATCAGTATAATCAGCTTATCCCGAATTACTCCTCGTACAGTCAGCAAACGGTTAATTTCGCCAATACCACCTACGACTGGGATAATATGCTGAATAGTTATTCCGGTTCTGCTACGACCGCTCAGAAGAACGCCGTAGCGACTTTGATGTACCATGCCGGTGTGGGCGTGGAGATGATGTACGGCGATGCCAATGCAGGCGGTTCGGGTGCTCAAACGGCTAATTATGGCATCTACGAGACGGCAGAGTGGCCTTGTGCCCAGAATGCGCTGCACGAGTTCTTCGGCTATAAGATGGACAGTATCGTCAGCTATATGCGCGCGGGTTATGAAGAGAACGGGTACACGTATTATGACGCTTGGTCAGATGCCGATTGGAAAGCCATGCTGAAGGCAGAGTTGAATAAAAACCGCCCGATCATGTATGCCGGCGCAGGTCCGACTATTTACGACGGCGGTCACAGCTTTATCTGCGACGGATACCGCTCGGATGACTATTTCCACTTCAACTGGGGATGGTCCGGTAGCGGCGACGGCTATTATCTGCTGGACAACCTGTGTCCTCCGAAAGGCGGCATCGGTGGCGGTAGTTATGACTTCAATTATGATCAGGACGTGATCATCGGTATCGTGCCGGATCGCGCTGACCTGCCACCGGTAACGATTACTTGGTCGGTGAATGGTGAAACTTCGACCACAGAAGTAGTACCGGGTAAGACGGCAGTACCGGCTGTTACCCCGGAGAGTTGCCAGAATGGTAAAGTATTCGTAGGTTGGACGGAACAGAGCAACGTAAGCGGCACAGCACCCGCTGACCTCTTTACCACCGGTAAGGTGATTAACGAGGCGACTACTTTCTACGCTGTGTTTGCTACAACAGAGGAAGGTGGTAGCGCTCCGACGAACGATTATCAGAAGATTACTTCGACCACAGAGTTGGAGGACGGCAATTATATTGTAGTTGGATACTATAACTCGAATTATTTCGCCATGAAGAATCAATTGACGAGTAATGGCTTCTACATTGACCAACAACAAGTATCGCCGGCTTCTTCAGGGATGATTACCACGACAGACGGTAATATAATCTGGCAAATCGCCCTCAATAACAACACGCTTTCTTTCTACAATATATCCGAAGGTAAATACGTACATATTTATAAAAACGGCAACTATACAAATGCCGGTTTTACGACCAGTGCCAGCGATAACATCCATTTCTCTTATACTGTAAATAATGGTTCATGGGATTTCGTGAACATGGCGATAACCGGTAAGAATCACTTGGAGTACTACGGTTCCAAGAGCGATTTCACCGCTTACACAAGTGCCGGTGATCCGATCTATCTGTATAAGCAGCAAGTAGGACCTTCTATCACTTATAGCGATTATACCACCGTTCTTAATTGCGGAACAACGGCTATCGTGAACCAAGTGGTAGCAGTGAAGGCAGTGAAAGTGCTGGAGAACGGACAGATCGTGATCCTCCGCGACAATAAGAAATACTCGATTATCGGACAACAAATACAATAAACAATAAAACAGATACACTTATGAGAACAAAAATGGTTGCAGGCAACTGGAAAATGAACAAGAACCTGCAGGAAGGAATCGCTTTGGCATCGGAGCTCAAAGCCGCAGTAAAAGACCCCAAATGTGCCGTGGTTATCGGTACACCGTTTATTCATCTGGCATCGGTAGCAGAGCTGCTGAAGGGTAGCCCGATCAAGGTGGCTGCAGAAAACTGCGCAGATCACGAGAAGGGTGCCTACACGGGCGAGGTTAGCGCAGAGATGGTAAAGTCCACCGGTGCTGAGTACGTGATCCTCGGTCACTCGGAGCGTCGTCAGTACTATGCCGAGAGCTATGAGATGCTGGCAGAGAAAGTACGTCTCGCTTTGGCAAACGGTCTAAAGGTGATCTTCTGCATCGGTGAGGTGAAAGAAGAGCGTGAGGCCGGCAAGCAGAACGAGGTAGTAAAAGCTCAACTCGAGGGTTCGGTCTTCGGTCTGAGCGCAGAGGAGTGGAAGCACATCACGTTGGCTTACGAGCCGGTATGGGCGATCGGTACGGGTCTGACGGCTACGCCCGCACAGGCACAGGAGATCCACGCTTACATCCGTGGTCTGATAGCAGACAAATACGGTAAAGCAGCGGCAGAAGACACCACGATCCTCTACGGCGGTAGCTGCAATGAGAAGAACGCTGCTGAGCTCTTCGCTTGCCCGGATATCGACGGCGGTTTGATCGGTGGTGCTGCCCTCGTAGCAGAGAAATTCCTCGCTATTATCGCTGCCAGATAACTAGAAATCTAGAATTCTAGAAATCTAGAAAACTATGGCTCTAATCAAATCGATTAATCGAAACGGCGAAATCCTGACACCGCATATCGCTGACGACGTTTTCATGGCGGAGAACGCCACGGTCGTCGGCGATGTGACGGTAGGGGAAGGCAGCAGTCTGTGGTTCAACAGTGTGCTCCGCGGCGATGTGAACACTATCGTGGTGGGGAAGCATTGTAATATTCAGGACGGCGCCGTGCTGCATACGCTCTATCAGAAATCGACCATCCGTCTGGGTGACTTCGTGTCCGTAGGGCACAACGTGACTATCCACGGTGCAGACGTCGATGACTTCGCGCTGATCGGTATGGGTGCTACCCTACTCGACGGTGCGCATGTAGGCGAAGGAGCGATCGTAGCAGCAGGCGCACTCGTGCTCTCCAACACGCAGATCGGACCGCACGAGATCTGGGGCGGCGTGCCGGCGAAATTCATTAAGAAAGCCGATCCGGTGCAGACTGCAGAGATTAACAAAAAAATTGCCAATAACTACGCGATGTATGCATCGTGGTACCGTTAAATTGATAAAACGTTAAATCGTTATTATGTATAAACGCATTCTTTTAAAACTATCCGGTGAGAGCCTTGCCGGAGAAAACAAGCAAGGCATTGACACCGAGCGTCTGAACCAGTATGCCGAGCAGGTGAAAGCCATTGCACAAAAAGGCGTGCAGGTCGGTATCGTCATAGGCGGCGGAAACATCTTCCGTGGCCTAAGCGGTGCACAACGCGGTTTTGACCGTGTCAAAGGCGACCAGATGGGTATGTTAGCTACCGTCATCAATGCGCTGGCATTGCAGAGCGCCCTCGAAGCGATCGGTCAGCCGGTACGTGTACTGACCTCTATCCGCATGGAGCCGATCGGTGATTTCTACAGTCCCGCTAAGGCGCAACGTCTGCTGGAGAAAGGCAATGTAGTCATCTTGGCAGGCGGTACGGGTGCACCCTACTTCACCACCGATACGGGCTCGAGTCTCCGCGCACTGGAGATCAAAGCCGAGGTGATGCTCAAAGGTACGCGTGTGGACGGAATCTACACCGCCGACCCGGAGAAAGACCCGACGGCTACCAAGTTCTCAGAAATCACTTATGATGAAGTGATTCGCCGCGGACTGAAAGTGATGGACCAGACGGCCACCGTCATGTGCAAAGAGAACGGCATGCCGATCTATGTATTCTGCATGGATCAGGTAGGCAACCTTGAGAAAGTTATTAATGGAGAGGCTATCGGCACTCTCGTAAAACCCTAATAGTATGAACGACGAATTAGAATTATTTGAGTCTGCAGCAGAAGAGCAGATGCAAAACGCTGTCACTCACTTAGACGACACCCTCCAGCACATCCGTGCCGGTAAAGCCAACCCGCGTATCCTTGAACCGATCAAGATCGATTATTACGGTACGATGTCTCCGCTTAGCAGCTGCGCTACGATCGTAACACCGGATGCCCGGACGATTGCCATCACGCCGTGGGAGAAGAAACTGATCAGCGACATCGAGCGCGCGATCATCAACTCGAATATCGGTCTGGCACCGTCCAATAACGGCGAGACCATCCGTCTGGTGCTGCCGCCGCTGACCGAGGAGCGCCGTCGTGAGCTCTGTAAGCAGTGCAAGGGCGAGGCAGAACAAGCCAAGATGTCCATCCGTAACGCCCGCCGTGACGCGATTGAAGAGTTTAAGAAACTCGTGAAGAACGGCTTGAGCGAAGACATCGAGAAAGATGCCGAAGAGGACATGCAGAAGACCCACGATAAATATATCGCCAAAGTCGATGCCCTCTACGCAGCTAAAGAGAAAGAGATCATGACGGTTTAATGCGCGGTTTAGTCATTAAATCTACGGGTAGTAGTTACATCGTTCGCATGGACGATGGTACGAGTGCGGAGTGCCGGATCAAAGGCAACTTCCGCATTCGTGGTATCCGTAGCACCAATCCGGTAGCGGTAGGCGATTTTGTACAAGTCGAAGAGGGATGGATCATGGAGGTGGAGGATCGTCGGAACTATATCATCCGGCGATCGACCAATCTGAGCAAAGAGAGTCATATCCTCGCTGCCAACATCGACCAGGTGGCGCTCATCGTGACCGTCAACCACCCTGTCACTTCCACCACTTTCATTGACCGCTTCCTGGCTACATGCGAGGCCTATCGCGTGCGCGCGATCCTTATTTTTAATAAGATAGACCTGTTGACGGAAGAGGAGTTGGCGCAACTTGCAGAGCTGCGTGCCCTCTACGAGTCCATCGGCTATCAGACGATGGAGATCTCTGCCATCCGTTGTCAGCCTTCTGACGTCATCCCCTTCCTTCAAGGCAAGACCACTCTACTCTCCGGTAACTCCGGTGTTGGTAAGAGCACCCTGCTCAATGCCCTGTTCGGACAAGAGATGACACGTACCGGTAAGATCTCCGATGCCCACGATAAGGGCATGCATACCACCACCTTCTCGGAGATGTATTTCCTGGAGGACGGCGCGATCATTGACACCCCGGGTATCAAGGGTTTTGGCACGATTGATTTTCAGAAAGAAGAAGTCAGTCATTACTTCCGGGAGATCTTCGAAGCCGGTCATGACTGCCGTTTCGGTAACTGTACGCACACCAACGAACCCGGCTGCGCCGTGCAGGACAAAATAATAACGGGAGACATCGCTATCTCCCGTTACGAATCGTACTTATCGATGCTCGGTGACTGCACCGAGTCCAAGTACCGTTAATCACATTTCCCAACTTTCCAAAGTAGCGGTCAGTTCATCGAAGGTCTTAGCTTTCGATGAAGCACGTACGTCGGCTATCTGCTTGTTGACGGCCTGATCGTAGGTCTCAGCCTCCACTTCACGGATGACTCCTAACGCGATCGGCAGCTCATGATCTTCCTGTCCCATAAGTGCCAGCATACGGTGCAAGGTCGTGTCCGCCTGATGCGCATCGTGCACGAGCACACGCGGATCGTCTGCCGGCACGACGATGATCTTCGGCACAAAAGTGACCGGATCGATCTCTACTGCCAAGCCCTTGTCATTCTCCTTGCCAAAAAGCATCTTCTGTCCATGCTTGAGGATGATACTATGCTCTGCGCGTTGCTCGCGGTCGGCTATCCAGGCATGCGTGCCGTTATTAAAGATCACACAATTGACCAGACACTCCACGATCGAGCAGCCCTTGTGCTGCTGCGCTGCCACCATACAATCGACCGTCGTCGGCATATCGACATCAAGCGTGCGGGCAAAGAACGTACCACGGGCTCCTAACACCAGTTGTGCAGGGATGAACGGACGCTCTACCGTACCGAACGGACTCGACTTGGACACAAAGCCCTTCGGGCTCGTCGGACTGTACTGGCCCTTGGTTAGACCATAGATGCGGTTGTTGAACACGCAGACGTTGAGGTCCACATTACGGCGTATCTCATGGATAAAATGGTTACCACCGATGGCAAAGCAATCGCCGTCACCACTCATCTGCCAAACGGTCAACTCCGGATGACTCGTCTTCACACCGGTAGCCACAGCACCGCCACGACCGTGGATCGTGTTGAAGCCGTAGGTGTTCAGGTAATGCGGCATACGACTCGAGCAACCGATACCGGAAATGACTGCCACTTCATGCGTCGGGATACCTATCTGCGCCATCGCTTTCTGCAAGGCCATACATATCGCATGATCACCGCAGCCCGGGCAGAAACGTACATATTGATCTGATTTGAAATCACTTGCTTGCATACTCTACTATCCTTTCTACAGCGAACGGCTGTCCCATTATTTCATTATATTGTTCCATTTGAATGTCGGGAAATTGCGCACGAAGATACGCAGCAAATTGTCCCGTATTGAGTTCGCACACAATAATGCGCTTGTATTGACGCAGTACCTCGCGGGTATTCTTCGGAAGCGGGCAGATATAATTAAACTGTGCGAGCGCACAACAAAGCTCGTTGGCTGCTGCATGGAGATGCCCCTCCGTACTACCCCAGCCGACCAACAGGGTATCGCTTTCCGTATTCCCCTGCACCTTGAGATCGGGAATGCGATCAGCAATCTGTTCGATCTTATGCTTGCGCGCCAGAACCATCACTTCGTGGTTCTCGGGGTTGGTGGAGATGGTGCCGCGTTGGGCATCGCGCTCCAGACCGATGTTACGGTGCTCAAAGCCTTCCATACCCGGGTACGCCCAATAACGTACGCCACGTTCGTCCCGCAGCGCCGGATTATACTTGCCCTTCAAGTCCTCCGGCACACTCTGGGGCTGGATCGTCGGCAGTTCACTTAAGGACGGGATACGCCACAACGCCGTTCCGTTCGCCAGATAGGTATCGGTCATCAGAATCACCGGCGTCATATTTTCCAAGGCGATCTTACACGCCTCGTAGGCAAAATCGAAGCAGTTGGCGCTACTCGATGCCGCCAGCACCACCGCAGGACACTCACCGTTGCGACCGTAGAGCGCTTGCAGCAGGTCCGTCTGCTCGGTTTTAGTCGGCAGACCTGTACTCGGACCGCCACGCTGCACATCGACTACCACCAAGGGCAGTTCGGCCATGACCGCCAGACCGATGGCTTCGGACTTGAGGCTCAGGCCCGGACCGGAAGTGCTTGTACAAGCCAAGTCACCGGCAAAAGCCGCACCGATCGCCGTACATACACCGGCTATCTCGTCCTCTGCCTGGATAGCCATCACGTTCATATCCTTACGCGCAGCCAACTCATGCAGGATATCCGTCGCCGGCGTGATCGGGTACGAACCCAGAAAGAGATGCTTGCCTGCTTTCTGAGCCGCTGCTATCAGTCCCCATGCTGTTGCCTTATTACCTGCGATAGACGTATAACGACCGTGTGCTTGCGGTTTGTTACCGGCTTCCAAGCGAATCTGATGCACTGAGAGCGCCAGATTCTGTCCATAATTGTATCCATCCACCATCACCTTCGTGTTCGGGGCGATGAGGGCGGGTTTCTTCTTGAACTTATCCTCCAGCAAACGGATTGCCTTGTCCATCGGTTCGTCAAAAAGCCAGTAGATAAGGCCTAAAGCGAACATATTCCGGCATTTGAGCACGGATTTATTGTCCATCTCGCTATCCTTGAGCGCCTCTTTGGTGAGCGTTGTCAAAGCCATCGGCACGATCTGCACCGTCTCAGGGATGCCTAACTCCGTAAACGGGTTATCCGTCTTATACAGCGCTTTCTCCAAGTCCTTATCCGTCAGGCTATCCGTATCCACGATGATAATCGCATGCTCATGGAAATGCTTGCTCTGCGCACTCACTTTCAAGGCCGCCGCATTCATCGCCACGATCACATCCGCTTTGTCGCCCGGCGTATAGACACCACTACCTATCTGCACCTGAAAACCGCTCACACCGCCGATTGTACCCTGCGGTGCACGGATCTCCGCCGGGAAATCGGGAAGCGTAGAAATCTCGTGACCCAACTCGGCTCCTAACTGGGCAAACATATTACCAGTCAGCTGCATGCCGTCACCGGAGTCACCACAAAATCGAACTACAATACTCTTCACGTTATAAATATTTGTTAAATTTTGTGCAAAATTACAAAAAAATTTTTATATATGCAAAAAAAGTTGTAACTTTGTGCCCGATTATGGATAAGATACGTAATTTTTGTATTATTGCGCATATAGACCACGGAAAAAGTACGCTGGCCGATCGTATGTTGGAGCTCACCGGCACGGTGGACGTTCGGCAGATGGAGAACCAGGTGCTAGACGACATGGACCTCGAAAAAGAGCGCGGTATCACCATCAAAAGTCACGCCATCCAGATGCAGCATAAGGGTTATACCCTTAACCTCATCGACACGCCGGGGCACGTGGACTTTTCCTACGAGGTGAGCCGTTCTATAGCAGCATGCGAGGGAGCGGTGCTGGTGGTAGATGCCACGCAGGGCGTCCAGGCGCAGACGATATCCAATCTCTACATGGCGATTGAGCACGACCTGGAGATCATTCCCGTGCTCAACAAATGCGATATGGACAACGCCATGCCCGAACGGGTAGAGGATGAGATAGTGGATTTGTTGGGTTGCAAACGAGAGGAGATTCTGCGTTGCTCTGCCAAAACCGGCGAGGGCGTACCGGAGATTCTGGATGCCATCATTGACCGTATTCCTGCGCCAAATGGGGATCCGAACGCTCCGCTGCAGTGTCTGGTATTCGATAGTGTCTTCAATAGTTTTAGAGGTATCATCGCCTACTTCAAGGTGGTCAACGGTACGATGAAGACCGGTGACCAAGTGCGCTTTGTTAATACAGGCAAGGAGTACGATGCGGACGAGATCGGTGTGCTTAAACTTGACTTGAGTCCGCGCAAAGAGATCAGCGCCGGGAATGTAGGATATATCATCTCGGGTATCAAGACGAGTACGGAGGTAAAGGTGGGTGATACGATCACGCATGTAGCCCGCCCGTGCGACAAGGCGATAGATGGTTTCGAAGAAGCGATGCCGATGGTCTTTGCCGGCGTTTATCCGATTGAGAGTGAGGATTACGAGGATCTGCGGGCATCCCTTGAGAAACTGCAATTGAATGATGCATCCCTCACTTTCCAGCCGGAGAGCTCGATGGCGCTCGGCTTTGGTTTCCGCTGCGGATTCCTGGGATTGCTCCATATGGAGATTGTACAGGAACGTCTGGATCGCGAGTTCGACATGGACGTGATCACAACGGTACCGAACGTATCCTATAACGTCTATACGAAAGACGGCAACCTGGTCGAGGTGCACAACCCTGCCGGCATGCCGGACCTCACGGAGATAGACCGCATTGAAGAACCATACATACGCGCGAGCGTAATCACGACTGCGGAATTTATCGGACCGATCATGACGCTTTGTCTCGGTAAACGCGGCGAGCTTGTTAAGCAGGAGTATATCTCCGGCAACCGTATGGAGATCCTGTTCGACATGCCACTCGGCGAGATCGTGATCGATTTCTACGACAAACTTAAATCCATCAGTAAAGGCTACGCGTCTTTCGAATGGCACATGAATGGTTTCAGACCCTCTAACCTCGTGAAACTCGATATCCTGCTCAACGGAGAACAGGTCGATGCGCTCTCTACCCTCACCCACCGTGACAATGCCGTGGATTTCGGACGTCGTATGTGCGAGAAACTCAAAGAACTCCTGCCGCGTCAGCAGTTTGATATTGCTATCCAGGCGGCTATCGGTGCAAAGATCATCGCCCGCGAGACGGTCAAGCAGGTGCGTAAAGATGTCCTTGCCAAGTGCTACGGCGGTGATGTGAGCCGTAAACGCAAACTGCTCGAGAAGCAGAAACGCGGTAAGAAACGGATGAAGCAGATCGGTAACGTCGAAGTGCCGCAAAAAGCCTTCCTTGCCGTCCTCAAGTTAGATTAAGCAAAGCAATATAATATTCATTTTCATTAATTCAAATGCTATGGAACAATTTGTACATTCGGCATGGTCTTTGATTCCGTTCGGACTCATGCTTCTGATGATTGCTATCGGTCCGCTGGTAGCAGAACACTGGTGGGAGAAGAACACCAACAAACTCATTGTTTCCCTCTTCCTCGGCGTGCCCGTAGCGGTATGCCTGATCATGGGAGGAATGATGCACGAGTTGGAGCACCAGATTTTCTTCGACTACGTGCCGTTCATCATCCTTCTGTTGGCGCTGTTTGTCATCACCGGCGGTATTCATTTCTCGGGTGACCTGAAAGCCAAGCCTTGGGTCAACACCGGTTTCTTGGGCTTGGGCTGGATCTTAGCCTCTATCATGGGTACGACGGGCGCAGCCATGCTACTTATCCGTCCGCTCATCGAGACCAACAAACAGCGTGAATACAAGGTTCACACCATCCTTTTCTTCATCGCTCTGGTAGCCAACTGCGGCGGTCTGCTGACTCCGCTGGGAGACCCACCCTTGTTCATGCTCTTCCTCCGCGGCGCGCATTTCTCATGGTTCATGCACCTTGCGCCCGAATGGGCGGTTACGGGACTGCTGCTCCTCGGTATCTATTTCGCGATGGATACCTATTATTACAAGAAAGAGCACTGGACCTCTCTCTCCGCAGACTCGCGTGAGGCGACTCCGATGGTAATGAAAGGTACTATCAATTTCGTATATCTGTTAGGCGTAGTGCTGGCAGTGGCTTTTGTGAACGAAGGAACCATCAAGCAGATGGGTGAAGCAGACGCTCCGCTGTGGCTCAAATACCTGCGTGAGATAGTGCTGCTCTCGCTCACAGGTCTCTCGCTCTACACCACCAAGAAAGAGGTGCGTTATGACGACAACAAGTTCAGCTGGACGCCGATAGTAGAGGTAGCGGTTCTGTTCCTCGGTATCTTCACGACGATGACCCCTGCCCTCGCCTATCTGAAGGCGCACGCAGCCGACCTCGGTTTCACCCACGCATGGCAGTTCTATTACTCGACCGGTGCGCTCTCTGCGTTCCTCGATAACACGCCGACAGCGGTTGCCTTCCACGGCGTAGCTTCCGGCCTGCCGGAGTCGCTTGCTGCCGCTGAAGCCGGTGTCGTAACAGGTATGTTCAACGGCACACCTTTCGTAGCCGGTGTTCCGGAGATACTGCTCAAAGCTATCTCCATCGCGGCTGTGATGTTCGGCTCACTGACCTATATCGGCAACGGACCTAACTTTATGGTGAAAGCCATCGCAGAGGAGAGCGGAATCAAGATGCCGTCGTTCTTCGGCTACATGATTAAGTTCAGCTTGATCATCCTGTTGCCGGTTTATATCATCGTTCAACTCCTCTTTATCTAAATGAGTCTGGTTGACAATATCATTACGTGGTACTCGGCGCATATGAACTATGCGTCGATTACCGCGTTGATGGCGGTGGAGAGTTCTTTCATCCCCTTCCCCAGCGAGGTCGTTATCCCGCCAGCCGCTTTCGTGGCAGGCCAGCCGGACAGTGTCCTTTGCGCAACGGGCAATTATCTGGTAGATGTCCTTCTCATCGTGCTCTTCGGCACGCTCGGGGCCATGATAGGAGCCATCATTAATTATGGCCTCTCCGTTTGGCTTGGACGTATCATCATCTATAAGTTCGCCGACAGCAAACTCGGGCATCTGTGTCTGCTCTCGAGCGAGAAGATACAGAAAGCGGAGGAGTACTTCCGCGAGAAAGGCAATGTATCGACCTTCATCGGTCGTTTTATCCCGGGTATCCGTCAGCTTATCTCCATCCCGGCAGGTCTGAGCCGCATGCATTTTGGTGCGTTCCTCTGGTGGACCTTTTTAGGTGCATTCATCTGGAACTGCATTCTGGCAGCTTTAGGTTATATCGCCGCCGGACAGATGGACCTTATAAAAGAATACAGCCACGAAATCTCCGTGGCCATACTCATTCTCTGCGGCATTGCTGTCGCCTATTGGGGAATCAAAAAACTTATTGCTTTAACCAAGCACTAAGCGCTTTGCGCTTCGCTATCATCTGGGACAGTACATAACTGATCACAAAACTGATTATAAAAGCCCAGCACATGGCTTTCTTGCGGCCCTCCACTTGAACAGGTTCCAAATAGAAATGGTTCTCAAGTACAACAGGAGCGGTCGCAAATTGTATGCGGTTTGCGATGTGCATCAAATGTTGTTGATGCTTATAGATCTCATTCAGGAACAACTGTACCTTATAATCGCCGTTAATGTTCACCACACCATTCTCACTGACGTGATTTTTTAGCGGATTGGATACTCCGTTAAAATAATAACAGGAAGTCAAACTATCCAACTTCTTCGCTTGTGCATGATTGAATGCAACTTCTTCCTGCAGCAGTTCAGAATAAGGCTGATAGGACTTACGCAACGACTCATTACTGTTAAGCGTTTGCATCAGGGCCTCTTCTATCTCAGGTAATTGCTTTATGTCGCTGGCCTTGATATCAAATTGCAAGCAATAACGGTCGTGCATGCGTACATACAAGGTATCTGCCGGTCTGGAAACCCTTAAATAATCGACATAGTCCTCTCGCTCATCCCCCAACGCATCTACCACGTAGTAAGTAGTGAACTGACTAGCTACACCACTTTTCAAATAAGGTTTTATCGCTGCGTCTTCGGGGAGCAAATCAGGCGTATTCAGTACGGCTATGGTTTGCTCAAACTGCAAAAGAGAGGATCCGTTAAGAAATGCAATCGCACGAGCATTGTAGATCGGAGTGGTGCATTGGGTGTGGTAATACATCGCGGTCATCGTTCCGCCAACGATTGGAACAAACAACCACCAATAACGAATTACCTTCAGCAAAATGGCAGTAACAGCCCCCCAGCATAATGCCAAAAGCCGACAGAATGCACGATAAATCGATGCAAACATGTCATAGAGATTTAATTCTTTGTCCATAGTATTGTTCAAATTTTATTATTTTCTTCTTATCCAACTAAACGGACGATGCGCTTCCTTAGCCGGTTCGTTCTCCGCCTTCGGCTCTTCTTCCACCGTGATGACAATGTCATCCGCCGAGGTCGATTCAACGCGCTCGCGAGGTGCCTGTGGCTGGTCGTTTTCAGGAGCGAAAAGGGTCTCGCTCAGATCGATCAGCTGCGCTTTCTCATCCTCTAACGGCTTCGCCTGTTGCTGCGGGTAGTTCGCCTCGATCGCCTCGGAGATGGTCTTCTTACCCTCTTCTTCCTCTTCCGAAGGCAGACCGTCCACTTTATAACCCGTAGCGATCACCGTCACGCGCACCTCTTCGCCCAGCGTGTCATCGATCGATGCACCCCACTGTACCTCGATATCATCGCCGACCTCTTGTACGAAGTCATTGATCTGGTCAATCTCTTCCATCACGATCGCATGCTCCGTCGAACAGTAAAACTGCAACAGGATCCGTTCCGCACCGTGCACATCGTTCGTGTTCACCAACGGAGAGTTCAATGCATCGTTGATCGCATTCGTGATACGCTTGTCGCCGCTGGCACGACCGATGTTCATGATCGCTACACCTCCCTTGCGGAGCGTGTTGCGCACGTCGGCAAAGTCCGTATTGATATAGCCCGGCACGGTGATGATCTCGGCTATCGCACGCGCGGCGTTCGCCACCACGTCATCCGACTTACTGAACGCATTGAGCAGGTTCAGCTCCGGATAGATCTGTTTGAGTTTCTCATTATTGATAATAAGAAGTGCATCTACATGCTTGGCCAGACGTGCCACACCGGTCATCGCTTTCTCGATCTTTTTCTTGCCTTCAAAAGCAAATGGAATGGTCACAATACCTACCGTCAGAATGCCCATCTCTTGCGCTACTTCCGCAACTACAGCCGATGCTCCGGTACCTGTTCCGCCACCCATACCGGCTGCCAGGAACAACATCTGCGTACCGTCATTCAAGGCCTCACGGATATGATCACGACTCTCTTCTGCATACTGACGAGCGGTCTCCGGATCACCTCCGGCACCCAAACCCGGACCTAACTGCAACTTACTCGGCACCGAACTCTTGATCAGCACCTGACGGTCTGTGTTACATACCAGAAACGTGACATCCTTCAAGCCCTGACGATGCATGTAGTTGACCGCATTGCAACCGCCGCCACCGACACCGATCACCTTGATGATGCTGTCCTCTGTAAGACCTTCCAAAGGTAATGTAATCAAATTATCTTCCATAACTATTCTCTATTCACTTTCTATAAATAAGTCCAAAGTAGAATCTTTCATTTTCTCGAAGAACCCCGGCTGGCGAACCAACTGGTTCTTGTGATTATCGCGGTAGTCCTGTCCGAGCAGGATCGTACCCACCAGAGACGTGTACTGCGGCGAGAGGTATTTCTCCTCCGTATCCCGATGCAGCAACAAGTTATGCGCGCCGTATTGCACATTCAACCCCGTGAGCGACTGGATATAATCCGCCATGCCGGCCAACATCGAACCGCCACCCGTGATATACAGGGTGCGTATCCGACCTTCCACTTTCTTCAACTCTTCCAACAGCGGAGCCAGGATCTCTTTGAGTTTCAACTCAATAGCATCTGCCAGTTCCATGGACGTGATCACGATATCGCCGCCTATCTCCGGCGCAGCCGGTATACGCAAGCGCACGTTCTTCTCCACCAGATCCGGTGAGGCACAGCCGTATTGTTTCTTGAGTACCTCCGCCGTGTTAAAACGCATGCCTTGCTGCTCCAGCATTCGCGTGATATGATAGCCGCCTTTCGGCACCACTTTATTGATCAGGTACTGACCACCTTTATACACCGTCAGACTGGTCGTCTGGGCGCCCAGATCCAACACCGCACACCCCTGCTGCAGTACATGATTGCCGTCGCAGGTAGCAAAAGTGGACAGCAGGCACTCAGGCCGTACAAACGCATGCTCAATACTACGCGCCGCTTGCGAGAAAGATTTCTGCAGTTGGGTATCAATCACCTTACGACCGTAGAAGGCAATATAATGGGCTTCCACCAGCGCGGCACGTTGCTCCGGAGAAGGGGTCTCATCCTGCTCCACGCCGTCTAACTTAAAGAACGACGGCACCAACCCCAACACCGCCACTTCCGGATTGCGCATCTCGATCTTCTGCTTACATTCCTGCTCCATCTCATCCAGCAAAGCCTGACTGATCTCTTTGTGACGCGCCTGATCACGCTTCGAGTGTACGGCCACTATCTGCATCGACTGACCACCCACCGAGATAAACGCGGTTGGCAACTCGTCCACACCGATACGGTTCGCCAGCAGCTTGAGCACTTCGGCGATCACATAGCCGGCATTACTCGACTGCGTGATGATACCCTGCTCCACGCATACATTGCCTAATTTCTGCGGACGCTCTTCCACACCCAGGATCTGGAACAGATCCGGTGCAATCCTACGCGCCGCCATCGCCCGTACGCTGTCGCTTCCCAAGTCTAATGCCACTAACGGAAGCTCATCGGCTATTTTTGTCGGTTTTCTCGCCATTATCGTCCTATCACTTGCCCTCGAAAACGCAGATCCAACTCGGTATAATGCTTGTCTGCTATCGCTTCCTCAGGGCAGTTCTCCAAGAAAGTACGCAGTTTGTCTAATTTCTGTTCATAGCGGTTCATCGGTCCCAACACCGCCCGGTTGCTCATCGCCCCGTTCAGATAGACATACACCATCTGCGGGTTCTTCACCTGTACATGATGGATGCGTGTACGCCAGTACCGGTTATCCTGCAACCACTCCGCAAAATCACCCAGCACACCCGAAGCCATCTGTACCCCTACCGCACCTGTCACTTGCAACACACTGTCTTTTACCGCCGTACGCACCGGCATCACCTTCCTATCGGTATCCACAAAATACGTATCTCCCGGCATCGTCACCAACAGCAACGGCACCCGCTGCGTCAACCGTATCCGCACCTCGCTGCGCGGCGTCACATAACATTGTGCCGTCCGCACCATCGGATGATGCGCAATCGTCTTCTCGATGCGATGGATCACACCCCGGTCTATGCTATGCCCCACCGGATAGCAGTTCTCCGCCTTCAGTAACTGCGTCAACTCTCTCTCTGTCACATACATCCGCTCCTTCTTATCTTCAATCACGTACGTCAGCGCGCGACATGGCACCTCCATCGGACGCATACGCACGCCCAACACCACGGCCGTCAACAACAACGCTGCCACCAACGTCACCCCCACACTTTTCCATATAATCGTCGCGGTATTACTCACAAATCTTAAATCTTCAATCTCAAATCTTAAATCTTCAATCTTCAATCTTCAATCTCAAATGCTTGTGCCACTTGTGGCACCAAGCGATCTATATCTCCGGCTCCTACCGTCAGTATGACTACCGGTTCTGCACTCGCCGCTACCCGTTTTTTCAGTTCGTCCACCAGGTCTTTCTTCTCCACGACACTCCCACCCAGCATCTCGCTCTTCACACCTTCTATCGGCAACTCGCGCGCAGGATAGATCGGCAGCAGAATCAACTCATCCATCGTATGCAGCACTCGGCTGAAGTCCACCGCAAAATCGCGTGTACGCGTGTACAAGTGCGGTTGGAAAACACCAATCAACTTGCGATCCGGGAACAATTTACGCACCGAGTCAATCGCCGTCGCGATCTCCTGAGGATGATGGGCGTAATCATCCACATACGCTACCTTCGGGGTATTGACATGTATATTAAACCGACGCCAAACCCCCTGGAAGGATGCCATCCGCTCCTTGATCTGTTCGGGCGATACACCCGCCAGCAAAGCCACGGTGATCGCGGCTACCGCGTTCTCAATATTCACCCACACCGGTACACCCAGCAGGATATCTTTGATGGTCGCCAAAGGCGAACTGTAATCAAACCGTATCTGTCCGTCCTGTATCCGAATCCGCTGCGCATTTTGCCATCCGTAGGTGTAACAAGCCACACCTTTTTGCAGTCTCGGCTCCAGCGCAATACCCTCTTTAACCACCAAGGCACCCGTGATCAGACTCGTGTAATGGGCAAAAGCCTCGCGGTACGCTTCTTCCGTACCGTAGATATCCAGATGATCCGCATCCACCGCTGTCACCACCGATATATACGGCGTCAGCTGATGAAAACTGCGGTCGTACTCATCCGCTTCCACCACCACGTACTCGCTCCCTTTATCCAGCAACAGGTTCGTATGGTAGTTCATGCTGATGCCTCCCAAGAACGCATTCGTCGGCGCCAACAGATGCGCGATCATCGTACTCGTGGTCGTCTTCCCGTGCGTACCGGCTACACACAACGCCTTCATCTGCCGCGTCACCATCCCTAACACCTCTGCCCGCTTGCGAATCTCAAACCCCTGCTCCCGCAGCCAGGTATAAATGCGGTTCTGCTCCGGTACGGCCGGCGTACGCACGACCAAAGTATCCGAAACAGAAAGCTTCAATCTCCAATCTCCAATCTCCAATCGATCGTCACCATAGACGATCTCAATCCCTTCTTCCTCTAATTCTCTTGTCAACTCCGAAGGCGTACGGTCGTACCCGCTCACCGCGTAACCGCGATGATGGAAATAGCGCGCCAAAGCACTCATTCCGATACCTCCGATACCTAAGAAGAAGATATTTTTCATGTTCATCTTACAAAAATCGCGCAAAGTTACAAAAAAAATTGCATATATCAAAATATTTTCGTAATTTTGTGCGCCGAAATGAAAAAAATCTTTTTGTTCATAGGATTTTTTGCCTGTTTACAGGCATTGGCCCTGCCCCATTATGAGTTGGCGTACCGCTTGAGCGGCACGGGGGCGATGATGATGCCGGATGGCAAAGTGGACCAGTTTATCCAACGCCCTATTTTAGGCGGCTCGTTCAATGTGGAGTTTCTGCCTACCGGCAGATGGCATTGCTTGCAGCAGTGGAACAACGCCTCCATCGGTGTCGGCGCCAAATACCTCAATCTCGGAAACAATGCCTATTTAGGCTCGGCTATCGCCGCCTATGCCTACATGAACCAACCCTTCTATAACGGCACGCATTTCCGTATCGGCGTACGACCGACGGTCGGACTAGCGGCTGTCACCAAGACCTATGCCGGCACCCTGCCGGATGAGTATCCGACCTACAGCATTGCTCAAAAAGACGGTAAATATCTGGCGAACTGGTCGATAGGCTCGATCCTCAATGCCTATCTGGCGCTGGAGCTGTTCATGGACTTCCCCATCAAAGACGGATGGGAGATCACCCTCAACGGCGGCTGGCAACACATCAGCAACGGTTCGTTCATGCACCCCAACGCCGGCTATAACATGTTCGGCGGTGAACTCGGTCTGCGTTATCGACCAATCACCAATCACCAATCACCAATCACCAATCACCAATCACCAATCACCAATCACAAATCACCAATCACCAATCCTTCCCCCGATGTTCCGCGTCGTCTCTACCAAGGGGTGGAGAAGCCCTGGGCGGTCGAGCTTAGTATCACCGGTGGAGCCAAGCAGAATTACTACCGCGACAACTACCCCAAGATGCAGTTCTTCGGAGCGGCGACCGTCAAAGCCGCGGCCTACTGGGTGCCTGTTTCCATCTTCCGCATAGGAGCCGGTGTCGATGCCTTCTACGACGGTTACTACGCCTGCGTGAGCCGCGAGTTCGCGACCGCCAACCCCGAAGCATCCGTTACCTATTTCGGAAAGACCTACCTCAAAGAGTCCAAGACCGAGAACTGTTTCCGTGTCGGCGTCAGCCTTCAGCCGGAGTTCATCATCGGCAAGCTCACCGCCGGTATCCACGTGGGTTTCTATGTCTTCGATCCCGTCAAGAACCTCGAGCCGTACAAAGAGGCAAAGGCCGCTGACGAAGCCGGCAAGCCCCTCGATCGCGGCGTCTTCTACAGCTACGATTTCTCCAAAGCCAGCAACTACCAGGATGGCTGGTGCTACATGCAGTTCGTGCTCAAGTACCACGTACTCGATCACCTGTTCGTACAATTGGGCCTGAAAACACACGGCGTACGTGCCGAGTTTATCGATGCCGGTTTAGGTGTGGCCTTCTAAGAGATTATCTTCGAGCATATAGACGTCCTCCATCGGCACGCCATGCTCCACCAATGCTTTTCTTTCCGGTCGGAAGAGTCCCAGAAACTCCTTCGACGACTGACACAACAGCCGCGCTTGCCGGTAGTTCTCAAAAGCCATCATCCGGTCACCCTGCAGCAACAGGCTGTGACCATAATGGATATAATCCATCGGTTGGTTCGAACCTTCTCGTAATTGCTGTACATACACCCGCTCCGCTATATCCGGGAAATCCCACAACTGCTCGGGATAGCCGGCTTGCAGACAGTAATAGGCAAAACGGCGCTCACGCTCCGTTGAACCTTCTATCAACAAGGCATACAACCAGGTCTGCGGGATGATCGGAATAATCTCGTGCAGATAATCGTCGTTCTGACCCGGCAACAGCTTCATCACCTGCTCGTTGCGCACCAAGCCGCAGAGCAGATCAAACATGCGCTCTGCCAGGTCATTCTCCGCGATTGCGTTCGCAAAAGCATCCTGTATCTGGGGGAAGAAATCAATTCGTCCGTCGTATTGGGCAATCAGCAGCATCGAATGTGCCGCACACATGCCCTGAATCATATCAATCTCCGAATGAATCCCGTCTATCAGGGTCAGGAGCGCGTCCGTTGAGAAACAGAAACGCAGGTTATACGCCAAGCCGGTGATAGCGACCAAAGCGATCTCCGTACGCCCCTCGTCGTTCATCAACTCTCGCAACCACTCCAAGTCTTCCGGACGCAGACGCACGCAGTTCTCAAAATAGTGCATGATCGAATGTGCGGAGTCATGGTTAAAACCATGCATCTGAGGGGACACACCGCGCGCAATCCGTATATCCGCATACACCGCATCCACCATCTGATACGCATCCCCCGTCAAACTATTCAATTCCTCTTCCTGATGCGGATCAGCCACATTGAGCCAGCGGGCAAACAGATCGCGATAACGCTTTTGCAGCGACGCATATGCCTCTTCGTAGGGGTTAGACTCCCCCAACTCATTGAGCCAAGACCGTACCACCACCAGGGCGGTATCGATCATGCATTCCGCTAACGCGCGCTCTACAACCGCTATCTGTTCCTCCAGACTCTGCGCCATACACCTTACACTTTACACCTTACACTAAATCTCATCTTTGATCAGATAATCGTTCCTACTCGGGCTGTTACGGATCACCAACTCCGCCAGGAAACCGGCCAGGAAAAGCATACACCCCAAGATCATCATCAGGATTGCTATATGGAAATACGGATTCACGCCCACCAACATCGCCGGCACGTGGTTCGACAACGCATACAGCTTCATACCGCCGACCACGATCACTGCAATAAATCCGATAAAGAACATCAGACTGCCGACCAGACCGAAAAAATGCATCGGCTGCTTGCCGAACTTATTGAGGAACCACAGGGTCATCAGGTCCAGATAACCGTTCACAAAACGGTTCAGACCGAACTTACTCGTACCGAACTCGCGCTTGCGGTGCTGCACCACTTTCTCGCCGATCTTCGTGAAACCGGCGTTCTTGGCCAGATACGGAATATAACGGTGCATCTCCGAGAACACCTCGATGTTCTTCACCACTTCCTTCCGGTATGCCTTCAGACCGCAGTTCATATCGTGCAACTGAATACCCGTCACCTTACGCGCCGTCGCATTGAACAGCTTCGACGGCAGGTTCTTCGTCAGTTTGTTATCAAACCGTTTCTGCTTCCAGCCGCTCACCAGATCGTACCCTTCTTCCTTAATCATCTTGTACAACTCCGGGATCTCGTCCGGACTGTCCTGCAGGTCCGCATCCATCGTGATCACCACATCACCTTCCGCCGCTTTGAAACCGCAGTACAACGCCGCACTCTTTCCGTAGTTCCGACGGAAACAGATACCGCGCACAGCGCCTTCTTTCAACTTTCCACTTTCCACTTTCAACTGATTGATAACATCCCACGAGTTATCAATCGAGCCGTCATTAACAAAAATAACTTCGTAAGAGAATTTATTCTCTTTCATCACGCGTGCGATCCACTCATAGAGTTTCGGCAGCGACTCCGCCTCATTATACAGAGGCACTATAATCGATATATCCATAATTTCACTATTTTGCGTGCAAAATTACAAAAAAAAATTGATATGTGCAAATTTTAAGTCATTTTCCCCCGTTTTTCTCTTTTTCTGCCATTTTGGCAGTCTTTCGCTCCGTGGCACAGCATTTGTCATATCCTTAACGGATAAAATCCAAACCAAAAATCGAAAATCAAAAATCAAAAATAGTAAACGTATGAACATTCAACCATTAGCAGACCGCGTGCTCATTAAAGCAGCAGCTGCAGAAGAGAAAACAGTCGGCGGCATCATCATCCCCGACAGCGCCAAAGAGAAACCCCTGCGCGGCGAAGTACTCGCAGTAGGTAACGGTACCAAAGATGAAGCAATGGTCCTCAAAGCCGGTGACCAAGTGCTCTACGGCAAGTATGCCGGCACCGAACTCGAACTCGACGGCGAGAAGTATTTAATCATGCGTCAAGCAGATGTTCTGGCAATTGTAAAATAACATAAAACCTCTCAAGTGGCTTAGAGGGCATCCCCTCGGGAGGACTTCGAGAGTCCGACCGAAGAGCGGGTGCATCCGAGTACTTCCTACTAAAACGGAGTTTTGGTACATGTACGAGGATAGCCACACGCGAATGGCAAAGAATATCACCTATAACGTAGAGGCGCGTGAAGCCCTCAAGCGTGGCGTGGACCAACTGGCCGACGCAGTCAAAGTAACACTGGGCCCGAAAGGCCGTAACGTCGTGATCGACGCCAAGTACGGCGCACCGCATATCACCAAAGACGGTGTCACCGTAGCCAAGGAGATCCAACTCAAAGATGCAGCCGAGAACGTCGGTGCACAACTCGTCAAAGAGGTCGCTTCCAAGACCGGCGACCAGGCCGGTGACGGTACGACTACCGCGACGGTCCTCGCACAGGCGATCGTCGGTGTCGGACTCAAGAACGTCACCGCAGGCGCTAACCCGCTCGACCTCAAACGCGGTATCGACAAAGCCGTCGCTGCTGTCGTAGCAGAGATCAAGAAGAACGCGGTCGTAGTAGGCAACGACTTCGACAAGATTGAGCAGGTAGCTACCGTTTCCGCCAACAACGATGCCGAGATCGGCAAACTCATCGCCGATGCGATGCGTAAGGTTTCCAAAGACGGTGTCATCACCATCGGCGAAGCCAAAGGTATGGACACCACCATCGATGTCGTACAAGGTATGCAGTTCGACCGCGGATATATCAGCCCCTATTTCGTAACGAACACCGAAGAGATGCTCGTCGAGATGGACAAACCCTATATCCTTATCTATGATAAGAAGATCTCGAACCTCAAAGAGCTCCTGCCGGTACTCGAACCCGCCGTACAGAGCGGACGTCCGTTGCTCATCATCGCTGAGGATGTGGACAGCGAGGCCCTGACTGCTTTGGTAGTCAACCGTCTGCGTGCACAACTAAAGATCTGTGCCGTCAAGGCGCCGGGCTTCGGTGACCGCCGCAAAGAGATGCTCGAGGATATCGCCATCCTCACCGGCGGTACGGTTATCTCCGAGGAGAAAGGCATCAAGCTCGATCAGGCTACCCTCGACATGCTCGGTACCGCCGAGACCATCACTGTCTCCAAGGACAACACCACCATCGTCAACGGTGCCGGTGCCAAGGAGGCGATCGATGCACGTGCCGCACAGATCAAAGCGCAGATCGCTGCCACCAAATCGACCTACGACAAGGAGAAACTGCAGGAGCGTCTGGCTAAACTCGCCGGCGGTGTAGCCCAACTCAATGTAGGTGCGGCATCCGAGGTGGAGATGAAAGAGAAGAAAGACCGCGTCGATGATGCCCTCTCGGCTACGCGTGCGGCGATCGAAGAAGGTATCGTGCCGGGCGGTGGCGTGATGTATATCCGTGCACAGGCTGCGTTGGACGGCCTCAAGGGCGCGAACGAGGACGAGCAGACCGGTATCGAGATCGTACGCCGTGCGATCGAAGAGCCGCTTCGTCAGATCGTCTCCAACGCCGGAAAAGAAGGTGCTGTTGTCGTAGATAAAGTGCGCAGCGGTAAGGCTGATTTCGGTTACAACGCCCGTACGGATGTCTATGAGAGCCTCTTTGAGGCAGGTGTGGTCGATCCCGCCAAGGTAACGCGTGTCGCACTCGAGAACGCCGCTTCCGTAGCCGGTATGTTCCTCACCACCGAATGTGTCATCGTCGACGAGCCCGAAGAGCATCCCGCTCCGGCAATGCCCGCCGGCGGCATGGGTGGCATGATGTAAGCATCATACACCATACACAAAAAACGACATCCGTCAGGGTGTCGTTTTTTAGTATTTGAGTTGCGCTTCTATCTGCGCAATCGTCTGTCTTAGTACCGGATCGTACTCCAGACGCTCATTGACCAAGGCAATCGAGTGTAGCACCGTCGCATGCGAGCGCTTGCCCATCTTAAAGCCGATCTCCGCCAGCGAGCAGTCCGTCAGCTCTTTGGTCAGATAGAGCGCGATATGACGCGCACGAGCCACTTCGCGCGCACGGTTCTGCGACAGGATCGCTTTCTCCGGTATATCGCAATGCTCCGCCACCGCGCCAACCACATCGCCGATCGTGATCTTCTTCGGCTGGATAGCTACGATACGACTCACTACCTGCTCTGCCAACTTCACGTCTATCTCGCTGTCCGTCAGCGTTGAGTGCGCCAGCAAGGAGGCCAAAATACCTTCCAGATCACGTACCGAATGCTTCACGTTCGTCGCAATGAATTCGATCACCTCATCCGACAGCGTGATACCGTCGCGGTGCATCTTATTGAGCAGGATGTTCTTGCGTAACGCATATTCCGGATGTTTGATCTCAGCCGACAAGCCCCATTTGAAGCGCGTCAACAAACGCTCCTCGATATCCTTCAACTCGATCGGCGCACGGTCGCTGGTCAGAATCAACTGCTTCCGGCTCTGCTGCAGGTAATTGAAGATGTGGAAGAACGTGTCCTGCGTGCCTTTCAGCCCTGCGAAATACTGGATATCATCCACGATCAGCACATCCACCGACTGGTAGAAATTCAGGAAATCCGTGATGCGGTTGTTCTTCGTCGCATCCACATACTGCAACTTGAACGTGTTCGCACTCACGTACAGCACACGCGCATGTGGGTTATAGACCTGTATCTGGTTGCCGATCGCATTCGCCAGGTGCGTCTTACCTACCCCGCTACCACCGTAAATGAACAGCGGATTGAAGGCCGTATAACCCGGCTGCTTCGCAATCGCCACACCTGCCGTGCGGGCTAACTTGTTCGACTCACCGCCCACAAACGAATCAAAGGTATAGAAATTGTTCAGCTGCGAATCAAAATAATCCGCGCGCTTGGGCGCCTGTTGTATAGGATTCACGTGCGCGGGGGAACCGTTCGACGGCAGCATCGTCGCCGCACCCGACGTCGCGTCAATCAACACGCGGTACTCCAGATGCGTGCCCTGACCGAACACGCGCAGGATCGTAGCGGACAAGAGCTGAATATAGTTCTCTTCGATATACTCCGCCACAAACTGCGATTTCACTTGCAACACCAACACCCCGTTCTCGAACTGCAACGGTACGATCGGCGCGAACCAGGTCTGGTACGCACTGCCCGTCAGGTTGTCTGCTAAAATAGCCTGACATTGAGCCCATTTTTGTTGCAATTCTGCTGTCATTTTTGTATTGTCTGTTATGCCCTCGTTTTTCGAAAGCGAGTGCAAAGGTACTGCTTTTTTTTGAATTGACCAAATCGTCACTTTACTTGCCAAAAATCAAAAATGCGCAACTGCCTTTTTTTTAGACAATTGCGCATAAATATGCCAAATATCAGTTTTTCTGCGTTCTCTTTTCTTCGTAAACGCCCTATTTTTCGGTACTTAACGAGATTTTTTAAGAATGTTCATTTTTGTCAACAAACTCCACAACTCGCTGAAAATAAATTTTATACAAATTGTCAATTTTTTTTGCAATTTATAAAAACTACAAATTGTGAAACACTGCTTTATTTTGTGGAACACTTACTTTTCTTTGCGTCCGAAAAGCGAGAAATGGACGTACCGTTTGGGGTGCGCTTTGAGGTCGCGGAGCAACGAATCCGCCGCAATAATGGTCGAATCGACATGCATCAGGATCGGTGTCTTCACTTGTGCCACCACCGCGTTCACGTTATCCACCGCTGTATCCACACGTGCGATGGTCGCTGCGACATCAGCAGCCTTCACCTCCGCCACGATCGTGTTCAGGTTAGCAATCGCCGTATCGGCGTGGTTCACGATGCGCGGCACCTGATTATTCATCATCCCCTTCAGGTTATGCGACACCGAGCTCAGGTCACCCGATATACGGTCCACGTTCAACAGCGAGTGCTTGATATGATCGCCGGCCACCTGCTCACGCAAAGCCGCTACCAACGAATCCACGTTCTGCACCGTCTTATCTACATCCACTACCGCACTGTCCACGTGCGCCAGCAGTTGTCCCTGCAGCGACTCCATCAGTCCCGGCACATACGTCGTCGGCAAGTAACTGCCATGCGCTACCACTCCTTCACTCTTTAACTCTTTCACTCCTTCATTCTTTACCTCCGGCAACTGCAGCTCAATCGCCACGCCGGCCAACAATCCGTCGGAGATCAACGCCATCTGCGTACCTTGCGGCAGAGCGATATCGCGCTTGATGGATATATCGACCGTAAACGCACTATCGCGTGTGTAATCGTACTTGATTTTATCCACCTGTCCCACTTTATGCCCGCGGATATATACCGCTGCCTGCTCTTCCAAACCGTGCAGGTGGGCAAAATGACCGTGATAACCGTTCGTCGGTGAGAAAATGTTCACGCCCTTCAGAAAATTAAATCCGAAGAACAACAGGAACACACATACCGTCGCTAAAATGCCTACTTTTATCTCTCTTGTATGTTTCATATCTATTCACTCCATTTCGTGATCCAACAATCGGGGAACAAAGTCCTTATCTCTTTCTGTTTCTCCGCCACTTTGGCGCGGTCGGTGTCGATGATCGCGTAGTACTTGTACCAATCGCCCACTTGCCGGCACTCGCAGCTTACGCCCTGTAGCTTCGGGTCATTCGCCGCCAACGGCGCCCGCGAAGCACATACCTGCAATCCGTAATACGTCTGCGGCTCCTTCACTGTAGCTGCCTTGGCAGCGTCCTGTAGCGCAGCGTCCTCTTTCCCTGTAGCTGCCTTGGCAGCGTCCTGTAGCGCAGCGTCCT
>CAMHSB010000007.1 GCA_946187695.1 uncultured Bacteroidales bacterium
GCACTCGTGCCAACCCGATTTCCTCGGTAGTGAGGAAACGGGTTAACACGAAGAAGGTGGTGACAATGCCGACGGCAATGCCGAGATAGGTCACTATCGTACCACGAATCGATTGTCGGGCTATTACTCCCATAACTATGTTCCTAGGGTACTAGGATACTAGGGTCCCAGGTTATTTTATCTCCAGAAGTTCAACAGTAAAAATCAATGTTGCGTAGGGCGGGATGGATTGACCGGCACCGCGCTCACCGTAACCGAGGTTGTAGGGGATGTAGAGTTTGTATTTGGAACCCACCGGCATGAGTTGCAGACCTTCGGTCCAACCCTTGATGACACCGTTGAGCGGGAACTCAATCGGCTCGCCGCGCTGGTAGCTGCTGTCGAAAACAGTACCGTCGATGAGTGTACCCTCGTAGTGCACTTTGACGGTTTGCTCTGCGGTCGGTTTGGGCCCCTTACCGGCTTCCAGTACTTCGTATTGCAGACCGGACTCGGTTACTTTGACTTCCTCGCGGAGTGCGTTCTCCTGGAGGAATTTCTCACCGGCTGCTTTGGTGTCACCGAACTTGAGGTTGTTGACGGCGTTCTCTACATAGACGTTAGCTGTCTGGAAATCAAACTGCTCGGTGTAGTTATACAGACCGTTGATGAAACCTTGCTTGAGCAGGTCGAAGTTGGTCTCGAGACCAGCGATACCGAGCAGGCCTGTGGGCTCTTGCTCGCGGATAGCCTGACCGATGTTCTTCGCCATCGAAACGAGTTGCGGGTTACGAACGGACTCTTTCATGCCCTTGTTGACATTGGCGATGAAGGTCTCGATGCCCTCACCGGTGGTGTCCTCGCGTTGGATGTACTCACGTACCTGCGCACCATTTACCATACCGAAGGCATAGTTGAGCGAGTCGAGTGCGTTGGTCAGCTCGATGGTCTTTGCCTTGTTCGGGCACTTCGCATAAACGATTTTGGCTTCCGGCATCGTGGTGGGGTTCTGGAACTGGCCCATGAGGTAGTTATCGGCTACGTCGTACGGCATGACGGATGCATCGTCGTAGAGGGCGTTCACGAGGGCTTGGAGGAAGATCTTCTCGTTCAAGGTCCACTCTGCTTTCTCAGCCAGACCCTTGGTCTCGAAGCTCTTGACGGATGCACCGATCTGACGACCGGCTTGTTCGATCTCGTCGAGTTTCTCCTCTTTGTCGAGGTACGCCTCTTCGAGCGCATCAATGAACTCCGCTACGGTCTCATCGCTGCTGTCGTTGGCGAGGTAATACTGTTTGATCTGCAGACCGTTCAAGAGGCCGAGGGCGTAGTTGATGGAGTCTGCTTCGTTCTCTAATGTTGCGTTTTGTGCTTTGTAGCTGTTGCCGCAGGAAATCAATGCAACTGCGGCCAGGATGATAATACTAAGTTTTCTCATAATTTTGATTTTTTTATTCTATTCCTAAAAGTTCTACTGTAAAGATGAGGGCGGCATAGGGAGGGATGGAGGCTCCTGCTCCGCTCTCGCCGTAAGCCAGTTGGTAGGGGATGAAGAATTTGTACTTCGAGCCTACGGACATGAGTTGCAGACCTTCGGTCCAACCCTTGATGACACCGTTGAGCGGGAAAGCGATTGACTCGCCACGTTTGTAGCTGCTGTCGAAGACCGTGCCATCGATGAGCGTACCTTCGTAGTGTACGCGTACGGTGTCGGTGGCTTTGGGTTTCTGTCCGAGCGTAGCTTCCAGTACTTCGTACTGCAGACCGCTGGCGGTGGTCTTTACGCCCTCACGTTTGGCATTCTCTGCGAGGAATTTCTCGCCTTCCTCTTTGGCTTTGGCAGACATATTGAGCACGAAGTCAATACCTGCCTTGAACTCTTCGTAGTTGAGTTCTTTCTCTCCGTATTGCATCAAATACTGCGCCACGGAGGTTCCTAATTGAAACGATAAAGAATTTTGATTCATATTATTTGTTGTTTAATATTGCTGCATAGCGGCTGAGGTACTTGCCGAGGATATCGAACTCGATATTGACGACCGTACCGGGTTGGATATATTTGAAGTTGGTGTTCTCTTCGGTGTAAGGGATGATACACACAGATACGTAGCCTTTGTCGCCCCGGATGTCGGGTTCGCAGACGGTGAGGCTGACGCCGTTGATGGTGACCGAGCCTTTGTCTACGCAGAAATATCCGCGTTCGATCATGTCGCGGGACGAGTCGTACGCAAAGCGGTAGTACCAGCTGCCGTCGGTCTCGCGGGCCTCGATGCAGGTAGCTTTCTGATCGACGTGACCTTGAACAATATGTCCATC
This sequence comes from uncultured Bacteroidales bacterium, assembly GCA_946187695.1. GTDB lineage: Bacteria > Bacteroidota > Bacteroidia > Bacteroidales > Paludibacteraceae > Colicola. Next base: position 2,296 of record CAMHSB010000007.1, read on the forward strand.
CAGACGACCGCCCATAAGCATAGAGCGCTCCACGTTGACGAAATCGCCGACCTTGAGCAGGTCGAGGTTGGTGAGGCGTAGGGTCTCTTGCATGGCGGTGACGGTATAGAGGTCACCTTCTATTTTCACGACCGTGAGGCACACGCCGTTATGCGCGATCGATTGATCGATGCTGAGCGGTTCGCCGAAGGGGTTGCGAAGCGTGAAATGTTTATTGGTTTGCTCGGTCTCAATTTTAACGACCTGAGCCATTGTTTCTACGATTCCTGAGAACATGAAATTATTTGTGATTTGTGATTTATGATTTGTGATTTAAAATAGCGGATAACGGGAAGTCCTTGCGGGTCAGCACAAACAGATATATACCGATGAGCACCGTGCCGATCGCCATGAGGAGCCACATGTTAAGGGCCGTGTTGAGGCGAATGACGTAATAAACCGCCAGCAGGGCAAGGGTCAAAACGGTATAGAGTCCGATACGTTTGAGGTCGTACGGGATGGGGGCTTTGCGTTGTCCGATGACGTAGGAGAGCACCATGATGACGAAGTAACAGATGAGGCTGCTGCCGCAACTTGCCCAGTAACCGATGAGCGGTACACCAACGATCTGCAGTACGAGGGTGATCACCAGACCGATGAGGGAGAAATAGGCACCCCATTTGGTCTCGTCGGTCAGTTTGTACCAGAAGCTGAGGTTGAAGTAAACGCCTTGAAAGACGTAGGTCCAAAGCACCACCGGCACGATCTTCAGTCCCTCCCAGTAGGCACTGGAAACGATGTAACGGAAGATATCGAGGTAGAAGATCACGCCGAGCAGGATGAGGTACGAGAAGATGATGTAGTACTTCATTGCATCGGCGTAGGCTTCGATGGAGTGACGATCTTTGTGCTTGGAGAAGACAAAGGGTTCGTAGGCATATCGGAAAGCCTGGGTAAACATCATCATGATCATCGCTACCTTGAAGCAGGCACCGTATATACCGAGTTGGGCTTGCGCATCGTCGCCGGTGTAGAGGTAGGGGAAGAGGATGCGGTCGAGTGTCTGGTTCATGATGCCGGCTACGCCGAGTACCAGAAGCGGTAAGGAGTAACGGAGCATCTGCTTGAGTGCCACACTATCAAAACGTCCACCCTTCGGCATCGTGAACGGTAACAGACAAAGGGTCTGGATCGCCGTTGCCAGCATGTTGCTCAGGAAGACATAGAACACATCGTTCTTGCCTAAGATGACCAGGAAGAGGATGTTGAACGCGATGTTGAGGACGACAAACAGCAGCTTGAGGGCCGCAAAGAGGATGGGTCGTTTCTGGTTGCGCAGATACACGAATGGGATGGATGCAAAAGCATCGACCGCTACCGTGACGAACATCATCACCACGAACTCCGCATGGTCGGCGTAGCCTAAAGCCGTTGCCAAGGGTTGTTGGAAGATGAGCACCAAGAGTGAGAATACAGCACTGGTGGTGAATAGCATCCAGTAGGCGGTCTTATAGACCGATTTGGCATCGTATTCTTCGCGATTCGCAAAACGGAAGAATCCCGTCTCCATGCCGTAGGTGAGCAGCACTAAGAGCAGGGCTGTCCAGGCATAGAGGTTGGTGACAATACCATAGTCATCCGTACGCGCGAGCACGTAGGTGTACAGCGGCACGAGCAGGTAGTTGAGGAACTTACCGATGATACTGCTCAACCCGTAGATGGCGGTGTCCTTCGCCAAGGATTTCATTTCACTCATCCTCTTGTCCTTTCACACAAATAACGATTTCACCTTTCGGTGGTTTAGCTTTGAAATGGGTTATCAATTCCGCGAGTGTTCCGCGTACCGTTTCTTCGTGGACCTTACTGATCTCGCGGGTCACGCTGGCGCGTCGCTCCTCGCCACAGACAGCAGCTAACTGCTCGAGCGTCTTGACGAGACGGAAGGGCGACTCGTAGATGATAAAGGTCTGGTCGAGTGCGGCAAGGTACTGCAGGCGCGTCTGACGACCTTTCTTCTGCGGCAGGAAACCTTCGAAATAGAAGTGGTTATTGGGCAAACCTGAATCCACGAGTGCCGGCACGAAGGCCGTTGCACCCGGCAGACACTGAATCTCGATGTCAGCTTCGGCTGCGGCTCTGACGAGGAAGAAGCCCGGGTCACTGATGGCCGGTGTGCCAGCATCGGAGATGAGGGCGATGTTCGCTCCTGCTTTGAGTCGCTCCACGATATCGGCGGAAGTCTCGTGCTCGTTGAACTTATGATGGCTCTTGAGCGGCGTGTGGATATCAAAATGCTGCAGCAAGACCCCGCTGGTGCGGGTGTCTTCTGCTAGAATGAGATCCACGGACTTCAGCACGTCGATGGCGCGGAAGGTCATGTCCTGGAGGTTGCCAACCGGTGTCGGAACGATGTATAGCATTCAGTATTCAGTATTCAGTTTTCAGCCAAAACGGCGGTGAAGGGTGACGATAAACTGCTGATAACTGTTACTCTCCGTATCCCAGTTGAAGCGGCTGATGTAGTTCATCGCTTCGTCGAAGGAATTCAGCGCGTTGAGATCGGTGAGGGTCTTCTGCATCAACTCGGCGTTCTGACCGAAGAGCTCGCGTTGGTAGAGGAAACGGTCGCCGAGGGAGATAGCGAGACGGATGTCTCCTACGGCTTTTCCGTACATGGCAGCCTTCGGTGATGCGGGTTCCTCCACTACCGGTGCAGGCTCGTCTTTTACGGGCTCGGGCTCAACGACCGGCTCCGGTTCTACTACCGGTTCTTCTATAACGGGTTCAGCTGTTTCTTCTACTTGCCCCTCTAAGCAGAAGCCGCTCTCCCCATTACTTTGGGGAGACGCTCCGGGTGCCGGACGACTCTTGAGTTCGTCCATTTCCGCCTCGAGGCTCGCCAGTTGGGCTTCCAAGGTAGCGATACGCTCCTCGAGACCCTCAAAATATTTGATTAATTCGTTCATACTATGCTTTGTACATTGTACTTTGTCCCGTTGTACATTACTTCGTTGCTTCTTCCAGTTTCTTCATGATGGAGAACATAAAGATGGCGGCAATAAGGCAGACGCCAACGAATACGCTCCAAACGATCCACAAAGGTATATCGCCCCAGAGTTTACCACCGATACGCACGAGATAGTTACCGATAGCGGTTGCTACGAACCAACCACCCATCATCATACCTTTGTATTTCGGAGGAGCCACCTTGCTGACGAACGAGATACCCATCGGCGAAAGGAGTAACTCACCAAAGGTGAGGATGAGATAGGTGTAGATGAGTACGTTAGCGTTCACGAAGGTGGCGTCACCGCTGAGGCGTGCCATCTCTTGCTGTGCCGGGGTCAGAAGACCGATCGAGCAAACGGCCATCAGGACATAGGCTGCGGCTGCAACGACCATACCGTACGCAATCTTACGCGGAGCAGAAGGCTCTTTGCCGCGTTTGTTGAGTGCACCGAAGATCGCCATGCTCACCGGCGTGAGGGCTACTACGTAGAAGGGGTTGAACTGCTGGAAAATCGGCGCAGCGATACCCAGTTCTGCAGGGTGATGGAAATATTGGAATACGAGGAAAGCGGTTACGGCACTGCCGACGCAGCCCCAGATCATCTTGGCTTTGCTGCTGCCTTCGCCGAAGATACCGAACAGCGAATACACGAGTACGGCTACGGCTACCAGGTTCCAGATGTTGAACGCCATCGTCTGTGCACCTGATACAACCGGGTTGACGAACTCGTCAGCGAAGAAGGTGAGGGTCAGACCGTTCTGGTGGAACGCCATCCAGAAGAAGAGCACTACCGTGAACACGAGGCAGAGCGCAACGATACGTTTCTTGGTCTGCTCCGGCGTCAGTTCTTCCACTTTTTCATTACCGCTCTGTGCGGCTTGTTTGGCGGTGTGCTCTACGTGCTTGAACCAAGGACGGCAAGCGTAGTAGATGGCGATACTGAGGATGAGCGATGCACAGGCTACCATGAAAGCGAAGTGATAACTGTCGTTCACGTTGTAACCCAGGCTCTCCTGTGCCCAAGCCATGATCTTGACTGCGGCTGTCGGAGCAAACATAGCGCCGATGTTGATGGCCATATAGAAGAGCGAGAATGCTGCATCCCGACGGTCGGCGTACTGCGGATCATCGTAGAGGTTACCTACCATGACCTGGAGGTTACCCTTGAACAGACCCGTACCGAACGAGATCAGCAGCAGGGCCAACAACATGATGCCCATCGCAAAGCCACCGCCTCCCAGAGGGATAGCCAGACAGATGTAACCGAGGAACATAACAAAGATACCGATCGTCACACACTTACCGTAACCGATCTTGTCTGCAATCCAACCACCGATCAGCGGGAGGAAATAGACACATGCCAGAAAACCGGCGTAGATACGGCTTGCGGCATCTGCCGACAGACCGAAATTAGCGCGCAAGAACAGCGCAAAGACGGCTAACATCGTGTAGTAGCCGAAACGCTCGCCTGTGTTGGCCAATGCCAACGCGAACAATCCTTTTGGTTGATTCTTAAACATAAACTATAATTTTTTAAAATCTTACATCTCAAATCTCAAATACATCACACCAGTGATGTTTGTCTTCTGCCCGTCCGTACTGGATATCTTTCAGTGCGTGATAGAGTTGGCTCAAAACCACTCCGGGTTCATCGCCGAACGAATAGGTTTTGCCTTTCTCGGTGTCGATCACTTTGTCTATCGGGCTGATCACACAAGCCGTTCCGCACGCTGCGGCTTCACTCATATCCGCCAACTCCTCGAGCCGTATATGGCGCCGCGTCACTTTCATTCCCATCTCGCGTGCCAAGGTCATCAGACTGTCATTCGTGATACTTGGCAGGATCGCACTGCTCTTCGGCGTCAGGTATTCGTATCCCGTAACCTGTAACCCGTCACCCTTAACCTCTTTTATCCCGATGAAGTTAGCTGCCGAACACTCATCAATATACTTGTGCTGTTTGGCGTCTAAGAAGATACAATCGCACCCCATGGCGTGCGCGGCTTCGGTGGCGCGGAAAGATGAGGCGTAGTTACCTCCTACCTTGAACTGTCCCGTTCCGTAAGGTGCCGCACGATCGACATAGCGGTTGACGATGAAGGTCGTGCAATGAAACTTACCCGGGTAGTACGGTCCGATAGGCGAGGGGATAACAATGAACTCAAAATCACGACCGGGTCCAACACCCAAACGCGGGGTCGTGCCAATCAACAGCGGTCGGAAATAGAGCGTTGCACCGGTTCCGTAAGGTGGTACAAAATCCAGATTCTTCTCCAATGCCAACCGTATTGCTTTCCCGAATAACTCCTCCGGAACGGGCTGCATGTACAAGCCCTCTGCACTCCGTTTCATTCGCTTCGCGTTCTCGCGCCAACGGAAGATACGAATCTTTCCGTCGATACCTCGAAAAGCCTTCAAACCTTCAAAAGCTTCCTGTCCGTATTGCAGACAAGTAGCCGACACATGCAAGTGCAGGAACTTGTCCTTTGTGGCGTACGGTTCCTCCCACGCGCCATCATGATACGCCGCCCGAACGATATAGTCCGGTTCCGTATAATGAAATCCCAACTTACTCCAATCAATATTCATCATCAAACAATGTATCTAATATACTCAACTCCGTTTGCCACGGGTGTTTGTCAGTCCATATTTCTCCGCTCCAATCGGTGGTGCGAGCACCGGTTATCTGTCCTTGCGGGCGCTCTTTTTTCAATAATGCCAAGAGCGTGGCATTGAGTTCGTCATTGAGGTCCAACAACCACTTGTACTGTTTCTCGTAGAAAGGCCGCAGGTAGTCGGCGAAGTATAGGAAGTACGGTGTATGTTGGTACGCGCTGACGAGGGTGATCCAGTGCTGGTGCTGCCAGCGTGTCTGGTAACTGATCTGTATGTCACGCGTCAGTTGTTTATGTTCCACTTTGCCCACAGGGACGGTCAGTCGCACGATCTCTCCTTTCGCGTCCCGAATCAGACAGCGGTTACGGAAAGTCTGCTTCTCAAAGCTCTCCATCTGTTCGATCGTGGCAGGCTCGCTCATTAGTGCCTGCATGTACGACAGCGGGGGCAAATAGGCGGTAGGCAAAATCATCTTCCTGTTGCTTTATTGCCCAAACGGTTCCAACGGATGGAATGTTTGTCTTTGTCGATCGAGAGCCAGATGAAGACCGGTCGTCCGACGACGTGGTCTTCGGGCACAAAGCCCCAGTAACGACTATCCGCCGAGTTGTGCCGGTTGTCACCCATCATCCAGTAGTAATCCATCGAGAAGACATATTCCTCGCCGATCGCGATCGGTTTGAACTCATAGGCCTCTGCGATACGTTTGTAGAGCCAGTAGTTGTCTTCGGTGATGAGGATCTTGTCGCCTTTACGCGGGATGTATATCGGTCCGTAGTTATCGCGGGTCCACTCGTTATGCCCCATCGGATAGACGGCGCCGCCTTGACCTTCCGGTTCAACCACGATCGCTAACACATGGGGATTGTTCGACAGTTCCTCCTTCATGGCTACGGTGAGCGGGAAATGCCATGTGGTGGCATCGGCTTGAATGCGATCGGCCACACTGATTCCTAATTTCTCCAGGTACTTGGCACTGAAGATATGTCCGTCGGTCTGGATGTAATAGTTGAGTTGCAGTCCCTCGCGCTCCGGTTCCCTCTCGCCGTTGACGTAGATCACGTTGTCTATGATCTGCAGGCTGTCGCCGGGCGTGCCGACACAGCGCTTGACGTAGTTCTCACGCCGATCCACCGGACGGGTTATGATCTCGCCGAACACATCCTTGCGTTGCTCCAACAAAGCCTCGCCGTAGTAGTGCTTGAGCGTGTAGTAATCCGGGTTTTGCATAAGCGAGCAAACGGTATCGCCGGCTGGGAAATTGAAGACCACGATATCGCCTTTCTGCGGACTGGTCCAACCTTTGAGACGTTTGTACTCCCAATGCGGGTTATCGAAATAACTCTTTCCTCCGCCTAACCATTCGGGCATGGTGTGTTGCACGAGTGGCATGGATAAGGGTGTCTGCGGTACACGGGCACCGTACGCCATCTTGCTCACATACAGGAAATCGCCCACACGGAGCGTCTTCTCCAGCGAAGATGAAGGGATCTGGTAGTTTTGGAAGATATAGAGGTTGATGAAATACACCGCCACGAGCGCAAACACGATCGCGTCTATCCAGGAACAAACGGTATAAAGGGCCGGCTTGGTGTCTTTATACTTGCGCCACCAGCTGTAGTTGATGTACCTGGTGGTGAACATATCCACGATCAGCGGCAGCAACGCCAGCCAACCTAAACTCTTCCAATCGCCCCATGCTACCCACAGCACAAACGCGATATACAATGCGCTCCAGATTCCTGCACGGATCCAACCGCCGCGCGGCACTTGCGCTAATCTATCTTGCAATTTTTTCATACTAATTCTTCTGCTGCTAAAACAGCGCCTAATGCGAAGCCTCTACGGCCCTTGGCGATGTGCGTGATGACGATCGTATCTTCCTCACTGTCCCAGGTAACAACATGCGTGCCCGGCACTTCGCCCTCGCGGATGGAAGTAATCTCGACATCTCGAGATTGCGACATCTCGATCTCTTGTGCCAGCGTTTTGGCGGTACCGGACGGCTTGTCGAGTTTATGAATATGGTGGGTCTCGGTGATGGACGGCGTGTACTGGGGGTGCGTCTTCATCGCGGAGGCTAATTGTTTGTTGAGATCAAAGAAGATATTGACGCCTACGGAGAAATTGCTTTTCCAGACAAGCATGGGTTTGGTGTGGATTCGCTTGTCCTCTTCCATGAGTGCGGCGGCATCCCAACCGGTTGAACCGCATACTACAGGCACGCCCTGCGCCCACGCGCGCAGAATATTATCCTTGGCAGTCAGCGGGGTAGTAAACTCAATCGCTACCTCAGCGTCCTTCAGATCGAACGCATCCCCCGCGTCAATACGGGCCACAATCTCGTGACCGCGTTCCTGGGCAACGGACTCAATCATATGCCCCATTTTTCCATATCCGATTAGTGCAATTCTCATAATTCATCACAAAAAGCGCGCAAAGGTACAAAAAAAAATCGATATATGCAACTGCATATATCTTTTTAGACGAAATCCGTCAATTTTTCTACATCCAATGTGTTATTTTATCCACAAGGGACGCGATAGACTCTGTGCCGTCGTTGAGGATGGTTAGGTCGCCGGTGGGGACGACTTGCGCACGTATACGTGCACGCACGTCGTAATTCCTATTTAACGTACGCGCGATGCGGATTGCTTCGGGTGCATCGACTACAATCACTTTCTCGCACAGCTTATCCAAACCCGATTCGTATAGAATAGCAGACTCAACAAAATCCGGTTGCTTAGTCCGTATATCGTGTTCCACCGCAGGATGCACAATGGCGTTCAGCGCTTCCCGCAAGGAGCTGTTTTTAAACACCCGCTGGGCGACATAGGCTGTGTTGTACGTTCCGCCCGCAAACGCTTCCTCACCCAATAAGTCGATGATCGCCTTTCTTACTTCGGGATTCTCGGTGATGATCCGTTTGGCTTCGCGGTCGCAGTCATAGACCGTGTACCCGCGTTGGGCGAGTTCGTGAGCGATCGTAGATTTGCCGCTTCCTATGCCACCGGTGATGCCGATCATATCAGAATTGGAAGTAAATAAAGGGTTGTACGTCGGCAGTGACGAACTGATAGATGACCGCTATTGCTGCCACGACTGCCAGTACCATCGTCCATAACGGCATGGCGCTGAACCATAAACGGTAACGGCGTTTCCAATCGGTGGGTAACCAGTGGATAACCATACCGGCGATGAACATGAGCACCACCCAGCGGTAGCTCCAAAGGAACTCCGGGATGATGGCGTTAGACCAAGCTCCGCCTATCTGGTTGACCATATTCTTCGCCGTCGCCCACGCCACCTCATTGGCGGTCGCAGGATCGAGGTTACTGCTGGAGCGGAAGAAGAGACGGGTGAAGGTGATGAAGACAAAGGTCTGGAGGATAGCCCACGCTGTGCCCAGTGCTTTGGTGAATTTGTTCTCCGGTCCCTCAAGCAGGAAATAGATATACCGTATCGCGGTGACGACCCACACGATGGCTGTCCACACGGCAAACAGTCGCCAAACGGGCAGACTCGTCATCGAATCGGCTACACACAGGCCGATCAACAGCAGTGTAATGCTCACAAACCGTATGTGCCAGTTCATCGGTCGCCAGATTTTTTCTATGATCATACCGAACCCGTTGATGCCGCCCCAGATGATGAAGTTCCAACTCGCGCCGTGCCATAGACCGCCCATGACCTGCGTGATGAAGGAGTTGAGGTTGGAGTAGAAAAGCTTTAGGTGATTGGTGTCTTTGATCACTCTGGGGACAATGATCATCGCTGCCACCAGTACCCCGAACGGAATCATGATACCGAGCCACCAGCCGGTGAGTGTCGCAGATACGAGTGCAATGACGGTCAGCCAAAAATAGGTACCGAAACCGATGCTTCGGTTGCCGCCCAAGGGAATGTATAGGTAGGTCTTGAGCCAACGACCGAGCGACATATGCCACCGCCTCCAGAACTCCTGTGGACTCTGCGATTTATACGGCGAGTTGAAGTTCATCGGCAGGTAGAAACCCATTAGCATCGCCACGCCGATCGCGATATCCGTGTAACCGGAGAAGTCCGCATAGACTTGCAGCGAGTAGGCAAAGAGTGCAAACAGGTTCTCGAAGCCCGAGAAGAGTAGCGGGTTGTCGAAGACGCGGTCGATGAGGTTCACCGCCAGAAAATCCGACATGATGATCTTCTTGGCTAAGCCGTTGATGATCCAGAAGACCGCGATGCCGAAGGCTCTGCGGCTGAGTCGGAAGGGTTTGTATAGTTGCGGGATGAACTCCGCTGCCCGCACGATAGGACCGGCTACCAGCTGCGGGAAGAACGACACATAGAACCCGAAATCGAGTATGTTCTTCACCGGCTCGATGCGTTTGTGATAGACGTCGGCGGTGTAAGAGATGACTTGGAAGGTATAGAACGAGATACCTACCGGCAGAATGATCTTATCGACGATCGAATAGCTCGTTCCGAAGAGGTCATTGAACGCGTCGGTTAAGAAATAGGCGTACTTGAAATAGGCGAGGAAACCCAGGTCTATTGTCACGGAGAGTGCCAATAAGATTTTGGGTAATGGAGATTTTAGATTTTTGATATTTGATTTGTGAATCTGCTGCGCGATGATCCAGTCGGAGAGGGTGACAAAGGCAAGCAGCATCAAGAAGAGGCCGCTGGTCTTGTAATAGAAGAACCAGCTGACGAACAAAAGATAAACGTTCCGCAGATGCAGTTTTTTGTTGCCCAGCGAGTCAGGCACCCGGTCCATGATGAGTGCAAAGAGCGCATAGACCAACGCGAAGAATCCCCAGAAATAGAACTGGGTGAACAGCAGCGGGTGCTCCGCATCAAAGGCCAATATGTATTTAATCCATTCCATTGAGAATCCACTCTGCTACTGCGTTTCCGGCTTTGCGTGCGCCGGCACGGGTGAAGTGCACACCGTCAGTTCCGGCTAATCCCACTTCCTGCCACCGCATCATACTCCCTGCGCCGCCCATCCAGCGGAAGAGACTGAAGTACGCGATGTTCTCTTCCAACGCCATCTTGCGCAGCAATTTGTCCATGTATGGCACCATTGGATAGGTCTGCCATTCGCCGTCCAGCTGCGTGAGCATATCGCTCGGTCCGATAAAGAGGATCGATGCTTCCGGTGCGCAAGCCTGCAGGTACTGTACCTGCTCGCGGAGCCCTTTCACGATGGCACTGATGGTACCCGGGTTGCGGTTGGACGGGATGGCATTACCGCCAAACTGCAGGATGATGAGTCGCACGTGCTCTTTGTCGTAGAACGTGCGCAGTTGGGTCTCGTCCATCTTAGTGAACACGATGCCCAGACACCCACGCATGGGGATATTATCGACAATGATACCGGTCTCGCTTTCTTGCGACAGACCGTATACCAGTCCCTTGCCGTACAGTTGCACCGTGTCGCCGGAAGTGGTATAATGGATGGAACTGTCGGCCAGCACTTGCCAGTGCTCGTAGGGATGACCTTGCGGTCGGCAGATGGCGGTAATCTCTTCGCTACCCGCCACCAGACTGTCGTTCATGGCGGCTACCTGTCCCATCGGTCCGTACAGACCGTCTTTGCGTTGCGTCGATTTTGGCCCATAGACCATATAACGTCTCGGACCGTTGGCGGGCATGGTAAACCGACCATTCATGCGTAGTTCCTGCTTGACGGTCAGGCTGGGGATGGTCTGTGCTAAGGGCATCATACCTACACCGGCACCGCCGTATCTGGCTTGCAGCACATCGCGTATCTGCATCGTCATTCGGTCCTCCTCGATCTGACTATCGCCGTAATGGAGCACACGTATCTTGCGTGTGGCGGCTTCTTGTAGCGAGGCATAGAATGCCGAAAGGAAAACCCGACTGTCGGTCGTCGAATCGACCACCACTTTCGGAATCACCGGCTTGGGTGCTACAGGGACGATCGTATCTTGTTCGGCAAAAACCGGAAACTCCGCAATCGTATCGGTGTTTTCGGTATAGTCGGTATATTCAGCAGACTCGATATGCCACACCTTCCCCTCCGGGAACGCCCAATAGAGCGCTCCTAAGACAGCCATTGTGATGGCGATGAAAGAGAGAACTTGGTAGGGCTTCATCGTTTATTTCTTCCACAAAGCGCTACTGAACAATAGTAGGACGGTGAATATCTCAAGACGACCGATGAGCATCACGAAGGTCGCTACCCATTTGGCGGCCGCCGGCATGGCGGCATAGCAACCGCTCGAACCCCATTGACCAATCGAAACGCCGACGTTACCGATCATCGAGGTCGCTATGCCGAACGACTCATCGAAACCGATACCGCAGCCGCAGAACCACAGAGTCGCCAACGCGATGATCAGCATGTAGAAGAACATAAACGCCACCACGTTCGAGGTCGTTTGCTCGCGTAAGGTGCGGCCATTGAAACGTACGGGGATGACGGCATTGGGGTGAATACGCCGTTTGATCTCGGCGTGTGCGGCCTTGGCGAAGATTGCCAAACGTACCCATTTCATACCTCCCGAGGTCGAACCCGACGCACCGCCGGTGAACATAAGGAAGAAGACCAGCACCCATAAGACAGGAGGCCAGATCATATAGTCTGCCGCCACAAAACCGGTACTCGTGATTGTAGCAACTGCCGTAAAGAAACCGATCCGGACGCTGGATAACATACCGTGGGTGTGGATCAGCAGCCCGACGGTCAAGAGCGTGCCGGCTATCAGACAGGCCGTCAGATACCAGTGGGTCTCTTCGTCATCGATCACCCGCTGCGGCTTGCCTCGGAAGAGGTAGATCAGTTGGGTGAAGTTGATACCCGACAGCAGCATGAAGACAAAGATGATCCATTGAATGATCGGACTGTAAGCGATCACGCTGTCGTTGTGGGTGGCAAAACCACCGGTGGAGATGGTTGCCATAGAGTGACAGATGGCATCGAACTTACCCATGCCGAAGAGCCATAACAGCAGTCCTTCCGCTACGGTAAGCAGAATATAGGTGACCCACATATGCTTTGCCGTATCGGCGATTCGTGGACTGAGTTTCTCGTAACTCACGCCGGTCACTTCGGCGCTATAGAGCTGCATGCCGCCCAGACCGAACATCGGCAGGATGGCGACAGAGAGTACGATGATACCCATACCGCCTATCCATTGAGTCAGGGCTCGCCAGAGCAATACCGAGTGCGTCTGCGCCGCGACGTCACGGAAGACCGTCGAACCGGTGGTGGTGAATCCCGCCATCGTCTCGTACCAGGCATCGGTCACCTCCGTCAGTGCACCGCTTAGCCAGTAGGGTAACATACCGAATAGCGAATAGACGACCCATACCAATGCCACGATGACGTATCCTTCTCGTTCGCCGACCCGTCGCTCAGCCTTCCGCCCGGCACCGATCATCCACCAACAGCTCAGCCAGGTGATGGCGCATGACACGATCCATGCACCGAAATCTGCCTCGCGGTACCACCACGCGACAAACGTCGGTATCAGCATGAACACCGCTTCCAGCATCGTCAAGACACCCATCGTCTTGAAGACGATCCGCCAGTTAAATGTACGTGTCATTGAAAGAATCGCTCTAAGTTACGTATCACATGACTCTTGCAGAACAGCACCACCACATCGCCCGGGATGATCTGCGTGTCGCCGTTCACTAATATACCTTCGCCTGCCCGCACGATTCCGCCGATATTGGCTTCCGCCGGCAGGTCCATATCTTTCACTTTCCGTTTGGTGATCAGGCTTCCTTCTTTGGCCTCGAACTCCACGATCTCCGCATCCGCGCTTGTGAGGTTATGCACGCCGCGCACCGAGGCATCGAGCAGCATCTGGTAGATATAGCTGGCGGCGATGGTCTTTTTGTTCAGTACCGTACCGATATCGAGCCCTTCCGCCATCGGAATATAATCGAGATTCTCTACCTCCGCGATCGTCTTTCGGACGCCGAAACGTTTGGCGGCGAGGCATGCGAAGATATTGGCTTCGCTGCTATCCGTTACGGCAACAAACGCATCGGCATCCTGGATGCCTTCTTCTTTGAGTACGTCCATATCCGAGCCGTCGGCATTGATGATCAGCGCGTCCGGCACTTTCTCGCTCAGGATGTCGCACAGTGCCCGGTCTTTCTCGATCACCTTAATGTTCATCTCTCCGATCAACTCCGTGGCCGCTTTGCGTGCGATACGGTCACCGCCGAAGAAGATCACGTTCTTAATCTCCCGCTTGTTCTTTCCCAACTCCTCGCGCATGTACTCCATATAGATTTTCGGACATACGCAATAGACCATATCGCCGACCTCCACGGTGTCGTGTCCGCGCGGGATGATGGTCTCCTGATCGCGCTTGATGGCTACAATGCGGTACTTGCCGTGGTTGTACACACCGGACGCAAACGCTTTGCCGACGATCTTGGCACTCTCGCGCACTTTGACCACGCACAACTCCAGCGCGCCGTTACCTAAATGCAGATGGTACCGCATCCAGTTTGTTCGTAAACTCTCTTCGATCTCGTTCGCCGCCAGCACCTCCGGATAAATGAGGTGGTTCAGACCCATGTTCTCGAAGAACTTCCGGTTCTCGGGAAGCAGGTATTCGTAGTTGTCGATACGCGCTAAGGTGCGCTTGGCACCCAAGGAGTTAGCAATCAGACAAGCTGTCATATTTTCCGTCTCGTGTGGCGTAACGGAGATGAATAGATCGCAATCTTTCACTCCTATATCCCGCTGATCACGGATCGAAGTGGGGTTACCCACTTTCGTCAGCATATCGTAGTTGGCACTCAAATCGCCCAGCCTGTCCGGACTCTCATCCAACAAGCTGATCTCCATGTCTTCGCGACTCAGCAACTTAGCCAAGTGCGTGCCTACTTCACCGGCACCTGCAATAACGATTCGCATAAACCTTGTTTATCTAATTTAAGTAGTTGATAGAGCTCTTTGGTCGAGCCGTGTTCAACAAATTGATCATTCACTCCTAAGCGGATGACGCGCGGCGTGTAGCCGTGATCTGCCATCCATTCCAGTACTGCGCTGCCCAGGCCGCCGGCGATCACGCCGTCCTCGGCGGTTACGATGGTCTTGTATTTACTTCCCACTTCGTGTAGTATGTCTTCGTCCATCGGTTTGAGCCACCGCATATCGTAGTGGGCGATGTCGCGTCCGGAGGCCTCGATGGCCTCGCTCATCGCGTTGCCGATAGCGCCGATCGTGAGTACGGCAAAGTCTTTGCCATCGCGCAGTTTGACGCCCTTGCCATATTCGACCTCATGAGATCTCGAGGTCTCGATCGGCGTACGTCCACGCGGATAGCGAATGGCTATCGGGCCATCCAATGTCTCCGCGAGCACCATCATCTGCTTCAGGTCCTCTCCTGTGCGCGGGGCGCAGATTTGTAGGTTGGGGATGGGACGCAGGTATGCGAGGTCGAGCAGTCCGTGGTGGGTGGCACCATCGTTGCCGACGATACCGGCGCGGTCGATGCAGAAGACCACGTGCAGTTTCTGCAGCGCTACGTCATGGATAATATTGTCGTACGCCCGCTGCAGGAACGTAGAGTACTCGTTGCAGTAGGGCAGCATGCCTGCTTTGGCCAGACCGGCACTGAACGTCACGGCGTGTCCTTCGGCGATGCCGACATCATAGACGCGGTCGGGCAACTCTTTCTGCATGATGCTCATGGAGCATCCCGACGGCATCGCCGGCGTGATACCGACAATCTTATCATTCTTCTTTGCCAGCTCGAGTAATGTCTGTCCGAAAACCTCCTGCCAGAGCGGCGTCTCTGCGCCATTCGCCGTTAGCCGTTCGCCATTCGCCACATTAAATTCGCCGGGTGCATGCCAAACGGTCTGGTCGTTTTCCGCGGGCGCGTAGCCTTTGCCTTTCTTGGTAATGATATGCAGTACTTTCGGTCCGCGGTGGTTCTTGATCTCACGCAGGATACGCACCAGACCCATGACGTCATGACCGTCGGTAGGGCCAAAATAACGGATATTCAGCCCCGTGAAG
Source organism: uncultured Bacteroidales bacterium (assembly GCA_946187695.1). Classification (GTDB taxonomy): domain Bacteria; phylum Bacteroidota; class Bacteroidia; order Bacteroidales; family Paludibacteraceae; genus Colicola. The sequence goes on from CAMHSB010000007.1 coordinate 17,901, forward strand.
ATATTGTTCGGCTGCTTACTGAGCATCGTCTTCAGGTTATTGTTCCTTCGGACGAGTGCCTGGCGTTTGCGCTCATCAATCAAATGCAACTTTGCTGCTACCTGATAGAGCCTCCAGCGCCATTTGTTGTAGGTCTCGCTCGTCGTGAGGTCCACGAGGTACTGCGTGATGCCGCCCTTCAACGGATCAATCGCCATATGGTTGTCGTTGAGCACGATGAGCAGATTGTTCTTGTCCATCGAGGTGTTGTTCAGGCCCTCAAACGCCAAACCGCCGGTCATTGCACCGTCGCCGATGATGGCTACCACGTTGCGCTCGCCGCCGATATTCATACCGAGCGCAGCGGAGATAGAGTTGGACGCGTGTCCGGCGATGAAGGCATCGTACTCGCTCTCCATCGGATTTGTGAAGGGCGAGAGACCTTTGAACTGTCGATTGGTATGGAAACGGTCGCGACGACCGGTAAGAATCTTATGGGCATATGCCTGATGCCCGACGTCCCAGACGAGTTTATCGTTCGGCGTATCAAACACATAATGCAGCGCCACCGTCAGCTCGATCGCTCCCAAGGACGATGCCAAATGGCCGGGGTTTTTGCTCAGCGCCTCAATGATAAAATCCCGCAATTCCGCACACACCGCCGGCAATTCTTCGATCGGTATTTTCTTTAAATCCGCCGGCGAATCGATCTTATTGATGTACTTATAATCCATCTATCTACACATATGCGCATATATACGCAAATTAAAATCGGCGGCAAAGGTACAACAAAATTTGCATATATGCAAGTTTTTTTTGCATAATTCAAAAAAAAGCAGTAATTTTGCACCGCAAATGTCAAATTAGAACTATTATGAATCTCTTTTCTTTGGAAGGTAAGAACGCCTGGGTAACCGGCGCATGTTACGGAATCGGTTTTGCTATTGCAAAGGCTTTTGCACAGGCCGGCGCAGAGCATATAATCTTCAACGCCCGCAGTCAAGAGGCGATTGACAAAGCGCTCGAACTCTATCGTGCTGAGGGTATAAAGAATGTACACGGATATGTGTGCGACGTGACGGACGAGGTAGCGGTTAAGGCGCTCGTGGAGCGTATCCGTAAGGAGGTGGGTCCGATCCATATTCTGGTCAATAACGCCGGTATCATCAAGCGCATCCCGATGCACGAGATGAAGCGCGAGGATTTCCAGCAGGTGATCGATATCGACCTCGTGGCGCCGTACATTGTTTCGGCTGCCGTACTGCCGGAGATGATGGAACGCCGCGAAGGAAAAATCATAAACATCTGTTCGATGATGAGTGAGTTGGGTCGTGAGACCGTTTCGGCTTATGCGGCTGCGAAAGGCGGATTGAAGATGCTGACACGCAATATCTGTTCCGAATATGGCGAATACAACATTCAGTGCAATGGTCTCGGTCCGGGTTATATTGCTACCCCGCAGACGGCTCCGTTGCGTGAGTTGCAACCCGACGGCAGTCGTAATCCGTTTGACTCATTCATCTGCGCCAAGACCCCGGCGGGTCGTTGGTTGGAGCCGGATGAGTTAGGTGCTCCGGCGGTGTTCCTCGCGAGCCATGCGAGCGATGCTGTGAACGGTCAGATTCTGTATGTGGATGGTGGTATTTTGGCTTATATAGGGAGACAACCAAAATGAAAAAAATAATCTTTTTCCTCTTGGCTCTCTTGAGCTTCACGGCATGTCAGAAAGAGGTGGTGCAGCCGAAAGTGTACGGTCGTTATGTGCCCGAGCGCAAGGATGATTTTGCGTGGGAGAACGAGTACGCGGCCTTCCGTATGTACGGTCCGGCTTTGCGCCCGGAGAACCCGTCGAACGGTGTTGATCTGTGGCTGAAAGCAAGTCCGGAACTGGTGGTGGATAGTTTCTATTACCGAGAGCATGTGTTGGGCCTTCCGTACCATATCAATTATGGCAAGGGCCTTGATTGTTACAAGGTGGGGCATACATGCGGTTGCGGCGGTCTGGTGGTACTCACCGAAGAGGAGGGGAATTATAAGACATGGATCGGTGGTCCGTACGATCGCTGGGAGATTCTGGAGCAGACTCCCGAACGGTTTGTGTTCCGTCTGGAGTACGACTCGCTGTTCGTTGCCGGCCATGTGCTGCAGGAATCCATTACCATTACAGCTGAGGCCGATAACGCGATGAACAAGGCAGAGGTGGTGTTGACCGAACAATCACCAATGAGCAATGACCAATTACCAATCCTCTATGTCGGCGGTGGTGTTTATTTGCACGATACGATTGATCATTTCGAGGTCTATCACAAGCTTGGAACGGTCTTCTATGAGGAGGATGCGTTGAGCGATAAGACGGCTGCGAAGATGAATTTTGACTATAACGGTTCGACCTCGCAGGGCCGTATTTACATCACCGTCCAGACCCCTGATGCAGACATAACGGATATCCAGGATGGCAACCTTGTGGCGGTCAAAGAATACACCCTCGGCGATACGCTGACCTACTATTTCGGTGCATCCTGGAGCGAATGGCATGACCTTCGCTAAGGTGTAAAAATTGACACATTTTGTAAAAAAAACGTACGCATCCGCCCCCGCGCTTGCGTATGTTATTTTTTTATTGTATCTTTGCAGCCGCAAAGAAAATAAATACGAATTGATTAATGAATAAATAATATGAGTGCAGTTGTATTACAAGGATTGTTGGATTATCTGAAGTCCACTTTGTCGATGGATAATCGTCAATGGTTAGCAGAGCATCTTGTTGAGCCTAGTGCTGACATGCGTCCGTACACGAAAGAAGAGTTGATTGCACGCGCCGAAGAAGCTGTCCGTGAAATTGAGAATGGTCAATTTTATACAGAAGAAGAGATGGAGGCGTTTATGGACGAGGCCTTGTCGGAACTTAAAGGACGTGAAGCAGCATGAAAGTCGTTTGGTATACAAAAGCGAAAGAGACTTGGCAAAAAACGCTGCAGTACGTCCGTTTAGAATATGGATATCGCTCTGCTATTCATTTTCGTGAAGATACCAATGCAGTAGTCAAGCAGATAAAAACATTTCCGAATAGTGCACCTATTGAGAAATTGTTACAGGGCTCAGAATTTGAATTTCGAAGTGTTGCGTTTGGAGAATATAATAAACTGATATATTATATTGCGAAGGATGCTATTTATGTTGCGGATATTTGGGATACTCGCCGCGAGCCTAAGAATCAGGCGGATGAAACAATAGAGAATAATCAAAATTAACACAAATATTAATCATTTAACTTTTTAGCTTATGAAAAACAAAATTCAAAGTTATGTGGGTATGAGGTTAGGTGGACGTCGGCTTATCGACACACTAACTACACACTTATCACCCACTAATCACCCACTCAAACATGGTATTGGGAAGTACATTTTCTCGTTCCTGTTGGTACTCGCGATGAGTATTGGCCAAATGTGGGGAGCTTATGCTCCTACAGCAGATGAAGTGATTATTTTGAAAGATGTATATAATGCATCCGGAACAGGTTATTCTAACCATAGTGCTATTGCATGGGCTGCATCAGGCGCGTCTACTAATAGTAAAAAGGCTGGAGATCCAAATAATGGAGGGGCGGCAACTAGTAGTAATGTGCCTTGTTATTCCGTAAAAGGTAATGGCGGAACAAAAAATATTACCGTATCTATTACAGGTTGCTCTCAAATCATTCTTTATCACGAGAAGCATTCTAGCCGTTATGTTGAATTAAGAGACGGTAGTAAAACAGGAACTCTTATCGGAAAGGGTAGTGCTAGCACTTATTATACAGAAGTAGATCTTACTGGTGCTACAGTGTATTCCATTTTCTTGCATGGCACGACAGGTTCTGATGATCAAGACTTTAATATTTACGCAATTAAACTTATTAAAGCGACAGGTGGCGGCGGTGGTGACCCTGTAGATCCGACGATTACTTTCAATGATGGTGCATATACTATCGGTGCAGCGGCTCTTGATTTGAGCACATTGTTCAGTTCCAATAGTGACGGTGCTGTAACATATTCCATAAAGACAGACGGCGGCACAAGTGCAAGCATTAGTGGCGCAAACTTTAGTGCTACAGCAGCTGGTACGGCAACGGTTACTGCAACTCAAGCAGCCGGAACCGGTTATAATGCAGGTTCGGCAGAGGCTAATATCGTTGTTTCTGAGCCGGATCCTTGTAACAGATATTTCTGGTTTGTCGCAACTGCTGACGCAACAGCAAATGGAAAAACGAACTGGGATGGATTTACAAATGCGGTAACAGGCTCTAATAACCAAAGTAATTCTGTTACCATTGATGGAACGACTTATACTTTGACAAAACGTACCGGTAGTACAGGTGGTGGTGGAACCATATTAGGATTCACTATTCCTGCTGATAAGGCCGGTACTTTGTATGGCTATATGAAGTCAAGCGGAACGGCTGCTCGTGTTCTTTCTCTGAAAAAAGGCGATGACGTCGTTATGACAAACGATGAGATCGGCACGGGAGGTAACTGGACACTTATTACAATGAGTAATATTGCTCCGGGTACATATACTTTAAGCCCCGATCAAAATGTACAAGTACAAATGTTTGTACTTAAGATATGTGATGCTACATTCCATACAATTACTTTGAATTTGGATGGTGGTACAGGTGCAACGAGTGTTCAGGCACTTGATGGTGTAGCTGCAACGAAGCCTGCTGATCCGACAAAAGAGCATTGTGCATTTGCCGGTTGGTACAAAGAATCTGTAGCTTACGATTGGTCGACTGTTGTGACAGAGCCGTTTACTCTTACCGCTCATTGGACGCAGCTGTATACTATTTCTTTTGCAGCCGGTGATGGTTCGGGCGATGCTCCTGCCGCTGTTGCAGACAAAGCAAAGGACGAAACCTTTGAAGTTCCGGCTAATACCTTTACAGCTCCGGAAGGCAAAGAGTTCGACAAGTGGAACGACGGAGCAAACGACTACGCTCCGGGTGCAACTTATACAGTAGGTACTGCAAATGTAGTACTGACTGCACAATGGAAGGCGTTGACAGCGAAGTATACCGTTATCTTCAAAGATGGCGAGACAACATTAGATATTAAGTTGTTTGAAGTAGGTTCTAATCCTTCGGATGCGGACATCGACAAAACGAAACCGTTGTATACATTTGCTGCTTGGCAGAAAGATGCTGCGGATATCGCATTGGATGATGCTTACTGGGCTTCAGTTGCTGCAAATGCAGAGATTACTCTGAACGCTCGTTGGGCAAAGGCTTATGCATCGAATGCAGACTTCGAGGCATATATTATAGCTAACAAGGACGAGAAAGATGATGCAGATAAGGCTGAGGCTTATGTAAAGTCTTTGAATTATGCGCTTTCTACAAAGACAAATACTACATTTGATGCTAACGATGAAACCAACAACGGTGCTTATGCTGGTTTGAAGATTAAGAACAGTGGAACGACTCTCAGTTGGAATGTGGTAGCCGATAAAGTTGTTGAACTGAAAGCCGGTGTAATGGTTGCTAATGGTAGCCTGTCTATCAACGGCGGTGCAGCAACTACGATTGATGGTGGTTCTACCAGCAGCGGCGACAATTTCAAAATGCACTATTTTTATAGTGCAGCAGAAGCGTTGTATGTATTTACGACCTCTAATAATAGCGCCGAAGTTATTAAGGCTATTACGATGCGCGATCCGTATCAAGTTAGCTTTAATGATAACGGTGGCTGTGATCCTATTGCCGCACAAGATGGAACTCCTTCTGTTACGCTTCCGACACCTGTTAATCCTACAGCAAACTTCACCGGTTGGTATGATGCTGCTACGGAAGGTAATAAGATCGGAGACGCGGGTGACACCTATACCCCGACTGCTGATATTGAGTTGTTTGCCCAATGGGAGACAGTAAGCACCGACGCTCGTTTGGCTTCGATTTCCTTCTCTTCGGATGCAGGTACATTGGAACCGACATTTGATCCGGAGGTTGTGAACTATACCTATACGATGCCTTACGGTACAGCGGCAGTTCCGACAATCACCGGCGCAATTTCCGTAAACGCGAATGCAAAAACTCCGGTTATTGATGCTCAAGCTGCTAACTGGGGCGATGTGGCTCATATTCATGGTGTAGCTGAATCCGACGATACAAAGGACTATTACATCACCATGAAGATTGCTCCGAAAGATGGTGTTTGTCTCGTTTGGGCAGATGTGCCGGCAGATAACACGTTAACCTACAATGCTACGAACTCCAAGTTCTATGCTGAAAGCGATGTTACATTGCAGAATAGCAACGTAAAAGGAAAAGATGGTAGTGCTCCTTCCGGAAAGAAATTCCAAAGCAATGGTTTCTTGAAGATCGCTTTGAATGAAGGAACATTCCTTGAAGGTGATGTCGTTGCATTGAACGTAACATACGGAACGGCTAATGTAATGCACGTGTTCAAAGCTCAGGCTGCTACATCAACTGATGTAATCGGTGAGGCTGCCGGTAACACGGACGCAGGTCTTAATAAAGTGGCTATCACAGAAGATGCAGCAACTCTCTGGTTGGTACGTGGAGGCGAATATGCCGATTGGAATCCTCACGTAGATTACGTAGCAGTATATCGTGCGATGAATCCGTTATTGAAAGCAATCACTATTAATGGCGAAACAGGTACCATCAACGAGGGCGCTAAGACAGTAGCAGTAGAACTGCAACCGGGCTATGACTTGGCTGCTTTGACGATAAATACTACGATTATTTCTAATACTCCTGAGGCTGACGTTGTTAAGACTGTTGAGTCCAATAGTGGTAACTGGGTAATCGGTGACAATACATATCGTCTGACTGATAAGGATGGTGATTACACCGAATATACCGTTACTCTGATCGCCGGAGAGTTGAAACATAATGTAAGCTTCAATACGCATGGCGGTTCGACTATTGACCCTGTTCAGGTGGTTGATGGTCAAAAACTTACAGCTGCTCCGGCTGACCCGACAAAAGATGATTACCTCTTCCAAGGTTGGGCAGAGACAGAGGATGGCTCCATCGTTGACGTAACGTCTTTCACTATCTCCGCAGACAAAGAGTTCCACGCAGTTTGGGCTCCGGATGGCGCTATCAAGCTGTTGAATGGTGCAACGGTTAACCATACCAACTTCATTACCGGTGTAACGGCTGACGAAACCGTTGAATTCCAAGGCAACGAGGTGCATTATGCTAAGTTCTCCGGAACTGTAAGTGGTGTTAATGGCGTTAAAGACCTAACTCGTGTGATTGCTTACAACGCTACGACCAACAAGACGAAGATCCAGATCTCGGCTCACAACAACAGCACCAGTGGACGTAGTATTCTCGTGAAGGGTCTCGTTGAAGGTGCAAGCGCAGCAGTTGATTTGGCTACTATTGCTCTGGGTAATAAGGAAGATAAAGTTTCCGAGTGGATTGAGTTTAACAATGCAGCCAACCGTACTATCTACATTATGGTTTCGTCTTCTGCCGGTGATGTTTATTTCACTCAGGTGAAGGTTATCGAGAGTGGTGAAACTCCGATGAAGCAAGCAGGTGAGGCTGGTTACTCGTTGAACCTCAACAAGGGTCGTTTCTTTGGTCTTGCAAATACAGACCTTTCTTTCGAAGGCTTGAACGCAAGACTGAGTGGCGATTATACCGCATTGAACTCCGGCTATGCTAAACTCAATGCTACAAGCATGAGCTTTACCGTAGCTTCGGATATGTTACTGACTGTAACTGCGAACAATAATAAGACCTATTATGTAACGAAGGATGCAGCTGGCACGGACAACGAGACCGCAAAGACCGGTGCTTCTGAATTTAACCTGACGGCTGGTACATGGTTCATCACCGCAGGTACTGCAGAAGTTCAGTTGACCGACATCGCCTTCGCTCTGCCGAAGTGCGAGCAACCGACGGTTGTTGATATGGAGAGTATCGGTCTCTGCGAGGGTGATGAGTTTATTGCTCTGACTGTTAGCGCAAGTGTTAGTGACGAAGGAACACTCCATTACGCATGGTTCAAAGAGGCCGGTGCAACCGATGAGGCTGTCGGTACAGATGCAGCAAGCTTCACTCCGGAGGCAGATGGTGAGTACTATGTAATCGTTACCAACCAAAAGACTGGTTATAGCGATAATAGCGAGACTTCGAACACGGTTTCGGTTGAGCATTTCGCAGCAGCTATTATTACAACCGCTCCTGCTGATGTAGCGAAAGAAGTTGGTCAAGAGGCAACGCTGAGCGTAGTAGCAACAGGTAAGAACTGCACCTATGAGTGGTTCACTTGTGACGATGCTCTTGGTACGAATCCGGTTGCTATTGTTCCGGCAGAGACAGAGGCTTCGTTGACGGTAACTGTTGCGGCTGGTGAGCAATACTATATGGTTGTTGTTTCCAGCGACTGCGGTGCTTCGGTATCGGCAGTAGCGAAGGTAGCTCAATGGAGAGAGTTGGCTCCTGCTAATGTTACCGGTTCTATGACTTGGGATTGGAAGAGCGCTGCTTGGGACGGTATCACGGGTGACATTGCATTTGCAAATACAGGCGTAGAAGAACTGATGGCTAATGTAAATGCAAAAGTACCGTGTGTAGATGGCGCAAATGGCTTCCGTTCGGATATGCTCTATGGTACCGGTCAATATGTATGGCGTCCGGAAGGAAACCGCTTCTTCCAAGGAACGAAGATTCGCTTCATCACGACTGTTCCGGGCAAACTGGTTGTTCGTTATCGCAACACCTCTGGTAGTACAAATACTCGCACCATTAAGATCACGAACAATGGTGAGGTGCTGCCGGCAGATGGTACTAATACGACGAATAGTTTCAAGAATACTAATCCGATGGTAGTTAAAGCCGGTGAAGTCATTATTGAAGGTATTGCAAGCGAGGAAAATGGTTTGACCCGTATAGAGAAGATCATATTCGATGCTGATCTTGACCCGACTCAAGCAGAGGAAGCGAAGCTTGGCGGTTATGAGCGCGACGTAACGGAAGGTCGTTATGGTACGATCTGTTTGCCGAAAGCCGGTATTATGGTCGGCGCAGCAATCTTTGAGTTGGCTTACTACTCGGAGAGCGATAATAAGATCTTCATGGATCAAGTGATGAGCGGCGAGATGGTTGCCGGTCGTCCGTATATCTTCCTGCCGAACGAGGGCGTAAGCACGCTCGGCGTTTACTACACGGATCATGAAGCTGTAGCAGCTGGTGATTATCGCGGCTTGTACGGATACTATAATGGCACGGATGACGCTTTGCAACTTGATCCGGGTGATGGTCATTACATCCTGTACAACAACCAGTTCCGTGAGGTAACGGTTAGCCATGTATGGATCGACCAGAACCGTGCATACTTCAAGATCGGTGTTGCCGGCGGTATCCCGACGAATGTGGTTGCTCCGCTGCCTGGACGTCGTCGTATGTCGATCGGCGCTGCGGCTCCGCAAGTAACAACGGGTATGGACGAACTGAACGCAGGTGAGGCTCCGGTTAAGGTGCTCATCAACGGCGAGCTCTTCATCTTCCGCGGCGATAAGATGTTTGACGCTACCGGTCGTCTGGTAAAGTAATGTAAAATCGGCTAAAAGTACGGCAAAGATTTGCATATGTCAAAAATTTGCCGTACCTATGCAGCCGTAAATGGTACGTGACAAATTATGTGTAAAATGCCGAATGTAAAAATTGGGATTAAGGACATGGATTTTACCTCGCGCAGAGGTAAGTTCTCCGTGTCGTTAACGGATGGTCGCGAGATTATCGTTCCGGTATCTATGTTTCCTGATATCCAGCATATGCCGGTTAAGCGCCGTAATGAGTGGATGATTCTGGATGATCAGTACTTCTCGTTCGAGCATATGACGCGTATCTATTCTGTGCTTGATTTGCTGAAAGCAGCTTAATATATACTTACCATTAAAAAATAGCAATTATGAAAAAGAATATGTATAAAGAACCTCAAATGGAGGTAATGGCAGTAAGGCCGATGATGCTCATGACTGACGGCTCTTTGTTGGGTGGCCCTGGCACCGAAGGCGAGGAGCTTCACGCAGATTAACAAACGTTAAGCGAAAACAAAAACCAAGGCAGCTCTTGCGGGCTGCCTTGGTTTTGTGTATGAGGGGGGATGCTTTATTGAGGCGGAGGATTTGATTTATTTGCTCAATTCGATGCAAGCCAGAATGAGCGGCGCAACGCCTTTGGGGTCGTCCTCGCGGATACGCTCGTGGATGTAATAATCGTATGTACCGTCGCGATAGGGATTGCCGCCGAGTCCGGCAACTGCGCAGCAGTCGATGAGCGACAGCGTGCCGTCCTCATTACGAACGATCTTATGCGCTTTCAGGCCCTCCAGCACTTGCTGTGCCTCTTGCTTATAGCGTTTGTCCAGTACACCGATCCGCGCACCTTTCGCCATCGCGTAGCAGTACATCGCCGAGCAGGTGGACTCCAGATAATTGCCTTCTTCGTCGCCCTTGTCCGGCACTTGGTACCACAAATGCGTGTCCTTATCCTGAAATTCTGATAAGGCAATTACCACGCGATTAAGTGCATTTACTAAGGCTTCTCTATCGGGATGATCCTTAGGCATCAGTTCCAGCACATCGACCAGCGCCATGAGGTACCAGCCCTCCGCGCGCCCCCAGGTCTCCGGACTGCAGCCCGTGATCGAATCGCTCCAACCCATCTGCCGACTCTCGTCCCAGCCGTGGTGGTTCAGACCGTTCGCCTTGCGCGTGTGTGCGTCAATAATAAGAAATTGGCGAGCCACATCGCTCCATGCCTCCGGTTCGGGCTTGTATGCTGCATAACGGGCGTAGAACGTCGTGCCGGTGAAGAGGCCGTCGAGCCACATCTGGTGCTCGTACACCTGCTTGTGCCAGAAACCGCCTTCGCTCGTCCGCGGCTGCTCGCGCAACTGGTCGCGCAGGGTCTCGATGGCAATCGCGTATTGCGGCTGCGGGTTGATGGCTTGCAGCAAAATAAGGAAATTACCACCCTGAATACGGTCCATGTTGTACAGGCTCTTCTTGTAGGTCAGGATCGTGCCGTCCTCGCCGATGAACTGGTCGGCAAAAGCCTGTGCGTGGTTGAGGTAAGCCGTATCGCCCGTGCGCGTGTATAATTCAATGAACGCGCGCGCCATGAGGGTAGGGGTGTACTCCCATTTGGGTTTGGCGGCACCGTCGCAGGTCCATAACTCCGGGTTATGCGCCATTTCCGACTTGGCGAGCTCTTCGGCTAACTGCAGGTTGGCGTTCTCGGAACAAGCAGTCATACCCAATAACAAGAGGCAAAAGTAAACGAATTTTTTCATATCGGTGATTATTTTTGGCGGCAAAATTACACAAAAAAAATGACATACGCAAAAAAAAGCCCCCAAAAATTTGCACATATCAAAAAAAAGCAGTAATTTTGCAGTCCATTTTGCTTAGGATCGGTTCTTGAGCCCTCCTAGGCGGAACGGACATGGTCTTTCTCCCGTTCCGTCGGGAGGACGCTCCGGGGCTATCTGGTTTTGACAGCAGGTAGAATGGTTGTGTAAGCACGCCGAGCAATGAGGCAACGCTCGTAAATCTCGCTTCAAAATATAACTGGCGAAAGAACTTATGCTCTCGCTGCTTAATCGAAGTATAGTAGATTAGCGTATTTGGGCGCAAGGCGCCTGAACGGGACGTCACTCCAAGCCGAGTCTGTGGGCTGAACGGATATAGTGGCGCAGGAATACACAGAATAGAGGTCGTAGGCTGCGATACGGCATCGAAAATTTAGCAGATAAGCCGGCGGTTGGTGGCTTGGGTCTTGCCGACGGACGAAAAGGAAGGCCAAGATAAGCGTGTAGAAAGCAGGATTGTTCCTTGTTTGGACGCGGGTTCGAATCCCGCTAGCTCCACTCCGATTAAAACGACGGTTTTAATCGGAATAAATAACTAGCGAGGACTTCGTGAGTCCGAGCTAAGAGCGTAGCACAGAACGTAGGCGTAACTGAGTGACGAGGTCGCGAATCACGCGAAGTTCTGATGTAAGCGAGGGGTATTAGCTCAGTTGGTAGAGCGCAACGTTCGCAATGTTGAGGTCAGGGGTTCGACTCCCCTATGCTCCACAAAAGGCGTGGAGGCAGGGCACGATTAATGCACAGTTGCATTTTTCGAATCCCCTATGCTCCACGTCGGAAGCGGCGATCAATGACATCGTTACGATGTAACTCGTAGGATTGTCGCGCTTCCTCCTTTCCGATTAAAATACCGATTTTAATCGGGTACACTGAAACGGTATGGTAGAAATACGACAAATAAGCACGAAGCGGGAACTGAAGCACTTTATTCAGTTCGCGAATGATTTGTATGCGGACTGTCCGTATTACTGCCCGCCCTTGTTCTTTGATGAGATGAACTGCTTTGACAAGGAGAAGAACCCTGCGATCGCAGTCTGTGATTATCAACTCTGGATGGCGTACCGCGACGGCAAACCTGTCGGTCGTATCGCCGGTATCATCAATCATCGCGCCAACGAGAAATGGAACGTCAAGCATGTGCGCTTCGGTTGGTTCGATTTCATCGATGATTTCGAGGTGAGCAAGGCGCTGCTCGATACCGTTGCTGCGTGGGGCAAAGAGCGCGGCATGGACGGTCTCAACGGTCCCGTCGGTTTCACCGACTTCGACCACGAAGGTCTGCTGCTTGAGGGATACGACTATCCGGCTGTGATGGCGAGTCTATATAACTATCCGTATTATGTGAAGCATATAGATGCCTACGGTTTGAGTAAAGAGGCGGACTGGATAGAGATTCAGGTTTATCCGCCGAAGACGGTGCCTGAGCGCCTGGATCGCCTTGCTGAGATCGTGAAGCAACGTTCGCATGTGCACGTGGATAAAGTAAAGAACTCGCGTGAGTTGGTACGTAAGTACGGTATTCAGTATATGGATGTGATCGATGAGGCGTATCAAAAGTTGTATAACTTCCAACCCATGACCGACGCGCAGAAGAACTACTACAAGAACATGTACTTCCCGCTGCTGAATTTCGATTTTGTGACGCTGGTGGTGAACGAGAAAGACGAGATCGTGGGCGTGGGACTCGGCATGCCGGATATATCCGAAGCCCTGCGTAAGTGTGGCGGAAAGTTGCTGCCTTTGGGTTGGTATCACCTGTTGAAAGCGCTGTGGGCGAAGAAGATGAAATCGTTTAGTCTGCTGTTGATTGCCGTTCGTCCGGACTATCAGGGAACGGGTGTCAACGCACTCTTCTTTCAGGATCAGATTCCTCGCATGGCGAAATACGATATCCAAATATTGGAGACTACCAATATTTTAGAGACGAACTCGAAGAACATCGCTAACTTCACCCAGTTCGATCATAAGGTTCACAAGCGTCACCGCGCGTACATCAAAGCTATCTGATGGTCAAGGGCGCTCGGTCATATAACGCCGCGCTGGAACGTCTCTACCGCTATGTGCGGGAACAAGAGAAACGACCCTCCAAGGTGCGGAACATGGTCTTGGCGCAAGTGTGCCAACTCGCCCAGCCGTTTACGGCGGAGCAACTGAGCAAGGCCTGTGAACAAGATCGTATATCGGTCGGAACGGTGTATAACGCCCTCAACCTCTTTATCGATGCCGGCATCGTACGCGCCATCACGCGCCAGAGAGGAAAGGCCGCTACCGAGTACGAACTCATCACCGGATCCGCCAGCCGGTTCCTCATGATCTGCAAGAAATGCGGACGTACCGTCGAACTAAGCGACAAGGCCATCGCACGACTGATAAAAGAACGTAAATATTCGAATTTTAACATACAGCATTTCTCGCTCTTCGTCTATGGCGAATGCAAGATATGCAGAAGAAAAGCAATATCGATCCAAATGCGGTCCCGTAGCTCAATTGAATAGAGTGTCAGATTCCGGTTCTGAAGGTTCTGGGTTTGAGCCCCAGCGGGATCACTCGTCGAAAGCGGCGATCAATGATTAAGTTACTTCGTAACAAATGTAATTGTCGCGCTTCCTCCTCTCCCTACCAATCGACAGATTGGCGGGGATCCCAAAGAAAAGAGCAGCTTAACGGCTGCTCATTTTTATATCTACTATAATCGGTTCGTGATCGGAGTAGCGGTGCAGGCTCTTGTCCTTCATCTTATACGCCCCGTGCGAGTAATACCAGTCGGCATTGATATGCCACGGCCGCACGCGCACCACCTGCTTGCTCATCGACGCATTGCCGAAACAGCGGTCCAAGTAGCCCAACTCGCCCTTGAAGCAGTACGAGTAATCGCTCTCTCCGCCCAGCGGCAGCAGGTCCGCATAACCCGCACGCACGATCTTCTGGATCGGACCTTCCTGTGTGTAGCAGTTATAATCGCCGAGCAGCAAGATATCCTCGTCGCCAAACACCTTCACTGCCTGCGGCAGCATTGCCAAGAGCGAATCGGCATTGTCCATCCGCTTGAGGTGCGTGTCGTAATTGCCGCGTCCTGCCCGTTTGGACTTGAGGTGGTTCACACCGATGATCAGCTTCTCTCCGCTCGCGATCTCTTCAAATCCCACGGCGAACATACGGCCGTAGTAATGACTCGCCGTGTCCTTGTACGCCGACAGCGGCTCTGCATACACGCGCACGCGCTCCGTATTATAAATAAAGCACCCGCCGATCCGATCCATGTTCGGTAGCGGCATCGACACATAGGCGTATTTCTTACCGCCCCTGTTCAGCGCCTCCAGCAGCATCGTCGGCGCTTTGTCGCCCACCTGCATCTCGCAGCACGCGATGATATCTGCGTGCATCGCCTTCAGCGCCTTCACCAGTTTGGTAGTCTTCATGGCCTGCTGCTCCGGTGTCGTGCGTTTGGTGGCATAACCGCCCAGGTCCGCGAAGTAGTTCTCGATGTTCGCCCCTACCACGCGCAGCTCGCCTTTCTTCGGTTTAGGCAGTTTGTCCTGCGCTACATGCTTGGTCTTTACCGGCTTACCCGTCACGAAATGCCGCGCACTCGTCACGCGTGCCGTCAGCCCGTTCACCCGGTCCCCGCAACGGACTTTGTAGTAGCTGTTACGGCAGTTCACTACGATACTCGCCGCTTTGTTCTGCGCTGCGAGCGCGTAGTATAGCGTACTGTCGCCGTCTGCCAGACCCACCGCCCGCTCTTCCGGACAGAAAAGGCGCTCCGGCGCCAGGATCAAGCTGTCATAGAAACTGCCGCACACCACCAGCGGAGTCGTCAGTTCCACTACCTGATTGGTGTACTTCGACCAATCAGACTTAAGCTGCTCTAACGAAACACGCTCCACCGCAGAAACGGAGAGCGTGCCAAGCAGAAAAAAAATAAAAACTGCTTTCTTCATAAAAGAATTACCTTTTTGGTTGCGGAGGATGGGATCGAACCACCGACCTTCAGGTTATGAGCCTGACGAGCTACCACTGCTCTACTCCGCGACGTCGCGGGAACTACGGCTCAATACGATTCGCGACTGCGTCGCTCATATGAATTTTCGCTGTGTTCTCGCTCTCCCCAAAAATTAAAATTTTCGGGGGCCCCAATGGACTCCATCTAACTTGTATTTTTGGAAAGCGACTGCAAAAGTACTGCTTTTTTTCGACATATGCAAATTTTTGCGGTATTTTTTTGATTTTTTATGAGTTTTGCATGTATTTTGTGTAATATCGGCTCACCGTATTCCGGTTTGCGTTGATTTCTTTGGCAATCTGATAGAAAGAATAACCCTCGTCATGCAACTGCCGAATAAGCCGTTCTTTGCTGTGCACTTTCAGGTATTTCTTGTCCGATCGCGCACCCACGGGTCGACCAACTCGTTTGCCTTCCGCCTTCAGGCGCGCCATGGCCTCTTTCGTCCGCTGACTGATCAGGTTGCGCTCGATCTCTGCACTCAACGCAAAAGCGAACGCCAGCACCTTGCTCTGGATATCTTCCCCCAAGCGATACCCCTCTTTGATCGTCCATACACGGCACTCTTTTTTCATGCAGATCGACAGTATCTCCATCACCATGAACAGCGACCTCCCTAAGCGCGACAACTCCGAGCAGATGATCACGTCTCCTCCCTTTACCCGCCGGAGCAAAGTGCCCAAACGACGTTTGCCATACGGCCTCGTTCCGCTGATTGTCTCCTCGATCCATCCGTCGATATGCAAGTTATTCACTCTGCAGAACTCCCTAATTTCAAATCGCTGGTTCTCGACCGTCTGCTTGTCGGAACTTACGCGAATATATCCGTAAATCATTCGCAAAAATACAAAGAAATTTGCATATGTGCAATTTTTGTTGTAACTTTGCACCCAAATTTGGACTTATGGCGAACAAATACATCATCATGGCCGAAGAGGGCGAGCAGGTCTTGCTTGACAAGGCGAAAGAACAACTGGGCCTCGATCTGAGCGGTGCCGAACTGATCTATACAGGGGTGGGGGCAATCAATATTATTCGTTCCCTGCAGCATCTCGACCGCGAGGCCGAACTGATCAATATCGGCTATGCCGGTAGCGCTAACTTCGATCTCGGCACCTGGGTTGAGGTCACCGAAGTGCGCCTCAATCACCCCAACGTCACCTACAAAGAGCCGGAATTGAAAATCAAAAATCAAAAATCAAAAATCAAAAATGTGAAGCAGGCTCCCTGCTACACCAACTGCGATTTCGTCCTCGCTTCCGACTACAAAGACTGTGTCTTCGATATGGAACTGGCGTTCATCGCGGCGCTCGGTTTCACGAACCTGCGTAGCTTCAAATACGTGAGCGACAATCTCTCGCTCCATGCGTATCACGACTTATCCCACGGTGTAGAATGACTACCGTTTATCTCAAACAGAAAAAGGAGGAATCCATCAAGCGCTTCCACCCTTGGGTCTTTTCCGGTGCCATCGGACGCATCCTTTTGGATGCCAAGCACAAAGAGAACGCACCCTTCGAGGGCGAACTGGTAGCCGTGCGTTCGGCAGAAGACGAGCCCCTCGGTGTCGGGCATTGGCAGGTGGGCTCGATAGCTGTACGCATCCTCGCTTTCGGAGTCAATAAACTGCCGGACGATTTCTGGAACGAACGTATCCGCGCTGCCTATCAGGTGCGGCAATCGATCGGCCTTATCCGACCGGATAACAACACCTTCCGCCTCATTCACGGCGAGGGCGATTTCCTGCCCGGACTCATCGTCGATGTCTATGCCGATACGGCGGTTGTACAGGCGCACTCCATCGGTATGCACCTCTGCCGCAACTATATCGCACGGGCCCTCGTGACCGAGATACCCCAGATCCAAAACGTCTATTACAAGTCCGACGATACCCTGCCTTTCAAGGCTCAAATCGAGGGCGAGAAGACCGGTTGGCTTTTAGATGACGAAGCCTCGAGATCTCGAGATTTCGAAGAATTTTGGAGTACCGAGAACGGCCTGCAGTTCCGTATCGATTGGTTGCGCGGACAGAAAACGGGTTTCTTCATCGACCAGCGTGAGAACCGTGCCCTCGTCGAGCGGTATGCGAAAAACAAGGACGTGCTCAATATGTTCTGCTATACCGGCGGCTTCTCCCTCTACGCCCTGCGCGGCGGAGCGAAGACCGTCGACTCGGTCGATGTGAGTCAGAAAGCGATTGACCTCGTTAACGTCAACGTCGCCCGCAATTTCCCGAGAGCCAAGAACCACACTGCCGTCGCGGCAGATGCGTTTGAGTACCTCACGGCGCAGAAAGCCGCCAACCGTACGTACGACCTCATCATCCTCGATCCGCCGGCTTTCGCCAAGCACCGCGATGCCATCCGCAACGCCCTCCGCGGCTACCAGCGCATCAACGCTAAAGCCATCGAGATGATCCGTCCGGGTGGTATCCTCTTTACCTTCTCCTGCTCCCAGGCGATCGACAAAGAGGCCTTCCGACTTGCCGTCTTCTCCGCCGCTGCGCAGGTGGGACGAAAGGTGCGTATCCTCCACCAGCTCCATCAGCCCCAAGATCACCCTATCAATATTTACCACCCCGAAGGCGAGTACCTGAAGGGATTAGTCCTATACGTAGAATGACACTCGTTTGTTTTGATACCGAGACCACAGGTCTCGACGTCCAGAAAGAACATATCATCCAACTCTCGTTGGTTAAGTTCGATACCGACACCTGGTCCGTGCTCGACCAGCGCGATTGGTATATCCTCCCCGAAGGGGACTTCACCATCCCTGCCGAGGCGGAAGCCGTGCATCATATATCCAAGGATTTCCTGCTCGAGCATGGCGTCTCGCTCCGCAGTATATACGACGATTTCATCGCTTTCGTCGGCACCCACGATATGCTCTCCTATAACGGCAACGGGTACGATGCTCCGATCCTCCATTACAACCTCCAACGCGCCGGGCTGAACTTCGAGTTCAATAACCGCACCTGGTACGATGCCCTGTTGCTGGAGCGGATCCATACTGCCGGTCAGGTGGACGAGAATGGCGAGAAACTGCATAATAACCTTACCGCCGCCTATACCCGTTATTACGGGCATCCCTTCGAGGGCGCGCATAACTCGCTCGACGATGTGATGGCAACCATCGAGGTCTTCAAGGCCCAGATCGCGGCACACGGTTGGGAATGGGCACAACGCGATGACTTCGGCTTCATCTGTTTCGACCGCTGGCTCTGCAAGAAAGGGGATTATTATTATCTCACGCAGGGTGGGCACAAAGGGGAATCGATTGAGTCCATGCTCCGCATAGACCGCTCCTATCTCGAGTGGATCGTTGATAAGTGCCAATGGACCGACGACCAGACCCGCGATATCATCAATCCCTATATCGGCCGCTACACCTCGCCTTATGCTCCTCTCAATCCTTCGAGAGGTAAGAAAAGGAGTAAAGGAATTATTACGGATGCCGATTTAAGTCTTTTTTAGATAAAAATAGCAAAAAAATGCGCAAATATTTGCGTATGTCATTTTTTTGTTGTACCTTTGCACCCGCTTTTGACAAAACGGCCGGTTGGATGAGCGACTTAGTCAGCGGTCTGCAAAACCGTTCAGAGCGGTTTGACTCCGCTACCGGCCTCCAAGCCGCCCGAAAAAGGGGCGGCTATTTTTATGGAAGAGATCATCAAGGACATAACCTCGCAGGACTATAAATACGGCTTCACCACCGACGTGGAGACCGATATCGTACCTGCCGGCTTGAACGAGGATATCGTTCGGCTCATCTCTGCCAAGAAACACGAACCCGAATGGCTCCTCGAGTTCCGACTCAAAGCCTTCCGCAAATGGCAGACCATGAGCCCGCCCACTTGGGCGCACCTCACCATCCCCGAGATCGATTTTCAGGCCATCTCCTACTACGCCGCTCCCAAATCAAAAACCAAAAATCAAAAATCGGAAATGGGAGATGAAATCGACCCGGAGATCATGAAGACCTTTGACAAACTCGGTATCCCCCTTGAGGAACGGGCAGCGCTCGCGGGTAACATGGCCGTCGATGCCGTCATGGACTCCGTCTCCGTCAAGACCACGTTCCGCGACACCCTCGCCGAGAAAGGCATCATCTTCTGCTCCATCTCCGAGGCCGTGCGTGAGTACCCGGAGCTGGTCCAAAAATACCTCGGCTCGGTCGTGCCCTCTTCCGATAATTTCTATGCGGCGCTCAACTCTGCCGTCTTCTCCGACGGCTCCTTCGTCTATGTGCCGAAGGGTGTCCGCTGCCCGATGGAGCTCAGCACCTATTTCCGCATCAACGCCGGTAACACCGGTCAGTTCGAGCGCACGCTCCTTATTGCCGACGAGGGGGCTTATCTGTCCTATCTGGAGGGCTGCACCGCCCCCATGCGTGATGAGAACCAACTCCATGCAGCGATCGTTGAGATCGTTGTCCATAAGGATGCGGAAGTCAAGTACTCCACCGTCCAGAACTGGTACCCGGGCGATAAGAACGGCAAGGGCGGTATCTATAATTTCGTCACCAAACGCGGTATCACGTTCGAGAACGCACGCCTCTCCTGGACCCAGGTTGAGACCGGTTCCGCCATCACTTGGAAATATCCGTCCTGTATCCTGCGCGGCGATAACTCCTCCGCGGAGTTCTATTCCGTCGCCGTCACCAATAACTACCAGCAGGCCGACACCGGCACCAAGATGATCCATATCGGTCGCAATACCCGCAGCCGGATCATCTCAAAAGGTATCTCCGCCGGGCATAGCCAGAACGCTTACCGCGGACTCGTAAAAATGGGTGTCCACGCAGAGAACGCACGTAACTACAGCCAGTGCGACTCGCTCCTCTTGGGCGATAAATGCGGGGCACACACTTTCCCCGATATGATCATCGCCAACCCCACCGCCACCGTCGAGCACGAGGCTACCACCTCCAAGATCAACGAGGACCAACTCTTCTATTGCCAGCAACGCGGCATCGGACTCGAGGATGCGGTCGGACTCATCGTCAACGGTTACGCCAAAGAGGTGATGGACAAACTGCCGATGGAGTTTGCCGTCGAAGCCCAGAAACTGCTGCAAGTGAGTCTGGAAGGTTCCGTCGGATAAAAAGCACTCGGTTGGTCAGCAAAGCGCGAATAGGCATCATAATTTAGGAGTTAGATAGCTATAAATCAATAGATTATACACTTTGATATGCCAAATTGGCATCACAAACAATAGTTACATGAACGAATTAGCACAAATACAACAACAAATCTATTTAGTTAATGGAGAACGTGTAATGTTTGACGACGATCTCGCCAAATTGTACGGTGTAGAGACAGCGCAATTAAAACGTGCCGTTAAGCGCAATATTGAACGTTTCCCATCGGATTTTATGTTTGTCGTTAAAAATGCGGACATACAACACTTAAAATCTTAGTTAGGTACTATAAAGCGAGGAGGTAGTCGTTATGACGCATTTGCTTTTACGGAATTAGGCGTGGCCATGCTAAGTTCAGTGCTTAATTCGCAAGCGGCAATTGATATAAATATAAATATCATGCGTGCTTTTGTAGAATTGCGTCGTCTTACTCAACTTGCTGCTACCAGTTATCAGACTTTGCAACGCGAGATTGATGAGGTGAAAGATTACATAGAAGATATTTTGAGAGATCAGAATGATATTAATGAAGAGCATGGTGCCCAACTGGAAGCAATAAGCATCGCATTAACTGAATTACAAGCGCAAAAAAGAAAAGAAAAACCGATAAGACCAATTGGTTTTAATGCTCCTCAGTACACTGACGATAATAAATAATCAATCATCCATAACGGATGTTAATCTGACCGCTGGAACCGACAGCGTAAAAAAGCGGTGAAAATATAGATATAATAGGCGCAAATGTGCGCCCAAAATAGCGTAATAAGCCGAAAAACTTGATTCTTCGAAAACCCTAGACAAGTCAAAAAGAATCATTAAAACTTCAAGTCACGGTTTATGCACGCTCACGTATCAGCGTGAGTTTTCCGTGTATTTATTTGAAGTTTTAAAGGTAAGTCTAGGACCTCGAAGAATCAAATGAAGCGAACGAAAACGCACGCTTTTAGTGTTTATTATGATGAAAAATAATATAATCCATTGTATAAATCAAAAAAAAGCTGTACCTTTGCAGCGAATTGTCAAACAAAACATTCAAATTATGAAAAAGAATTTTCTACTTGTTGCGTTTATCGCGCTATCGACACTTGTGAGCGCTTATGAGGTCGGAGACTGGTTCGTTGACCCTCAGTCCGGCATCCCGTCTGTGGTCGTCTATGTGGACGAGACGGGCGAGCATGGTATGATCATGGCACCCGCGGGCGGCTATTCTACGGAGAAATCCATCGCAAGGGATATAAAGGATATTAAAAGCCACAAAAAGACGTATAGCAAGATCGATCTAAGAGACGAGAAGGCTATAATGTCCAAATATAAAATCGATTTTACGCCTGTTGATGGATATAAAAACCAAGCGGATGAACTGTTCGACGTCGTTATGGAGTGGCTTCCGTCTATGCCGTTGATGTATGCCTCGAAGATTAACGAGAAACAAGAGCGCGAAATGCTTTGTAAGGTAGCTCCCAAGATGACTGGATACGGTGCGCAAGACCAACAAATGATCATCGAATACTGCGAGGAAAACGGAGTTTCGCTTCCTGTATATTTTAGTTCTATTGACTGGGCGCTAAAGTTGGGCGATGGATGGTTTATACCCGGCAACTACGAACTGGAACTGTTCGCCTCCTCCATCTCCAGCGGACTCGGAGTCCGAATGTCGGAGAAAGAAAGATGGGAGAAAGGGATGGAGTTCAGGTATAAGACATGGATGCTGAATAATGTGTATCCCACAACTATTCGTTCTTCCACATCCACAGAGTCCCTTTGGGAAGAATTTGACAATAATAAAGGAAAAACGGCTAAACTTGTGCCCGTAGGAGGAACGATTGATTTTAACTCCAAGGACAATTATTATGTTTTTGAATACGATAACTGGGGCTATTTTCTCATCCGGAACAATCTGGCATGGGGTCATATTGTAGCATTTAAGTATTTCTAACCGGCCTATGAAGCGTATTTTCTATTGCCTTTGTACGCTCTGCCTATTGGCTTCTTGTCACACGCCTTTGACTGTAGCTACGGTCGAGCGTATCACGCCGCAGGTGGAAATGCCGAACATGGAGTTCATCGGCTTTAAAAATTTAAATCGCAACAATACCCTGCTGCGGAATTTCGGGGCTGATTTGGAAAGTACTAATATCGCGCTCAATAAGCAGAATTTTTATCTCGGTACGTTTTCTTTCTCGGATATAGAGGACTACCAATCTACTATGCGGTATGTGACATTTGTGGATGTCGTTCGTCAGGTGTATTCGCACGATGATGCCATAAACGACAACTACGATATGTGGCTTGCCGGCGTCTCCATTGCCACGATTTCTTTCGGAACGCTATTCCCGGTGTATGTTCCTTTGCTTTGTACCTGGGATAAAAACGACTGCGAGATAAGCCTCAAAGGGGAGTATAACATTGTGGTTTATGACAAGCAGGAACACAAAGTGGTAGTGACTACGCCTTTTGAAGTAGATATCAAAGATGACTACAAAGGGCAGTACGGTCACAAAAAGACAAACACTCGTGCGGTTGACTCACAATACAAAAACCGCCTCCTCAATACTTTTATAGAGCAATATCTTCAGGTCTATAATTCCATAAACACCCTGAAATAAATTAAAATGACATACAAATTTGCGTAAGCCATTTTTTTTGTACCATCCATCATTTCATTGAAGCAAATCTATATTTCCTCACTATCATTCCTCATCCCCCCATTTATATCTTTCCTTCTTTCCTTTCTATTTTACATAATTCTTTAGTTCTTATTTAGTTCTTCTTTAGTTGTTATTTAGTTCTTCTTTAGTTCTTATTTGGTTCATCGGCATACTATACAGACACGTTCTACTGGGGTTTAACCACTCATAAACCCTAAAACTCTTTTATAAACTAAACTAAATTACTCCAGATCGATGTGCTCCGCCTGGACGGGGGAGGAGAGGAAGAGTGATGCGGATTGCGAGAAGCGGTCCGCATTTTCTGTGGTCAGGTAGTGGCAACTACCGCCTTGCGAAAGCTGCTCGCGATATTCGGGATGGCGAGACAAGTAGTTTTTTAGACTATCTGCCACCAATTCGCCTTGCGCTATTGTGGTGATATGTGTTGCCTTCTGAGGCTTCGGGAACTCCGATTCTTCTATCTGGTAATGGTATGCCAGCCATCCGTCAATCACCTCTTTGAGCAACGGATAGTGTGTACACCCGAATACGAGTGTGTCAATCTTCGGGTCTTTGGCTAAGATCTGCCGCAGGTATTCGCCAACGAAGTACTTTGCGCCGGGTGTGTGATGCTCTCCCGCTTCGATAAGCGGAACCCACAGGGGACAAGCCTGTTGTGAGATCGTCAGATCCGGAGCGATCTTCTCTAATTCCAGCACGTACGATTCGGACGAAACGGTCGCCGGTGTCGCCAATATCCCTACATGACCGGTTTTGGTGATGGAAGGCACGGCTTCGACGGTAGGACGGATTACTCCAAGTACGTTGCGCTTGGAGGATTTGTAATTGGTAATTTGTAATTGGTAATTTATCTCAGGGAGATCTTTTTGCTGAATGGTTCGCAAGGCTTTCGCGCTGGCGGTATTGCAGGCGAGGATGACAAGGGCGCAATCTTGGGAAAAGAGGTATTTGACCGCTTGGAGCGTATAGCGATAAATGACATCGAACGAGTGCGTGCCATACGGCGCACGGGCGTTGTCCCCTAAGTACAAGTAGTCGTACTGGGGAAGTTCTTTGCGGATGGCTTCCAAGATGGTTAAACCTCCGTACCCGCTGTCAAAAACACCGATTTTCATAATTCGCCGCAAAATTACTGCTTTTTTTTGAATTGTGCAAATTAATTTGCATATATCAAAATTTTTTACTAAATTTGCAGCCGAAATGGAATTTATTCATTCAGACCCGAAGCCTAACGGGTACAAAATGGCATCATACGTATGAAAATTAAAAGTTGGATCTGGGCCGCTTGTATGGCTCTTGTATTAGGATCGGTATACGTTTATGCCCTTGATGATTATTATGGTTATGAAGAGGAAGAGTTATTAGGCCTCTTTACGCGCATCTGATGAAACTTTCCAATCGTAATACGTGGATAACGCTGTCGATTATCGCGGCAGCGTTGTTCGTGAAGAGCATCTATTTCCGGCAGATGTCGGATTTGGATGATCTGACGGTGGGTCAGTTGGTGGCGGCTTATCTGTCGGTGGCAGCGGCTTCGATCGCTTTCGCGACGATCGCCTGGATCCCCCGCCGCTGGCCGAGTGTGGTATTGCTGGTAGTGGCCGATCTGTGGTTCATTGCGGGCATCTGGTACTACGCCGCCAACAACCTCTGGGTCAGTTGGGCCGTCGTGCGAACGCTGACCGAACTACGCGGTTTTGAGGACTCAATCATCGCCTATCTGGCCTGGTCGCAGTTGTTGCTTCCGTTATCAAGCCTGATTGCAATAGCCGCCTTGCATCTGCTGCCGCTCCCCCGGGCGAACAAACGCCATTGGGCGATCGTGAGTTGGATCGTGGCGGTGCTTCTGGTCGGTGCGCTGATCGGTCGGTTGGTCTGTCCTTTGAGTGAGGACGCAAAGAACCGCGGGATGAAAGCGGAAGAACATTTCTTCCTGCGCACCCACAGCCCGATTGCACAGGTCGGATGGATTGCCTACGAGGCGGCTATAGAGGGTAAGTACCGTTGGAACGCGCAACGTCCTTTTACTTCCCACGAACAGCAGATAATGAACATTATCTACCGCGATTCCGTGCCGCCGACACGACCGCAAGGACACCTGGTGTATATCCTCGTGGAGAGTCTGGAGACCTGGGCGCTGGAAGCGACGGATATCCACGGTCGTCGGATAGGGGAGTGTATGTTGCATTATGCGGAAACGCATCCGACGCTCTATGTGCCGAAAGTGGAGAGTCAGCAGAAATACGGACGCAGCGGCGACGGACAGTTGATCACGCAGACGGGTCTCCTGCCGCTGTCGAGCGGGGTGGCATGCCGGCAGTACGGGAACAATGTGTATCCGAATCTGGCGCATTTCTATCCCTTTGGCGTGGTGATCAATCCCTACCATGTACCGGTCTGGAACCAGCGGGTGGTGACCTATTCGTACGGCTTCAAGCACTTGTACAGTCCCCGTATGCTCGTCAACCTGTCGGATAGCGTGGTGATGGACCGCACGATGGGGCGTCTGCGGCGGGCCAAAGAGCCGATCGTGGTGCTGGCCCTGACCATTGACACCCACACGCCTTTCCGTTCGCATCGCGACAGCGTGGATCTGGAACCGGGATATAGCACCTCCGAAGCGGATTATCTGCGTAGCGTGCACTATACCGACCGCCATATCGGTCGTTTCCTCGCTTGGGCGGATACGTCGCGGGTGATGCGCAACGCCACCATCGTCATCACCGCCGATCATAACCAGTTTCCCCGCGAGCACGGACACGGACTTTGTCCGTTGATCATCAGCTCGCCGGCGATCACGCAATCGGTTACCTATCCCGAGTGTCTGCAGATGGATATCTTCCCGACCGTCCTGCATGCCATCGGGCAGTCGGACTACCGGTGGAGAGGTTTCGGTCTGGACCTGCTGGATGCACAGGAAGCGGCGCAGTTGACGGACCGACCGATAAGCGCCAGAGAGGCCTATTCGCTGTCCGATAAGCTGATAAGATCGAATTATTTTGCCCGATAATGGGGAAAAATGAGCAAAAAATGGCATACACTATTGTGTATGTCAATTTTTTTTTGTAATTTTGCGGCCTGAATTGAAAATCATTAAAAAATATACGTATATGAAATTTACTATTTCGAGTTCTAAACTCTTTTCGCAATTGCAGGCTGTAAGCCGTGTTATCAACAGTAAGAATGCTTTGCCGATTCTGGACGATGTGCTCTTTGATCTGGCTGGAAATGAATTGAAACTGACCGCTTCGGACGGTGAGACGACCATCCGTACTTCGGTGGAGGTAGAGGCAGTAGAAGGTGCAGGTAAGGTAGCTTCGGCGGCTAAACTGCTGCTCGAGACCCTCAAGGAGTTCTCGGAGCAACCGCTTTCTTTCACAATCGACGAGAATAATTTCGCAGTGAGCATGGTTAGCCAGAACGGTACCTATTCGTTCGTAGGCGTGAACGGTAACGAGTATCCGGAGATGCCGGGTGCTGAGGCAGAGGCACAGGTGATTGCTATGCCGGCGAACGTGCTGCAGGCCGCTATTGAAAAGACCATCTTCTGTACGGCTGACGACGAGCTCCGTCCGGTGATGAACGGTATCTTCTTCGATATCGCAGCAGACAAGGTGACGATGGTCGCTACCGATGCGCACCGCCTCGTTCGTTACACCAACACCGGTGTACAGGCCGGCGCTGCTGCCAGCTTCATCCTGCCCAAGAAACCGGCTTCGCTGCTGAAGAACCTGCTGGCTAAAGCAGAGGAGGAAGTGAAAGTGACCTTCGGTGCCAAGAACGCTCGTTTTGAGTTTGGTTCCACAATCGTCGTTTGCCGTCAGATCGAGGGCCGTTTCCCGAACTACAATGCCGTTATTCCGCAGTCGAACCAGAATATCGTTACCGCAGACCGTCAGACGCTTATCAACGCCTGCAAGCGCGTAGCTGTATTCGCTAATAACGGTACCGCGCAACTGCGCCTCGCGCTGAGCGAGAACCAGATCAAGATCTCGGCACAGGATATCGATTTCTCGACTAGCGCTGAGGAGACGATCGCTTGCAGCTATAACGGTACCCCGATGGCTATCGGTTTCAAGGCACCGTTCCTCATTGACCTGCTCTCGTCGATCGCTTCGACCGATGTACAACTCAAGCTCGCCGATCCTGCACGTGCCGGCCTCATCCTGCCTGCAGAGAACGAGGAGAACGAGGACGTGCTGATGCTGTTGATGCCGATGCTGCTGAATGATTAATAGACCGCTACGCTGTAAGACCGTTACACTGTAAGACCGGCCTGCGGCCTATAAGACAAAATTTTATTTTATGAACTATCGTTCATTGACAGCGCAAGAGATTGCACAATTAGAGGCAACGGGTTGCTCGGCAACGAACTGGGCAGACGTAGAGGTGGCTCAAGATTTTGAGGCGCAGTACGTACATCATACCCGTTTCTCCGGTCATAACAAGATCGGTGCTTTCCACCGTGAGATCGAACTGCCGGGCGGATTGAAGATCCATTCGGGTATCTACAACGCGACCCTCCATAACGTGGAGGTAGGCGATGATTGTCACTTGTACAACATCCATAACTATATCGCCAACTACCGCATCGGTAACAACACCTGCATCGAGAACGTGAACGCGATCCTCGTGGATGGTAAGACCACTTTTGGTAATGGTGTGCGCGTGCCGGTGATGAACGAAGGCGGCGGTCGTGAGATACCTATCTTCAATGAGCTCAGCGCGAGTCTGGCGTATATCCTGACCCTCTATCGTCACCGCCCGAAAATGATCCATCAGCTCGAGCAGATGATCGATGCTTATGCCGAGGCGCAGGCTTCGGAAGTGGGCTATATAGGCGATAACGTACGGATCCTTAACTGCGGTTCGATCAAGAATGTCCGCATCGGCGATTGCGCCGAGTTGATCGGTGTGAGCCGTCTGAAGAACGGTACGGTCAACTCCAACGAGGCGGCGCCTGTTCGTTTAGGGAGCGGTGTGAAGTGTATGGACTTTATCATCTCCTCTGGTGTAGAGATCGGTGACTCGACCCTCGTGGACAAGTGCTTTGTCGGACAGGGAACGATCTTCGATAAGCACTATTCGGCAGGTGAGAGTCTGTTCTTCTCCAACTGCCAGGGTATGCACGGAGAGGCCTGTGCGATCTTCGCCGGTCCGTACACCGTGACCCACCATAAATCGACGCTGCTCATCGCTGGTATGTTCTCCTTCATGAACGCCGGTTCGGGTAGCAACCAGTCGAACCATATGTACAAACTCGGTCCGATCCATCAGGGTGTGGCCGAGCGCGGTTCAAAAACGACCTCCGACAGTTACCTACTCTGGCCGTCCAAGATCGGTGCTTTCTCGCTCGTGATGGGTCGTCATACCCACCATGCGGATACATCCGAACTGCCGTTCTCGTACCTCATTGAGAACCAATCGGAGTCTTACCTCGTGCCGGGTGCTAACCTGCGTACCGTGGGTACGATCCGTGATGCGCAGAAATGGCCGAAGCGTGATAACCGCAAAGATCCGAACAAACTCGACCAGATCAATTTCAACCTCTTGAGCCCCTACACCGTACAGAAGATGTGGCGCGGACGCGAGGTGCTGAACGAGCTGGTAGCGCTGAGCGGAGAGAACACCGAGGTATACGGTTATCGGAACTGCAAGATTCGTAACTCTTCGCTTCATCACGGTCTCGAACTCTATACGATCGGTATCCAGAAGTTCTTAGGCAACAGCCTCATCAGCCGTCTGGGTAAGGCGGAATGGCATACCATGGACGAGCTGCGTAAGGTGCTCCAACCGGATAGCGCTGTTGGGTTCGGTGCGTGGGTGGACCTCGCCGGTCTGATTGCTCCGCGTACGGAGGTGACGCGTCTGGATGAAGATATCGAAGCCGGCAAGCTGACGCTCAAAGAGATCCAAGAGCGTCTCGTGACCATTCACGCCAACTACTACTCCTATGAGTGGACCTGGGCACTCGAGCACCTCGAGCAAGTATGGGGCTGCAAGCTCAAAGATGTAACCCTTGAGCAGATCAAACGCTCGGTTACCGAATGGAAGGAAGCTGTGGTGGGTCTTGACAAGATGGTTTATAACGATGCCCGCAAAGAGTTCGATCTCAACAGCCAGACCGGTTTCGGTGTGGACGGTGACCGCTCGCAGGCCAAGGCGGACTTCGAGGAGGTACGCGGATCGTTTGAGTCCAACTCCTTCGTCAAAGCCGTACTCGAGCATATCGAGAAGAAAACGGAACTGGGAAACAAAGTATTGGCGCAATTAGCACAAGTTAAGTGAAAGGAACAGTAACCATATTAGGCTGCGGCAGTGCCAAGCCGACGAAGACCACTTCGCCTTCGTCGCAGTTGGTCAACCTGCACGATAAGTATTTCCTCGTCGATTGCGGTGAGGGAACCTTGCTGACGATGCAACGCCTCGGGGTGCACACCTCGCGGTTGTATAACATCTTCATCTCCCATCTGCATGGCGATCACTGCTTCGGCCTGATCGGGTTACTGACTACTTTGGGTATGCTCAAACGTACGCAACCCATGCATATCTATGCGCATAAGGACCTCGAGAAACTGCTCACGCCGCTGCTGGAGTACCATGCCAACGACCGGCAGTACGAGATCATCTTCCATGCCATCAATCCCCGTAAGAACGAGGTGATCTACGAGGATAATAACGTCACCGTAGAGACTATTCCTCTCAAGCATAGCGTGCCCACCTGCGGATTCCTCTTTAAGGAGTCGCAGCGGGTACAGAAAGAAGACGGTTCATTTGAACGCTCGGTTCGTAAAGCATACGCGTACTGCTCGGACACGATGTACAGCGAGAAGATCCTCCCGATCATCGAAGGAGTAGGTACGCTCTATCACGAGTCCACCTTCCTCGAGTCGATGGGTGCACGCAGCAAAGAGGTGCAGCACTCGACGGCCGCCCAAGCGGCTACGATTGCCCAAAAAGCGAATGCGGGTAAGTTGATTCTGGGCCATTATAGCGCACGGGTGGAAGACCATAATCTCTTTCTGCAAGAAGCGCAGCCCATTTTCGATAACTGCGTTCTTGCCGAAGAGAATTTGACATTTGAGATTTGAAATTGAAGACTTAATGGCGAAATCCACGATACAATATGTATGTTCGTCCTGCGGTGCCAAAGCCCCGCAGATGCTCGGTCGCTGTCCCGTTTGCGGAGAGTGGGGGACGTATGAAGAGGAAGTAGTTGCAAGTGGAAAGTCGAAAGTGGAAAGACGCACTGTCTCCTCCGGCAATCAACCCAAACGTCTGCAAGACGTACATGCGACGCACGAGATCCGTATCGACATGCATAACGGGGAGTTCAACCGCGTCTTAGGTGGTGGACTCGTACCGGGCAGTCTGGTGCTGTTAGGCGGTGAGCCGGGTATCGGCAAATCGACCCTCGCGCTCCAAGTGCTGATGCAGCAGGGTGAACGCAAGACTTTCTACGCCTCGGGCGAAGAGTCGGCGCAGCAACTCAAGCTGCGTGCCGAACGGCTGGCCGGTAACGCAGAGAACCTCTATATATCCGCAGAGACTTCGCTCGAACGTATCCTGGATCAGGTCAAAGAGCTCGAACCTGAGATAGTGGTGATCGACTCCATCCAGACCATCGGTACGGATGCTATCGATGCCACTATCGGCTCACTCTCGCAAGTACGCGAGTGCGCTGCACGTATCCTCGAGTTCGCCAAGACTCGCAATATCCCCTTTATCATCATCGGGCATATCAACAAAGAAGGCTCGCTCGCCGGTCCGAAAGTGCTGGAGCATATCGTGGATACGGTGCTGCAGTTCGAGGGCGACCAACATAACATGTACCGTATCCTGCGGGCGCAGAAGAACCGTTTCGGTTCGACCTCCGAACTCGGCATCTACGAGATGCGGCAGGATGGTTTGCGGGAGGTGACCAATCCCTCGGAGCTGCTGCTCTCTACTTCGCGTGAAGGCTTGTCCGGCATCGCGATCGCTGCGGCGGTCGAAGGCGTACGACCCTTCTTGATTGAGGTGCAGGCACTCGTCTCTACCGCTGCGTACGGTACACCCCAACGTTCCTCGACGGGTTTCGACGGCAGACGACTCAATATGTTGCTGGCGGTATTGGAGAAACGTGTGGGCTTTAAGTTGCTGCAGAAAGATGTGTTCCTCAATATAGCCGGCGGACTGCGGGTGCAAGACCCTGCGATCGACCTCGCGGTCATCGCTTCGGTGCTCAGCAGTAACATGGACATTCCCTTGGATGCGACGACGTGTCTGTGTGGGGAAGTGGGTCTCGCCGGCGAGATACGTCCGGTCAACCGCATCGAGCAGCGTATCGCTGAGGCGGAGAAATTAGGCTTCCAACGGATCCTCATTCCCGAGGGTCAGAAGATCGATACCAAACGTTTTACTATCCAAGTGGTACCCGTGAAAAGGGTGACCGATGCGTTTAGATTGTTGATTAAGAGTTGAAAAAGACGCTTTCCATATTATTAGTCTGTCTGGTATGCGCTGTTTGCTGCGTCCATGCGCAGAAGCCGACGAACGGTCAGCCGTACTTGTGCGAGTTCGGACTGCAAGGCGGTTTCGGGTACTATGTGGGCGATGCCAACCCGCATATCTTCATCAACCCCCGCGAGGCGTACGGACTGCAGTTCCGCTATAAGTTCACCAAACGCTGGGCATTGCAGGTCAAGGCTGCTTCCCAACGAATCACCGGACATGAATATACTTATGAGCAAGGTATCGGTCCGGTCAAACAAGACGCTATGTGGCAGAACCAACTCATCAACATCGATATCATAGGAGAGTTTAACTTCTTCCGTTTTGCTGCAGCGAACAAGTTGGACAAACGTATCAAACCCTACACCCCGTATATTTTCTTAGGTATCGGAGCGGGTATATACGGTGCGGAAGGCTATACGAACGGTAACTTCCGGAAAGTGGCAGCGTATTTTCCCTTCGGTATCGGTTTTAAATGGAAATTCCATGACCGCGTGGGACTCAACATCGCGTGGCAGCACAACGTGTATTTCGCAGATGACCTCGAGAACCGGGCGAATCTCGCAGATCGATATGACATGAACGGCAGTAACGTGATGAACTGTGACCTCACAGGTATGTTCACCGCCGGCATCGTTTTTGAATTTGCACAGGCGAAGAAAGAATGTCGTATATGCAATTGGTAAGAAAATGGATTATAAAACTCAAATAAACAAAGAGCGTCTGCCACGTCACGTGGCGATCATCATGGACGGCAACGGTCGCTGGGCGAAGAAACAAGGCCTGGCGCGTATGTTTGGTCATAAACAAGGTGTGGAGACCGTGCATAACATTACCGTAGCGGCTACGCAACTCGGTATCGAGTATCTCACCCTCTATACCTTCTCCACGGAAAATTGGAACCGACCCAAAGAGGAAGTGGATGCTTTGATGACCTTGCTGGTGGATACCATCGTCAAGGAGACCCCGACGCTGATGAACAACAACGTGCGCCTGCAGACGATCGGCGATATCGAGCGTCTGCCGGAAGGTACGAAGCAGAAATTCCTCGGTTGCATCGAGCAGACGAGTCATAATACCGGCCTGACGATGGTCATCGCCCTCAGTTACTCGGCCCGTTGGGAAATCACCGAGGCGGTACGTGAGGCTGTTCGTCGTGCGCAGGCAGGTGAACTGCGTGCCGAAGAAGTGAATGAGCAACTGGTATCGTCCCTGATGACCACCCGCGAGATGCCCGATCCGGACCTGTTGATCCGCACCAGCGGCGAGTACCGCATCAGCAATTTCCTGCTCTGGCAGTTGGCGTACAGCGAGTTGTACTTCACCGATTGTTTATGGCCGGAGTTCACCGAAGAGGAGTTCTATAAAGCCATTGTGGATTATCAGAAACGTGAAAGAAGATTTGGAAAAACCAGTGAACAGATTCATTAATATATTATTGTTTGTGCTCTTCAGTGTCGGGGTGTTCGCCCAGGACATTGAATACGGAATGACGCGCAAGACGTACGAGATCGCCGGCATTGAGGTGGAGGGCGCGGACAGCTATGAGGACTTTGTGCTCATAGGCTTCTCCGGTCTCGCCGTGGGAGATAAGATCGAAGTACCGGGAGACCAGATCACCAAAGCGATCAAACGTTTCTGGAAACAGGGACTCTTCTCCAACGTCAAGATCAAAGCCTCCAAGATAGAGGACAACAAGATCTGGCTCGTCATCGAACTCGAGCAACGTCCGCGTATCAGCGAAGTCAAGTACGAAGGACTCAAGAAATCCGAGAAGGAAGATGTGGAAGTGAAGGCCGGTATCCGGCAGGGCTCCCAGATGACCCCCAACGTGGAGGACCACGCCAAGACCGTCATCAAGAAATACCTTGCGGAGAAAGGTTTCCATAACGCCGAGGTGCATGTCATTCAACAACCGGATCAGGATCATCCGGGTTACGTCAAAGTGCTCGTCGGCATCGATAAGAAAGCAAAGACCAAAGTCGGGAAGATCTATATCACCGGCAACGAGAACCTCTCTGCCGTCCAGATCAACAAGGCGATGAAGAAGACCAATGATAATCATATCATTAACCTCTTCCGAACCAAGAAATTCGTGACCGCCGAGTACGAGAAAGACAAGCAGGCGGTCATCGAGAAATACAACGAATACGGTTATCGCGACGCCTATATCGTGGCGGACTCGGTGGTGCCCAACCCCGAAGATCCTACACGCGTGGATGTCTATATGACGATCAGCGAGGGTGATAAGTACTATGTCCGTTCTGTCAAGTGGGTGGGGAACACCGTTTATCCCTATGAACTCTTAGATGCCACCCTCGGTGTCAAACCCGGCGATGTGTACAACCTCAAGACCCTCAACGACCGACTGACCGGTGATGATGACGCGGTGAGCAAACTCTATACCGACCGGGGATACCTCTTCTTCAATGTCGATCCGGTGGAGGTGAACGTGTCCAACGACTCCATCGACTTTGAGATGCGTATGTACGAAGGCAAGCCTGCCACTATCAACGAGGTGAAGATCGTCGGTAACACCCGCGTGTACGAGCATGTCGTTCGCCGTGAACTCTACACCAAACCCGGACAACTCTATTCGCAGTCGGATATTATGCGTTCGTTGCGTGAGTTGGCGCAGATGGGTCACTTCGATCAGGAGAAACTGGTGCCGGACATCCAACCGAACCCCGAAGAGGGAACCGTGGATATTACCTACCAGCTGGAGACCAAGTCCTCCGACCAAGTGGAGTTCTCCCTCGGTTGGGGTGCGACGGGTCTCGTCGGCTCACTCGGTTTAAAGTTCACGAACTTCGCCATCCAGAACCTCTTCAATAAGAAAGCGTACCGCATCGTGCCGCAGGGTGAGGGACAGACCTTCTCCATCAATGCGCGTACGAACGGTATCTATTATACCTCCGCTTCGCTCTCTTTCCTCGAGCCCTGGCTCGGCGGTAAGCGACCGAACAGCTTGAGCGCGTCTATTTACTTCGCGAACCAGACCGGTTACTCGTCGCGTTATCAGAAGGCCTACCAGAACCTCTATAACACCTATTCGAGTTATTACTACTACTCCGGAAACAGCAATTACTACCAGCAGTTGGCGGAGTCCGAGGCGGATAAGGACAAGTACCTCCGTACGCTCGGTGTGTCGCTCGGATACGGTAAGCGTCTGCGCTGGCCGGACGACTATTTCATGTTCTACGGCGAACTGAGTTATCAGATGTATATGTTGAAAGACTGGGCGTACCTGCTCATCTCGGATGGTAACTGTCATAACCTGGCGCTCAACCTCCAGATAAGCCGTTCGTCTATTGACAACCCCATCTACACCCGCCGCGGATCGCAGTTCACGGTCGGCGTGAAGCTGACACCGCCTTGGTCGCTCTTCTTCCCGGCGGACTATGCCAATATGACCAATAATGAGAAATACCATCTCATTGAGTATCATAAGTGGAAATTTACCGGTAAGGTCTTTACGCCGCTGACCAAGGACAGCAAGCTGGTCCTAATGACGCGTGCCGAGTTCGGTTATTTGGGTCATTACAACCAACACCTCAAATCGCCGTTTGAGACCTTCTACATGGGCGGTGACGGTATGTCGTCCTACACCAGTTATGCGACCGAGTACGTCTCGATGCGTGGTTACTCCTCGGGTTCGCTGACCCCGTACGATGTCACCACCGGACGTAACATGGGATACCTGTACAATAAGTTCACCATGGAGTTGCGTTACCCTGTCACCCTCGAGCAGAGTGCTACTATCTGGGCGCATGTCTTCCTCGAGGCCGGTAACTGCTTCTCGAACATAGAAGAATATAACCCCTTCAACCTCAAGCGCTCCGCCGGACTCGGTGTGCGTATCTACCTGCCGATGTTCGGTCTGCTGGGTATCGACTGGGGCTGGGGCTTCGATAAGATCAACGGTTCCGACCAGTATAGCGGAAGTCAATTCCACTTCGTGCTCGGACAAGAGTTATAAGCATTATGAAGAAATCAACGATATTATTAGCCGCCCTGCTTGCTTTTGGCACGGCTTTTGCTAAAGATCAGTCGGTAGCCTATATCGACATGTCCTACATCCTCAAGAACTTGCCGCAGTACGAGCAGGCAAATGAGCAACTGACGATGCTCTCCAAGCGCTGGCAGAAAGAGATCGATGCCGCCCAGCAAGATGCACGGGTCATGGCGACTAACTACCAAACGGAGCAGATCTTCCTCTCCGAGACTATGCGGGCACAACGCGAACAAGAGATTGTGGCCAAGGAGCAGGAAGTACTCGAACTCAAACGCAAGTATTTCGGACAGGATGGTGAGTTGTACAAGAAGCGTGAGGCACTCATCAAGCCGATCCAGGATGAGATATATAATGCCATTCAGGACCTGGCGAACGAGAAACGCATCGATGTGGTCAAAGATCGTTCCTCCGATCCGGCACTCATCTATATGTCCTCCAAGCTGGACGTATCCGACCTCGTCCTCCGCAAATTAGGTGCAAAATAAGTTGAAAAATATAAGTTAAAAGTTTATAGAAAATGAAAAAGATTATTATCGCAGTATTGCTGGCTCTGCCGATGATTGCCAGCGCACAGAAATTCGGTCACATCAACACGCAAGAGCTCTTTGCTCAAATGCCGGAAGTGGCTCAGGTGAAACTCAAAATGGACACAATCAATGCGCAGTATGAGAACCAACTGGCGTCCATGAACGAAGAGATCCAACGTAAGTACCAGGATTATCAGGCACAGGAGGCTACGATGGCAGACGCTATCAAGCAGATTCGTCAGCAGGAGTTGCAAGAGATGCAACAACGTATCCAACTCTTCTACCAGACTGCAGAACAGGATATCCAGAAGAAACAGCAGGAGCTGCTCGCACCGGTACACGAGAAAATGGCCAAGGCCATCAAAGCCGTTGGTGAGCGTGAGCACTATACCTATATCTTCGACTCCGCCGCTATGGTGCACATCGGCAACGATGCTATCGATGCCACTCCGGCCGTTAAGAAAGAACTGGGTATTAAATAATGGCAGACGGTTATTTGGAAAGCCATTATGCCGAGTATGAAAAGAAAAAGGCAGAATGGCTGAAAAAAAAGAAGAAATGGTCATATGGCAAATCCACAAATAGCTCAATGACCAAATAAATGATTAAATGGTAAATGACCAAATTGTAAATGACTTTATGGTAGAAAAGATTCAAAAGACACTCCGCGATAGTGCAGCGGCACGTTGGACTGCACTATTATTGCTAGCCTTAGCAATGTTTTGCTCATATATCTTTATGGACATTCTTTCGCCCATTAAAGATTTAATGCAATCAACACGCGGCTGGGACTCTACTGCTTTCGGTACCATGCAGGGTGCTGAAACATTCCTCAACGTATTTATCTTCTTTCTAATTTTTGCCGGAATAATCCTAGACAAGATGGGAGTGCGTTTTACCGCGCTTTTGTCCGGTGTAGTGATGTTAGTAGGAGGATTAATTAAGTACTACGCCATCTCAGAGAGTTTTATTGGTAGTAGCGCAGAGGTATGGTTTACGGAGCATTTGAATTATATTCCTCTCTTTGACGAGTTAGGAGTATCACCTTTCTATCGTGGTATGCCTGCTTCTGCTAAGTTAGCAGCTATTGGATTTATGATCTTCGGTTGCGGTACTGAAATGGCAGGTATTACTGTTTCCCGTGGTATTGTCAAGTGGTTTAAAGGCCGTGAGACAGCGATGGCTATGGGTTCAGAAATGGCATTGGCACGTTTAGGTGTTGCTACCTGTATGATCTTCTCTCCGTTTTTTGCAAAACTAGGAGGAACGATTGACGTGTCACGTTCAGTAGCGTTCGGTATAGTACTACTCTGCATAGCGTTGCTCATGTTCATTGTTTATTTCTTTATGGACAAAAAGTTAGATGAACAGACTGGCGAGGCAGAAGAAGCAGATGATCCGTTCCATATCTCAGACCTTGGAAAGATTTTGTCCAGTGGAGGATTTTGGTTAGTGGCTCTGCTGTGCGTATTGTACTATAGCGCAATCTTCCCGTTCCAAAAATATGCGGTGAACATGTTGCAATGCAATCTAACACTGCACGAAGGAACCGGTTTTTGGGCAAGCACTGAGATTACGTTCATCCAATATGGTGTCATGTTGGTAGTTGCCGCTTGTGCGTTTGCAGGTAACTTTTCAAAGAAGCCACTTGCTAAATGGCTACTGATGGGTATTGCAGCTTTGGCTTTGATAGTATATTGCTTTATCGGCTATATGCGAGGAACAGCAGAGACTATTTTTGCAGTATTTCCCCTGTTAGCAGTTGCCATCACTCCAGCATTAGGAAAATATGTAGATACTAAGGGAAAAGCAGCTTCAATGCTGATTATTGGTTCGTTGTTACTTATTGCATGTCACTTGACATTTGCTTTTGTGCTTCCACTCTTCAAGGGCAGCGAGGTAGGAGGACTAGTAGTAGCATATGCAACTATTTTGGTACTTGGTGCGTCTTTCTCACTTGTACCTGCTGCTTTATGGCCGAGCGTTCCCAAATTGGTAGATGAGAAAATTATTGGCTCTGCTTACGCGCTCATTTTCTGGATTCAAAACATCGGTCTATGGTTATTCCCGTTGTTAATTGGTAAGATTCTGGACAAAACCAACACCGATGTTTATGCGCAAATGGAGCAAGGACTCATCAGTTCCGAGCAAGCCGCCGTGTCGTTGGACTATACCTGGGCACTTATTATGTTAGCGGCACTTGGTGTAGCGGCGTTATGTGTCGGATTCATTCTCAAGATAGTTGATCAAAAGAAACACATTGGGTTGGAAGAACCTAACATTAAGTAATGTTATGGACTGGAGTTTTCTGACACATAATAAGGAATCGATTCATGTCACAACAGACAGCCGGAAGGTAACTCCCGGCTGTATCTTCGTGGCGCTCAAAGGCGAACATTTCGATGGTAACGCCTTCGTCGAGCAAGCACGCGAAGCCGGTGCGGAATATATCATCAGCGGTGAGAATGCGTTGGCGGAGCTGCAAGATCTGGCGCGTGCATGGCGTCGCGAGTTAGGACTGCCTATCCTCGGTATCACCGGTACGAACGGAAAAACGACCACCAAAGAGCTCTGTGCGGCGGTGCTCAAGACGAAATACAATCTGTACTACACGCAAGGCAATCTGAATAATCAACTCGGTGTGCCCCTCACCTTATTATCTATAACACGCGCGCACGAGATGGCGATCGTGGAGATGGGTGCGAGCCACCCGGGAGATATCAAGGAACTGGTCGATATCGCGGAACCCGACTGCGGTCTGATCACCAATGTCGGCAAAGCGCATCTGCAGGGCTTCGGCTCGTTCGAAGGCGTACAACGTACCAAAGCGGAGCTGTACGACTACCTCCGTGCGCATGGAGGGTACTGTTTCCGGAATATGGACAACCCCTACCTTGCGAAGATGGCGGGCAACCTCAAGACTGTACCTTATACGACCGGTACGATGCCAGAAGGTACGCACCTCGTAGGCGCTTATAACGCTGAGAACGTATCGGCTGCGATTTGCGTGGGTAAACATTTTGGTATTAGCGAAGAGGATGCCTTGGCGGCTATCCGCGCGTACGTGCCGAGTAACAACCGCTCGCAGTTGATGCAGACGGAGAAGAACACCGTCGTGGTCGATGCCTATAATGCCAACCCCACCTCCATGACGGCCGCCATCAATGCCTTCAAGGGCAATGGCTATATCCTGGGTGCGATGCGCGAACTCGGCGACTATTCGCACCTCGAGCATCAGAATATCGTCAACATGTTGCTGGAGCGCAAGGCCGATAAAGTGCTGCTGGTGGGCGAAGAATACAAACAAACCACTGCCCCGTATCCGGTATTCGATGATGTCGAAGCCCTTTGCGAACAATTGCAAAAAGAGCCGCTCAGCGGATACACCATCCTGCTTAAAGGCAGCCGAAGTAATCAATTAGAGAAAGTTATTCCGTTATTATGAACAACAATGTTAATCGTGCCCCTGAGGCTAAGAATAAGAAAACCGTTTGGATCATTATCGTCGTATTAGTCGCAGCGCTGGGTGCGCTCGCTTATTTGTATCTTGACCAGCGTTCAGAGATGACTGAACTGGTGGAGCAGATGACGATTGAGAAAGAAGAGTTGGAGGAAGAGTACGAAGACCTTGCCATTCAGTTCGACGGATACCAGCAGATGGATATCCGTAACGACAGTCTTCAGGATCTCCTCAGCCGTGAGCAACAACGCGTTCAGGACTTACTGGAGGAACTGCGTCAAACCAAGGCTTCCAATGCCCGTAAGATTGCGGAACTCAAGAAAGAACTGGCTACCGTTCGTGCGGTCATGATGGATTACGTCCGTCAGATTGACTCGCTCAATGCCACCAATGCACGGTTGACCGAGGAGAATATAATGGTTAAAGAGGAGAACCAATTGGTCAAGCAACAGAACACCCAACTGACGAACGCCAATGCGCAACTGACGGAGACCGTAGAGCGTGCCTCCATGTTGGAGATTAGCTCTTGCTCCCTGACGATGCTCAATAAGAACGATAAGAAGACGCGCATGGTTAGCCATCTGCATAAACTGCAGTTTGACTTTGTGATTGCGAAGAATATCACCTGTACGCCGGGTATCAAGCACCTCTACGCACGTGTCATCGCCCCGGACGGCAGTATGATCGGGGAGCACGACGACAAACTCTTCGCGTTTGAGAACCTCTATATCCCTTATACGCTTACCCAACAGTTTGAGTACACCGGTGAGGCATATAGCGGCACGTGCTATTGCCCTATGGATGAGGATGAAGAAGTGCTTTCGGGGTTCTACTCCATCGATTTCTTCTGCGACGGCAACCTCATCGGCTCCTTCCCCTTCCAACTCAAAAAATGAGAGAGGGATTCGAAAATTGCGGAGCAATAATCGTTCGAGTATGTAATACGAGATAAGAACTTCCGACCGTGGGCGTGAGAAGGCCCTGCCTTTTCAATAAAATTAGTAGGAGCGCCTACAAAAGATGCTCCTACTGATTTTAAGCGGAAAGAGAGGGATTCGAACCCCCGGTACCTTTCAGTACTTCGGTTTTCAAGACCGACGCAATAGACCACTCTGCCATCTTTCCTCAAAAGCGGGTGCAAAGGTACTACAAAAAATCGACATGACCAAATAAATTGACAAAAAAATGAAACAACAGGCTACTTTTTTGATGCTGGCCAAGACTTTCAAGGGTTTGGAAGAAGTGCTGGCACAGGAGTTGATCGACCTGGGCGCCAATGACGTTCAACTCGAACGCCGTGCTGTTTCGTTTCGTGGCGATAAGGCGCTCCTCTATCGGGCTAACTTCGCGCTGCGCACCGCTTTGCGGATTCTCGTTCCGGTCAAAAGCGACAAACTGAAAGCCAAAGGTCGCAAGCCAGAAGACCAGGTGTATGAGATCGTCAAATCGATCGATTGGAGTCAGTACATGACGGTCGATAGCACCTTTGTCATTGACGCCACGGTCTATAGCGAACACTTCCATAACAGCCTCTTTGTTACCTACCGCGCCAAGGATGCGATTGCCGATTACTGGACCGAAAAGGTCGGTAAACGACCGAACGTCAACGCCGAGCGCCCCGATATCCGGATCAATCTCCATATAGGCAACGATGCCGTGACGATCT
Organism: uncultured Bacteroidales bacterium; assembly: GCA_946187695.1. Lineage (GTDB taxonomy): Bacteria > Bacteroidota > Bacteroidia > Bacteroidales > Paludibacteraceae > Colicola. The sequence continues at coordinate 59,245 of CAMHSB010000007.1, forward strand.
CGCTGGACAGTAGTGGGGAGAGTCTTCATAAACGCGGATACCGCGTAGCCACGACCGAAGCACCGATCAGTGAGGTCCTGGCTGCAGGCATGCTTCTCATGGCGGGTTGGCACGGACAGTCGAATTTCTTTGACCCTATGTGCGGTTCCGGTACCCTGCTCATCGAGGCGGCACTCATCGCGCGGAACATCGCCCCGGGTGTTTTCCGGCAGTCTTATGCCTTTGAGAAATGGCCCGATTTCGATGCCGATCTGTGGAACGAGATCTACAACGACGATTCCCGCGAGCGGGAGTTTAACCACCGTATCTACGGCTCGGATGCTTCGTTCTATGCGATCCAACAAGCTACCAAAAACGTTAAGTCAGCCGGCGTAGCTAAAGATATCGAACTCAAGCAAATAAGGATGGAGGAAATTAAATGGGCAAATGAGAAAATTTATAAATTCGAAAATGCCTTGGTGATGCTTAATCCGCCTTATGGCGAGCGTCTTAAGAGTAACAAAGAGATGGAAGACCTCTATAGCGCGATCGGCTCTACGCTCAAACACCAGTTTGCCGGAGCAACGGCTTGGATCATCTCCTCCAACGTTGCCGCGATGAAATATATCGGACTCAAGCCCTCCAAGAAATTGCATTTGCTCAACGGTGAACTCGACTGCCAATTTAACAAATATGACCTTTTCCAAGGTAAGAGAAATGAAGCCTATCTATATAGCTGATTATAACTATCCCCTTCCTGACGAGCGCATCGCCAAATACCCGCTACCCGAACGCGATCACAGCAAACTCTTGGTCTATCGCGACGGACAGGTGACGGAAGATCGGTTCTACAATGTGGGCGATTACATCGCGCCGCATTCGCTCCTTATTTATAATAATACGCGCGTGATACAGGCACGTTTGGAGTTCCATAAACCCACCGGTGCACGGATCGAGGTATTCTGCTTGGAGCCGATTGCTCCCCATGATTACCAACTTTCGCTCGGTTCAACCACCGGTTGTACATGGAAATGTATGGTGGGCAACGTCAAGAAATGGCACAATGAAGCCATCGAACTGAAAGCCGCTAACTTTACCCTCCGTGCCTACAAAGAGCAGGTCATGGGGAATACCTTTGCCGTTCGTTTTGAGTGGAACGAAGCCAACGTCTCGTTCGCGGAGATCCTCGATGCCGCCGGTGAACTGCCTATCCCGCCGTACCTCAACCGCAAAACCGAAGAGAGCGATTTGAAGACCTACCAAACCGTTTATTCGCGTATCAAAGGGTCTGTGGCAGCTCCCACAGCCGGACTGCATTTTACGGAGAATGTCCTTGCTGACTTGCGCAATAGAGGTATTGAGACCGATGAGGTGACGCTCCATGTGGGTGCAGGTACGTTCTTGCCGGTCAAGACCGCTGACGCGAACGAGCACACGATGCACACGGAGATTATCGCCGTGCCGCGCGAGACGATTGCGCATATCCTGGCGAACCTCGGACACATCGTTGCTGTCGGTACGACCTCTATGCGTACGCTCGAAAGCCTTTATTTCATTGGCTGCCAGATCCGTCAGATTGAGTCACCTTTTGATTTGGGCTATTCACCCAAAGTGAGTCAGTTTGAACCCTACGAGAGAGAATATAGCACTTCCGCTTCGGACGCCCTGCAGGCCATCCTTTACTATCTGGACGCAACGCGTCAGAAGACCCTCCATGCCGAGACGCAGATCATGATCAAACCCGGCTATACCTTCCGTATCGTCGACCAACTCATTACTAATTTCCATCAACCGCAGTCCACGCTGCTCTTGCTGGTCAGCGCCTTTGTCGGTGGCGATTGGAAGACCATATACGACTTTGCTTTAAGCCACGATTTTCGCTTCCTCTCCTACGGAGACAGCAGTATTTTAACACGCAGATGATCGATACACACATACATTTGGATGAAGAGGCGTACGCACCGGACCGCGAAAAAGTCATTGCCCGCCAACGCGAGAGTGGGGTAGAAGCCATGATCGTGCCGGGCGTTAATGCCGCTTCCATTCCAGCCATCCTCGACCTGTGCCGCAAGTACCCAGGTTACTGCTATGCCGCACTCGGTTTTCATCCCCAGGATGTCAAAGAGGATTGGCAGGAGCAGTTAACTATTATCGAGCATGCCATTCGGGAATACCGTAACGAGATAGTCGGCATCGGCGAGATCGGTTTCGATTACTATTGGGACACCACCTTCAAGGATGCCCAACGAATCGTGTTCCAACGTCAGTTGGACTTGGCGGCGGAACTCGATCTACCGGTAATGATTCATAACCGCGAAGCGACGGAAGATACGCTCCATATCCTCAAATCAACAATCATTAATCAAAAATCACCAATTACGGGTGTCATTCATTGTTTTAACGGCAGCAAAGAGGTCGCGCAACAATACCTTCAAATGGGTTTCTACTTGGGCATAGGTGGTGTGCTGACTTTCAAAAACTGCAAACTGTCCGAGACGCTGGAGGTTGTGCCTCTGGATCGTCTCGTTCTTGAGACCGACGGTCCGTATTTGGCACCTACTCCTCATAGAGGAGAACGCAATGAGAGTCGCTTGATGATCCATGTGGCGGAACGGCTCGCGCAGGTCTATAATTGTCCCGTAGAAGACATAATTGAGGCCACAAGTCGCAATGCACGATGCCTTTTTGGCATAAAATAGCGAAAAAATCGTAAAAATTTGCACAAACTCTTGCGTATTTGCGAAAAAAGCAGTACCTTTGTAGCCGATATTGAGATTTGCGCCCAAGTGCGCACGAAGGAGAGATGCTCGAGTGGTTTAAGAGGCACGCCTGGAAAGCGTGTAAACTTCAAAAGGGTTTCCGGGGTTCGAATCCCCGTCTCTCCGCAAAGATTTTGCGTCGAGCCGGGGAAGTAAGTTTACTTACGGACACGGCGATGGCCAAAAGCTTTGAGCAAGGTGCCAGCGGCAGCTTGTGGGTGATTCGGGGGAATTGCGCAGCAAGGCGGAGTCCGAATCCCCGTCAAGGTGAAAACACAAACAAACACAAATAACTTAATTAACAATTTTATTCTCATGAAAAAAATTTTTGCAACTCTGACAGTGCTGGCTATGCTTACCTTTGGTAGCGCAGTAATGATGGCACAAGAAGAAGCAGCTGCTGTAGAAGAAGCTGCTGTTGAACAAGTAGACGAAGCTGCTCCTGCAGCAGTAGAAGAAGTAGCTGAGGCTCCCGCTGAGGAGGCTGGCGGACTCGTTGCTCTGCACAAAACGCTGAAAACGAAGTTCATCGAAGGTGGTGCAGGCTTTATGGCTCTGACCCTCGTTACCCTCGTATTTGGTCTCGCACTCTGTATCGAGCGTATTATCTATCTGTCGTTGAGCAAAACGAACACCAAGGAGTTGCTCGCTAATATTGAAGCTGCTCTTAAGCAGGGCGGTATCGAGAAAGCACTCGACGTTTGCCGTAACACCCGTGGTCCTGTCGCTTCGATCTTCTATCAGGGTCTGAGCCGTTATGACGAGGGGATTGAGGTAGTAGAGAAGACCGTTGCTTCCTATGGTGGCGTTCAGCTCGGTTTGCTCGAGAAGAACCTCTCTTGGATCACCCTGTTCATCGCTATCGCTCCGTCTCTCGGATTCTTGGGTACCATCATCGGTATGATCGAGGCATTCGATAAGATCCAGCAAGTGGGTGATATCTCGGCTACCGTTGTTGCCGGTGGTATCAAGGTCGCTCTGTTGACTACCCTCCTCGGTTTGATTATTGCTGTTGTTCTTCAGTTGTTCTACAACTACATCCTCAGCCTCGTTGAGGGTCTGGTTAACGAAATGGAAGACAGCTCGATTAGCTTGCTCGATATCGTAGTAGAGTACGACGCTGCTCAAAAGAAAAAATAAGCTGACGGCAAAAAGCTGAAAGCTGAAAACTATTGTTTAACCAAACAATTTTGAGCAATTATGAAAGACTATAAAATGTTACCAAAGATTACCTTATGGTCGCTGCTGGCACTGGGCATCGTGTTTATCGCGTTGTTCTTCCTCGGTGGCTCCAACGGTAGTCTCGAGGTAGCCGGTGATTTCCTGGATATCCCGCGATTCACCGACGCATTCCTCATCTGGGTTTACATCCTTGTGGCGTTGGCAGTGCTGATTACCTTGGCTGTCGTTTGTGTGGAGTTCTCCAATAACTGGAAGACCAACCGCAACAAAGCGTACATGACCCTTGGTGTAGTAGGTGGTTTCATCCTCTTGGCACTCATCTGCTGGTTCCTCGGTAGCCCGGAAAAAATCAATATTATCGGTTACGAAGGTACGGATAACGAAGGCGCATGGGCACAACTCGCCGACGCTGTTATCTATGCTTGCTATTTCCTCTTCATCGCTACCATCGGTACGATGATCTGGGGATATGTACATACTAAAAAACTGTCGAAGTAAATCACATTTATCATGGCAAAGAAAGTCCCACAGATCAACGCCAGCTCTATGGCCGACATCTCGTTCCTGTTGCTGATTTTCTTCTTGGTGACCACCTCTATGGATGTGAACCAAGGACTGGCTCGCCGTCTGCCTGCGCCTATTCCTCCTGACCAAAAAGTGGAGGATAAGGATATCAACAAGCGCAACCTGCTGGTAGTGAAGATCAACTCCGCCAACCAGCTCATGGTGCAAGGCCAGTTGATGGATGTGAAGCAACTGAGAGAGAACGCCAAGAAGTTCATTAAGAACGAAGAGAATGCGGACTACTATCCGAAACTCGTGGAGGAAGATTTCGGCGCTCCGTTCGGTGTGATTAAGTACACCAAGGATCACGTTATCTCTGTCCAAAACGACGTGGATACCCGGTATCAGGCATATCTGGACGTTCAGAACGAACTCGTGGCTGCTTATAATGAATTGCGTGAAGAATGCGCGCAGAAGTATTTCCACAAGGCTTACAACGAACTCGAAGAGGATCAACAGAAACAGATCCAAAAGATCTATCCTCAGAAGATTTCCGAAGCTGAACCTAAAAATTACGGTAACTGATATGGCAAAGATTCGTAGAAATGAGAAACGTGAGATGCCGGCGTTGAACACGTCGTCTCTCCCTGATATTATCTTCATGCTGCTCTTCTTCTTCATGTCGGTTACGTCAATGAAGGAAGTAAGCTATAAGGTGCAGTTCCAGAACCCGCAGGCTACCGAGCTCACCAAGCTGGAGAATAAATCCCTTGTGCGTTATATCTACGTAGGTACGCCGACCGCTGAGTTCCGTAAACAATACGGTGCAGAGACGCGTATTCAGTTGAATGACCAATTCGCAGAAGTGAAGGAGATCGGCGAGTATATCATCAACGAGCGTTCGTCCATGAAGGAGAGCGACCAGGGTCTGATGACCGTCTCCATCAAAGCCGACAAGGAAACCCGCATGGGTGTCATCGCAGACATCAAACAGGAACTCCGTCGCGCTTACGCACTGAAGATCAGCTACGCTGCCACACAGCGCACAAGCTACTAATAAAAAAAGAACCGCTCAAAAGAGCGGTTTTTTTTATTGCAATCTCTTTCCTTTTACCTTCAGCTCTCCGAGTTGGAGGTATTTCTTTGCTTGCGGCTTGCCGTTGGAGTCGTACCAAGGCAATACGCGAATATGGAGCATCTCGTTAGCCGGAACCAAGATAGGCTGATCCAAACTAACCGTCACCCACTTGTTCTTCGGCAGCGCCGTGTTCTCATAAATGGTCGTCACGTCCCGGAACTGCTCGCCGAAACCATAATTGATATGTATATTCATGCCATTACCGCCTTTTGCTTTTACCGGTAATGTAATGGACTCAATAACAAGCCCTTTCTTCTTTTTCGCTGGAATAGTATATTCAATATATCGATTCGCAACCTCGTCTATCTCACCTGCCGGCCATAAACCTCCGTTAGGAACAAATCCGCCTTTCTGCAGTTCAATATTTTCTAATCGATAATTGCTATACGTTAATAGAAATTCTTCGCCTTTGGCTGCAAACGCCGCTTTCTTTCCTTTCTCCTCAATCGTCTGTGCGTAGGCCGTATACTGCTCCTTACTCGGGAAAACCGTCCAAGCCTGCAATTCCATCAACTCCGGTGCTTGACTAATCAGCTCGTACGCCAGACTCGCAATCGCCATACCGCCTTCCGCACTCGTGTGCGTCTTGTCCCCGCAGTTGAAGTAATGCGCCATACAGAAGTCCTTACCCAGTTGCTCGTATAGTTCCTGCGAACGAGCTGTCATATCTAAGAAAGGCACACCCGTCTCATCCGCTACCTCACGCATAGAGCGTACGTAGTTCTTGTTCTCCGCAAGTACGTGTCTTCCTTCGTCATTGATTTTCCCGTCCTTAAAATATGCGCGGCAAATAGGTGACATCAGTATCGGTGTCACACCCATCTCGCGTGCCTCGCGGATATACGTACGCAGAAACGCTTTATAGCTCGTGTTCGGCTCCGTGCCGCGCATGTCGGTCAGTGTGTCCTTTCCTTCGGCGCGTAACTTCGCATTCGCTTCATACACATCTTCTCCCTTGCATTTCTCGTCGTTGTGCGCAAACTGAATAATTAGGTAGTCCCCGGCACGCATCTGTGTCTTTACGCTCGGCCACAGGTTCTCTGTCTCATAGAACGTGCGCGTGCTTGCCCCGCTCTTACCGCGGTTATTTACCTCTACGGAGTCCGTGTTGAAGAAAGCCTGCAGGTACATACCCCAGCCGCGTTTGGGCGTTGCAGCAGGTTTATACTCTGACATCGTACTGTCACCTATCGTGTGCACCTTTCGTTTCGCTCCGAAAACCGGAACGAGGAACAAGGAGCAAAGAGCAAGAACTATAACTTTTTTCATACTAAAACGCGATTAAACTCTTTTGGAACAGGACTCTCAAAACGCACCGTTTTCTCCGTTACAGGATGGATAAACGCCAGCACTTTCGCGTGCAGACAGAGCCGATCGATCGGACTGTTCTCATTGCCGTGACCGTACTTTCTATCTCCTACCACCGGACAACCCTTGCTCGCCAGATGCACACGGATCTGGTTCGTGCGTCCGGTCTCCAGATGCAACTCCACCAGCGAATACTGCCCGTCGGCGGAAGTCCGTAAGGTCTTGTAATTGGTAATGGCGATATCGCCTCCATCATCGACCGGCGAAGAGTACACCACCGCATTACGCTTGTCTTCCGTCAGCCAGGTCGTGATCTTGCCTTCGCGCGGATTAATCACCCCTTCCGCCAACGCGATATACGTGCGTTCTGTCACCAACTCACGCCAGTACTCCCGCATGTAATGCTGCAACTCCTCCGAACGTGCGAAGACCAACAAACCGCTGGTCTCGCGATCCAGACGATGCACTACATAAATCCCCGCGCGCGCGTTCTGTTTCTTAACGTACGCGCGCAGGATAGAGTAGGCGGTGGTCTCGCTGCTGCCCGGCGTAGCCGCTACGGTCAGCAGACCCGGTTGTTTGTTGACAACAATCAGGTCGTCGTCCTCATACACGATCTTCAGCTTCGGGTGCGTCAACTGACTGTTGCCACGACCCGAACTAACGGTCACTACATCGCCGACCCTCAGCGCAAAATCATGCCGTGTCTGTACGGCATTTCCCACTTTCACACGCCGTTGGCCAAGCAATTGCTTGACAGACGAACGTGCCATGCCTCCCATCTTCGCGATCAGGAAGTCCATTAACTGCGTAGGCTCCGCTACGCGCAAAATAGTATCTTTTTTTCGAATCATTTCTTACCTAAAAACGGCGCTGCCCAGAAATAATGCTCGGGCTTCGTGCCTTTGATCCATGCCACACCTGCCATCGAGTTGATAACCAGGAAGAAGCAGAACAATACCAGCGAGAAGATGTTTCCAAGAACGATGAACAGCACAATACCGGCTACGCTGTATATGAACCAGTACAACCAGGAATCATTCTTGCGGTAGATCAACCAGTAGTTCGCCAGGAACGATGATGAAATCATCAAACCGTTACACAGCTTCACCGCTACATTATCTCCGAATCCGTTATGTTGGAAGACTGCCGTCTGAATGAAGTAATCCCCTGCCGTTACCGCCAGACCGATAAAGATCGACAACCAGAAACGCGGGATATCCAGGAACTTCGGCTCAAAGCTTGCTCCTCCGTCTCCTTTGTTGCGGCTCCATTTGTAAATACTCATCATCTGGAACGGGATAAACACAAAGAAATAAAGGAATGTACTGTCGTAGCTCTTCTGGAGCGTGAATTGTACACCTAACAATGCCGACATTACAATACCTGCAAAGAAACCGGTGTAGTTCTGCGGGTCGCGGATGGTCAGGATGTAACTCACGCCGATAATACTCGCCGGAATACCGACACACCATGCGGCATCATGCCATTTGAGCAGCGTGCCCGGATCAAAAATAAAGAGTTCGGCAAGCCAAAGCAGTCCGAAGATGCATGCGAACATGCCGATCGAGAGAAGTAAATTGCGGCCTAAAGCCTTCCAAAGATGTGCGTTTTTCATAATATCTTAAATTTTTAAATTCAAACAATAAGGGGCAAGCACATGCCTGCCCCTTAAATCTCCCCGCATTACTTGCGGTTGCGGTTGCCGTAGCGAGACATGAACTTGTCCACACGACCTGCAGTGTCCACCAATTTGGACTTACCGGTGTAGAACGGGTGACTCGTGTTCGAGATCTCGAGCTTAATCAGCGGATACTGAACGCCGTCAACCTCAATCGTGTCCTTGGTAGCTGCTGTAGAGCGGCTGAAGAACTGAGTACCGTCAGACATATCTTTGAAAACTACTACGCGGTAGTTATCAGGATGAATTCCTTGTTTCATAAGATTTTTCTCCTTTTTTAATCTGTTAAACAATTACTCAGCTACAACATTCAACTTGATGTCAGCTTTTACCTCACGATGCAGACGAGCCTGTGCGGTGTACTCACCAACCTGCTTGATCGGCTCTACCAGCGTGATCACCTTCTTGTCGATGTTGATCTCGTTTGCTGCCAAAGCGTCAGCGATGTTTTGGGTGGTTACTGTACCGAAGATCTTACCGTCCTCGTTAGCTTTTACTTTAACCTCGATTACGGTCTCAGCGAGTTTAGCCTCCAGTGCCTGTGCGTCAGCCAGAATCTTGGCAGCCTTGTGAGCCTGTTGTTTCAGGTTCTCTGCCAACTGCTTCTTGTTGCTCTCGTTTGCGATGATAGCAATCTTCTGCGGCAGCAGGTAGTTGCGTCCGTAGCCGTCACGTACTTTAACGATGTCGTTCTTGAAACCCAGATTAGCCAGGTCTTGAATAAGAATTACTTCCATGTTCTTTCCTTTCTACTTTAATGGGTTAATTACTTCATCATATCCGTTACGTAAGGCAGCAATGCCAGGTGGCGTGCTTTCTTAACGGCCTGAGCAACTTTACGTTGGAACTTCAACGAAGTACCGGTGATACGACGCGGAAGGATCTTACCTTGCTCGTTCAGGAACTTCTTCAAAAACTCAGGATCTTTGTAATCGATGTACTTGATACCGCTCTTCTTGAAACGGCAGTACTTTTTCTTCTTCTGATCCGAACCTTGCGGAGTCAGATAGCGAATTTCGTCATTCTGTGCCATGATTAAGCCTCCTCTTCTGCTTTAGGTTGAACTTTACCTTTGTTACGACGCTTCTCAGCGTACTCGAATGCGTACTTGTCAAGACGCGTTGTCAGGAAGCGGATGATGCGCTCGTCACGACGGAACTCGGTCTCGAGGGTAGCGATTACTGCAGGCTCTGCATCAAACTGAAGAATGAAGTAGAAACCTGAATTTTTACCTTGGATAGGGTAAGCGAGTTGCTTCAAGCCCCACTCCTCACGGTTCAAAATGGTACCGCCATTCTGCGTGAGAAGATTCTCGAATTTTTCTACTGCCTCCTTTGTCTGCGGCTCAGACAAAACGGGAGTCAAAACGAAGGCAGTTTCATAATGATTTACCATTGTAGTAAATTGTAATTTTTTAATTTGTTAATAATGTTACATCCGCGCAACCGCGCGAAATGGACTGCAAAATTACAACAAAAAATTCATATACACAAATATTTTCTAAAGAAAATACGTTTTTTCGTGTTTTTTCTTCTTTTTGCTATCTTTATTTTGCTTTTCTGGCTCGCGGTGTAGACGGATTACCGCTTCGCCGGTCGCTCTCCACGAGGGCATAAAAACAGCGGCGACATCCCTGCCGCCGCTATTTTTGTCCTATTTTGTCCTATAGATACCTATTCCGACCTATCTCATCTCTTGCTTTTGTTTATTCAATTTCAAATATTTGAACAAGATATTCTTCGTCCTCATTGGTATATATAGGATTCATCTGCCGTCTGCTATGCATCCCTTTCATAGTAGAATTGTCGGCAGGATTTTTTCGTGCATTCATTAGTTGTTGGCCTTCTAATTGGGTACATGTAAAACTATATCGCTTCTTTTCGCTGAAAGTTAACAGGCGGCTAATAAATGGTTCCTTAAAACGACCGACCCATTGTGTGTGAGTAGGATTTAGTACGACATCTGTCGACCGCAACACTTCCTCGAAACGCTTTTTAAAATCTGCTCTCTTATTCAATCGAAATATAGCTTTGCCTTCTCCTCTAACGCTCTTTAATATATTGTTTTCTCCGCATTGTATAATAAGGAAGCGCTTACCCGAAACTTCAAACTGTCTGCGGTATTCTAATTCTTCAATTAATCTCTCACAATGCTCTTCGTCAACTTGACTGCTATCGGCAAATACCTGCCTTGACTGCATGTCAATTAAACACCCTTCCTGCAATAAATACAATTTATTACGAGCCAAACCTTTCCTTGTCATGTCTTTCAATTCAAATAGGGCAGTTACTGAAGATAACTGCACTTCCTTACAAATGGTTTCAAGCGATTCTTTTCGACACAAAATATGTTCGCTAAACATAATAAAGTCAGCATTGGAACTGTTTATAATGCTGACAATATCTTCTATTCGATGACTTTCATCTCTTTGAGAAAGGTTTCCGTCGTTTATAGGGAAAGAAACTAATTGAATTTTCATGGTGTTACATTTTAAAAGCAAACGTTTATTTATCTGTTTTGCGCAACGCTTTGCGCTTATTTCCGCTTTTTTACGCTGTCGGCTCAGCACTCTCCTTCTTTTTCGTCCAGGAGATTAGACGTCCGTTATTTTAATTTGTCTGATTGTGCTTTCGGTTCACGGCGTGTGTCCCAAAAGTCAACAATATATATCTTATCGTCATCTACGTAATAGATAATCTTATTGTACTTGGTGGCAACAAGGCTTCTATATAATATAGAGCGATCTTGTAATAATGGTTCAACTTTTCCTAATTCAGGAAACGCAATAAGGTCCTCTTCTATCTCGTCTATATTTTTATAGAAATCGAGCAAAGGTATAGCACCAAACTCTTCAAAGATATAAGCTGCAGCGGCATCTTGGTTTTGTTGAGCACTATCGGTCCAAATAATCTTCATGAATTCAGTAATTTAGCCATGTACTCTTTGCGGTGTCTACGAGCTTCTTCTCTGGAATACACACGTCCAGCGGCTATATCAGCTTCCGATTGGTCTATACGGGCATTCAGTTCAGCCATAGTATATGGCTCGACCTGTTCTGCTGTTTCAACCATAATCTGCTCCCAAAGGTGCTCTGCCAGCCAACGTTTGTTAGCCGTAGACAAATTATACCCCACAAGGGTGTCCCATACATTTTGTAAAGCGACGGTACTCATTATCGTATCCTCATTTTAATTTTAATCTAAACCTTTGCGGCTGCAAAATTACTACAAATTTTTCAAATTTGCAAGAATTTAGCCTTAAAAAGTTAAATATGCTTGCATAATTTAATATTTAGGGGTAAATTATTGAAGTTTGCACGAAAGTGCGAGATAATCGTGCCCCCGCGGCTAAGAACGTAATTTCGGGGGAATTGGCAAAGCCAAGGCGGAGTCCGACGTTACAACAAATATTTTTTCTGACATGTGCAAATATTTATACAAAAATCATTCAAAAATAATGGCATATTTGACACCTTTTTCCCTATCCGCATAGTGGTCGCCTGCTTCTTCCAATATATGCTGAATATATGCTCAATATATGCCGAATATATGCTTCACCCGACATCAACCTAATCACAAAGCAAGATCTGCTTAAGAACCGTACAACGCAAATGCTGTACCAAGAAAATCGTTACAAAGATACAAAAAAATTTTGATATATGCAAATATTTTTGTAATTTTGTGCCGGTTTTATGAAAATGCAATTATGAAAGAGCAAAAACGATATTTTTTGACGGAGGATGAACTGCCTCGTCAATGGTATAATATCCAGGCAGAGATGGTCAATAAGCCCTTACCTCTCTTGGATCCCAAGACCCGTCAACCGCTTACAGCCGAAGACCTGTCTCATATCTTCGCCCACGAGTGCGCCAAGCAGGAACTCGATACCGAACACGCATGGATAGATATCCCCGAAGAGGTACAGCGTCGATATCGGTACTACCGTTCTACCCCTCTCGTGCGCGCCTACGCGTTAGAACAAGCATTAGGTACGCCCGCGCATATATACTTTAAGAACGAGAGTGTCAACCCGCTGGGCTCGCATAAACTCAACTCCGCCATCCCGCAATGTTATTACTGCAAGCAGGAAGGCGTCACCAACGTCACCACCGAGACCGGTGCCGGACAGTGGGGCGCGGCACTCAGCTATGCCGCCAAGACCTTCGGTCTCGAGTGCGCCGTCTATCAGGTGAAAATATCCATGCAGCAGAAACCCTACCGTAGTTCGATCATGCGCACCTTTGGTGCCACCGTCACCGGCTCGCCGTCTATGTCCACACGTGCCGGAAAAGATATCATCACAGCCGATCCCAACCATCCCGGTTCACTCGGTACCGCTATCTCAGAAGCAGTCGAATTGGCAACTACTACACCTAACTGCAAGTACACACTCGGCTCTGTGATGAACCACGTCTCGCTGCATCAGACCGTTATCGGCCTCGAGGCAGAGAAACAGATGGAGAAAGCCGGTGAGTATCCCGATACGATCATCGCTTGTTTCGGTGGAGGTAGTAACTTCGGCGGACTCGCCTTTCCCTTCATGCGCCATCAACTGCGCGGAGACAAGAAGATCGACTTCATTGCTGCTGAACCTGCTTCGTGCCCCAAACTGACCAAAGGTAAGTTCGAGTACGACTTCGGTGATGCTGCCGGCTACACCCCGCTTCTCCCCATGTACACCCTCGGGCACGACTTCAAACCCGCCAATATCCACGCCGGTGGCCTGCGCTACCACGGCGCCGGAACCATCGTCAGCCAACTGCTCAAGGACGGCTACATGCGTGGCATGGATATCCCACAACTGGAGTCTTTCGATGCCGGTCTGCTCTTTGCTCGCACCGAAGGTATCATCCCCGCACCGGAGAGTTGTCACGCGATTGCGGCAACCATCCGCGAAGCCAAGCGTTGCATCGAGACCGGTGAACCCAAAGTCATCCTCTTCAACCTCAGCGGACACGGACTCATCGACATGACCGCCTATGACAGTTTCCTCAACGGCGATCTGATCAATTATGTTCCGAACAACTAATTAATCAACAGTCTGATATATGAAAAAAACAATTATTCTTATGCTTTCTGTAGCATTAGTCGCTTGCGCAGCCAAGCAACAACCCAAGATGGAGGACGAGTGCCTCTACAGTCCCGCAAAAACTCAATTTGCTTTCTGGTCCAATGTAGCCGAACAGATGGAAGTCCTCATCTATGATGAGGCGAACAGCGATTTAGGTGAGACCGTTGCCCTCAAAAAAGGTGAAAACGATTTCTGGACCGCGTCCGTTAAAGGCGACCTTGCCGGCAAATATTACACCGTTCGTTCTTTCCAGAACGGTGAGTGGGCACCCGAAGCTCCGGGTATCTTTGCAAAAGCCGTTTCCGTCAATGGTCAGCGTGCGGCGATCCTCGATCTCAAGACCACCAATCCCGAAGATTTCGATAAAGACATTCGTCCCGCCATGCCCGATCCGACGGATATAGTAGTCTATGAGACCCATCTCCGTGACTTCACGATGTCGCCCCTTTCCGGTGTGACGAACAAAGGCAAATTTATCGGCCTCACCGAAGAAGCGCCGCTTAATTACCTGCGCGAATTGGGTATCACCCACCTCCAGATCTTGCCTATGTTTGACTACGGCTCTATCGACGAGACCACCCTCGACCTTAATCGTTATAACTGGGGGTACGATCCCGTGAACTACAACGTGCCTGACGGCGGTTATTCGACCAATCCGTACGATCCCGCGTGCCGTATTCGCGAAGCGAAGCAGATGATCCAGGCGCTCCACAAAGCCGGTATCCGCGTCATCATGGATGTCGTTTATAACCACACCTACGATGTCATGGGCTGCGCCCTCGGTCGCGTTGTACCGAAATATTTCTACCGCCTCAACGAGGATGGCACTTATGCCAATGGTTCAGGCTGCGGTAATGAGACCGCTTCGGACCATGAGATGTACCGGAAGTTTATGGTCGAGTCCGTTTGTTACTGGGCACGCGAGTACCACATCGACGGTTTCCGCTTCGACCTCATGGGCATCCACGACCAAGAGACCATGCGCCAGATCCGTGCGGCGCTGGACGAGATTGATCCGACCATCCTCACCTACGGTGAAGGCTGGGCTGCTATGTCGCCGGCTTATCCTTATGACTCACTCGCTATGAAACAATGGACGTACAAAATGCCGCGCGTAGGTGCGTTCAGCGATGATATCCGCAATGCCCTCATCGGTTCGCCTTTCGACCACGAGCGCGGCTTCGCTTCCGGCAATCCTGCTGGCGCCAAGGACTTGATGCGCGGGCTCATCGCGTGCCCCGAATGGAGCGGCGAACCCATGCAACATGTTTCCTATATCACCTGCCACGACAACTACTGCGTCCGTGACCGTATCGAAGTGTCTGCTCCCGAGGAGACCGAAGAAACCAAGATCCGCATGAACAAACTCGCCCAGACAGCCGTGCTCGTTTCGCAAGGCATGTCCTTTATCTACGGCGGCGAGGAACTCTACCGTACCAAACAGGGCATTGATAATAGCTACCAAAGCCCCGATTTGATCAATACCATTCCATGGGAGAATCGCGAGAAATACGCCGACCTGCATGACTACTACCAGGCCATGATCGCCATTCGTCATGCCCACAAAGGATTCCGCCTTGGTTCAGCAGAAGCCGTACAAGAACATGTGGAATTCCTCGATGCAGACAATGACCAAGTCATCGTCTATTGCATTAAAAACCTCGAAGGCATCGATACCGCCAGGTCTCTTATCGTCCTCCTCAACGGCAGCGACAAAGCGGCACAAGTGGAAATACCGGAAGGCAAATATACCCTGCTTGCTTTCGATGGCGAAGCGGATGTGAACGGACTCTCTGAATTGCACGAGTCCCAAGCGATTGTAGCTCCCTATTCGGCTACTATCCTTGCGCAGAAATAGCCTGCAGACGATTCTGCATCTCAATCATCTCGTCGCGGAGGAAAGCCGCTGTCTCAAAATCAGTTGCTTTCGCCGCGGCGAGCATTTGTTTACGCTGGGCATCGATGGCTTTCTCCAACTGCTTGGCGTTCATCTTCTGCCATGCCGCGTTCTTCCAGCCTTCCTTGATCGAAGCCTCCAAACGTTTCTTCTCTTCCTCCGGGTCCTTATACAAGCCCGCGAGTGCACTCGTGTTAATCTCTTTTTTGATCGGTGTCGGAACAATCCCGTGCTCCTCGTTGTACTTCATCTGAATAGCCCTGCGCCGATTGGTCTCGTTGATCGTTGCCTGCATCGCCGGTGTGATCTTGTCGCCGTACAACACCGCCTTACCGTGTACATGTCGTGCCGCACGACCTACCGTCTGTGTCAGACTCCGCTGATCGCGCAGGAAGCCCGTTTTGTCGGCATCCAGTATCGCTACCAGACTCACTTCCGGCAAGTCCAGACCCTCTCGTAACAGGTTCACGCCCACCAGCACATCGTACTCACCTTTGCGCAAGTCTTCCATGATCTTCACGCGCTCGATGGTATCAATATCGCTGTGGATATAGGCACTCTTGATTCGATATTTCCGCAAGTACTCGTCCAACTCCTCCGCCATCCGTTTGGTCAGCGTTGTCACCAGACAACGTTCATTCCTATGAATCCGGAATTTGATCTCGTCCATCAAGTCATCCACCTGATTCTTCGTCGGGCGTACTTCGATCTCCGGATCCAGCAGACCTGTCGGACGGATCAACTGGTCAATCACGATACCTTCGCTCCGTTCCAACTCGTACTCGTCCGGGGTGGCTGACACATAGATGGTCTGCCCCGTCTTCTGCTCGAACTCATCGAACTTAAGAGGTCGATTATCCCGTGCCGCCGGTAATCGGAATCCGTACGTTACCAGGTTATCTTTTCTTGCCTTATCGCCGCCGTACATACCGCGGATCTGCGGTACGGTCACGTGGCTCTCGTCGATGACGAGCAGCATATCTTTCGGGAAATAATCGAGCAGACAATAGGGTGGCGTACCCGGTTCACGACCATCAAAATAGCGGCTGTAGTTCTCTACGCCCGAGCAGTAACCCAACTCATCCAACATCTCCAGATCGTACTTCACCCGCTCCTCGATACGCTTTGCGTATAGTTCTTCGCCGATCTCGATAAAGTAGCGTATCTGTTCGTCCAAATCGGCCTTGATCTGTTCCTTCGCCGCGGCAATACGTTCGGGACTCGTCAGGAAGATCGTTGCCGGACTTAGGTTATAATGTTCAAACTCCTCGATCACCTGTCCGCTGATCGGATCCACCGTCAAGATGGCGTCAATCTCATTGCCAAAGAACTCCACGCGCACCAGATAATCTGCGTACGCCAACGCAATATCGATCGTATCGCCCTTCACACGAAAACGCCCGCGCGCCAGTTCTACATCATTACGTACGTACTGCGCGCCCACGAGTTGTTTGAGCAACGAATCCATCGGTATTTGCTCGCCCCGCTTCAACTCCACCACATTCGCCGTGAAGTCCTGCGGACTACCCAAACCGTAGATGCAACTGACCGAACTCACGATAATCACATCCTTCCGTCCGCTCAGCAGCGCTGCCACCGCACTCAATCGCAATCGGTCAATCTCCTCGTTGATACTCAGGTCCTTGTCGATATATGTATCCGTACTCGGGATATAGGCTTCCGGCTGGTAGTAGTCGTAATAGCTCACGAAATACTCCACCGCGTTATGCGGGAAGAACGCCTTCATCTCCGAATACAACTGCGCCGCCAGGGTCTTGTTGTGACTCATAATCAGCGTCGGCCGGTTCAGTTGCTGGATCACGTTCGCCACCGTAAACGTCTTTCCGCTTCCGGTCACGCCGAGCAATACCTGCGCTTCTGCGCCGGCTTTCACACCCTCGACCAGCGCCTTGATCGCTTCCGGCTGGTCTCCTGTCGGTTTATATGGACTCTCTAACTGAAACATAGGTCTACCTAGGTCAACCTAGGACTACCTAGAAAAAAGGGGAACCCGCAAGTTCCCCTTCGAGTTATTTAACTCGTCTTTCTTGAATGCGGGCTTTCTTACCCGTACGCTCGCGGAGGTAATACAGTTTAGCACGACGTACTTTACCGTACTTGTTGATTGTAATGCTCTCGATGAAGGGGCTGTCCATCGGGAAGATACGCTCTACACCAACGTTGCCGCTCATCTTACGAACTGTGAAGCGCTTCTTGTCACCGCTACCGTGGATGCAGATTACATCACCGCGGAACTCCTGTACACGCTCTTTGTTACCTTCTTTAATACGGTAGCC
>CAMHSB010000008.1 GCA_946187695.1 uncultured Bacteroidales bacterium
CGGGTAACATGGAGCTGCAGCTCGACCGCAAGCTGGCGAACAAGCGTATCTTCCCGGCGGTTGATATACCGGCATCGAGTACACGTCGCGACGACCTGCTGCTGCCGGCCGATGTGCTGAGTCGCATGTGGCAGATTCGTAAGATGCTCAGCGATATGAGCGGGCAGGAAGCGATGGAGAAGCTCAAGGCGTATATGGAGCGCACCGAGGATAACGATGAATTTTTACTTGCTGTAAACGGAGCAAGGTAAATTGAAAGGTGAAAATTGAAAATTGAAAGGGGGAACTCGTAATTGCCGGATAGCTACTCTTCGGGGTACCGGCCCCCTGCCTACGAGTTTTGGCGCACCCCTTCGCCAAAACAGGCCCCCTCAGAGTACTATCCTTGCAAAAGAGACGGTCTCTATTGAGTTAATGTGCTCACTAAAACAAAATGAAAGTACTAATATTGAACGGACCGAATTTGAACCGTTTGGGCACACGGAAGCCGGAGATATATGGTTCAAAGAGCATGGCACAGATTTTGCTGGAGATCCAGCAGATGTGGCCGGACGTCCACTTTGTGTACCAACAATCCAATCACGAGGGTGATTTGATTGATTGGATTCAGGACGCGGCGAAGCCGCTACAGGACGGTTCTTCGAACCTACAGGTACAAGGGATCGTGCTGAACGCAGGAGGTTACAGTCACACGAGTGTGGCGCTGCGGGATGCGGTAGAGGACTGCGCGGTGCCGGTGGTGGAGGTGCACATAAGCGACATCAAGGCGCGGGAGCCGTTCCGGCAAGTGAGTCTGCTCACGGACGTGTGTGCGCATAGTATAATAGGAAAAGGTACAAAAGGTTATGAAGAAGCTGTTCAATATCTTCTTGCTGCTGTCGGTCGCGATTAGTTCGTTTGCCGTAGAGGTGACGGGTAAAGTGATTGACTTCGGCACGAAGAAGGCGATTGATTTTGCGAACATCGGCGTGATGCAAGTCGAGAACCTGGTGACGGGTACGATCACGGACGAGACGGGTAACTTTACGCTCGAACTGAAGGACGGCTCGTACACGCTGGTCGTTTCGTTCATGGGTTACACGGAGCAGAAGAAAGAGTTGACCGTTGCCGGCAAGCCGGTGAACGTAGGTCGTATCGCGCTCAAGGAAGACTCGAAAGTGCTGCAAGATGTGGAGGTAGTCGCACAAGGCTCGTCTATGCGTTTTGAGCTGGACAAGAAAGTGTTCACGGTGGACCAGAACATCGCGTCTGCCGGTGCGAGTGTGACGGACGTGCTGGAGAATATCCCGTCGGTGGACGTGGACCAGGAAGGCAATATCAGTCTGCGTAACAGCGAGGACGTGGAGATCTGGATCAACGGCAAGCCTGCGGGTCTGAACAGCGAGAACCGCGCGCAGGTGCTGCAACAGATGCCTGCCGGTACGATCGAGAAGATCGAGTTGATCACCAACCCGAGTGCGAAGTTCTCTCCCGAAGGAACATCCGGTATCATCAACCTCGTGATGAAGAAAGACCGCAAGGCGGGTTATTACGGCTCGGTGCAGGCGGGTTTGGAATATTCGTTGGCAGCACCGTGGAACGTACCGCCCGGAGGGAATGCAAGCTTTAATATCAATTTCAATTCCGGTCCGGTGGACGGTTATTTCAATGTCGGTTACCGGTATCATATCAGTAACGGCGGTAGTCAAACCGACCGCTATAACCTGAGCGGCACGGGTAGCGAGAAGCTGGACTCGAGTCTGATACAAAGTCACCTGACGCAAGAGGGTCTGCAGAACCACCGCGGCGGCGGTATGTTTGCCCGCGGAGGTTTGAATTTCCACGTAGCGGAAGGTCACACGATCGGTGTTTCGGGCTTTGGGATGGTGAGCGATCCGAAGGTGTTCAAGATGACGAACACCAATCACCGCACCTTCCTGATGACCGATGCGGCGGGTAATGTGCTGCGTGACTACACGCGTGATCAGGCAGGTAACGGCAGTCACCCGGGCGGAAATGCGACGCTCGATTACACCTTCGAGATAGACGAGCACAAGCTGTACGTGAGCGGTACGTATAACAACTTCGGTTTTAATATGTTCACCGACTACACGCAGATCGAAGGGAAAGACACGACCTGGCAGGACCAGAACAGCAAGAGCTCGGAACAGGGTATCGAAGTGAAGGCCGATTACGAATGGAAACCGACCCCTCAGAGCCGTTTGGAAGCCGGATACGACTACACGCGCAACTGGAGTAACAGCTATGCCGACGCCCATAACAACCGCCGTGACGGCAGTCATCTGACGGAACTGTATCCCTACTATTCGGAGGTGAACGGTCTGACACAGAACCACGCGATCTACGTGACGTACGGTAACCGTTTCTGGGACAAGCTGTCGCTGCAGGTAGGTCTGCGAGGCGAGTACTACATGCGCCATCTGGAGTCCACCTACAAGGATGGTACGGGTGCGCTGCAAGACTCGTACGCCGGCATGGAGCATAAGAAAGATACGGCGTACTTCCAACTCTTCCCGAGTGCGTATATCGGCTATGATTTCGGCAACGGACACGAGTTGCAGTTGAACTACACCCGCCGTGTCCGTCGTCCGTGGGGACACCAGATCAACCCGCGTATGGACTTCAGCGATAGTACGAACATCAGTTACGGTAACGTGGACTTGCTGCCGTCGTACTCGAATAACTTAGAGCTCAATTACCTCAAGACCTGGGAGCGCCACACGCTGAGTGCGGGTGTGTTCTGGAAATACAACGAGGGTGCGGTACAGAATATCAAGTACATGGAAGGTGCCATCATGAAGAACACCTACCTCAACGTCTCGACGCGTCAGGAGTTAGGTGTGGAGTTGGTAGCCAAGAACCGTTTGTTCGGCGAGTTGCTGCAGCTGACAACGAGTGCCAATTTCTATTGGAACAACATCGCTGCGGTACACGATACGATCACGCATTTGGGTACGCAGATTCCGGTTAATCTGGATGGCCAGAATATCTTCGCTGCCTCGGTACGTATCAATGCGCAGTTCCTGTTCACGAAGAACTTCAGCGGTCAGATCAGCGGTCGTTACCGTTCGCCGCGCGTGGTGGCTCAAGGAACGACGAGTCACAGCTACTCGATCGACGTGGGTCTAAGATATACGCTGCTGAACAAGCAACTGGCGCTGGCGCTGAACGTACGCGACCTGTTGGACAGCCGTGCACGGCGTAACAACACCTGGGGTGATGGCTTCTGGCAGTTCAGCGAGAACAGATGGCACAGCAGAAATATCAGTTTCACCGTGACCTATAATTTCGGTAACCAACAAGGTCGCAAACGCGGTCGTCCGGACGGAGACATGGGTGGCGGTAGCGATGATTTCGACGATAGCGGAAACAGCAATACGGATAGCTCCTTTTAAAGTTGAAAGTTGAAAGATTAATATTATTTTTAGGGCTTTGCTTCTTGTTCGTTGTTCCGGCAAGGTCGCAACAGGCGCAGAACAGGCCGTACGTGGATGATAAACTCTTCCACTTCGGTTTCCATCTGGGCGTGAACTTTACTTCGTACGGAGTGACGGACAGCGAGGAACCGATCACGGATCCAATCACCGGTGTAACGGAGATCTACCATGCGCGGGTGAGCAGCGTGATGCCGGGTTTCCATGTGGGTTTCATCACCGACCTGCGTCTATGCCGGTACCTGAACCTGCGATTCTGTCCGGGTATTCAGTTCGCCAGCCGCACGTTGAGCTACAAGACGGAGAGCGGTCGCGAAGTGAAAGGTTCGCCGGGACACGGTGCGACAACGGACATATTGGCGATGCCGGTTTATCTGCCGCTGTACCTCAAATGGAGCGCGGCGCGTGAGGCCAATTACCGACCGTATGTGATTGCCGGCGGCGGCGCAAGCTTCAATGTGAGCCGCGACCGCGAGAAACCGGTGCTGATGAACATGGTGGACTATTTTGCCGAAGTGGGCTTCGGTTGCGACCTCTATTTCCGGTGGTTTAAGTTCTGTCCGGAGATCACGTACCGTATCGGTTTTGCGAATCAGTTAGCCCCCGTGGACGGGCGTATGGAGCTGGCGCCGCAGGACTTTTTCTATACCAATGCGATCAGTCGGTTAACGAACCACTGCGTCTGTCTGACGTTTAATTTTGAGTGATGCGTAAATGGCTTTACATATTCGTTCTGGCCTGTGTGCTGGTGGGCTGCAAGGAGTATCAGGTGAGTAACGATCCGTCGTTGCGCCTGAGTTTCTCGTGCGACACCTTGTCTTTCGATACGGTCTTTACGCAGCAAGGCAGCGCGACGATGCAGGTGATGGTCTATAACGACAACAAGAACGCCGTGGTGATCGACCGCGTGTGGGTGGACGGTTCGTTCTTTCATGTCAACGTGGACGGCGAGGCGGACCTGAGCCAGGTGACCCGACTGCAGATCAACGGCGGCGACAGTATGTATGTGTTCGTGCGCGTGGAGATCGATCCGACCAAAGCCAACAACCCGGTCCTGATCCGCGAGAATCTGCATTTTCATCTGAGTTCGGGTATAGACCAGCAGCTCGTGTGCGAGGCCTACGGTCAGGATGTGACGCGTATCCGTTCAAAGAACGGAAGAAGCGAATATGCGAAGTACCGCTTTACCAACACCAAGCCTTATCTGCTGTTCGACACGGTGATTATCGGTCAGCTGACGCTGGAGGCCGGTGCGCGATTGTACATGCACAAGGGCGCGAGTCTTTATGCCTTGGGCGACGTACAGTCCAAAGGCACGAAAGAGAACCCTGTGGTGATTCAACCGGACCGGCTGGACAATCTGTTTGACTCCGTGCCGTACCGCTTTGCGGCGGGTGGTTGGAACGGGATTTACCTGCAAGCGACGGACAGTCAGAACTATAATCTGCAATACACGGATATCCTGTCGGGCAATATCGGACTCTATTGTATGAGTGACCGCAAGGACAAGCTGCCGCGCCTGACGATGAACGGTTGCCGGATCCATAACCACGCCGTCTATGGGCTGGTGCTGCAGAACGTGCACGCGACGGTGATCAACTCGGAGATCAGTAACTGCGCCTCGTACTGCGTGTATTGCCAGGGCGGTACGCACGATTTTATCCATACGACGATTGCTTCCTATTACGGCGAGACGAATATCCGTATTCAGGGTACGGGCAAGGAGAATGTGGCGGCGGTGTACGTGCATAATTTGAGCAAAGAGACGCCGGAGACCGTCACGTCGTTCTACAACAGTATCGTCACCGGACCGCGGGAGAAAGAAATGGTGCTGGCGACCCCGTTCGAACAGTATTACCCGGGCACGATCCAGGGTAGCTGGATCGGTCAGGACACAGCGAACAATGTCTTCCGCAACACGTTCTATAAGTACAAGGAATACGTGTATTATGATTTCCGCTTGGACAGTCTGAGTCCGGCACGGGGCATCGGAGACAGCGGCACGGCGGCAAAGTATCCGAAGGATAGAGAGGGTATCGCGCGAACCGGGGAAGGAATCAAGCCTGACGCAGGGTGCTATCAATATCAGCCTTGATCTGCTCCCGCAATTCTTCCAGACTATCGAAATGTTTCTCTTCGCGTAAGAAGCGCAGGAAACGAATCTTCAGAATCTGATCATACAGATCGCCCTTGAAGGAGGGTATATGGGCCTCGATGAGGCCTTGTTTGTCTATATTGACAAAGGCCGGGGCATTGTCCATCGTAGGGGTGTTCACCAGCGCCACATAGACACCGGCCTTGGGGATGATCTTAAGCGGATCCATCGGGGCGATGTTGGCGGTCGGGAAACCGAGTGTACGCCCGATCGCTTTACCATGCACGACCTGTCCGCGCAGGGTGTAGGGATGGCCTAAGAGTTCGTTCGCCACAGCGATATTTCCGTTCTCGAGCGCCGCCCGGATCTCGGTGGAGGACACGTGCCATTCGCCCTCGACGTACTCGTTCATCGTGAGCACCTCGATGCCGCATTGCTTCCCCACCCGACGGTAGTCCTGCGGGTGCTTGAGACGGTCCGAACCGAAGCGATGATCGTAGCCCATGAGCAAGGTCGTGACGTGGTACTCGTCGCGTAAACGGGTCATGAACTCCGCCGCCGTGAGGGGTTGGATGTCTGCGAAAGAGAGCACCACCACCTCGCCGTATTGGCTCAACTGCTTCTCGCGCTCCTCCAGCGAACTGAGCAGCCGGGGGATGTAGTCGGAGTCGAGTACCGTTCGCGGATGCTCGGCAAAGGTGACGATTAACGGTTGCAAGCCTCGCTCCGAAGCGAGGGACTGCAGGTGCTCAAAAAGGAACTGATGCCCTTTGTGCACGCCATCAAAGAACCCTATGGTAGCAATACAATCAGTCATTCTGGCGTTTCCATTTGAACCGGTTATGGGTCCAGAGCCAGATCTCCGGTTGCTCGAGAATATTCTTCTCCAGTAAGCGCGCATAAGCAGTCGTGATCTCTCCGTCCCGGGTATCCTGCGGGGTCATGGAGATGAGGTCGAAACGCGAGACATAATAGCCGCGCTTGGGACGACGTACATGGAGGGCAAAGACGGGATAGTTGAATTTCTTGGCCAGCATCTCACCGCCGTCGAGGAAACCGGTCTCCTGGTTGAGGAACGTGAGCCAGGTGCGCGTCACTTCGGGACGAGGTTTCTGGTCCGCAATCAGTCCGACGACGATGGGTTTCTTCGCGGCACGATAGCGCACCATCTCGCGTAAGATACGCTGTTTCTCCACGCACAGGCCGTCCCTTTTGGAACGGATATCGAGCATGAGCGTGTCCATCTTCTCGTTCTTGAGTTTGCGGTAGATATTGAGTTCGGTCACCTCGGGATCGAACCAGTTCTGGCAGGACGCTTTCCATTCCCAGTTGCCCATGTGAGCCATCATGACGATGCAACCGCCGTACTCTTTGGCGGCGCGGTTGACGGTCTCGGCGTTCTCGAAGAGCTCACGCTCCCGGAGCTCGTCATTCGTACGGCGCGAGCCGTAGATGGTCTCTACGAGCGTGTAGCAGAACTGGTGGTAGAAATCGCGGGCGATCTGACGCCGCTCAGCTGCGGTCTTGTCGGGGAAAGAGAGGCGCAGGTTCTTCGCCACCAAGCGCCGACGGTACCGCACGACGTACATCATGAGCGGATAGATCAACCAATCCGCAAAGAAATAGAGCACGCTCAAAGGCAGTCGGGAGAGTATAGATACGATCAATCTCAACATTGCATCAACAGAAGTACGAACAACAGGGTGACAGGCGCTGCGAGGAGGATCGAGTCAAAACGATCTAATACGCCGCCGTGACCGGGCAGGAACTTACCGGAGTCTTTGACACCGATACTGCGTTTGAACAGGCTCTCCATCAGGTCGCCCAGCGTACCGGCTGCACTGACAACGAAGGCAAACGCACCGGCGATGAGCAGCTCGAAGCCCTCTTTGGTGATGGCATCAAACCAACCGAAACGATTAAGAATAAAGGCGGCACCGATCGTGAACGCCAAGCCGCCAAACAAGCCTTCCCAGCTCTTCTTGGGGCTCACGCGGGGAAACATCTTATGGTTACCACCCGGCATCTTCTTGGCCGTCAGTACACCGACGCAATACGCACCGGAGTCGTTGACCCAGATGAGCACGAAGACCGCCAGAAGCAGCCATTTGTCGATGTGGTTCAGGACGTTCATCAGCGCAAAAGGGAGGGCGATCATCATCTGGCCGATCAGAAAATGGCCCCAAGAGGTGATGGGTTGCTCCGCTTTGTTCCATAACTCCGCCACGAGCACGCCGATCGGCAGGAGCAGGGTCAGCATGATCCACGGGCTAAACGGCTCCGGATAGAGCAAGGCGATCGTACAGGGGAAGATGCAGAAGACTGCACTCAGTTCCGCCAACAGGTCCATCAGACAACGGGGATGCGTCAGGCTGTTGTATTCGCGTACCGCCAAGTAAGCCAAGCACGCCGACAAAGCTAAAAAGAGCACTTCGTGGTACAGAATACTACCTATCACCACTGCCACATATACCGCGCCGCTAAGCGTCCTTTTCCAAAATTCACTCATAATTTCACGATTTTGGGCACAAAATTACAACATTTTTTGCATATTTGCAAGAAAATGTGTAACTTTGCAGCGTTTTTTAGGATTATTATGGAACAGAATACAATCGAAATGGCTCTGTTGGAGCCGGAAGAGAAGGAATTGGTGGAGTTTATCTACCAAGCCATCCCTGCCGAGGACCGGTCGAGCGGCTCGACACCCGAAAACCCCTGCGGTCACACATTGACTGCCGACGATATACTGTTTGTGCTGGATGTGATGGACGACTACCTGGAAGAGAAAGGTTTGTTGCGCGTGGATGAAGCGACCGGCGAGATGGAGTATCTGGACGGCGAAGTGGATGAGACCGAGCAACTGCAATATGTCTTGGAGGCAGCCAAAGAGGACAAGCGTGCCATCACGGGCGTACAGATTCAGTTGATCCAGGACGCGGAACTGCAGTTCGGTATCGAGAAAGGTTACTACGAGGAAGAGTAGAAAGTGAAGAGTGAAGAGCTAAGAGTGAAGTGTAGCGTCATCATATTAAACTGGAATGGGGCAGCGATGTTGCGCCAATACCTGCCGTCGGTGGTGGAACACACGAAGGGTGGTGAGGTCATCGTGACGGATAACGGCAGTACGGACGAGAGTCTGGAGGTGTTGCGCAAGGAGTTTCCGGGCGTCAAGACCATCGTGCTGGAGAAGAACTTCGGCTTTGCGGAGGGCTATAACCGCGCGATCGAACAGGTGGACAGCGAGTACGTGGTGCTGCTCAACTCGGACGTTGAAGTGACGGAAAACTGGTTAGGTCCCCTACTCGATTACCTGGACGCGCACCCTGAGGTAGCGGCCGTACAACCGAAGATACGGAGTTGGCGAAACAGGGCGTATTTTGAGCACGCAGGGGCTGCAGGCGGGTATCTGGATCCGCTCGGTTATCCCTACTGCCGCGGCAGACGTTTCGGTAAGATCGAAGAAGACAAGGGGCAACACGACACGGTGGTGAACGTCGATTGGACGACAGGCGCGTGTATGTGCGTGCGTACGAAAGTATATAAGGAGTGTGGCGGACTGGACGCAGCGTTCTTTGCGCACCAGGAAGAGATCGACCTGTGCTGGCGGATGCGCAACCAAGGCTGGAAACTGGCCTGCGTGCCGCAGAGCGTCGTGTACCACTTAGGCGGCGGTGCGCTCAGTTATGACAACCCACGCAAGACCTACCTCAATTTCCGCAACAACCTGCTGATGATCTACAAGAACAGCAAGTGCCGCTGGGGGGTATTGGGTTTGCGATTCTTCCTGGATTACTCCGCCGCATATATGTTCCTCTGCACGGGCAAGAAAGGCAGCGCAAAAGCCGTCGTAGAGGCGCGCAGAGACTACCGCAAGATGCGGATAGATTATAGATAAATGGTAATTGGTAATTGGTAAATGGTAATTGGTAAATAATAATGGCATTTTTCGGTTTATTTAACAAAGAGAAGAAAGAGACGCTGGATAAGGGTCTGGAGAAGAGTAAGGAGTCGGTGCTCAGTAAGATCGGGCACGCGATCGCGGGTAAGTCCACGATCGACGACGATGTGCTGGATAACCTGGAAGAGGCGTTGATCACGTCGGATGTGGGTGTGGAGACGACCCTGCGTATCATTGAGCGGGTACAAGAGCGCGTGAAGCGCGATAAGTATATCGGTACCGAAGAACTGAACAACCTGTTGGTGGATGAGATCTCTCAACTGCTGCAGGAGAACAACGTGGCAGACGTACCTGATTTCGAAGCCGAACTGCCGGCCAAGCCGTACGTGGTGATGGTAGTCGGTGTGAACGGCGTGGGTAAGACGACGACCATCGGTAAGTTAGCCTACCAGTACAAAGCCGCGGGTAAGAAAGTGTACCTCGGTGCGGCGGATACCTTCCGTGCGGCGGCCGTAGAGCAGCTCTGCATCTGGGGTGAGCGCGTCGGTGTACCGGTGATCAAACAGCAGCAAGGTTCAGACCCGGCGTCGGTGGCGTACGACACGCTGCAGAGTGCCAAAGCGAATGACGCGGACGTGGTGCTGATCGACACCGCCGGCCGTCTACATAACAAGATCAACCTGATGCACGAGTTGACGAAGATCAAGAACGTGATGCAGAAAGTGGTGCCGGACGCCCCGCACGACGTGCTGCTCGTGCTGGACGGTTCGACCGGACAGAATGCGTTTGAGCAGGCACGGCAGTTCACCGCCGCTACGCAGGTGAGCTCGCTCGCCATCACGAAGCTGGACGGCACCGCCAAAGGTGGAGTCGTGATCGGTATCAGTGATCAGTTCAAGATCCCGGTACGCTATATTGGTCTGGGCGAGCAGATGACCGATCTGCAGGTCTTCAACCGCGTCGAGTTTGTGAAGTCACTATTAGGAAAAATCAATTAATCATAACCATGGATAAGTTTCGTGTTGAATCCGACCTGCTGGGAGAGTTGCAGGTTCCTCAGAGTGCGTACTACGGAGTACAGACGCAACGAGGTATCAATAACTATCAGATCTCGAATCTGAAGATGTCCGATTTTCCGGAATACATCATCGCGATGGCCTATATCAAGTTGGCGGCCGTAGAGGCGAACCACGACTTGGGGGTGATCAACGATGAGATCTACCGCGCAATCGCGCAGGCCTGCCATGAGATCATTGACGGCCAGATGCACGATCAGTTTCCAACCGATCTGGTGCAGGGTGGTGCCGGTACAACGGTAAACATGAACGCCAATGAGGTGATTGCCAACCGTGCATTGGAGATCATGGGCCACGAGCGCGGCGAGTATCAGTACTGCTCGCCGAACGATCATGTCAATTGTGCACAGAGCACGAACGACGCCTACCCCTCCGCGTTCCGTTATGCGTTCATTCGCATGAACAGAGGACTGGTGAGCGAGTTGCAGTTGCTCATCGAATCGCTGCGACGCAAAGGCGACGAGTACAACGACTCGATCAAGATGGGACGTACGCAACTTCAGGATGCCGTACCGATGACGAGCGGACAGGAGTTTCATGCGTTTGCCAACAACCTCGAAGAGGAAGTAGCCAACCTCGACCGCAACGTGAAGCTGCTCTATGAGATCAATATGGGCGGTACCGCTATCGGTACGGGTCTGAACGCGACAGCGGGTTATGCCGAGTTGTGTATCAAGAAGATGTGCGAGCTGACCGGCGAACCGTTCTCGTTAGCGAGTGACCTGGTAGAAGCGACCCCGGATACAGGTGCGTACGTCAGCTACTCGGCAGCGCTCAAACGTCTGGCGGTTAAGTTGAGCAAGACCTGTAACGACCTAAGACTGATGGCTTCGGGTCCGCGTTGCGGTCTGCACGAGATCAACCTGCCGCCTATGGCCCCGGGTAGCTCGATCATGCCCGGTAAGGTGAACCCCGTGATCCCGGAGGTAACGAACCAAGTATGCTTCAAGGTGATCGGTAACGATACGGCGGTGACTTTTGCTGCCGAGGCAGGACAGTTGCAGTTGAACGTGATGGAGCCGATCATCACCGAGTGTATCTTTGAGTCGATCACTTGGCTTCGAAACGTGATGAAGATCCTGTGCAAGAAATGTATCGACGGCATCACCATCAACCGCGAGCACAACGCCGAGACCGTCAAGCACTCGATCGGTATTGTGACGGCGCTGAATCCGGTGATCGGTTACAAGGCTTCGACCAAGATTGCCAAAGAGGCCTTGGAGACCGGTAAGAGCGTGTATAACCTGGTGCTGGAGCACGAGTTGCTCAGTAAGGAGCAGTTGGATAAGCTGCTCGATCCGAAGAATATGTTAGCAGCACACTAAAAAAGAGCGCGTGGGCGCTCTTTTTTTTATCTGCGAGTGGCTCGGCCTCCTCCGCCGCCACCGCCTGAATAGGAACCACCGGAAGATCTGGATCCGCCTGAATAGGAGCTTCCGCCCGAGAAGGAACTGTTGCGTGTGCTGGTTCCCGAATAGGTACTGCGGCTGCTTGTGCTCGGTGCGCTATAGGAGGAACTGGTGGAGCGAGAGGGCGTATAGTTACTACGTGCTACGCTGGAGCTCGTGGAGCGCGTCGAGGTGCTCGTGGAGCGTGTAGCAGTCGACGTTGCGCGGGTTGCGGTCGGAGCACTCGTTGTGCGGATCGTACTTGCTGTCGAGCGGGTTGCGCTGGTTGATCTCGTAGGACTCGTCGATCTCGTTGCAGTAGCCGTCGTAGCTCTGGAGGGAGCCGCTGTAGCCGTTGCTCTGGTAGCTGTGGCTCTGGTAGCTGTGGCTCTGGTAGCCGTTGCTCTGGTAGCTGTGGCTCTGGTAGCCGTTGCTCTGGTAACTGTGGCTCTGGACGCTGTTGCGGCGGGTCTTGCCGATCCGGTCGAACGTGTTACATGCGTTGTACTACGGATCTCGCGGGCGTTCGTCATCCCGGTGTTACGGTGCGTGAACGAACGGTCAGGATGCGCTGTGGCATATTCCCTGCGACTTACGTTCCGATGCATCTCGTGGTAACCGTGACGCGGTTGCGAAGCGTGGCGGAAAGAGCAGCAGTAGTGGTGGTGATGATAGGCGTAGCAGTGATGCCAGTACCAGTCATGCGCCCAACAGCTGTGCGCGTACCACCAAGTCGGCCAGTAACCCCAGTACCAAGGACTATTCCATGCGTACCAAGCATCGCTCCAAAACCAGTCGTAGATAACAGGCCGATAGACGTACACGGGTTCTATGACGTAGTTTTGTCCGTACACATACTCGTCGCCGACTACCTGAACAGATACTTCGTTCTTCTCATCTTTCTCCACGTATATCGAGGCTACATCCTGGTAGATATCCTTTGCCAGTACCGCCTGCAAAACGATCAGACGCTTGTTTCCTTCGCCGGTCTCTACCACGCGTAAGTAATCCACTTGCCCGTCGCCGTTCAGATCCAAGTTACAGAACGCGCTGTCCGGGTTGTTGAGCATCGTCTCGAACTCTTCCAGGTTCTTAGCCTCTGCGAACAGCTTAGCTACCACCTTCAGATCGAGTCCTTCAGAGATGTCCGTACTCTTGGCGGAAACCGTGACGGTCTCTTCCGCCCATAACGCCGTACCCATCAGCATCAGCGTCATCAGAAGTGTAGTTAATTTTTTCATAACTTTTTTGTTTTAAAGGGTTTCTTCGAGATCTCGAAATCTCGTTATCTCGAGGTCTCGAAAAGAGTCTTCCAAAAACCGTGCCAAACGCTCACACGAGCTTCAGGTCATGGTGCATTTTTTCCTTTTTGGTCCGCATGTAACGCTCGTTCCAGCGGTTAGGAGCGATCTCGATCGGTACGTTCTCCACGATCTCGATGCCGTAACTCTCGAGCCCTACCCGCTTAACGGGATTGTTGGTCATCAGCCGCAGCTTATGCGCACCCATCAGGCGCAAGATCTGCGCACCGACACCGTAATCGCGTTCGTCCGGACGGAAACCCAGATGCACATTCGCTTCCACCGTATCTTCGCCCTGTTCCTGAAGTTTGTACGCGCGGATCTTATTCATGAGGCCTATACCGCGGCCTTCCTGATTCATATAGACGATGATACCGCGTCCTTCGGCTTCGATCATCTGCATCGCTTTGTTCAACTGCTCGCCGCATTCGCAACGCTTCGAGCCGAAGATATCGCCGGTCATACAGCTCGAGTGCACGCGGCAGAGGATCGGTTCGTCCGCTTTCCATTGGCCTTTGGTCAAGGCTACGTGCTCCAAGCCTGTCGTCAGATCCCGGAAAGGCGTCAACATAAAATCACCGTTCCGGGTGGGCAGGAAGACCGTCTCACCTTTCTCCACCAGCGCCTTCTCTCCTTTCTGCTCTAACTTTTCCCCTTTCTCCAGGCGATAAGCGATGAGGTCCTTGATCGTGATGATCTTGAGGTCAAACTCCCGCGCTACTTCCTGCAGTTGGGGCATACGGGCCATCGTACCATCGTCGTTCATGATCTCGATGAGAGCCGCTGCGGGTTGGAAGCCTGCGAGACGCGCCAGATCGACACCGGCCTCTGTGTGGCCTGCGCGCTGGAGGACACCACCTGCTTTGGCATAGAGCGGGTTTATATGTCCCGGTCGACCGAAGGTCTCGGGTTTGCTGTTCGGGTCTGCGAGCGCCAGGATTGTCGCGGCACGGTCCGCCGCCGAGACACCGGTGGTACAGCCCTCGAGTTTATCGACGGTGACGGTGAAAGGCGTACCGAGCATGGAGGTGTTGTTGGTCACCTGATGCATCAGGTCCAGTTCGGCACAACGCGCTTCGGTGATCGGACAGCAGAGGACACCACGCCCGTGTTGGAGCATGAAATTGACTTTCTGAGGAGTGATCTTCTCGGCAGCGATGATGAAATCGCCTTCGTTCTCGCGATCCTCATCGTCCACCACGATCACGAACTTCCCCTCACGAAAGTCCTGCAGCGCTTCTTCTATAGAGTTTATTTTCATATAAATCAATTACTTTCAGTTTGAGTCGATCCATGCGTATCTTCCATGCCTCGGGGTTGAAGAGCGGCGAGTCGGTAGCGGCTTTGTAGGTTAGGAAAACGCCCAAGGGGAAGAGCACAAACGAGCTCAACCACATCCCCGCCCAACAGGGCCACAAAGCCTCACGCGCCATCTTATAGCCCGTGTTGTCGATGATATAATAGATGATAAACAGGATCACGGAGATGACCACCGGTGCCCCCAGACCGCCCTTGCGGATGATGGCGCCGAGCGGGGCACCGATAAAGAAGAAGATCAGGCACGCAAAAGCGAGCGTGATCTTACGGTGCAACTCGATCTCATGCTTGCGTATATACTTATCCGCATCGCCCAGCACGATCGCATTGTAGTCCACCATGTCGCGGTAGGTACGTGCCCGGTCCTGCGCATCCTGCAGTACCCGCCAGTGTTCGGTAGGAGTGAGCGAGGCCCATAAGGAATCGAGGTTGTAGATGGCCCGTTCCTCGCTGGTGATGGACGTGGGCACGATCATCTCGTTGCGCGTGTAGTCGCGGTTGAAGTAATGGTCCTTCACAAGGGACTCACTCTGGTCCGCCGCCCGCTCTTTGGACACCTCTTTGACAGAGTCAATCGACTGGATCAGCTGCGCCACGTTCTTACTCACGTGCTGGTCCTCCAGCAAGGACTCGTCGTAACGGTTGAAGTCCGTCGCAAAATCAATGATGATCCGTTTGTGCGCAAAAGTCTCACGGCGGTACGGAATACTCTTGGTCGTACCGGTTGCCCGCTGCTGCTTCTGGTTGAGGTTCTCAAACGACTCTCCGTTCACCAGATCCAGCATCAGGAAACGCTTATCCGCACTCGCGCTCAAACGCCCCGTATCGGCGACCATCACCTTAGCGTTTTGGAAGCCGTCCGAGTAGTCGTAGATCATAATATTGAGCAGGTCACCTCGCGGTGTTTTCTCCTGCACGTAGATCTGAAAACCGTCTATCTCGTCGTAGAACTCCCCGACCGGAATCTGCAACTCCGGACTCTTCTGACGCAACGAAAAGATGAGTGCCCAGAGCTTCATCTGCGACTTTGGCAACACGTTATTACTGAAAAAGAACGCCCCCACGCTTAATAGCGCGACAGCCAGCGCCAGCGGACGCATGATGCGGAAAAGGGAGATACCGGCGGCTTTCATCGCCGTCAACTCAAATTTCTCCGCCAAGTTACCGAATGAGATGAGCGAACTAAGCAAGATCGCCAAGGGTAGCGCCAAAGGCACCACCGATGCCGCGGCATACAGGAAGAACTCCGCCAACACGCCGACACCGATACCTTTTCCCACCAGATCGTTCACGTGCATCCACATGAACTGCATCAGCAGGATGAAGATCGCAATAAAGAAAGTAGCCAAAAAGAGCCCCAGAAAATTCCGGAGCAGATAAATGTCTATTTTCCTTATCAGTTTCACTCAGCGTTCAAGTTCTCTTTCACAAAGATCAAGGGTAACAAATCGGCTGCCGACTCGAACACGTAGGTCGCATCCTCACCGTACAGCAGCACCTCCATCTTACCAGGATAACGGTGCTCGGTCTCCAGCATCACCTGACGGCAAGCGCCACAGGGAGCACCCGGTTCTTTGGTAAAATGACCATCCGTGAAACATGCGATCGCCAGTTTCTTCACCGGCTGATCCGGATACTGTGCTCCGGCAGCAAACAAGGCCGTACGCTCGGCACAGAGTCCGCTCGGATAGGCTGCGTTCTCTTGATTCGCTCCGCGAATGATCGTTCCGTTCGCCAACAATACGCCTGCCCCTACATGGAAGCCACTATAAGGACAATAACTGTTTTGCGTCTGCTCTTTGGCTACCGACACCACTTTACGTTGCTCGTCCGTTAACTCGTTCCACTGATAGGCACGCATTTTGGCTGTTAAATTGTACTCTTTCATACTATTGATTTGGTTAAATTTAGCATTTTAATTAAAATCGGCTGCAAAGATACAAAAAAATTTGCATATATGCAAAAAAAATCGTACCTTTGCAGCCGTTTTTGATGAAATCATACAAATTTATGGACTCAAAGTATAATCCTACTGACATTGAAGCCCGCTGGTACCAGTACTGGCTGGACAATAATCTCTTTCATTCGGAACCCGACGGCCGTGAGCCGTTCACGATCGTTATCCCGCCGCCCAACGTAACGGGTGTACTGCATATGGGACACGTGCTCAACGAGACGATTCAGGATATTTTGGTTCGCCGTGCGCGTTTGGAAGGTAAGAACGCGTGTTGGGTACCGGGTACCGACCACGCGTCGATCGCGACCGAAGCGAAGGTCATCAAGCGCCTCAAAGAGCAAGGTATCAATAAATCTGATCTGACCCGCGAGCAGTTCCTCAAACATGCGTGGGACTGGACGGACGAGCACGGAGGCATCATCCTCAAGCAGCTCCGCAAACTCGGATGCTCCTGCGACTGGCAGCGTACTGCGTTCACGATGGATGAGACGCGCTCCAAAGCGGTCATCAAGGTGTTCTGCGACCTGTACAAGAAAGGTCTCATCTACCGCGGACTGCGTATGGTCAACTGGGATCCTGAGCGCCAGACGGCCCTTTCCGATGAGGAGGTAATCTACCACGACGAGCATAATAAGTTCTACTACCTGCGTTATGAGGTGGCAGAGGAGCCGGGCAAGTACGCGATCGTGGCGACCACCCGTCCGGAGACGATCTTCGGCGATATTGCGGTATGTATCAACCCCAAAGAAGAGAAGAATCAGTGGTTGAAGGGCAAGCACGTCATCGTGCCGGGTGTAGGTCGTGTTATTCCGATCATCGAGGACCGTTACGTGGAGATCGGTTTCGGTACGGGTTGTCTGAAAGTGACGCCCGCGCATGACGTGAATGACTACGCCTTGGGACAGAAATACAACCTCAAGACCATCGATATTTTCACGCCCGATGCCCACCTCAACATGGACACGGTAGAGGACGAGTTACAGGCAAACGTACGTAAGTACCACGGCATGGACCGTTTCGACTGCCGCAAGCAGATCGTGGAGGATTTGCAGGCAGCTGGTCTCGTAGAGAAGATTGAGGACTATGATAATAAAGTGGGTTACTCCGAGCGTACGAATGTGCCTATCGAGCCGCGGTTAAGTCTGCAGTGGTTCGTGAAGATGAAACATTTTGCGGACATCGCTCTGCCGCCGGTCATGAACGACGATATCGTTTTCTATCCGGCCAAATACAAGAACACCTACCGCAACTGGTTGGAGAACATCAAAGACTGGTGCATCAGCCGTCAGCTCTGGTGGGGTCATCGTATCCCGGCGTACTACGATGCCGACCTGCTCGCTGAGACCGGCCTGGAGAATTATCCGGATGACAAGATCATCGTTTCGGAGACGAAACCCGAAGGCAACTACGTTCAAGACGAAGGTGCATTGGATACGTGGTTCAGTTCCTGGCTCTGGCCGATCAGTTTGTTCGACGGAATCGAGAATCCGGACAACAAAGAGATCAACTATTACTACCCCACCGCCGACCTTGTAACCGGTCCGGATATCATCTTCTTCTGGGTTGCACGTATGATCATGGCGGGCTACGAGTACGTAGGAAAGATGCCGTTCAAGCACGTGTACTTTACCGGTATCGTACGCGATAAACTGGGTCGCAAGATGTCCAAGAGTTTAGGTAACTCGCCCGATCCGCTGGATCTGATCGAGCGTTTCGGTGCGGACGGTGTGCGTATGGGTATTCTGCTCTCTGCACCTGCCGGCAACGACATCCTGTACGATGATTCGCTCTGCGAGCAGGGACGTAACTTCTGCAACAAGATCTGGAACTGTTTCCGCATGGTGAAGGGTCTGGAAGTAGCCGACATGCCGCAACCGGAGACCTCCGCTTATGCAATCAAATGGTTTGATGCCCAATTGGCAGAAACCGAAGCCAATATCGCCGATCTGTTCAGCAAATACCGTCTGTCGGAAGCCCTGATGGAGATCTACAAACTGTACTGCGACGAGTTCAGCGGTTGGTATCTGGAGATGATCAAACCGGGTTACCAGCAACCGATTGACAAGGCCACCTACGAGGCAACGCTCGCGTTCTTCGATCGCCTGCTGCGTGTGCTCCATCCGTTCATGCCGTTCATCACGGAAGAACTCTGGCAAAACCTCTACGAGAGAAAGCCGGGCGAGTCGATCATGAGGGCAAATCAGACTGGCGAGACACTAACGAGAGAGAATCGGGTCGAGACTATCTTGGAGGAAACCACATTCCTGAAGCAGGTCATCACCGAGATCCGTGCCGTCCGCGCATCGAAGAATATCCCGCAGAAAGAGCGCCTGACCTTGATTAGTCCGGTTGCTTTGAACGCACTGGTAGATAAACTCGCTAATGTGACGGTGTCCCCGTTAAACGGGGAAACCCTAGACGGAAGGGGTAACGCGTCCAAGTTCATCATCGGCACAACCGAGTTCGCTATTCCGATGGATCAGTTCATCAACGTGGACGAGGAGCTCAAGAAACTCGAAGCCGACCTCCAGCACCAGCAAGGCTTCTTGCGCGGCGTGATGGCCAAACTGAGCAACGAGCGTTTCGTACAGAATGCCAAGGCCGAGATCGTAGCCCTCGAGCAGAAGAAAAAAGCGGATGCCGAAGCCCGCATCGCTGCCCTCGAAGAAGCCATCAAGGCTTTGAAAAACTAGGAACCTAGGATCCTAGGACCCTAGTGCAATAATCGATGATGCTCGTGTTTCCAACGCTTATGTTGGAGCACGAGTTCATTTTTTGTCTGAGGCGTGCAGAACGTATCCACAAAACGCTCCCAGATATAGTTCACCGCCAGACTCGAAGGATGCACCAGATCGTCCGCATAGAAGCGGTAATCGCGGAGTTCGTCCAGCATGATTTCGTACGACGGGAAATAATCGCCTAAGTACTCCACCGCCTGCAGTAAAGTCGCTTTGCTCAACTGATTCTCATGCAATCCGTCGCGTATATGCCGTATCGGCGAAACGGTAAAGAGCCAGCGTTTATCAGAATATTGTGCCAAGATCGGTTTCCAGGCAGCCACGATCTCTTCGACCGACAGACGGCGGCGGTTAAAACAGCTCTCCGGCAATTTATGACAATTACCCACTAATCCACTAACCCCTAATCCACTAATCCCGTTTTTAAGTTCGTACACCCAGGCCGTACCAAAGGTCACGATGACCACCGTCGCCTCTTGCAACGCCTGCTGCATCGTCTCGATCGAACCGCGAATCGCTTGCTCTGCCTCGTTCTTGTCTGCCCGCGAGAAAGCTCCGTGATGCGCCATCGAGTGCCATAAACCTTCATGTTCGACGAGCACCGGCATCTCGGTCATCGTGAGTGCCTGCGCGATAGAAAGCGGGTTATAGAGCGTACCGAAAGGATTACAAGTGACATGCAAATAACGCTCCTGCATCTGCGCACCGATCTCGTCGGAGAAACACGAGCCCACCATCAGGATACGGTCTTCGTATCCTATTTTCCACGCACTCGGCTGTATGTCCACGATCGTTTGTAGTTTCATCACTCGAAATGCATCACCTTCGCCGGACTGATCTTCGTGATGATCATCGACGGCAACAAAAGAATCAACATCGACACGCCTATCGTCAGGACATTCAGCGCCACGATCCAGCCCCACGGGAAAGCGATCGGCACGTAGCTCACATAATAAGTCGCGGCCTCCAGCGGCACCAGATGACCGAAATACTGCACCGCTGCCAGAGCAAATCCGAGTACGTTGCCCCAAATCACTCCTTTGCCGATCAGCAGTGCGGCTTGGGTGAGGAAGATACGCCGTACGAACCGGTTATTTGCGCCTAAAGCCTTCAAGGTGCCGATCAGTTGCACGCCGTCCAGAATCAGGATAATGAGTCCGCTCACGATATTAAATCCCGCTACGAGCAGCATCAGTACGATGATTACTACCACGTTCATGTCCAGCAGATCGAGCCAGGCAAAAACCGCCGGGTTCTGCTCCCGCAAGGTCTGTACATAATAAACATGATAGCCGTCTTCGTCCAGATGATTGACCGTCGCAAAATAGATGCGGTCCGCCGTATCGTCCAAGTACCGCACATCGTCCACCAAAATCTCCACGCCCGAAAAAGTATGTTCGTCCCAGCCTTGCAGTCTTCGCACGTCCGAAAGCGGTGCCACTACAAACAGTTCGTCAAACTGACCGAAGCCGGTCTCGTATATGCCGGCGATACGGTACCGCCGAGCACGGACATTATCCGAGTCCACAAAATAGGCGTTCACCGCATCCCCGACACCCAGCCTCAGCTGCGTCGCCATCAAACGCGAGAGGATGATTTCGTTGGGTTTCGACGGCAGTTCTCCTTCGACGATATTACGTGCAAAAAAATCCCAATAGTCGGTCCCTTTCAGCACGATACCCTGAAAAGCCGAATCGGTCTTGAGCATGCCCGGCTTGGTGATGAACGGTGCCACCTGCGCCACGTGCTCGTACGCTCCCAAGGCCTGTATCAAAGAGTCCGAAACGGGAATCGGTTGCATGTCGTAGGTGTTGTTGTTATCGAACGAAACCAGCTGAATATGCGCCCCGAAACCGGCTACTTTTTGGGTCACCGTGTCCTTGAAACCCACCACGATACAGATGGTCAGGATCATCACCATCACCCCGACGATCATACCCGCCAAAGCCACCCGTATAGCGGGACGTGCATGACGCGCTTCTCCCTCTTGGGAGAAATAAAGTTTCGTTGCTATTTTCAGTTCGGCGTTGTTCGGCACGATTTTTGTAGTATATTTTTCGTTATGAAAAAACTCTCTTTTTTATTCGTTATAGCCCTCCTATCGGGCGTTGTTACGGCGCAGGAGCCGGTTAATGAGGCTCGTCCGCAGCGTACCCCGCAAGAGGAAGCGCTTAAGCAGACCGTTCGGTTGACGCGCGAGTTAGGGATTCGCGATTCGATCCGCTTCGACACCATCTACCGCATGCATCTTAAGTACGCCAAGGTGCGTCAAAAAGGGTTGACGCGGGCGGAGAACATGGAACGGATGATTGCTATCCACGGGGAACTGAAAAACCTGCTGACTCCGGAGGAGTTCGAGCAGTTCATGAATCACCCCGCCGAGCAACCGCGTCGTCCACGTGGAGCCAGCGGCATAGCGCCAGCCACGTTAGCACAGCCCATAGACTCCCTACCACCAGTCCGCAAATAATATCCGTCGGGTAATGCGCCCCGAGATACATCCTACTATAGCATACTACAGCCACCCAAAGCATCAGCAGCGCGGTGGCTGTTTTGTTTTTATACAAGAGGCTGAACAACAACGCGATCGCCATTGAGTTGGCGGCATGGGAGCTGCAAAAACCGTACAGTCCGCCTACGTAATCGTTCACCAGATGCACCGGATCGAGCGCCGGTTCGTGCGTTGGTCTGAGACGACAGACGATCGGTTTGAGGATCCCGCTGCACAGGTAATCACTCAGCCCGACGGCGATGCCAAAACCGATCAGGATCAGCAACACCGCTCGTCCGTTGCGGTATTTCCAGGCGATCAGACCCACCAACAGTACATACAGCGGAATCCAGGTATTCGCACGGCTGATGATCCACATAACCGCATCCAACCAATCCGCATAATGGCCGTTGATCCAGAGTAATATATCCGCGTCTATGTTCATTCGTTGATCAATACCGCCGTATGGCAAGCCACGACTCCCGCAGTCTCGGTGCGCAAGCGGCTGTTACCTAAACTGACAGGAATGAAACCGAGCGCCAACGCATCCGCTACTTCCTGCTCACTGAAATCCCCTTCCGGACCGATCAGCACCAGCACGTCTCTACCCCGTTCGATCTCATCTTTGAGTACCCGTTTATCGTCTTTATAGCAATGCGCAATGAAGCATTGCTGGTCGCGTTTCGCCTGCTCCTTTACAAACGCATCGTACGGCGTCAGGTCGTGCAAGACCGGCAAGTACGGCGTCAGACTCTGCTTGGCCGCGGAGAGGATGATCTTCTCCAGACGGTCGATACGCAACTGTTTTCGTTCCGAGAAACGGCACAGGAGCGGCGTGATCTCATCCACTCCAATCTCCACACATTTCTCGATACACCATTCGAGTCGCTCGATGTTCTTGGTCGGAGCGATCGCGATATGCAGATGGAACGCATGGTGCGGTTCCTGCTTCTCGCGGCTGATGATCTCAAAATCACAATGCTTCGGATGCGGATTGGTGATACGCGCCGTGTAGGTCGTACCCCGACCGTCCGTGATCAGGATCTCATCTCCGACGCTGTAGCGCAGCACGCGCACGCAATGACCACTCTCCTCTTCCGAAAGGGTCTGCTGCTTATCAATATCGGGACAATAAAAAAGATACATTACAGTTCGCTTTCTTTGAGTCGCTCGGCGTTCTCCGCTACTTGCAGCGCATCGATCACGCCTTGGATATCGCCGTCCATGAACGCGGCGAGGTTATAGACCGTGTACCCGATCCGGTGGTCAGTGATACGTCCCTGCGGGTAGTTGTACGTGCGGATTTTCGCGGAGCGGTCACCGGTCGAGACCATCGTCTTACGCCGTGCCGCGATGTCGTCGATATATTTCTGGTGCTCCTTATCGTAGATCTGGGTACGCAGACGACTCAGAGCCCGCTCTTTGTTTTTCGGCTGGTCCCGCGTCTCGGTACACTCGATCAGTATCTCCTGCACCTCACCTGTGTTGGGGTTCTTCCAATTATAGCGCAATCGCACACCCGACTCCACTTTGTTCACGTTCTGACCGCCTGCGCCGCCGGAACGGAAAGTCTCCCATTTGATCTCGCCCTCGTTGATATGCACCTCAAACTCGTCTGCCTCGGGTAATACTGCAACGGTCGCCGCCGAGGTATGTACGCGTCCCTGCGTCTCGGTTACCGGCACGCGCTGCACACGGTGCACGCCCGACTCGTACTTGAGCGTCCCATAGACGTTCTGCCCCGTCACGTTGAAGATGATCTCCTTGTAACCGCCGCACGCACCTTCGCTGAACGACGAGATGCTGTATTTGAAGCCCTTGAGCTCGAAATACTTGGTGTACATGCGGAACAGATCGCCGGCGAAGATAGCTGCTTCATCGCCACCCGTACCGCCACGAATCTCCATCACGACGTTCTTGCCGTCCTCAGGATCTTGGGGTAACAGTTGCAGTTTCAGCTCTTCCTCCAGCTTCGGGATCTGCGGTTCGAGTTCGTCCATCTCCGCCTTCGCCATCTCTTTCATCTCCGGGTCGGACTCGTTGAAGAACAGGTCCTTGGCATCCTGCAGATCCGTCACGGCTTTCTTGTACCGCGCTGCCACCTCGAGCACGCGCTCCAGGTCATGGTAGTCGCGGTTCAGACGCACGTAACGCGCCTGATCGGCAATGACCGCCGGATCCGTGATCAGCAGACTCACCTCATGGAACTTCGCCTCTAATCCTTCTATCTTATCGAGTATGTTCATTATACGCCTGTAGTGTATTTTGCAATAAAGAAACGATGGTCATCGGTCCTACGCCGCCGGGTACCGGCGTGATATACGCAGCTTTGGGAGCCACGTGCTCAAAATCGACATCGCCTACGAGCTTACCGTCCACGCGGTTGATACCTACATCGATGATCGTCGCACCTTCTTTGACCATCTCGGCGGTCAGCAGACCGGGACTGCCTGCAGCCACGATGATTATATCGGCGGTCAGGCAGATAGACTTCAGATCGCGGGTCTTCGAGTGACAGATCGTCACCGTCGCGTCTCCTAATGAAGCGGCACTCATGCCCGGCAGACTCAGGTATGGACGCTGCATGAGCAACATCGCGATCGGCTTGCCGACGATGTTCGACCGACCGATCACCACCACGTGCTTGCCTTCCGTCTGGATGCCGTATCGCGACAGCAGTTCGCGGATACCCCGCGGCGTCGCGCTCACCAGCGACGGCAGGCCCTGCACCGTGCGACCCACGTTCTCCGGCGTCAGACCGTCCACGTCCTTGCGGCGGTCGATCGCACTCATGATCGTCGTCTCCGTGATGTGCTCCGGCAGCGGCAGCTGCACGATGAAACCGTCTATCGTCTCATCGCTGTTCAGCCGGTGCACCTCGTTCAACAGCGTCTGCTCCGTGATCGAGGCCGGGTAAGCCAACTTAACCGCCTCGATACCCACTTCGGCACAGGCTTTCAGTTTGTTGTTCACATAGGTCTCACTCGCAGGATTATTGCCCACCAGCACGATAGCCAGTTTCGGTGCACGCTTCCCCTGCGAGAGCAAATCTCCCACCTGCTCGCGCAACTCCGCACGAATGGTAGCTGCTATTTTCTTTCCGTCTAATATCATAGAACTCTTCACTCTTCACTTTTCACTCTTCACTCTCTTTATCATGCTTCTTCTCCCAGCGCCAAACCCGATAGCTCTCGCGGATCTTCTTCCATTCGCGCTTCGTGATGTACCACTTATCTTCGCGCCGGGGCGGACGATAAACCGGTCGGGTCTCTATCTGCACCTGATGCTTCATCGAGTCCAGGTTATACGCCGTGGCCAGACTGTCACCCATCAGGATCGCATCCTGCTCATCCACTTTGTGGATACGCAACTCATCCACGGTCATCTCCGTCGTCGGGTCATCGTTCGGCATCGCGCGCAACTCATGGGCAATCATACCAATCAGCTTGTACGCCCCGAAAAGAGCCACCGCAATAATCACACACATCAAGCCGTAGTAGGCCTGTTTGTCGCGCATACGCAACGCTCCGCCCATACCGCGGTTCTTCTCGTTCGGGCCGTGGTGATGGTGGTGATGATGTTTCTTCTTCTCACCCCATCCCGGCTGGTATGACTTCTCCTCACTCATCGTCTCTTAAGCCCCATCTGCTGCACCTTGCGCATCATCTTACTCGTCTGCTCGAACTGCTTAATGAAGCGGTTCAGCTCCACGATCGTCACACCCGCACCTTTGGCAATACGGTTCTTGCGGCTGCCGTTCAGCAGACCCGGGTTAGCACGCTCGGCAGGGGTCATTGAGTTGATCATCGCCTCGATAGGTTTGAACGCATCGTCACTCACCTCCACGCCCTTCAGCGCTTTGTCCATACCCGGGATCATACCCATCAGGTCCTTCATCGATCCCATCTTCTTGATCTGCGCCAGCTGACCCATGAAA
This sequence comes from uncultured Bacteroidales bacterium, assembly GCA_946187695.1. Classification (GTDB taxonomy): domain Bacteria; phylum Bacteroidota; class Bacteroidia; order Bacteroidales; family Paludibacteraceae; genus Colicola. The sequence goes on from CAMHSB010000008.1 coordinate 25,633, forward strand.
TCATTGAAATCGAACTGGTTCTTGGCGATCTTCTTCGAGATACGGCGTGCCTCTTCCTCGTCGTACTGCTCCTGCGCACGTTCTACGAGCGACACCACGTCACCCATACCGAGGATACGGTCCGCCATACGTGCGGGATGGAAAACGTCCAATGCCTCCATCTTCTCGCCGGTACCGATGAACTTGATCGGCTTGTTAACCACCGAACGGATCGAGAGCGCCGCACCACCGCGGGCATCACCGTCCAGCTTCGTCAGTACCACGCCGTCAAAATCCAGACGGTCATTAAATTCTTTGGCGGTATTGACGGCATCCTGACCGGTCATCGCATCGACCACAAACAGGGTCTCCGAGGGTTCTATCGCTTGCTTGATCGCCGCGATCTCCTGCATCATCTGCTCATCCACCGCCAGACGACCCGCTGTATCGACGATCACTACGTCGTAGCCGAATTTCTTCGCCTCGGCGATTGCATCCTGCGCTTTCTTGACGGGATTCGACTCGTTCTCGCCCGTATAGACCTTCGCGTTGATCTGCTCACCTAATACACGCAACTGCTCGATAGCCGCCGGACGATACACATCGCACGCTACCAGCATCACTTTCTTACCCTTCTTCGTCTGCAGGAAATTCGCCAGTTTGGATGCAAAGGTCGTCTTACCGCTACCTTGCAGACCCGCCATCAGGATGATTGCCGGATTGCCTTTCAGGTTGATCTCCTGCGCCTCGCCACCCATCAACGCGGCTAACTCATCGTGCGTGATCTTGACCATCAACTGCCCCGGACGCACCGCGTTGATCACGTTCTGACCCAGCGCTTTCTCCTTCACCTGGTCCGTAAACTGCTTGGCGGTCTTGTAGTTCACATCCGCTTCCAGCAGGGCCTTACGGATGTCCTTCACGGTCTCCGCAATATTGATCTCGGTGATACGTCCCTCACCCTTCAGAATCTTAAAACTTCTCTCTAATCGTTCGCTTAAGTTATCAAACATAGGTATCCTAAATTACAATTTGCGTGCAAAGGTACTACTTTTTTTTGACATACGCAAATAAAAAGAAAAAAAAGAGACCTTAAAGGTCCCTTTTACTCTACCACTGTGGCGGGTTTGCCGATGCGGGAGAAGGCTTGGAGGAGGGTGTCGAGGTCGGTCTTGCGGGTGTCGTAGGTGACAGTGACGGTCTTGGTCTTGAGGTCACAGACGAGGTCCTTGACGCCTTTCTCAAATGCGATATTCTTCATGATCTTATCGCAGCATCCCTGGCAATGCAGGTCACAATGGAGCACGACCGTTTGTTTGTTAGACTGCTTGACAACAGGCTTCTGTTCAGTCTGCGTGGTGGGTTGGCTGGCGCCCGTTTGGGCGTCCACCGGTTCTTGTGCATAGCACAGCGGCATCGCACAAAGTGCGAAAAACAATACTGTCTTTTTCATATCATTCGGGTTTTTCTAAATCATATCGGAAACCAAGGTACACTTTCCAACCGGTTGTCGGACCGCAGACCATCGAGGCATCGAAATCCGAGCCCCAGGGATGGAAACTATCCACAATACACGGGTCTTGGCGGAAATTGGTCATATTTTCCGCACCCAGATAGATGCTACAGGTGCGGAAATACTTGGTGATCTGCGCCATGAGTTGCGGGTACCATGTGAAAGGCTGCTCAAAGCCGTCGGGCACACGGCTCACGCCGTTGAACTGGGCCGTGACATCAAACTGCCATTTCTTGAGCGGAGTCTGGTAGCTCGTGGTGATGACACCCTTATAGCGGTTGGTGAGGGCCTTGGGTCGCAGCCGTGCGATACCGTCGGCACAGAGGGTCGTTTGCTCGACGTCCGTATAACGGAAAGCGAGTGTCCACGTCCAACCGCGAAGCACCTCCATCGAGGCCTCTACCTGCGCACTGTGGGCAAAGGATTTGGCACCGGGCAGATCGGTTTGGTTGTAGATGTAGACGGCATGTTTGTCCTGATCCGGATCGACGATGAGCGAGTTGAGGAAATGCGTGTAGTAATACTCCATCGAAAGCTGCAACTCTTTGCTGCCCATCGGGATATAGAACGTGGTCGAGAGACCGGTGTTGACCGCGCGCTCCTGCTTGATCTCGTCCGCGAGGTGCAGTACCCTACTCGACGGCAATATAAAGGCATTGTCGGCAATCGCGTTCGGACTCCGATAGCCCATACCCACACTTCCGCGGAGCGTCCACCACTCGAAAGGCGTGTAGCGGATGTTCATACGCGGGGTGACGAAGAAGCCGTAACGCGTGGAATAATCGGCACGGACACCGGCTACGAGACTCAGCATCTCGTCGTATTTGAGGTTGTACTCGGCGAAGATACCGGGGACGACTTCGAGCCTGTTCAAAGCCTGCGGCAAAATCGTCAAACGCTCGCGGTAATTATCCACATTCAGGCTCACACCTGCCGTCAGACGATGGTCGTTATCTACATCTCCGCTGCCCTCAAAAACACCCTGCCACATGGCATTGAGATAGGCGTTCAGTTGGTTCGCTTTCCAGGTGCGCAGGCCGTAATGATTATCCAGATCATGGTAACTGACGGCCGTGATAACCGCGACCGAAGAACCGCTCTCGGGGTCATAGACATAGCCGTTCTTGAAAAAGCCCTCCACACGCCAGGTATTTAAATTAATTAAATACGGATTGGTAATCGTGTCTGCCATGTGTCCTATCTGTCCGCCACGACGACGATCGTAGAGTCCCCGCACGAAGGCTTGGAAGGTATAGTTGCCCTGCTTGTAGAACCAGCGGTTAGCGAGGTTGGCGTTCTGGGTTTTCGGCATGTCGGCAAAGGAATCGTGGTTCTCGTCCATGGCCATGAACCCGCCGCCGTAATGGGCGAGCACACCCGTATAGAGGTGGTCTTTGAGTTGCCAACCGCCCATAATATTGGCCTCGGTCATCGCCTCGGAATTGACCATGAGGTTAAGACTCAGCGGATTCTGGGTATTGGGCTTGAGCAGCTCCACATTGATCTGTCCGGAGGTGGCCTCATAGCCGTTAACGACGGACGAGGTGCCTTTGCTGACCTGAATACTGCTCATCCACGGACCGGGTATATACTCGAGACCGAAATTCTGCGCGAGACCGCGCACGGCCGGAGTGTTCTCCTGGATGAGTTGGACATACGTGCCGCTCAAGCCGAGCAGACGGATCTGCTTGGCACCCGTTGCCGCATCCGAGTACGCCACATCGACCGAAGCGTTCGTCTCAAAGGCTTCGGAGAGGTTACAGCACGCCGCCCGACAGAGTTCTTCGGAGTTGATCTTCTCCGTATCGAAAGCCTCCACACGGCTCTTGACCTTGCCTTTCTTGCGCTGCACAACGGTGACTTCCTCAATCTGGAAATCACTCGTCTGCTGAGCCCAGGCACCGCCCGCAATCGCCGTCAATAGGAGTATAAGCAGTTGTTTTCTCATTTTCTTACAGTTTTAGACTCAGCCCCGCAAAATAGGTACGCGGGATGGTCGGGCCATAGATATAATTCGCATCGCGGGACTCGCCCTTGTCAATGTCGCGCTGGAACTGATCGAGCACGTTCTTGATACCGCAACTAACCTCCAGGCAATAGTGTTTATAGAGGTGGATATCGTACGCCAAACGGAAACCGAGGTCCCAGAAAGCGGGTGTCTTCTCCAACTTATCCTGCGGGATGTAACCCGCCAAGTGCGGCACGAGCATCGAGCCCGTAGCCTTGCCGTTGATGGAGATGGTGAAGTCCTGTATCGGTTGCACGTCGATCAGCACGTAGCCGTAGTTATCCGGTGTATGCGCCATGCGCACGTCCGCCGGCACGTCCCGACTCCATGCCTGCGGCTCCGTATAACGGCTCTGCTGGTAGGTGTAGCCTATCTGGAGCGTGAAGAGCGTACCGTAATTGACCTTGCCCTCGAGGTTGATGCCGCCTACCCACGCTGCCTTGGCGTTCGTGCGGGTGAAGAGGACATTGCCTGCCGGGTCCTTACCGTCCTCACGGAGGAAGAACACATCCTGCAGATAGGTGTAGAACCCTTCTGCCGTCAGGTTCACTTCCCACCTGCCGAACGACCGGTACCAATCAGCACTCAAGGTTGCGCTATGCGAATACTCGGGTTGGAGGTTCGGATCCAGACGAATGAGCGACACGTTGCCGCCTACCGCCGCCACATGCAGGTCCTCGTCGTAGGTCTGCGGCGCACGATAACCGCTGCTGTAACCGGCACGGAGCACGAGTCCGTCCGTCGGCGTATAACGGAAGGTCGCACGCGGATTAACTACCACGTTTTTCAGCAGGTTATGCTTCTCCATGCGTGCGCCAAGGAGCACGCTCCACGCCTCCTGTTTCCATTCGTTCTGGGCATACACACCTGCCACATGCACGTTTTGATGCAAGTCGCGGTTATAGCCCACCATGCGATCGTGCAGACCGTTGAACGTATATTCCGCACCTACCGTCAGATCGCCTTTCGCACGTCCGCAGGGATACGAGAAACGGTACTGCAGACCCGTGATAGAAGTCAGGTCCGTACTGCGACCATAGGCCGCCGTGTCACGACCCGCACCGAAATAACTCTCGCGACCGATATGCTGGATCGCCGAATAGGCCGACACGAAATGTTTGTTATCAGGAGAGAACCAATCGAACGCCAACTGTCCGGCATCGATATTATGCCGCAACTGCTCGGCGATATCCGCTTGGTGAGGCTCAAACTCAAACCGGTTGCCGCCCCGACGAAAATCCGTCGTATGGTGGTACGAAGCGGTGATTTTGCTATACGCGCTGGTCTTGAAGAAAACGCGCGTGCCTGCCGTCGTAGCACGTAACTTAGGTACCTCGCTGAAACCGTCCTCATCGCGGTCGTAGGGACTGCGCGTGCGGTGGCTCGCAAAGAGATAAGCACCGATCTTACGGTTCTCGCTCAACACCGACGCGTTAAGGTCGGTATGGATATCATAGCCCGCATGCGCGTTGATCATGCTGGTGTTGGCGATGTTCACGAAGTTACGCACCGGCTCCTTGGTGATGATATTCACCACACCGGCTATCGCGTTCGCGCCGTACATCGCCGATCCGCCACCGCGGATGACCTCGATACGGTCGATCATCGCCGAAGGCACCTGCTCCAGTCCATACACCGACGCCATGCTTGAGAATACAGGACGGCTGTCCATCAGGATCTGCGTGTACTGCCCCTGCAGACCGTTGATACGCAGCTCCGTCTTACCACAGTTGGAGCAAGTGTTCTCTACCCGCAGACCCGGCTGAAAATTGAGCACGTCCGCTACGCACGCCACCGCCGTCGTTTCGAACAGTTTCGGTGACAGCACGTTCACGATCGTCGCTGCTTCCTGACGCTTCGTCTCATAACGGTTCGCCGTCACGACCACGCTGTTGAGCAGCTGCGATATCTCATGGATGGCGGCTTTCAGCTCCACCGTCTTGTCGGCCTCTATCTTCACCGGCAGCTCCAGGTTCTCATACCCCACGTACGAGAAGACGATCGTCTGCTTGCCGAGCGGCAGGTTCTTCATGAAGAAGTGACCCGACTCGTCCGTCACCGTACCTATGTTCGTGCCTTTGACCTGCACATGGACGTACGGCAAGTGCTCGCCTGTCCGCTCATCCAGCACGTGCCCCACCAAGTGGGCATCAAACTCCTCTTGCGCCCACAAAGGCACAACGCACAAGAGCCCCAAAACCAATACCTTGATATATCTTTTCATACCTCGTTTCTTCAAAAAAGCGGTGCAAAAGTACAAAAAAAATTCGACACAACCAAATCCGGAGCCCAAATTCCCCATTTTTAGGTATTGGCCATTTTCGGCAATCTTTGTAACTTTGTATTGATTTTTAATGGAAAATGACAAACGATGAAGAAATCACGGATTATCTTATCTATTGTATTGATTTTGTGCGCTTTAAGCGTACGTGCAGAAGATAGTATAAAAATCAGTGCGGCGGACATGCAAGCCCTTATCCAGCGTGTGGAGCGTTTGGAGCAAAAATCAGACCATCCCAATAAATTGGGAGCTTCCAGAGGTCAATTCACGATCGGCGGATACGGTGAGGTGACCGCCAAACATTGCTGGTTCTCCAATAACTACCTCCGTTACGGCAAGAATCCCGACAAATACGCCAACGACCATTACGGGGAGTTTGACCTGCCGCATGTAGTCATCTATCTGGGTTACGATTTCGGCAAAGGTTGGAGTGTAGGCACGGAGATCGAATTCGAGCACGGCGGTACGGAAAGCGCTATTGAGATCGAGGAGGAAGAAGGCGGAGAGTACGAAGCAGAGATCGAACGCGGCGGTGAAGTAGCGCTGGAGCAGTTTTGGTTGCAGAAAGCCTTCAACCGTTATGCCATCCTTCGCGCAGGTATGCAAGTAATCCCCGTCGGCGGACTCAATGCACACCACGAATCAACCGAATATTTCGGTGTCTATCGTAACGAAGGCGAGTTCACGATTATCCCTTCTACTTGGCACGAGGTAGCGCTCACTTTCATGGGTAGTACGCAGAACGGCTGGCACTATCAGGCGATGTTCCTGCCGGGCTTGGACAGCGACCGTTTCAACCGCAAGAACTGGGTCAAACCCGGTGCAGGAAGTCCGTATGAGTTCAAGTTGGCGAACGTCTTTGCCGGTGCAGCACGTGTAGATTATACCGGCGTACAAGGGTTACGTTTGAGCCTCAGCGGTTACTGTGGCAACTCGTTCCGCAACACATTGAGTAAAAGTAATGCCGAGTTGGATGCGAGTGCGTACAAAGATGTGAAGGGTACGGTCAGTATCGGCGCTTTCGACTTTGCTTACAAAGGTCATGGCTTCGTTGCAAGAGGTTCGTTTCTTTACGGTCACTTGAGTGATGCCGCCGCAATCACGCAGTATAATATCTCCATGCGCAAAGGTTCGGTGAGCAGCAAACAATGGATCGCTTCCGATGCCCTCGCAGCAGGTATTGAAGCCGGGTATGACTTCTTCTCACTCAACAAGAAGTTAGTCGAGAAAAAACAAGCGTTCTACGTCTTCGCACGGTACGACTACTACGACTCGATGTACAAATACGACAACCAACCGACGGATATGTATGCCTGGTGCGGGCGTCATCGGGCCGCCGTGGGTATCAATTACTTCCCGATCAAGCAGGTAGGTGTAAAAGCCGAGTTCTCGTACGGCATATTAAAACAAGGTACGCGCGCAGACGGGACACGCGGGAAGATTTACAACGATGAACCGCAGATTGCCGTCGGCATCGTTTATGCAGGATTTTATCAATTATAAATTATAGCAAGCATGAAAAAGAAATTATTCATTTTCGGAGTACTCGGATTAATCAGCGTACTCGGAATCAGTTGCAAAAAAAGCAACACCACAGAGCCCACCTCTGACAAAGAAGCGGCGCTGCAACAGGCGGTAACGCCCTATATACACAATACGGTCATTGCGACCTACAGCAGCATGGCAGATGCCGGAATGACGCTATTGGAACAGACCCAAGCCATTCTCGACAAAGTAGAGAAAAGCGAGGATTACACGGCGCTGATGAAAGATGCGGACGCTTCTTGGCGACTTATGCGTAAGTACTGGGAACAGAGCGAGGCGTTCTTATACGGTCCGGCAAGCGCCCATAACATCGACCCGCATATCGACTCGTGGCCGCTCGATTTCAATGCGATGAATGCCCTGTTACACGACCAAGCGCGCATGGCGCAGATTGAAGAAGAAGGCGGTGCGTACGTAGGCGATAAACTGGGTTACGCGCTCAAGGGCTTCCATGCCGCAGAGTATCTTCTTTTTGAGAGCGTACAGAAAGACGGTCGCGCCGTAGGTACCGGTAAACCGCACGCTGCTAACCTCACCCACGCAGAAGCTGTCTATCTGCTCGGTATCGTGGAGGACCTGACCCAACAAGCGATCCTGCTGGAGTACGCTTGGGCAGGCGAAGTGAGTGCTGACAAGAAAGCAATCCTGGAAGAGGCTGAGATCGAGCCCTACGAAGACCAGTACGGAAACCAGATGAGAGATGCCGGAAAGGCCGGTTCGATTTACAAGACTTATCAGGAGGTAGCAGAAGAGATCATCGCCGGGGCTATCGACATCGCAGGCGAAGTAGCCGACCTGAAGATGGGTAACCCCTATATCAGCAGTACCGCCGAAGAACGCGATTACATTGAGAGTCCGTACAGCTGCACCTCTACTACCGATTTCGCGGATAATATTCGTTCTATCCAACACGCTTACTGCGGGGCCAAAACAGGTGATTACTCGGTTTCTAATTACATCTATCTCCAGAACGCAGACTTGGATGCCAAGGTGCGCAAAGCGATTGAAGATGCAATTGCCGCTATTGAAGCAATCGAGGATTTCGAGAACACCGCCAAAGGTAACCCGCAAGTAAAAGCGGCGATCGACAAAGTATCCGCCGTCGAAGAAGTACTGGACAAAGAAGTATTACCTTTATTAAGCAAATAATCCTATGAAAAAAGAGTTTTTATGTATGGCGTTGGCTGCGCTGGCGCTTGTGGGTTGTAAGAAAGACCCAGTTCCGGGTTCGGAACCCGAGACCGCACTACCGGATTGGTACTACACCGGCGGTGAATTAGGAACGACCGAGAATCTGTCGTCTATGACCTTCCGTCAACCGACCCCAGCGACGGAGAACGCGGGGCTGGGAACATTATTCGCACAAGGTGACCAGATTGCCGAGAAACCCTTTGTTACCAACGAGACAGGTCGTCAGCACGGTTTGGGTCCGGTCTATGTGCGCGCTTCCTGCCAACATTGCCACCCCAACTATTCGCACGGTACGTCGGTGCCGGCCGGTAAGTACGATGCGGACAATGTAGGTAACGGTACGCTGCTGGTGGTCATCAATCCGACTACCCAGGCCTATGTTCCTTGGTTAGCCGGCATGCCGCAACTCTTCGGTGCGGCACCCTTCAAGGCTCCGCTGGATCCGGATCAGATCACCGTTAGTTGGAAGACTGCGACCGATGAGCACGGGAATAAGTTCGCCGACGGCGAGACCTATGAGTTACGCTATCCGGAAGTGAAGATGCCCAACACCGCCGTTTATGTCTATAATCAAGGTTATCGCGACCCGGACGGTCTGCTCGAGAACCAGAGTTATGAGGTTAAGTTGGAGAACACGATCGGTGTTTATGGTTCCGGTTTGCTCGATGCCATCCCCGATCAGGATATCCTCGACCAATACGCCAAAGAGGCATCGGACGGTAAACTCAAGAATGGTTTGAATCCTGCTTTCTGGGACGGCGGTTTCAAGGAGAGCGGTTACTACAAGAACGACTCGAAATGGGGTCCGAAGCGTTTCACCTATGCGCTCACACGTGGTCCAATCATGGACGCCGCGGGTGCGAACGCGATTTGGAATATTACCAATGTTACTCGTAGCGATCGCAAATACCACTATCTCGACCTCAACGGTACGATTTATGCCGAGTACGCATCTAAAGATCCGGAGGTACAAGCCGCTTTCGGTACGCAGGAGGAGATTTATAACTACCTGACTTCCAAAGAGTTACAGACCGAGATGAGCGACGAGGAATTCACGCAAGTGATGGTTTGGCATCGCGGTTTGGCCGTTCCGGCGGCACGTAACGTGACCGACAGCGCTGTTTTACGCGGTAAGGAGTTGTTCACGCAAATCGGCTGCGACTACTGCCACCGTCCAACTTGGACGACCGGTCCGGACGAGGTACGCGACCCGAATAATTTCCCCGTTACGGCCGCTATGCCTCGTTACCCGAACCAAAAGATCTGGCCATACACCGATATGGTACAGCACAAACTGTGCATGGTCAACGATATCCGTACCGGTTGGTGTCGTACGACACCGCTCTGGGGACGTGGTCTGCATAAGAAAGCGACCGGCGATGCCTACGAAGCACGTATGCACGATACCCGCGCAAGAAACGTGATCGAGGCCATTATGTGGCACGGCTACAGCAACCAATCCGATGCTTACTGGCCGACACAGCAGTTCTACAAACTCAACAAGGAGGATCGTGATGCCGTCGTGGCTTTCATCAATGCTATATAAGCCCGTGACCTTGTTGGTACACATCGCCCTCGCGACCATCGTCGTGGGGGCATGTGTAACCCATTTCTTCGGGGAACAGGGAGAAATACACTTGCGGGCTGACCAAGCCATTGTGGTACCGCACTCACAGATCTCCCTTTTCCTCTGGGATTTTCATATCGTTAGCGATGCTGAGGGCAACCCCGTGGACTTCATCTCCGAGTTGCGTTTGTTGGATCGCAGTAAAGAACCGCTCCGTGTGGACGAAGGCATCGTGCGGATGAATAATCCACTCAAATACCACCATTATCGGTTCTGTCAGTCGGATTATGACAGCGACCGGCAAGGTGTTGTGTTGGCTTATAACCATGACCCGTGGGGGATCGGCATCACCTATACCGGTTATGCCTTGTTGCTTATCGCGATGATTGCTTTCTTCTTCCAGCCCCGAACCTATTTCCGTGCGCTTCTGAAAAGTCTTACAGCAAAGCGGTCCTACAACGAAGTGGTCTTACAGCGAAGCGGTCTTATAGCGTTAGCGGTCATAATAATTGCCAAAGCAATTATTATGACCAAAGTAGTTACTCCAAAACCACCTTTGCAACCGGTATTACAGACACCGCTTTTAGGAATTCACGTATCGGTCATCATGCTGGCGTACACGCTTTTTGCAGTCATCATGATAAATGGCATATTAGGCCTTTGCATGCCTGCCAAACGGGAGTCGCTTATGCAGCTGTCGCAACTCCTTCTCTACCCTGCGCTTTTCTGCCTGACTGCCGGAATCTTTATCGGTGCCGTATGGGCAAATATGTCGTGGGGACGCTACTGGGGGTGGGATCCCAAAGAGACATGGGCGCTGATCACCATGCTCGTCTATGCGCTCCTGCTCCATTTCCCGTGGATGAAAAACAAATTACCAATCACCAATGAGAAATCACCAATTATTTATCACGTTTTATCCGTGATAAATTTCCTTTTCGTCCTCTTTACCTATTTTGGAGTTTCGTACCTCCTCGGAGGACTCCATTCGTATGCAAATTAAATAAATATTCTCTCTTCATTTGCTTATGTCAAAAAAAAGCAGTACCTTTGCAGCCGATTTTGATACAACGATCATGTATAAGGCGACCGATAAGATTTGCGATTTGATGGCGCATGAGGAAGATGCCATCCAGATCATCAGCCGTTTCGGACTCGAGATGGGGGTTGGGGACCAGACCATCGAGCAGGTCTGCGAGGCGCACCACGTGCATACGACAACCTTCCTCGCTGTCGTCAATTATAAGGTTTTTCATCAACGCGCTATACCCGAAGAAATAGATATTCCTACCCTGCAGCGGTATCTGCAAAACGCCCATACTTATTTTCTCGATTTCCGTCTGCCACGTCTGCGCAGAGCACTTGTAGAAGCCATCATTCCGGCAGACCCGACAACTAAAATCCCGGGACTCATCCTCCGTTGCTACGATGAGTTCGTCGAGGAGATACGCACCCATATTGAACATGAGAACGCAGGTCTTTTCGAAGAGCACGAGCACGATGACGAACGTATCACCGGCAAGCTGACGGAGATCAAGAACCTCATCATCAAGTATTTCCCCGGAACATCGTCCCGCACCATTACCTATACGCTCATCAGCGTCATGTCCGATTTATGGCACACGGAGCAGGATTTTGCGGACCATTGTGCCATCGAGGATGATATCCTTCGTCCGGCACTTTCTGAGGAATATGCGCACTCACATCGTCGGCATCAGATGCCGCAGACCGAAGAACTCTCCGACCGCGAGAAAGATGTACTCGTGCAGGTGGTGAAGGGTCTGAGTAACAAGGAGATTGCCGATGTGCTCTTTATCTCCACACACACCGTCATCTCGCACCGTAAGAACATCGCCCGCAAACTCAATATCCACTCCACCGCGGGTCTGACCATCTACGCAATCGTCAATAAACTGGTGGATCTCAATAGCCTCGAAATTTGTTGTTAGGCGGGTTATACATCGAGGTCGATGGGCATAGTCACCATTCCTCAGAGACCTGCCACCCATTCCACTAACAGACGGAATGATTATGACACTAAGAGATTTTATAACCAAATGAATGGGTGCGATAGTGCTGATAGTAGCCGCACTAAGTCTCTTTGTGCCCTCTTCGCTGGCGTGGATCGGTACTTGGGTCATCAATCCGATGCTTGGCGTCATCATGTTCGGCATGGGATTGACACTTTCGGCGAATGACCTCAAAATAGTGCTGAGTCGTCCCAAAGATATCCTCATCGGTTGCCTCACGCAGTTCACCGTCATGCCGCTGATAGCATGGATTCTGACCAAGGTTTTCTCGTTGCCGCAAGAACTGGCGATAGGCGTCATTCTCGTCGGTTGTTGCCCGGGCGGAACGGCATCGAATGTGATTACCTATCTGGCAAAAGGCGACCTTGCGCTATCCGTTGGCATGACCGCAGCATCTACTTTGCTGGCGCCAATCCTGACGCCGCTTCTCGTCTGGCTGTTGGCGGGCACGATGGTCGATGGGCATACAACGGGTATGCTGCTGAGCATCGTCTATATCGTTATTCTACCCATCGTCTGCGGTCTGCTATGCCAGCGCTTCATTCCTAAGATCACGCAACGCGTCACGCCTTATCTGCCGGCATTCTCATCCCTTGCTGTGGCACTTACTGTCGGCATCGTCGTCTCGCATAATGCCGATAGGCTTATGACCGCAGGCCTGCTTGTCGTGCTGGTGGTGATGCTTCATAACCTCTTCGGTCTCGGCATCGGCTATCTGGTCGGTCGCATGTTACGTCTGCAACGTCCGAAAAGCGTGGCACTCAGTATAGAAGTAGGCATGCAGAATTCCGGCTTGGCGACCTCGCTGGCGGTAATGCATTTTGCGGCTTTCCCCTTAGCTACCATTCCCGGCGCAGTATTCAGCGTTTGGCATAACATCAGCGGTGCTATCATCGCCCGCATCTATTCACGACTTCCATGACCGCGAATCTCCGTCTGTTTCGTCGGGATCCTATTCCGACAATCGGCTGTCTCAAAGTTTCATAGTCTCACGTGCATTTTTTGTTCATCTTATATATTCTTTGCCTGTGACTTTGACCTAACTCTCATTCGCATCTCGTTTGCATTACGGACGTCATAGTCCGGTCCTTTTCCGGTTTTACGTCGTCTGTTATTCCGGATGCCATCCGGAGCCCTTGACAGGATACCGCTCGACGCCCTTAGTACGTACACATACCCCCTTAAGGGGGGCGTATGTAGTACTAACGGGCTCAGGTAACCTCGTCAAAAGAGATTTGCAACTTTCGGCTGCAGAGTTACGGAAAAATGTTTTCAATTACGCAAGAAAAATATGATTTTTAGTGCATTTTGTCAGCATTTTGCAAAAAAAACCTTGCATATCTCAAAAAAAAGTTGTACCTTTGCGCCAAAATTGACGCAAATGGATTACCTACCGCAGAACCCGGCTATATTGGTTTCGAGCATCAATATGCTGCTCATGGACGAGGAATTTGACTCATTCGATGCACTTTGGGAGGAAGATCTTGCCAAGGCCCGCGAAGCCGGTAAACGAATGGCGGAGAAGATTTAAGTATAAACGATATGAAAAAACTAATTACCTTTGCACTGGCTGCAACGATGCTTGCCGCCTGCACCAACAACCCTGTTCCTCAGAACAAGTCATTCATGGATTTAGCACGTCAGCGTTATGCGGTACGTGAGTACGCACAAACGCCTATTGGGCAGACAAAACTGGACTCCATCCTCGAAGCCGGACGCTTGGCTCCTACCGCCAGAAACGTACAACCGCAACATATTTATGTTCTGCAAAGCCCTGAAGCGATTGCCAAGATTAACGAACTGACCCGTTGTGCGTATGGAGCACCGGTGGTGTTCTTGGTATGCTTTGATACCGATTCAGTATGGACAAGAAACGGCTCCAACTCCGGTGATATGGATTGCTCGATTGTCGGCACACACATGATGATGGAGGCTACAGAACTCGGTCTCGGTACATGCTGGGTGAAATACTTTGATCCGGAAGAAGTAGCAACTGCTTTCGAGTTGCCGGCAAACCACAAACCGTCCTTCCTGATGCCATGTGGCTATGCGGCAGAAACATCCAAACCAAGCGACAAGCATTTCTTGCGCAAACCCCTCTCTGAAACAGTTACGTATAAATAGACCATCCAGACTCATCCGCTCATCCCGAAGGACGTAACCGTTCGGGGCTTTATCATCGACTCCGTGACAGGAGAATTACAAGAGATAAAATAACTATATGAAAATCATTCTAACAGGTGCCACAGGTTATGTTGGCGAAGGCGTGATGCTCGAATTATTGCGCACGCCGCAAATAGAGAAAGTGCTATCGGTCAGTCGTCGGTCGGTACGAATTGACGACTATCCTTTGACTAAATCAGAGAAGGCCAAACTCGAAGAGTATATCATTCCTGATTTCATGGACCTCAAAGCTGGAGACAAGCATTTTGAAGGCTATGATGCTGTCTATTTCATCGCCGGTATCACCTCTATCGGTACGCCGGAAGATGTCTATCGCCGCATCTCATACGACATCCCGACGCATTTCGCAGATATCATGCCGAACAAAGAGCAGATGACCTATATCTACCTCAGTGGCGCAGGCACAGATCCCAACGGCAAACAATGGTGGATGCCTATCAAAGGAGCGACGGAAGAATATATCCGCACGCTCGGTTTCAAGCATGCTTTTGCATATCGTCCGGCATTGATGCGTTGGGCCAAAGGGCAGCGTGGCACCAAGATGCAGCGCATGCAGTACGCCTATATCTGTTTCTATCCGCTCATGCGCCTCTGCGGTCTTGCCAACAACATGACCGAAGTCGCACACTCCATGCTCACTTGTTCTCGCGACGGCTATGACCATTTTGCTATCACTCCTCGTGACATAACGAAATTGGCAAAACAAATATAAACATGGTAGTATTCTTGAAAGTTTTTTCACTTTGTTATGAAAAATTGATGTTTTTTATTATGAAGATTTGATGTGTTATATTGTGAAGATTTGATGTGTTTTATTACGAAACTTTGAGATATTTGAGATTTGGCGCAATTTCAATCACCGAGTTGGCGCATTTTTAATCACCGAGTTGGCGCATTTTTAATCACCGAGTTGGCCGTGTTTTGTTCGGTCATTTGGCGGAAAACCATTTGGGAAGATGGCGAAAATTGTCCCACTTTTTTAATAAATGTGTGACAAAAAAGACATCCCGTCAAGGATGTCTAAGGGTGGAATGTGGGGCTCGCACAGCGCGAAGCGCAGATCGCAGCGAGAGAAACGAGCAAGAACCTAGGTTTAAGAGCCCTCACATCCACCGATTTTTTGTATAGTGGCTCATCTGCCAAGATTTTAGCGGATAGTACAGGCGTATAGGAAGCTTGCTTACTGATACGGATGGACTAACCGATAAAGAGTGCCGCAAGGAACAAGCCACTATGCAAAAAAAAAGACATCCCGAAAGATGTCTAAGGGTGGAATGTGGGGCTCGAACCCACGACACTCGTAACCTCTGAGTCAATTTCTTAAAGTGCTGATTTTCAGCGGTTTATAATTTCAATTTATCATCATTTTTGCCATTTTTTAGCACTTGCTGGCTGAAATCTGGCTGAGTTTTGCTTCTTCAATTTAGTACTATATAATATATAAATATATTATAAAAAATTGCTCGTATCAAAAAGTTGTGAAACCAGTTCCGCGTGCTCTGGCCACTCGGAACCTCCGGCTTCAAAACCTTATAGTTTAGCGGTCAATTCTTTCTCTCTCCGGTAGGTATCGTTAAGGCTTTCGAGCGCCTTAATTCTATCCTCCAAAAGATGGATCTGTTCGTCCTTCAATCGGAGCAGTTCATCTACATTATCCAGTTGCTCCAATTTCTCCGGTGACGGTGCCGCTTGTTTGGTCAGCAGCTCATTGATATCCGGAAGCTCTTCCGTGGGAGTGAAGAATGCGTCAGTGGACACTTCCAAGAACTGCGCCATCTTCTCTAATACGTTTACTCCGGGATTCACTCCCTCGTTACATAGAGGGGTCAATGAGCGGCGTGGATCGCCAAAGAGGTAATTACTCAATTGCGTGCCCTTTAAGCCCTTGGCTGCGAGCAACGCTTTGACAACTTTTCCGTTGTACATAGCCTATACGATTTTCAATTTATTATCATTTACAAGGTACTTTCGCGTACAAAATTGCGTTTTCGCAATTAAAATTACACATTTTTGCAAAAATTATGCGCAATTATTTGTACATATCAATTTTTTATTGTACCTTTGCAGCCGCAAAATTACTACTTTTTTTTGATATGTGCAAGAAAAAAGTGATTTTTTTGAATTTTTTTAGTAAAAATACGTGTTTATGAGTAAAAAAAATGTCAATCTCCGTCATTTTGACGAGTGGTCGGAGAAAATTAAGAGGTTTGGCGATGATGTTGAGTTTACCGGAGTCTTCTTCAAACACGGTAAACCGCTGTATGTTCAGCGCATGGTTGGGCAGGTAGCAATGGATTTCAGTTCTACTCTCCCCGATGGTGTTGTTTTGACCTCACGCGCCAAGCAGTTCGCTTCATGGAATGCTGAAGGTCATTGCTACATCAAGAAAACTCGCTGCAAGATTTACGATGTATTTTCAGCGGAGGAGTAAGCCATGGATCAGACACTTATTCTGGCTGAGTTCAAGCCTATAGAGCACAAGCGCCTTGCGGCGATTGGCTTCACGCATCTGGTGGAAGTTACTTTCCACTGTGGCGCTGCATTCCAAAAGGAGGGCTATATTCCTATGTCTGAACTGCTCAAAGCGCTTACCGATTGGCGTATTGGCATAGATGAGGCTCATCCGGAGCACACTCCCATTGCGGTCAAGTTCTCCATTGTCGAGCAGGTGATTATTGCGCTCTATGATGTAGAGCACAAGCAATTGCTTTCTCTAGCGGAGCGACTTGAGGACACGCGCGTGTGCGAGGGCGCGTTCTTTATAAAAGTATATGGCGTGGCCGGTCTTCATTCCTTCTTCAAATGATTCCTCAGCACGAAATAGAAGAAGTCCTCTCGCGTGTGGACATGGCCGAGGTAGCCTCTGACTTTCTTACGCTCAAGAAGTCCGGCTCTGGCTACATGTGCAACTGTCCTTTCCACCAAGAGAAAACACCTTCCTTCCATATCTACCCCGCCCGGAACATCTACAAGTGCTTCGGTTGCGGTAAAGGTGGCGGTGTTGTCTCGTTCCTGAAGGAAAAGGAAGGCATGTCCTTCATGGAGGCTATCCAATACCTTGCGAACAAGTATCATGTCACGCTCCATGATCAAGCCGTCGAGGAAACAGATGAGCAGCGCCGCAAGCGCTTATATAGAGAATCCGTCCAGAACCAATATGAAATCGTTCAGAAATTCTACGAAGAGAACATCCGCAATGCCGATAAAGAGGCAGTTGCCGCATATCAGTATGCGAAGGATAGATGGAGCGATGATTTTGTTGCGAATGAGGGTATCGGCTATGCCTACACCTCTAACGGCCCTTCGCTATACGAATATGCGAAGTCGCATAGTTTGTCTATAGAAATACTCAAGGAACTCCATCTGCTCGCCCAGAGCGAAGACGGACGAATCTACGATTTCTTCCGTGGCCGGATCATGATTCCGATACGTGACCGTTCCAAGCACGTCATCGGCTACACTTCCCGCGTCATTCCTGGAGTAACAGACAAAACTACAAAGAAGGGCAACACCCCGCCAAAGTACATCAACTCCACCAACAGCGAAGTCTATTCCAAGGAGAATACGCTATTTGGTATCGATCAGGCTTGGATAGCTGCTGCATCCCAAGGCCGGTGTTACTGTGTCGAGGGTGCTCCCGACGCGCTCCGGCTGCACATCCTCGGCTTCAAGAATGCAGTCGCTTGTCTTGGCTCGGATTGGACCGACCACCAGTTAGCCCTACTCCGGAAGCGCTGTGATACACTGTGCTTCATTCCGGATTCCGACCCACCCAAAGCCGGAGAGCAATTCGGTGTCGGCATTAACAAGGTCATCAAAGCAGGAACAAAGGCTTTTCAGATCAAGTTCAAGGTCTTTATCAAGGAGATTGGCACAGGCGACAAAGGCGATAAACGGGATGCCGACAGTTTCTTTAAAACAAAGTCTATGTTCGACCAGGTGCAGGAGGAGGATTTCATCCTCTGGTATGCACGTAAGTTATTCCCGCCGGAGAGCAAGAATAACGATAAAGCCAATGAGGATAAAGCCCTTAATTCAGTGGCTATCATCTCTGATATCCTTTCCTATCTGGAGGAAGGCTTCGAGTTAAACCACTATATCGATCAACTCAATAAGATACACCCTCCCAAGTTGGTTTGGCAAAGTGCTATTAAAGAAGCACGTGTCAGACGTGCGGAGGAACAAATGAAGCAGAACCTGTCCAAGGAACTGGATCTGCTCAAAGAACTCGGCTTCGGTATCGAGTACCATAGCTACTATTCGCTCAACCAACAGGGAGGGCGATATATATGGTCTAACTTTACCATGAAGCCGCTCTATCATATCAAGGACACACAGTCAGCGATTCGTCTCTATGAGATGACAAACAAAGATGGTCATCAGGAAACAGTCGAACTTCGGCAGGAAGATCTTATTTCCCTCGCCCGCTTTCGACAAAAGGTGGAATCGCTGGGCAACTATATATGGTTAGCCAAAGAGGAACAACTACAGAAGCTGAAGCAGTACCTCTACAAGGCTACCAAATCTGCTGAACTCATCACCCAACTCGGTTGGCAACGC
Organism: uncultured Bacteroidales bacterium; assembly: GCA_946187695.1. Classification (GTDB taxonomy): domain Bacteria; phylum Bacteroidota; class Bacteroidia; order Bacteroidales; family Paludibacteraceae; genus Colicola. The sequence continues at coordinate 44,491 of CAMHSB010000008.1, forward strand.
GACGGCTTCTTCGCCTTTGGCAATGGTATATATTATAATGGCCAATGGTTAGCGGTGAATGAGTTCGGCATTGTTGCCATCCAACACCCCAACAGTAATCCGGATCAGGAGCCTATCGAATCCAACTACTATCTTCCGGCATTCTCCAAACTCTACAAGGATACCAAGTTCTATGAGTTTGAACGCAGCTTCGTTCACAAGGCGTACGGCAGCGTCACCCTCAAAGGTTTTTCTTCCATGCTTGTAGAGGTTTTCGGGGATAATGCGAAGATTGGTTTGTGTTATCTTCTCGCCTCTCTATTCCGTGATATAATCGTAGATTATACGAAGTGGTTCCCACTACTTAATTTGTTCGGTCCACCACACTCCGGAAAGTCCGAGTTAGGTCACAGTCTGATGTCGTTCTTCATCATCGAGAACAACCCGCCGAATATAGAGAACTCTACCGTGGCGGCGCTGTCGGATGCCGTTGCACAAACCTCCAACGCGCTTGTTCATCTCGACGAGTACAAGGACAGTATAGATATAACTAAACGCGAGTTTCTGAAAGGCTTGTGGGATGGCACCGGACGGAACCGTATGAATATGGATAAGGATAAGAAGCGCGAGATAACCAAGGTAGATACCGGCGTCATCATTTCCGGACAGGAGATGGCGGTATCGGATATCGCGCTCTTTACCCGTTTCGTGTTCTTGAGTTTTGATCTGCATACGCCTACCTCGGAGCAAACAGCCCGCTTTGAGCGCATGACGGAAGTCCGTAAGCTCGGATGTTCGCATCTTACACTGCAGATACTAAACAACCGATCCTATTTCGAGCAGAACTTCCATACTGCGTATATCTCCACGCTGGAAGATATACAAACTGCTCTCAAAGGCGAGCCGGTCGAGATACGTATTCTCAAGAACTGGGTGGTGCCATTGGCTGCCTTCCAGACTCTTCGTAACCAACTCGAACTGCCCTTTACCTATGAAGATCTTAAAACCATCGCCATCAAAGGTATCAAGATACAGAGCGAGAAATGTAAAACGAACCAGGATGTCGGAGTTTGGTGGAACATCGTTAACTTCTTGGCTTCGCAGGGCAAGATATACGAGCGTTGTCATTACCGCATCGATTCGGTGCAGGAACTGACAACCGACGAGAGCAAGATGGTCTATCAGCAAGCCAAGACTATCCTTCAGATACGAGTTAAAACTATCTTTGAACTCTATCTTGAGCACGCCAAGAAAACGGGTCAGAAGGTGCTTCCCAAGGCATCGCTCGATTACTATCTGGAGCATAGTCCCGAGCTGATTGGTCATAAGCACTCTGTCCGGTTTGATGACATCAAAGATGGCATCGTACAGTATGAGGAAGATGAGAAAGGTCAGCGAACCAATCGCAAGAAGTCGTTTACCGACCAGGTGCTTGTTTTCGATTACCTCGAAATCTGCAAGCGCTACGGTATAACCCTCGAATAGCCGTACACACGTACCCTATTATAATAACAATTAAATCATTGCAATTATGAACGAAGAACAAAATGCTATCCCGCAGTCTGAGCAACTGCAAATCGTCAAAGTAGCTACCCCGGAACACACCGGATTGATTAGCGAGTTTCATGTAATCATAACCGACGCATCCGTGCCCGGCATGACTGTCTCCGCATCCTGTCACGCCCAGAACATTGCCGCTGAAGAGGCCCATGATGTGCTCTGGCATCTCTCACGGTTGATCCAAGTGAAGGATTAGCCGTACCCTGCCTAAACCTTAACTTTTCTTCAATTTATTATCATTCCGGACGTACTGCGCTGTGAAGCGCGGTGCGTCTTTCTTTTTAGCCACTCTTCGCACTATTATATATATTTTTCTTTCTACAATAGAAACAATTGCTACAACCTTGATTTTTCTGGGTTTGTGTTGTGTAAATCGCTCCACATTTCTTCCACATTTTTCCACAACTCCTATTCATTTCCACAATTCCTCCACAATAAACCGGTTATTTCTACAATCATACTTTACTTCTTCCCGCATAAATTCAGGTTGTGGAAGTTGTGGACACTGTTTCTTGCCCTAACTGTACACCCTTTTCCCTGCAACGATTTCAAGTAAGGTGTTTAACCAAGCCACGTAAGCCCCAATAAAGTCCGCTGAAAGTCTGTCAAGGAAGCCTTGTATCTGCTACAGCAGTTGAAGCACTCAAGCCGTACACACGGAGCACAGAGTTACCTATCAGCCCCGCTCCAGCAGCTGCCAAAGAAGCATTGTCACTTCGAGCCTAACCATTTCTTGGCTTTCATGTCCTGTCCTTGAATTACTTACCCGTTTGGCGATTTATGTCGTTCCTTTTAGCAATGCAAAGGTAGTTGGTTCTTTCCGTATGGCAAGGCTAAACATGTTCCGGCGCTGATCTGCGATAGCTAAAAATTTCTCCAGCCGGTAAACGGTAGTAAATTTTGCGGAAGTCTTGCTGTTCACGGAATATGCGAACTACACTACGTCAACTCTGAAAGCATTGTAAAAGAAACAAATCGCAAACAAATAAGTTTAACAATTCAAAAACAGTACAGTTATGAAAGCATCTAAGAAAAACAGTCAGGCAACCGAAGTAAAGAACAATGCAATGGAGCAGCCGCAAACAGAGCGTCAGAGCCTCCGTTCCCTCTGCAAGAAACTCCGTGAAGAGTACGGCTCGGATGAGCGCATCAACAATCTGCTTTGTATCTACTACAAGAAGCTTCACAATCTCTCCATCCTTAAAACCCGCGAGCAGTGGGAGCGCGAAGGCTTCAAGGTTATGAACACCGTTGAGAATCGTTTCCCCGCATGGGGCAAGCCGGTAAGCCGGGTGAACAAAGAAACAGGTGAGTCCTACACTTTCTTCCCCGTAACCCATTTCTATGTACCGGAAGCAGTTTGTCAAGCATGATATGAAGAAAGCCACCTGTCTTTAATGGCAGGTGGCATTTAACCTCTTAAATGAATAGGCTTTATGAAAAATCAGTGTAGCACACAGCAACTCAGTTTTAACTTCGAGTTTGAGCAGGTTTCTACCGCCCCTGTCGAGGTAAAGAAAGAAATCATAGTGCAGCAGCCAAAGCCGGTAGCAAAGCAGCCGGTCAAGAAAGCACCGCATTTCACGAAAGCCGATTTCGAGGAAATCCTCGCCGTTGAGAATGATTTAATAAATGGTCGTGGCGCATGGCTCTATTCCCAATTGGAAAAAGAGCTTGCGCGCGAGCGCAAAAGAGCACAGGCGGAGCGGCAGTTTGAAGCCCTCCGCGCAGAATCTTATAAATATAATTTCTAAAATCCGTATTAGTTATGATTACTCTTGAACAAATCCTTTGTCGCTGTACCGATGAGCAGTTGGAATCGCTCATGTCTTCAGCCCAAGCCATCATGCAGCATTTTGAGTACGTTTCCGGTCATTCTGCCACGTATCTCGCAGGCGAGAACGAGCAGTATTGGAAAGTGTACGGCATTAACGCTATGGCGTTTACCGAGTTGGCGCAGCGCGCGCAGGGCAAGCACAGGCGCGTCCTCGGTCCTATCGGTTGAGGAAGGCTCGCTTCGGCGGGCTTTTTCCCGACGGGCGGGCGTATCTTCAGCACCACCGGCAGCTTGGTCTTTGGCGCGACTTGCACCTTGGTATTTTGTTCGACTATTTTTATTTGGGCGTTCCTCCATAGTTCTGCAGATCATCCTCTCCAGAGCTACGTCGGTCGGGCTTTGCAGGGGTTCACAAGTTCCGCATTAGTACCTAATACCGTAGCCCTTCCAATCCCTAACGCGGGCGAAAAAATCAAGATTTTTTCTATTTTTGTTTCAAAATTATGATTTCTAATAGAATATCAGCAAAATATTTGTATATGTCAGATTTTTTTCGTACCTTTGCGCCGCAAACGTCGCAAATAAACAGAAACATGGATCACAGAGCATATCTTATATCGGTTTTTGCGCGCACGTATTAGCGTATTAAAAGAACAGCAGAAATAAAAACACAACCAAAATATGAGAAACAAACTGTTTTTACTTATCCTTCTTTTGTGCTCCTTGTTCATTGGTGTGAACAGAGCCGAGGCAAATGATTTTTTGGAGTTAGAAAAGCACTACTCGGCGTATACAGCCGGAGCGAACAAAGTGCATTTCAAGTTACCTATTTACTCGCGTGGTGCATACGACTACTATGTATCCACCAACGACCAGGGCGAGTCGTATGTGTACTACAAGCTGAACGGCTCGGAGTACAAGATTTTCTCCTATAGTAGCGAACGCGCCAGCGACGGCCCGAGTGCGGACGACGACAAAGCGTACGGTCGCGCGTGGGTGAAAGCCTACAGCGGCAGAGGTATCGTGGAGATCACGAACATCCACGACGGCCAACGCAAGGTGGTGCCGAATGACAATCAGGAGCACGCGTACGACGTGAAGAAAGTGGCGGAGCCGGACAACGACAAGGACAATGTGACTTGGGTGGAGATAGACTGGTATCCGCAGGAGGCGCTGGACGGAGAGACCTTCAACATCGGTACGGAGGTGAAGATCAGTAAGCGTATGACGGGTAATATCAACTACACGAAGAGCTGGATCCTGGCTACTGATATCAAAGGAAATAGCAATATGATTCAGGCGCAGTTGTACGACCCGTATTTCTATACGGTCAACAATGCCGGCGTGACGGGATACGGTAACGCGGCGGTGCCGTATATGGTGTTCTATGACCCGAAGAGTTATCATACCTCGTTGGATGCAACGGAGTTTCAAGCCGCGGACCGATCGGGTAATATCTTTGTGCCAACGACCGATACGGTGCAGGAGAATTTCTATGCCACCTTCCAGATATACCGAATGAAGACACCTCAGGAGGTGATGAGTACGCAGATGACCACCAAGGTGGATATCCCGCCTTACCACCGTATCTATAATTTCGAAGCGGAGGAGGAGAAGGATGCTACCGGTACCTACACGGGTAACAATGTGCTGCATTGGACGATTAAGAACCCTCGGCTGGTGGACCTGGTTGATGGGGATTATTTCGAGATCCAGCGCGCGTTGAAGGAGGATTTCTCGGACGCCCAACAGTTAGGTATCCAGCGGATGATGCGCGATTCTATCGGTTATTATACCTTCCAGGACAACAGCCGTGAGATATGGACCGGCAATGCGGCGGTTCGGACCGATACGGTGGATGCACAATGGAAAACAACCCTAAAACATTTCTATATCTATGATGATAACGGCACGTTGCTCCTTGATGTGTCGGCTACGCTCACGTGCAACAAAGGCCATATGGCAGCTGTGCCTGTTTATTACCGTATCCGCCGTGCGACCTCTTCTGTATGGGGATGGGTGGACGGTTTCTCGCGACAGGTGACGCTCTACAAGCATAACTTCCTGGCGCCTCTGGCGAATCAGCAAGAGAACTATATCAAGGATGCGGAGTGGGAGAAGAACCATAAGGTGCATTTTCAATTCAAGATTGACAACTCCGAGATTCAAGTGCTCCCGCTGAGTAAGGAAGACTGCTCGCTGAATTATACTATCAACAGCGCTTATACGGAAGGAACCACCTCCTTTACTATCGCCTATGAGAAATATGCCTATTATACGGTCAATCCCAAAGACTATTTGACGTTCCGCGTGCTGAATGCGGAGAAGAGTGTCATCCGAGACTGGCAACGTATGGACGCCGGTACGTATGACATCCCGATGGGAGGTATGGTACAGGTGAATGTGGATAAAGGTGTACGCAGTTCGCATAAGTCATATGAGTTCACGGTGTGGGGAAATAGTACCATCAAGTGTAAGTCCACATACTTGATGGCGGAAGATTTTATCGACATCGGGTTTGATGGTCCTTCCTCGCCTGACTTTAGTGTATACGAGCCGGTTATCAAAGACAGTTTGTTCAAAAAGTTGCAAACCGAATATGCGAAAGGCTACGGTCGTTGTATGTGGGATCGAACCGCACGTCTCATCCTCCGGCGAACGATCCAAGAGACCGGAGAGTTTTCGGAGTTTATCATTCCGCAAGATAGTATCAAGCGTCAGGATGACGGTTCATGGATAGCGACCTATTCTGATGTGGCGGACAAAGCCTGCACGCATTATTCGTATTCCGTGCGTATTGACCAGTCCAAGTCCGACCTGCATGTACAAGACTCCACACAGTTGCAGCCAAAGGCCATAAGTGGTCCGAGTCTCTATTTCGACGAAGCGGCTACCATCACCTCCTTTACGGCGAGTGAGGGAGATGCTGTGGGACATCATAAACGCGGAGTCAAGCTGGAGTGGATGGCGTCCTCTACGGCGGTAGATCAATATGTGCTGCGCCGTGTAGCGAAGAATAGTGATGCAGCGCCGGACACGATTTACATCGGTTTGGACAATAATTTCTTTGACGAGACAGCTGTGCCGAACCAACGATATACTTATTCGATCACGGCGGTATATGACTGCAACGGCAAGTCTTCACGCAACAGTGCCGAGGCGGTAGGTTGGCGTAGTCCGTACGGTGAGATTAGCGGTAGTGTCCTGATGCCGGATAACAGTGGTTTGGCAGGCGTTACCGTAACAATTACGGGTGATGGGTTACCGGTTACTGGTTTACAGTGCGTCACCGATCCTACCGGCACCTTTAAATTCGACAGCTTGACATACAATATAGCCACAGGCTCTAATTATTCGATTATCCCGACGCATTCGTATGCGGTGTTCAGTTTCAATAATACCACAGCTCCGACGGCTTCTATCGGCCTATCGACGGATAATGCGGTGGTGGAAGGCCTCAATTTTGCGAACACTTCTACTGTGCGTCTGACGGGACGGGCATTGTATAAGTACTCGACCATTCCGGTAGCCGGAGCTATGTTCACGCTCAACGGCGACACCGTTCGTCGCAACGGAGCACCGGTGAAGACCGGCACGGATGGTAATTTCGAATTGACGCTGTCCAAACGTCAACCGTATGTCTTGCGTATCGTCAAACACGGTCATACCTTCGAGGGCGACGGTATCTTGCGTTTAGAGCAGGGTAAGGATACCTTCACGCTGGATGCTCCGGAAGACGGTGTGCGGTTCTACGATATGACCACAGTGCGCCTTGTCGGTCGCGTAGCCGGTGGTATCGACCAGCGCGACCTGCCCGAAGCCTTCGGTTTGGGAACGAACAACTTAGGTGATGACCTGCAACTGGTGCTCCAGCTGGAGGGTGATAACATCGCGCAGATAGTGCATGACCCCAATGACCAGACGCGCGACACCGTACAACAACGCGTTCAGTATGCATCCGTCAAGAGGGACGAATCTGCGGTTGTCACCAATACGCTCTTTGAGAAGAAGCGTATCACGATTCAGCCGGATCCGAAGACGGGAGAGTATGCCGTGGATTTATACCCTGTCAAGTACAAAGTGGTACAGGCTACCGCCAAAGGTTACGCTACGCTTTTTGCCGCAGGGCAGGGTAGTGAGGTCATCGACCTGACGAATGCGCCGCTGGATGTGACGAAGAACTATTATAATCAGGATAGCGCGATATACAATGCCGTGTATGACCGCATCTACCGTTCGCCTGTCAAAGTGCATCTCAAGCAACTCCTATATGGTACGGAGCAAGATGGATACGGCGAACCCTCTATCTCGGTCAGCGGATTCGACCTGTCCCGGAAAGAGAAAGTACAACTGTACACCAAAAACAGTGACGGCACCGTCACTTATACCTTGGGCCACCCGCTCTTCCAGTACAACCGCCGCTATCAGTTTGAAGCGGAGGCATTCGAAGATTATTATTACAACAATGACGAGACAGCCAAACTGGACCGTGTTCCGCAACGAGGAGGCAAGGTAATCGTCCATAACGGTATGCATAGCGCTACGGAGCAACTGCCGTACGAGCTCGACCGCTTGGGTAAAAACAGCAATGTATGGCTGTTGGTAGATCATATCCAGACCCAGACCTACGGTGAAGATGCACTCAGTACGGTCAGCATCGCCCTGGAGCAAGAAGGCAACACGGTGGAGACAGACGCCTTCCAAGCCTTTGTGATAGGAGATGTCATTCAGGCGAACGAACTGACCACTGCCGATGCGGATATTACGCTGCTCGACATCATCCGTGACCCGGGAGGAAACGGTAGCTCCGCATGGGTGGAGAACGGTACCACGTATAACTACGGCTATACCGAGAGTTATGACTGGAAAGGCGGTATCAACCTTACTCCGAAATACGGACTGAACATATCGAATGATATCGGTATTGTCACAGCGCCGTCCGGTGCCGGTTCGTATATCGGTAGCAATTATACGTCCAGCAAGCAGTTGTCCTTCACTATTCCTATCACGCACGAATGGGCATGGGGCTATAAATATTCTTATACCTTCACCACCACCGATAAAATCTCCACATCGTCCAGCCATGCCAAAGCCGGCGTAGGTTCGAATGCGGATGTGTTCGTCGGCGTGATGAACAGTCAATTGACCGGTAAAGCGAAGTCTATCGCCGTCATCAATGATACCATCTTCCAGGCGCGTCAGCCGGCTATTCAGGCAGGCACGATGCATGTGCTCGCCAGCGGTACCGGCGCAGACAACAAGCCGTATTACCTCGTGACGGGTGAAAAGGTCGTCATGGGTTCCGGTATCACGAATAGCTTCGCCTATTCGCAGTATTATATTATGGAGAGCGTGCTCCCGCAGCTGGCGATGCAGCGTCAGAACCTGCTAACAATCTTCCCGGACTCGGCTTCCGCGCAAGCGGCTGCGAATGCATCGGATGACGTCGTATATTGGTATATCGATTCGTTGACGAGCGTCAGTCTGCATGACACGCTGGCGAAAGACTCGTATCGGATGATATTGCCGACTAATAGCACGAAGGCCTATCCGAACCGCGTGGCTGCAATCGATAATATCATCCAGAAATGGTGTACTATCCTTATCTATAACGAGGCGGAGAAAGTAGCGGCGCGTCAGTCCGGTCAACATGTAGGTACCTATTCCGTCAATGCCGGAACAACCCTCTCGCACTCCGACAGTTATTCGGCTACTGCCAACTACAACGAACTGCCGCAAGGAATGGGATTAATCGGTAAGGACGCCGCTTCGGCTGCTACCTCCAATGCCCAAAATCTTCTCAAGGATGCTATCAAAAACTTCAGCGCCTTCTGGGGTAGTGATAGTCAGAAACGCTTCGGAACCACCATCACGGATGCTATCTCGGCCATGTTCAAGGACGAGAAGAACCCGAACGGAAGCGGCCATAAGACACAGTCGCAGTTAGGTACGGTGACGAACGCGTCCAAATGGACGATGAGTTTCGATCCCGTGCTGGATTTCAATTCCGATGCGCGTACGTCGAATGAAAAGACCGTCAAGAAATCCTGCGGTTTCACCATCGTGCCGGATGCGCAGGGCGATATCACCGTTTCGGTCTATCGGGCAGAGGTGGATAGCCTGTGGAAGGCCACGACCGGTACTATCGTCAACAAAGTGGGCGAGTCCAACAACGACGATATACTTTACGGTTCGTACGTCTTCTTCACGCAAGCGGGCGCTACCTATTGCGTACACGAAAAAGAGGAGAAGACGCAGTTCTACAACAAAGGTACGGTCATCAACAACGGGACGATGGCTTTGGCTCTGCCTGAACTGAGCATCGACCGCCATGAGGTAAGCAGTGTGCCGGCGGATCAGCGCGCCGTCTTCCATATCGAACTCAAGAACGAAGGACAAGTGCAATACGGTCTGGCGAACACCGGAACGACCTTCTCGCTCTCCCTCACGGGTGACAGCAACCCTCACGGCGCGAAGGTCTATATCAACGGTGCACCGCTCGTGCAAGGACTCGACTATTTCCTCACGCCGGGACAATCCATCACGCAAGTGCTGGAGGTGGAACGAGGCGAAGTGGATGACTACGACAACCTGACCCTCTATTTCCGCCTTGCCGACTGCCCGAAGACCTATGCGATGCTGCAGTTCTCGGCGCACTTCATGCCGGAATCCAGTCCGGTCAGCATCGAGATGCCGCGTCAGAACTGGGTGATGAATACCCTCTCGCCGCACGATTCTATCGGATACTACCTGCCGGTGGACATCGGCGGATTCAATATCCATCATAAGAACTTCGACCATATCGAGTTCCAATATAAACTCTCCACGGAGAGCGAGGAGAAATGGGAGAACCAATGTTCGTTCTACGCCAGCGACAGCCTCTATGCACTCGCTACAGGCAATAAAGCGATGATTGAGAACGGACGTATTCCGCAGTTCCGTTTCTACGGTGAGCGGGACCCGATGGAGCAGCAATATGACCTGCGCGCCGTCTGCTTCTGCCGCTACGGTTCGGGATTTGTAACGAAGGCTTCGCCTGTTATCCGTGGAACGAAAGACACCCGTCCTCCGCGTGTGTTCGGCGATCCCGAACCGGCGAATGCCATCCTCGGTATAGGCGACCATCTGTTGCTGCGGTTCAATGAACCGATAGCCGGTAATTACCTCGATGAGGATAATAACTTCCAACTCCTCGGCATCACCAACCATACCGGTATCTCCGCCTCGACGGCAATCCTGTTCAGAGGAACGGCTGATTCGTATGCCGCCTCCTCCGTGGAGCGTAGTCTGACCGACAAATCCTTCACGGTGGAGATGATGGTGAAGCCGACGTCTCCGTACAATGATGAAGTATTCTTCACCCACGGTGACAAAGGCAAAGGATTGATCTTCGGAAAGACCGCTGATAACCGCCTCTATGCGCAGATAGGTGGCCTCACGACGTACTACTCTAAAAAGTTGGCAGACCCGATGTTGGCATTCACGCGTGTGGCTGTCACCTATTCCAAAGAGAATGGTTTCAGCTTCTATGTAGGTACGGTAGATATGACCGAACCGTCAGCACTGTCTTCGAAAAACATCGAATACTCCCTCTCTGCACCGCTCATCTTCGGTCAGGGCTATGCGGGTCAGATGCTGGAGGCACGCGTATGGACCAAGGCATTGACGCTCGAAGAGATAGCCGCCACTTTTGACCATTACCTGACGGGATACGAACAAGAGTTATTGGCTTACTATCGCATGAGCGAAGGTAAGGGTGAATTGGTGAAAGACCATGCACACGGTGCTACGCTCTCGTTGCACGGTTGCACATGGAATAAACTGCAAGGCTTCTCGGTTCAACTGGTTAAAGAGCAGCGTGTCGAGTTGATAGGCAACCTCTTCGGACGCTCCAAAGTGTATGATGCTACCCTTATGTTCTGGTTCCGTACCACGGACGATGCTGCCGAGCGTGCGAACCTCTTCAGTGCCGGACGTACGGACGATAAACACGGCGCGCTCATCGCGCTGGAGAACGGTAACATTGTACTGTGCTCCGACTCGCTCACCTGGATCGGTTCTGTCAACTATGCCGACGGCGAATGGCATCATGTCGTGCTGTCTATCAACCGCACGTATAACAACGCCGCCCTGTTTGTGGACGGCAGTCTGATTCAGACTTTCCCCGCAACCGTTGCAGCCGGTGCGCAAGGCGATATGTACTTGGGAGGTAACTTCGCCGGTAACATCGATGAGTTCGCTGTGTTCGAGCAAGCACTGCCGAAATCGCTTGTGGAGGCGTATGACAACATCGCTCTCGTGGGAGACGAGATGGGTCTGATCGCTTACCTGCCGTTCGAAGAGCAGTTCCTCAACCCCAACGGCAAACTCGAACAACGCTTCTCTATCAACGACCGTCGTCAGTTCAAAGATCCGGCTACCGGCAAGGTGATAGACAAAATACTGCCACTCGTAGATGGCGACATCACGGCACTGGCAGATAAGACGCAGAACGCACCTGTCACCAGTCACGGGGCATTGACCAAACTGAACTTCGACTGGTCGTTCAACGGCGATGAACTGATGATTAACCTCAATATGCTTGACCGCGAGATTAACAAGCAGTCTATCTATGTCACTGTGCGCGATGTGGAGGACCTCAACGGCAACCCGATGCGTTCGCCTATCACTTGGACCGCTTTTGTGGATCATAACAGTCTCAAATGGGCAGAAAAACAACTGACTATATGGGGTCGATACGGCATGGAAGATTCGAATAACTACACCGTCACACAGATCATCAACATGAGCGGTAAGCGCCATACGTATAAGATTGAGTCGTTGCCCGACTGGCTTACTGTGGATCAAACTTACGGTACGATAGAGCCATTAGGCGAGTTGTCTATCAAACTGGTATATAAGCAGCCTATGCCGGTAGGTACGTATGGCGACCTTATCTACGTCGTGGACGAAGATGGTTTGGCGGAACCGCTGCAAATCGAATACATGGTAGAAGCCTTCCCGCCATACATCGATGTGGACGAATCCAAATACCCGCTGAACATGTCCATTTGCGGTCAGGTGAAGATAAACAATATCTACGACTCCGACGAGAACGATATCATCTATGCGATTTATCGCAACGAGTGTATCGGCAAAGCCAACGTGGACTACGATAACACCGCTAATACCTCCAATGTCTATCTCACGATCTTCGGTAACGAAGCGATGACGGGTAAGACGGTGAATTTCATCCTATGGCAGGCATCCACCGGGCGTACATATAACCTGATTGTCGATCGGGATGTACAGTTCCGTGCAGGTGATGTCCATGGTTGCGGAAACGAAGCACAGGTACTCTTCACCACCGGTGGTAGTGAGACACAGAATATCGACATCTATTCCGGTTGGAACTGGATATCGTTCAATCTGAACCTCAATGAAACCACAGGTATAATTCGTAATATGCTGACGGCGAACGAACCGTGGAAAGAAGGCGACCTCATCAAGAACCCCTCCACCCAGCAGTTCGTCACTTATTCGGAGGCCATGGATGCCTTCCTCGGTACTATCAAGACCTTGAACTACCGCGATATGTATATGATGTATGCCGCCGGAGGCAATACGATGCATATCAGTGGTGATCCGCTGCCGGAAGACAAGATGGAGATCACGGTTAAGGGTGGTGGCGAATGGAGTCCGATGCCGTGCTTGTTACAACAAGCAACGACCATCACCGAAGCCTTCGCCGGCTATTATGACAATGCCACTCCGGGTGATATGGTGAAGGCACATAATCGCTTCGCCGTCTTCTCGCCCGACCGAAAATGGGTAGGTGACCTCACTGCTTTCCGTCCGGGCGAAGGATACTTCTTCAAGCGCCTTGCTGAATCAGATGTAACGATCAAGTTCTACAGCAAGGCCGCTAACGCGCCGCAACGCGCTCCGAAGTTCAACGGCAAAGCCGCTACGAACATGACGATGATCTGTAAGGTTGAAGGAGTGAATGAATTAATGAATGAGGGAGTTAAGGCGTTCAGCGGTGATGAACTCGTAGGTATCGCAACGCCGATTGAACTGAACAACGAAACGCTCTACTTCTTAACGGTTTCGTCTGACTTTGCTGACGAACTTCGCTTCGAAACAGAAGATGGGACCCCGCTTCGTGCCGAGCAGCCTATACGATACACCTCTGATGCCCATCACGGTTCGTTAAAGGCTCCTATTATCCTGAAACCCGGCGAGACCAGCCGTCCGTATAAGATCATCGAAGATCAACATGTAGTAATCATTAAAAATGGCGAAAAGTATGATATCGATGGAAAAAAACTTCAATAAACGGCTGCTTACTGCCTTGCTCATCGGGGCAGTAGGCAGTGCTATCGCAGGCACTCCTTGCGGTACGAACCTGGAGTACGAACTGGACGGCACTACGCTTGTCCTCACTTCACCCGACCCCACGCAAGCGGCTACAATTGCTACGCAAGCGTTTTATAACTCCGAGATGAGTTTCCAAGAGGTCATTATCCCGGATAATGTGACGGAGATCAACACGAAGGCATTTGAGAATTGTACCGGCCTCCTAACTGTAGTCATCCCGCCTTCGGTTACTTTAGTCGGAGAGCACGCATTCTATGGCTGTACTTCGCTTTTGAGCGTGCTCTGCCGTCCGCAGACAGCGCCTACATTGGGCACAGATGCGTTTACGGGTTGCAATGCAAGTTTGCAGATATGTGTGCCTAAGTTAGGAGGTACGGATGGGTATAACTCTTCGGATTGGAACACCAGTTATGGAGAAAAACTAAATCTCTGTTTTCTCGACGAACGTGACGATGAGGAGACTACCGCCGGTCAGATATCGACCTTTCGAACGCAATCTACACCCGCTGTCTTTCTCTTCCGTACGCTTCGCAAGGCAGGTTGTTTTAATACCCTCACGCTTCCGTTCAATGTGCCGAATATCGCTACTTCCCCGCTCGCAGGAGCAGAGGTGTATGAGTTCGTTGGCGCAACCGTTGTGGATAATGCCCTCCAACTCGACATCACGCTGCTCGCAGGTTCGTCTCTTACTGCTGGCACACCGTATCTTATCCAATGGCCGAACACAGGCGAGGTGCTCAATGCAATGCTTTTTATGGACATCTCATGGGACGTTGACCAAATGGCTGATGATGCTGGTGCAGGACAAGTGACGTACCATGGTTTTTACGGTAGGACGCACATTGACGATGCTACCAACGGCACGCAGCACCTCAACCTCTTCCTTGGCGGAAACAACACCCTCTATTGGCCTACCGACGGAGATATCGCATCCGCTAAAATGCTTGGTTTCCGCGCATGGTTTCAGGTAAGTACAGTGGCTTCATTCGCTCCCGTTCATCGAAACATGCCCGCCTCCTTCCGCATCGTTTCTACCCCTACGGACATGGATCAAATTACTAATGACCAGTTACCAAAGACCAATAAGATTATCGAAGATGGCCATTTAATCATTATTAGAAACGGAGAGAAATACTCCATAAACGGACAGAAACTATGATGCAGAAACACTATATCGCTCCGCGTACAGAAATAGTTTTTGTACTGCAAACAGCCTCCCTCCTCAGTTCCAGCGGAGAACGCACCACTCCTATTGGGGGAGGGGATACTCAAACGAATGCTTGGTAAATTAACATCTGTTTAATCTGATAAATCTGTGAAAAAATGAAAAAATATCTGTATTATGTAATCTGTATTTTGTCAGTGCTAACGGTCTTTTTCGCAGGGTGCAAGGATAAGAACGCTCCCGAATCGTTCAATGGCAACGTAGCACGTCCTACATGGACCGCTCCCGGAGTGAGTGACATTACCTCCTCCATGACCGCGGTCATCAAGGTGGATCTCAAGGCGCAGTACCCGGAAACAGCTGCCGACTGGCAACCTAGCGTCAACGATCTCCTTGCCGCTTTCTCCGGCGAGACTTGCCTTGGCGTGGCTCAACCGCAAGACGGCTTGTTCTTCTTGTATATAGCGGCTCCCGTAACCGGTAACCCATCATCGGTGACCCTTCGCTACTACTGCGCGCATTACAAGAACCTCTTCGAAGCCAAGGACGCTTTCCGCTTCATCAACGATGACCACCTTGGCACCATTGCCGAACCGTTCATCCCTGCTTTTGTAGTAGCTAAGTAACTCGTAACCCCTAACCCCAATCAGGCTCACTTCATGGTGGGCCTTTTTTATATGTTGGAGAGAAGCCATCTACCTACGGTCTACCTCTTTCTGTCACGTTTGTTCGCCCTGGACTAAACAGCGGCGTCCTTCACTCTACCTGCCGGTGGCTGCAACTACCTCCGGTGGGTGACTACAGCCCTTTGCTGTACCGGCTGACATCTACACCCCGGAGCGTCCTCCCGACGGAACGGGAGAAAGTCCGTGACCGCTCCGCCTAAGAGGGCTATTACACCCTGCGAGCGTCCGGCTTGACCACCCCATAAAGCTGCTGCAGGCAACCCTCCCCCCGGTCGTTCGTTCTCCACGGCAAGGCTTTGGTCGTTAAGTCTCGCGGTCAGACCTCCAAGTGTTCAGTTCTGACCGTTCGCCTTGGTCACTCCCTCCACTTTGCTGTTCCATCCTTCTCTCCCTCTTCCGCGCCCGTTATGCAGGCATTTGCTCCAGTAGTTGGGTTTTCGTTTACTGGGCGACCAGACGCGAAACCGGTTTAGAATGGCGGCAGACTTCCAAGTGTTCAGTTCTGACCGCAATTCTTAACCTACCTAGTACCGGCGCAACTGTACGCCTCTTGCAATACGAGCGCTCTCCTCTCAAGCCTGCTGCAGCACAGGCTGCTATCACTCTCCCACGCACAGTCGCTACACCTCCACGGCTGGGCTCTGGGTCAGCGTGTTTTCGGGCAGACCTCCAAGTGTTCAGTTCTGCTATCCTCAACATGCCTCGCCGCCGCCCGGCTGTTCCTTCTCCGCTCCTTCACGGCAAGCCCGTTATGCAGGCGCTGCGCCTGTAGGAGGCGTATTGGCATAGATGATGAACATTTATGCTAATACCGGCGCGAAAATGGCGGCAGACCTCCAAGTGTTCAGTTCTGACTCGCAATTTTCCCGCCTGCCTGCTACAGTCGCAACTACGCCATTGCAATACGAGCATAGCCGCCACCCATTCGTGATGGCAGCCTTCTCCCTCCCCATATTTTCTTTTTCTTATTGCTTGTCATTTGAGGGCTTGGTTTTTCGCCCTCGATACCGCAATTGTCTGCTATGCCAGTATATGTTTCTATACGAATACATTTGTCCGCAGCAGATCCGCGATTATCTGATACAATCCTTTCCGGTGCAAAGTTAGTTACCGCTACGTTGATTTGAAAGGTCAGAGCACGTTTCGGCGCTACTTTGGGCGCTAAAAAAATCTCCACCATTATTCCGGGGCAAGACCATTCTTCGAACAGTTCTCGCCCCTATGGTAGTATTTTGTTTCGAAAACCTTGCAAACACTCCCACGGAACACTTGTAAAGCACCGTAAAGGTTATATCAAACGCTAACTGCTTTATACGCAAATGTTAAATTCTAAAACACATACAATCATGGCACAGCTAACTATTTCATTTGGTATCGATTTCGAAAGCCGCTCAAACAACAATCAAAGTTTTGTAAAGGTTGCTCACCGCTCCAGCATTACCGCAAATGAAGAAAGCGATTTCGGAGATATTTACGAGGAATACGAAGATTTTGAGTACACGAGCCAAGTTTGGCACTAATTAACTAACATTTATAAACAATCAAAATTTTTAGAGTTATGAACTACAGAGAACCATTAACCAAGAACGAAATCCGCGAACACGCTGCACACTATGAGAACAGCAATCCGGCAGTCTATTGTGGCACCTATGCCAAGTACAACAACGGCAGTTTCTACGGCATGTGGATTGATTTGTCCACCTTTGAGAACTACCACGATTTTATGGAGTTTTGCAACCGCTTGCACGCCAACGAGTCAGAGCCGGAACTCATGTTCCAAGATTACGAGCACTACCCCGAACAATGGTATTGCGAGGGCTGCATGGGCGAAGCCACTTTCGATAAAATCAAAGAGTATGCCGCTTTGGGCGAGCTTCAGCGCGAGGCTTACGAGGCATACCTCACGTATTGGGATGATGGCACGCTCGATGATTTCCATGAGCGCTACGAGGGCAGCTACGAAAGCCCCGAAGATTTTGCGGAGCACCTTTGCGAGGAATGCGGCTATTTCAAGAACCTCCCCGCGTGGCTGCAATGCTGCATAGATTACACCGCAGTATGGCGCAACCTCGATACGGCAGGCGATTACACGGAGGTCGATGGGCATATCTTCCGGAATTGAGCAAGGCGGGGCAACCCGCTTTTCTCATGGACTAAGACCTGCGGATCCTGCTGCAGGTCTTTTCCTGACTCCGGATAATGTAGTACTTTTGCACCGTCTTCGTCAAAAGGACGCGGGATAATTTTGTTTTCTTGTTTGTCATAATCTATTTCCAGACCGCCTGCTCGGGAGAGTCGGCGGCTACTTTTTACTCCCATATTCGCAGAAAGTAATTATAATTACTGAAATTTTGCCCTCTTTTGCGCGAATTTATGTAATTATTCTTGCGCAATTCGGATTTTTTTTGTACCTTTGCAGCCGTTTTTGGACCTAAACTTTAACTATGTATGAACCAGTACCTTATTTATCTATGCTTGCCGCCGTATCTGGCGCAATGGTATGCACATGAATGCAACCAAGTACACAACCGGGACAACAAGACATGCCCGCGTGAGATTTACCGCTTCCCGACGCCCGTCGTACCCGTGCGCAACTCGCAGGAGTCCGGAGTGATCCAGGCACATCTTCAGAAGCAACCGACAGACAAGCCCGCTCCCGTTCCGGAGGGTGCTACGATTGCTATCGTCATTCCATCCTTTCCCTACAAGCCGGTGGAATACTACAACTTTGTGCCCCGTATCGGACTGGAGCATCTGGCCGATACCATCCGGAACCGTTTTCAGGTGGAACTATTTGATGATATCCATGAGGCAAGGCGTATCACTCCCAAAACGAGGATCGACCTCCTCGTCCAGGCGTGGATGGAAGATCATTGTATCGAGGACGATGACACGAACTTCCGCACCTTGCTCAAAATCTATCAGCGCAGGCGTGATGCCTACCGGAAAACAGTCAAATCCAAAAAAAGTTAAAAATTCGCTATAAATATCGGGAACTTTTTTGATATTGTTTCCTATTTATTCCGATGTGTTCCACCTTATTCCGATTTACTCCATGGCAAATTATTTTTCACTTCCGGGCATAAAACGCCTGTCCTATATCAACGCCAAAGAGCTGGCTTCTGATCTTCAGGCACACGCTCTTTCGGGTGCTCCCGTCTGGATCACGCAGCAGCAAACAGAAATTCCTTTCACCGGGGAATCTTCTTGCGCCTGTACGCGCAATAATGAGCACGGTGCCTCTAACGAGTCCGTCGAGCTCACGTTTGAATCCCTGCTACCTCTTCCGGAGCATATTCCCTTGGCATTCATCGTCACCGATGTCAATAACCGCAGTTATCTCATCGGGCAGAGAGAGCAACCCTGGCCCTTCATTGAATCCAATCAGGGCATGGGTATGCCGGATGGAGAGTCATCCACCACAGTCTATACAATCTCGCATAAAGGCCCCAGAGCCATGATTCCCTGCTCATGCGCATGATAATATAGGTCTTTTCGCATATGCGCGAATGGTAGTACTTTTGCAGCACAAACCTAAACCGTGCTATGAAAAACTACCATCTCCACCTGCGCGGCTTTGTCGGAGGTTATGACTTCGACAGCCGCCACGTGCAGAACGTCCTCGATGCCAACAAAGGTAAACGGGTCGACGTTCTCATTGATTCTCTCGGTGGCTCTGTCGCTACCGCTTTAACTATCGCTTCCGCTTTCCGTAATCACGGCGATGTGCATGTCCACTTCGTCGGGATGAATGCGTCTGCGGCCACTATCGCTTCCATGGGAGCCAAAGAGATTACCATGGACGCAAGCGCCATGTACCTCGTTCACAAATGTTCTGCGGAGTTCTTCCAGTGGGCGTCGCTTAATGCGGATCAACTCGCCGAGCAAATCAAGGATCTGTCTCAGCTCAAAACGGATTTGGAGAAGATTGATGTCAATGTCGCTTCGCTCTATGCCAACCGTTGCGGCAAGAAGAAAGAGGAACTGCTCGATCTGATGAAGGTCGGCGGCTGGCTCAATGCCGAGGAAGCCAAGTCATGGGGCTTCGTGGATGCCGTCACCAACGATGATGAGGATGAAGCGCCCGTCCTTACCGATGCTGTTGCGTCTGCAATGGCCGCTGTCGGTATGCCCATTCCCAATGTGCCGGTGCAAGCCAGTTCGCAGTTCCAGAAGTTGCTTGCCGCGTTAACGGATTTCTTCAAATCCGGAAAGCGCAAAGAGCCGGAAGCCCAAGCTAACCAACCCAAACCAACTATAACCATGAAGAAATTCCCATTATTGGCTGCCGTCCTGCTGATGGCGGAGGCAGCTGCCGAACTCAAAGATGGCAAGTTCGAGATGAATGAGGAGCAATTGGGACAAATCGAAGCAGCACTCAAAGCAGCTGCTGACAAAGAAACCCAGCTCACGGCATCGCACAACGAGGCCATCCAAGCCAAGGATCAGGAGATCCAAACCCTCAAAGCCCAAATCGAGGAGCTGAACAAACAGCCGGGCGATTCTACCACCCATCCGGTTAACGACGGCAAGGTGCAGGAGTCAACGCCGATGGATGATTTCTGTGCTCGTCTCAACGCTGCGCAGAAACTCTACGATTTGGTCTAACCTAAGTCATTAATCCTAAACCATTCTAACTATGCCAGGAAAACTTCAATTTGATTTGGCTGCCTATCAGGAAGCCGCTCACAAGTACCGTCCGGAACTGTTGATGTTGCCCATCATTGGTATCAAGGACACGCTTAAATTCATGACTGCCCGCCCGGGTATCCGTTACAAGGAGTCCGTAGCAGCCATGAACGGCACGGCGCAGTTCGGTCCGTATAAGCCGTCGCGCTCTACCGATTTCAACCTGAACCTCAACTTCCGTACGCTCGAAACCTTCATGGGTTCGGTCGTTGCCAAGTTTGAGCCGAACTCGGCTATCTCTACCGTTCTCGGTCAGATGGCTGCATCCAAAGGTGACGGGCAGATGAAAGCGCCTACCGCACTCCACGTGCTGCGTATGATTGCTATCTCCCTCTCCGAGCACCTGAACGATGCTATCTGGAAAGGTGTGCGCAACCCGCAAGGTGACACCTCGCTCGATCTGTTCGATGGCTTCGACACCATCACGCAGAAAGAGATCACCGCAGGCAAGATTGCTGCCGGTGAGGGTAACTACCTCAAGCTCACGCAGGCTATCACAAGCGATAACGCTTGCGACATCGCCAAGGAGATCCTGTACTCCCTTGATCCGCGCTTGCGCGCTCAGGATTTGTACATGTTCTGCTCGCAGGATTTCGCAGACAAGTACAACGATTCCTACCAAGCTTCGCACGCCGGACTTATCTATAACGATAAGTACGACCAGCTCACCGTCGAGGGATCGAACAACCGCCTGCACATCATCCCCATGTATAACAAGGCTGACTCCAAGTTCATCCACATCTGTCCCAAGGCCAACATGCTCGTCGGCTACGACCAGATGTCCGATGCCGAGGACGTTCTCGTCAAAGAGTACGAGCCGTTTATCCTCTCCTACATCGCCACCATGTTCTTTGGTGTACAGTTCGAGTCGATTGACAAGCGCCGTCTCAAAGTCGTAGAATTGGCAGACTAAGTTCTGGGGGGTGTTCGCACATAGTCCCGCTGTGCCGCAAGGCACTCCGGGGCAAAGTGCGGCGGGCTTTGCAGGGGTTCCGCTCACTACGTGAACCAAGTATGCCCGTTCCAATCCCCGGAGGTGTCCCCGATGAAACGGGGAAAACGGCCTCCGCCGGAAGGGGCAAGTCCCATTTCAATCCCTAACACAATTTACTAACTATTCAAAACCAACAGATATGCCTACTAACAACTGTTCAGCATTGCAAAAGTCCCTGTCTTGGTGTCAGGGCACGCCGGAACTGCCCGGCATTAAGCGCCGTCTGTACTACATTGCCAAGTCGCTTATCGCAAAGTGGCCGACGCTCCCCAAGGATGCGCAAGGTCGCCCCACCGCTGCTGTCTATCAAGGTTCGTTCGTCCTCGTAGCTGACGCTACTTGGAAGTACATCGATATCCTTCCGGATAAGTCGCAGGTAACCTCCGAGGCACAAGGTGAAGTACCGTCTCAGACCCAGCTCAACAAGCTCACAGCCGTTCATCCCGCCGTTGGCGAAGAGGCTTCTGCGGCTTCCGCTTACCTCAACAACAACGACAACGTCTTCATCATTGAGGACATGAAAGGAAAGTACCGTGTCATCGGCTCTGATATGTGGAACACCAAAACCACCGTCGCCCAAGATTTGGGTCAAGGTGCAACCGGTACCACCTCCACCACTATCAACGCCGAAGCTACCGACGTCGTGCCGGCACCCTTCTATGAAGGTACAATCGAAACCGAGGACGGCACGATTGACGCTGGTAACGACGATCCCGACTGACGTCCTTAACCTTGTTTGGGACTTTGCTCCGTTCGCGGAGCAAGTCTCACTCCAGGATCCTGACGAGGTGCCAGCCATCGATTATAACGGTTTGACCATCCTCGGTGCGAAAGCAACCGATGGAAAAGATTACCTCTATACCGGTGGCGCACACTTCAACGGAGCAGGTACAGCCGGAGTACGCAGATGTATCATCTTCACGCCTGAATGGGATGCACTCCTCACTGTTACCTTCCATTCGAATAATTCTAACGAACGCCGAGGACATATCGCCGATAGCGAGTTGCATGATTTGGCAACAGGCGATGCAGCCTCCGCAGAGGTTTCCATCTCGGCTAACCTGCATGCAGGGCAGAATTATTACATTTGGGTAGATAATGGCGGTGGCGGCACCATATCGCGCATAACGTATCAAGTATGAGCCTATTCTCATTAGATGAAGTCAAAGCATTGTCCGAGCAATCAAGCCCGGGCAATGCTGCTGTGCCGGTAAAGGACATCTTCGCCGAGAAACAACGCGCCGGTTGGCATAAGCCGGACGTGGGCGAAGCACGGTGCGATCTCTCTGTCGAACGCATGACAATGAGTCCGCACGCGTCCATACCGGTGCTGTCGATATGGAAGAAATCCATCAAGGGCCGAAAACTCACCGACATCAAGGCGGATGATAGCATGGTCAACTACTTTGCCGATCATCTGACGCCGGTCATTAAGAAAGTGCTGGGCAACTACCTCTCACAAGGTCATTGGGCGATTGTGCCGTCGCCCAAACGCAGACACTTGACACAGAATTTTGCTTGCCGTATAGCCTCCGAAATCGGAGCGAGACTGCAAATTCCGTACTACGAGGATGTTGCCCTTGCACACTCGCGGCAGCGAGTAGCTGTCGATTTCGACCTTGGATTTCTACCGCCAGAGCCGAACCTGATCATCTTTGATGATTTTGTTACCACCGGCTCAACTCTCAACGCAATGTATCGTTTACTCGAACCCCTCGGCAAGAACATGTTCTTTGTCGTGGGCATAAACAACAACCTATAACCATGTTAAAAGAAGAACTGCTGTGCAAATCGAACAAATGCTCGCATTTGCAGTTCGATGCAGCCAGTAGTCCGAATTTTTAATCTTTTGAAAAGATGAAAAATGAAGAAGTAATCCAAAAGGTCAAAGCCTATCTTGAGGCTGAACCGGAAAAGAGAGATTTGGCAGAGGGCGCGCTGCTCGTGCTCCAACTCACCAACAACCGTATCATGTATCAGAACTTCATGCGCCGCCCGAACCACTATGCTTCGCGCATTGAGTATGAGCTGCAGAAGAAGTATAACTTCTATCTCCAGCAACTCACGCATGAGCAGGTTTTGGAGATGGGCAAGCAGGTCCAAACCATCGCCAAAGAGCATAACCTTGCTGATGAACATGAGGAGTTCAAGAAGGGCAAACGTGCGGATCACGACGCGCTCCCGCTGGACATTCAAGCCCTTTACGCGCAGAACATGTCCATCATGCAGCAGATGCGGCGCTGCCATACGCAGTTGCAGTTGCTCTCTGTCGAGCACAGCACTTGCCCCGATAGCGAGCGTTACCCCTTCCTCAAAGAGCTTATCGAACTCGATAAGCAGTACCATGCTAATTGGCAGGCTTACGACCATTATAAAATAGGCGAGCCTGCCGTGGGAGCATACGACCCGGAGCGTCCTTCCGACGGAACGGAAGGAGCGGCCTCCGCCGAGAAAGGCAATGAGGAAGCACCGGCAGACAATACGCCGGAAGAGCCAACGCCCGCTCAACCGGCAGACGCTACGCCGGTGAAGGAAGCGAAGCCGAAGAAAGCCGCAAAGGCTACCACGAAAGGCGCTGCCAAGAAAACCACCGCTAAAGCCACCGCTAAAGCGTGAAAAGGAATGCGTCCATAGATGACTATCTCAAGCCGCTTGCATCGTGTCCGCTACAGTGTTATCTGACGAACACCTTGCAGGTGGCCGATGTCGTTGAATGGGTGCTCGAACAGGTCGGGAGGGCTACCATTTGGCAGACCTCCTTCTCCATCTCCGAGGAGTTTTTACGACGCTTGTTCTTCATCAACAAATCAGGGAAGGTGGACGCTATCCACCTCATCCTTGATTTTAAGGCTACGCAGAAGACGCTCCGCCTCTGGCCGTTCCTCACGCGCGTCATCGAGCACACCTATCTCGCCGATAACCACTCGAAGGTGATCCTCATAAAGTCCGCTGCCGGGCAGACGGTCTCTATCATCACCTCGCAGAACCTGACCCGTGGTAATCGTAACGAGTCCGCCATCGTCACCACCGATGAACACATCTTCGCTACCTTCCATGCTTCCCTTACCGATATCATGCACAACCATTCCGTTCCATTAAGCGAGTTATTCGCTCAAAAAATCGCTGAATAATGCAAGCAATCCACATCAGTACCGCCCAACAAATGATGTTGCGCCCCGATCCCGTGGATCTCGTCGTTTTCAAATCCGACGGCTCACTTGTCTCGTACCCCAATGTCATCTCCCTAAAGTACGATTTCTATAAGGGTACACGAACCATCAAGTTCCTCCGCTCCAACGAAATCCGCACCGTCCGCGATGTCTGCATCTCCCGCATCAACGGTTTGGAGGTTTTCCTCTAACTATGGCACAATTTTTGTGACATTGTTAGTGGAGTTATAGACAAAGTCGGCGAAACTTGTGACAGATGTCCCACATGCCCCCTCCCAAGCCTCAAAACTTGGGAGGATTTTTTTATTTCGCCTTGCTTTTCCGTTTCATTTTTTCATTTTCGCTTGCAAAATTCATTTCATTTTCATTTCATGCCCGAAAAATTTGTGTAATCCAAATTTTTTGAGTAATTTTGCAGCGCAAAATTGTTTTTATTATGGAATGGACAGACTTAATTATCGCTCTAGCGGTTTTGTTCGGCATCGTAATGATATGCCGTGAGTTAAATTGTTGGTATCTTAAAATCAACAAGCGCATTGATTTAATGAATCAGATGATTGAAAATCAAGAAAAGATGATTCGTTTATTGAAAGGTGAAAAAATTGCTGATGAAAAAAAGGAGAAGGCTGAAATCACTGATATAGACGGATGGATTAAAGGAGGAAGCGGAAAAGAGGAAGATTCTGAAGAGAAAGATGAGTTTACTGTAGGTTCTGTTGTTTCCTCGATGGTTGAGAAAGATGGTGTTCAAATCGGTGATGTCTTGAACGTAACAAAGGTTGGTAAGGATCATGTTGTTTGTTCCCTCGAAGGTAAAAACGTAGGTAAATTTAAGTTTGACGAAGTATTTCTTGTAAAATAACGTAGTACTATGAAGAAGTTAATTCTTTTATTTATTCCTTTGTTTTTCCTTGCTTCGTGTAAACAAGGTCAAAATGAATGCTCTTGTGAAGATATGATTGATAGAACTCAAGAATATTCGTCTAATCTTGCTGGTTTATGGCTAAATAATCAGCATGAATTATCTGGTTCATATTATTTTAATTTTGACGCTAATGGCACTGGTTACTATACTATGACGCTGGGTGCTCAATATGAGCAGTATAACTGGGAAATTAAGAAAATATCAGGAAAGTATTATATACACCGTTCCAATTTGAGAAATACTTATGGGACGAATAATATTTCCATTGAAGATGATTATATTGAACTTCAATTTGTCGAGAATGATATAATAGTAATGACTGGTCTGAATACAAGGAGCGGCACATATTATAGACAAAAATAAAATTTCATCATGAAAAAAGTATTAGTATTTTTGCTATCTTTGTCCACTATAGTTTTGACAAGTTGCGAGACTGGCAAGAAATTCAATTCCCATGGATTTGAAGGTGAGTACGAGATGCGTACCACTACTTATTGGACTAATGAGTTTGGTGAAGAAGAAGTTATCTATTTTCGCGACATGATAAGCCCAGTAAAGATGTATGTAGAGGATGAGCATTTGTATGTATGGACAAATTTCTTTGGTATGCCTAATATGGATACCAAAGACCTTACGGAAGTAGAATTCTCTTATGATCCTCCAGTAGAACCTTCAGACCCACCTACAGAGGGCGGTGAAGGTATAGAAAATGTCGTTACAGACACAAAAGCCGTGATAGTAATGGAGAACGGCTATGTTATTGTGAGACGTGGTGATAAGCGTCCAAAATCATTGCCTATTGAAGCCTTTGAAGTCAAGGAAGACAAAATTCTTTTCAAGAATAGTGAAACATTTGATGTTGCCTTGACTAATGCGGAGGGCACATTAATGGCTACGATGAGAAACCATTTTGAATATGGTCAAGCCACGCTGAAGAATGATACCATTACTTGGGAAGTAGAGTTGTTTGGCGACGCTGGCAATAACTCATCATCAATGTCCGACATTCGAGATATTCACGTGAGATACCACAACACTTTGGTTCGGAAATAATTCCGAAAATAAGCGTGTCTTTTCGCGCCCGCGCATAAATCCATATCTTTGCAGCAAAATTTGCAAGATATGGATTTTGGTTTTACATCCGTGGTAGATATACCACAACTCAAAGCCCGCGCGGTCTTCGTTACCGACACCACCACACTCTTCAAAGAGGATGGCGAGATTTCGCCTATCCAGTTGGATGACCATACCCAGTACATCCCATGGGGAGCGGACAACCTCATGCCCTACAACGTCCTCAAGAAGATTGAAGCCGATGAAACGCTGACCACCTGCCAGCAGTGGAACGCCGAAGTGTGCTACGGTCAAGGTCTCCAGTACGATACCTGCGAGTGTACCGCCGATGTCAAGAAGCAAATCACAGATTTCTTCTTCGAGAACAACATGGCGGATTATTTCCTCGGCGCTTGCCTCGATTTCAAGCACTTCGGCTTCTGTGTCACCTTGATCATTCTTTCCAAGGATGGCACACGCATCACCACCATGCTCCGCAAGGAAGCCTGCAACTGCCGTTTCACCCCCGCTACTGCTGATGGCACAAGCAAAGAAATACTCTTTGCCAACTGGGAGCATTTCGTCAATCCGTCCGATGTAGAGCATATTCCGCTCCTCAATCTCTATAATCCGTGGACGGATCTGCAAACCCGCCTCAAGAACGGCACCAAGAAGCGCAAGTTTGCCATCGTTACGCGCATACCCACCGCGCGCAATACCTATTATCCTATACCGTACTACGCCGCGATCTTCGCTTCGCGCTGGTACGACATCAAGCAACTCATCACCACCGCCAAGAAAGCCAAGCTTCAGAACGCTGCCCCTATCAAGTACCAGATAGAGGTCAACGAACGCTATTGGGAGCGTATCTTCCGCGCTGAAGGCATCACCGACAATGTGAAGCGGATGGAGCGCGTCAAAGAGGAAAAGCAGCGCATAATCGACTTCCTTACCGGCGCCGAGAATGCCGGTAAAGCCTGGTTCTCTTCCTTCGGTGTTAACCCGAACGGCGAAGAAAACCACGATGTCCTTATCAAACGCATCGACGACGCCAAGGAAGGCGGCGATTGGGAAACGGACATTCAGGAAGCGATTAACGTCATCTGCTTTACCATGCGCGTACACTCCAACCTCGTTGGTTCAGTTCCCGGCAAGAGCCAGTCGAACAACTCCGGCTCGGATAAGCGCGAACTGTACACCATTGCGCAGGCCCTGCAGAAGCCCTACCATGATCTGCTTTTCTATCCGCATCAGCTCCTCATCCGCTTCAACCACTGGGATAAGGCATTTCCTACGTGCCCCTTCATCCAACTCACAACCTTGGATGAGCACAAGGATGCCAAAGAGTCCACGCTGGAGCAAAAGAAAACCGACAACGCCTAATTCTATTAACTATGTTAATACAGAACGATACAGAGCTTCGGAAGTACCTTCCTAACGCTCTTACCACCGTAGAGGGCGAAACGCCCTTGTACGACAAAATCGCACCTTACTTGGTCAAAGCCCATACATGGCTATCCAAGCACTTCACCGGCACGGATATCCTCACTGAGGTTGAAGCCGCTGAAGAAACCGACCCGCTGCGCTCGCTTTGCGCCCATATTGTCGCCGTCGATGGATTTCGGCGAGCCATTCCATCGCTCGACCTCATCCTAACCCCCAACGGCTTCGGCATTGTGTCCAACCAAAATGTCGTTCCGGCAAGCGCGGATCGTGTGAAGCGGCTCATCGACTCGCTCCTCACAAACCGCGATAGTCTCGTTAACGACCTCCTCGACCAACTTGCCAAACGCCCGGACTGGCCGGACACACCGCAAGGTCAGTTCTTCGGGGCAAGCCTTTGGCCTGACCTCGAACTGGCACACCTTGCCGGGTACAATGCTGAACAATGGGCGCATTACCAGTCCCTCCGCTTGCAGGTCCTCTCTATCGAGCAGGAACTGGCAGAGCACTTCGTTTCGGAGGAACTGATGTCGAGGCTACGCCGTAACATGCTCACGCAGCAAGTCACTCCGGAAGAGCGCTCAATCATTGATGCCATCCGGCAGACAACGCTCGAAATGCTCAACGGAAAACCGCTTGACTTCAAGCGGATGTATTCCGTTGTGCAGCGCATCCGGACAAAGCCCGAACTCTTCGCGGAGTGGCAGGATAGCTACACCTCTATGCTCTTTTGCCGTCCATCCTTCGAGAACCACAAGGATTCCGGAGGCTACTGGTGGTAATCGTTCAACCCTAAACTCTAAACGCTAAACTATGAATGTAAACATTACATTACCTACCTGCTGGCAGGAGTTAACGCTCTCGCAACTGCGCTACATCTTCTTCCTGCTCACGCAGAACTATTCTGCTGCCGAGATAAAGACCTACGCGCTTATTCG
The DNA here is from genome assembly GCA_946187695.1 of uncultured Bacteroidales bacterium. GTDB lineage: Bacteria > Bacteroidota > Bacteroidia > Bacteroidales > Paludibacteraceae > Colicola. Next base: position 73,229 of record CAMHSB010000008.1, read on the forward strand.
GTGGGCACCGCTTACCCTTGTGGAAAAAGCCGATGACGGCATTTTCTGTCACTTCGAGGGCCGACCGTGCTTCTTAACCACCGAACAGATAGCTGCCGCTATCCAACATCTGTCTTGGCTCGACCAGCTGCCACTCGTTCCCGTCCGCATTCCTTCGCTCGGAAAGCTTCAAGCGGTAGAGGCTGACCTCTCCGGCCTGACTTTTGAAGCCTTCCTCATTCTCGAAAACCTCTATCAAGGTTATCTCGTCACGAAGAACGCGGATCTCCTTTCCGAAATGGCAGCCTACTTATACCAATCCAAAGAGCCGGTCAAACTCTCCGCAGAAGAAGCCGTCTCTATCTTCTATTGGTATGCGTCCGCCAAGCAGATGTTAGCGCGCCGTTACAAGCACTTCTTCGTCAGCAGCGATGTCAATGCGCAGTCCGAATCCATGCAAGAGCGCCTGCAGCAATCCATGAACAACCAGATTCGCGCGCTTACCAAAGGCGACATCACGAAGGAGGCACAGGTCCTTCGCATGGATGTACACCGCGCGCTCGTCGAATTGGATGCGCAAGCGCTCGAATACGAGGAACTCAAGAAAGAATCCGCTAAACCCTAACCGCTATGACAACTGTATCGAACTGGGACGCAACCTCATTCTTTGAGCGTCTCACCGCCATCAATATCCTTGCCCGGAACAAGAAGTTTCGCTTTTGTAAAGTGAGCGGTCTGCAAGGCTTCGAGGATGCCCTCGCTGCTATGCAGACCACCACTGCCTTCGTCTGTGTCTCTGACACCGCCGAGGGTTACACCGAGCTCAACAACTCTCCCCGCACTCGAAGAGTCAAGACGGTCTTTTTCGCCATGCGTCACCAACTGGGAAACATGGCAGCCCGTCTTGATTGCTTCGATACCATGCGGGAACTGTTCCGGCAATACATGTCGGTGCTCATCCTGGAGCAGACCAAGCTTCAGGAACGCTCCCTGTATCTCGATCCGCGCATCCGCTTCTCCGAGATACCCGAGTACTTCGCTTCGGGTTGCGCCTGCGCTTCGTTCCAAATCGCTGTCGATATCTATACCGATCTTCGATTTAATCAGTCCGAATGGCTGTCGGAAGCAGCACAGCCGGAGCTTCCTGCCGCCGAAGCGTCGGAAGCACCGGCAGAAGAACCCGTTCAACCCGGAGCGTCCTCCCGACTAACGGGAGGAGCGGCCTCCGCCTAGAAGGGCAACTTTAATCCTTAAATCAAAAACATTATTTAGCATGACCTACACCGAAGAACAACTACAGCAAATTGACCAATTTGCGTC